>CAMPKC010000065.1 GCA_946887045.1 uncultured Sphingobacteriaceae bacterium | reverse complement strand
CAACCTTAATAGTAGATTATTTTCACGCAATCGGCTAGCCTGCATCTATAACTTTCTTGATCCTTCTATTGAAATTCAAACACACCGGCATAGCCATACTTTAATGAAAGTGAATAGTTGTTGCTCTGCCGCACGCGAAATACGCCGCGCAATAACAATCTTGCAGATACCTGCTGTCAGCAAAAAAGCGTTTGTCGTTGACCGACAATAGTAAAAAATCAAATCAATTCAGATATCAGATTGACGCTGATCATCTGAACAAACCAAAAAAATTTCTAATATAAAAATCTTACTTAGAATTAATTACACAAAACATATGAAGTATTACTAAATAATAACACTTAGTGTATTTCCCGGCACCGAACGGATAATCATCCCATCATAACCAAGTTTCGTATAAGCTGCTTCGCTAAGAGATGAGCCAGGTGCCCCAAAATCCTTGTACTCAGTAAATAGAGATTTCAATCCTTTTAAAAAAATCAGCTGAAGCTTTCAAATTGAAACACAGGTCACGATCAACCCACAATCCCATCCAGGCTAAAAGCCCCAATAAGGTTTTTTCGCAGATCTTCTGAGAAATTTTTGAATCCATTTAGTCCAGCTCGCATTGTAATCATCGTATATCAATATCAACTGTAACATCCAGCATTTGCCAGGTGGGTAAGCCGATGGTTCATGTCAGGATTTCTAAATAATCCAGGTAGCAGATTGTAATGCGCGCCAATGCGCTTTCATGTTAGACAGCAAATCCATAAGATAAACTCTTAAATCATATAACAACGCATAAATAGCTGATTTAAAAGACTAATTAACTTAAAGTTAAGCAGAAAAACATTAGTTTTAGCACTCCATTATTACAAGTTTCTGACCCTTTCAACGCTTTACTATCTCAAATAAAGCCTATCTTTGTACCCTTTAAAGATGAGCAAGCACGGAAGAATTTTAGTAGCAATGAGTGGTGGAGTTGATAGCTCGGTGGCCGCAGTGATGCTGCATGAACAGGGATACGAGGTAATCGGGTTAACCATGAAAACATGGGACTATGCTTCTTCGGGAAGCTCCTCAAAAGAGACTGGATGCTGCAGTCTCGATTCGATTAACGACGCCCGTGCCCTTGCAGTTGGTTACGGCTTCCCCCACTATATCCTCGATATCAGAAATGAGTTTGGAGATTTTGTAATCGATAATTTCGTAGACGAGTACCTTGCTGGTCGCACCCCTAACCCTTGCGTATTGTGCAACACTCACATCAAATGGGATGCGCTCCTGAAACGTGCCAATAAACTCGATTGCGAATTCATTGCTACCGGGCATTATGCAAATATTCGCCAGCACGATAATGGTCGTTATGTAATCTCAAAAGGCAAAGACGAAAACAAGGATCAGTCCTATGTTCTTTGGGGGGTATCACAAGAGAATCTTGCAAGAACTAAGTTCCCGTTGGGCAGCTTCGCGAAAGCCGAAATACGCCAAATGGCTTTGGATATGGGCCAGGCAGAACTTGCCAAAAAGAGTGAAAGTTATGAAATCTGCTTCGTACCCGATAATGACTACAGAGCATTTTTAAGAAACCGGGTGGAGGATCTGGATGAACGTGTTGGTCCCGGAAACTTTATATTAACAGATGGCACCGTTGTTGGGCAACATAAAGGCTATCCATTTTATACTATAGGCCAACGAAAGGGCTTGGGAATTGCTTTGGGGCACCCCATGTTTGTCACAGAGATAATGCCCGCAATAAATACCGTTGTGCTCGGCACTGCTGATGAGCTGGAACGATCTACCGCTCTGGTAAGAGGACTGAATCTTATCAAATATGAAACCATTCTTGAGCCGATGGAAGCGATTACGAAGATTCGCTATAAAGATTCGGGAACATTAAGCTCAATTGTACAGGAAGGCGAGCACATGAAAGTAGATTTTCATCATTCTGTTAGCGGAATAGCCCCTGGTCAGTCTGCTGTGTTTTACGAAGGCAACGATTTATTAGGAGGCGGATTTTTGATTTAGCCGACCTGATCTCAACAATAACATAAACATAATCAATCCATTACCCACAAAAACATTTTGATCCAACACGTGCTTTAATTTAATCATAAGGCAAATGAATTTTGCATTCCTTCTTTTAATGTCTTTATTTGCAGAAAAAGGTTCTTGAATGGCAAAAAATCTACTCATAGTTGAATCACCCGCAAAAGCAAAGACAATAGAAGGATATTTAGGAAAAGATTTCCTTGTAAAATCAAGCTATGGTCACATTCGCGATTTGGTTAAAACCGACGATGCGATCGATGTAAACAACAATTTCGACCAGAAGTACGAAGTTCCTGCAGATAAAAAAGCTGTCGTTACCGAACTAAGGAAACTCGCAAAAGAAGCCGAAATGGTTTGGTTAGCATCGGATGAGGACCGCGAGGGAGAAGCTATTTCATGGCACCTTTATGAAACGTTAGGATTAAAGGAGGACAGTACAAAACGCATTGTTTTTCACGAAATCACAAAACCTGCTATTTTAAAAGCAATTGATACCCCTCGAAAAATCGATTATAATCTGGTTCATGCTCAACAAGCGCGACGCGTTTTAGATCGCTTAGTAGGTTTCGAGCTTTCTCCGGTTTTATGGAAAAAAGTTAAGCCTTCCCTATCTGCCGGACGAGTACAATCCGTTGCAGTGCGACTTATCGTGGATCGAGAACGCGAGATCACTAGTTTCCAAAGTACTGCTGCTTATAAAATCATAGCCATTTTCTCTACAGGCAAGGCAAAAGAACTGTTCAGAGCAGAATTACCCGAACGTTATGATACCGAAGCTGAGGCAACCATGTTTTTAGAAGACTGTATCAACGCGTCCTATACCATATCAAGCTTAGAAACACGGCCTACTAAACGCAACCCGGCCCCTCCGTTTACAACCTCCACTTTACAGCAAGAGGCTAGCAGAAAGCTGGGATTTTCGGTTTCGAGAACGATGACGGTAGCACAAAAGCTTTACGAATCGGGAAAGATCACCTATATGCGTACCGATTCGGTAAACTTATCAGAGACTGCTTTAAATGCCGCAGCAGCGGAAATTAATTCGGCCTATGGAACAAAATATTATCAGCAAAGAACATTTAAAACCAAATCTGCAGGCGCTCAGGAAGCTCACGAAGCAATCCGGCCTACTTATTTTGAACAACATACCATCAATGGCGATGCTTCAGAAACCAGGCTTTATGAATTAATCTGGAAACGCGCTATTGCTTCTCAGATGAGCGAAGCTCAGTTCGAAAAAACCACTGCTAAAATCGACATATCAACCAGAAAAGAGAACTTTGTAGCAAACGGTGAGGTTATGAAATTCGATGGATTCCTGAAGGTTTATATGGAGTCTACGGACGAAGAGACTGAACTACATTTGGATGGAGCGGAAACAGACAATGCCATTCTTCCCCCTTTAAGCAAGGGTCAGAGCCTGCAAGCTCAGGAAATAAAAGCAACCGAACGCTTTAGCAGACCTCCGGCACGATATACAGAGGCCAGTTTGGTTAAGAAACTTGAAGAACTTGGAATAGGTCGTCCGTCTACTTACGCTCCTACAATTTCTACTATTCAAAACCGGGGCTACGTAGTAAAAGAAGACCGGGATGGTAAAACCAGAAACTTCTGTGTTTTCACTCTCGCAAACGGAGCTATTAAAAAAGAAACCAGGGCTGAAATAACTGGTGCAGAAAAGTCAAAGCTCTTCCCTACAGACATTGGGGCGGTGGTGAACGACTTTCTGGTTCAACACTTTAAGGGTATTGTTGATTTTAATTTTACAGCTTCTGTAGAAAAAGAATTCGATGAAATTGCCCACGGATTAAAAGAATGGACCGAAATGATCAGGTCCTTCTACAACCCATTCCATATCGAGGTTGAAAACACTCTTCAGCATGCTGATAGGGCTAGCGGAGAACGTTTATTGGGTGTTGATCCTGTAAGCGGAAAAAATGTGTATACAAAAGTTGGAAAGTTCGGACCATTGGTTCAGATCGGCGAAGTCGACAGCGAAGAAAAACCACAATACGCAAGTTTGTTGAAAGCGCAGTCGGTATCTTCTATTACTCTTGAAGAAGCTCTTGAACTTTTCAAACTCCCCTTAAAACTGGCTGATTATGAAGGAAAAGAAGTAATTATCGGCGTTGGGCGTTTCGGGCCTTATGTAAAATGGGGCGAAGCTTTTATTTCATTACCCAAAAACGAGGATCCCCTTTCTGTTACCCAAGAGCGGGCAATTGAAATTATCAAAGAGAAAATTGCTATCGATGCGCCTGTTGCAGAATATAAGGGCCATCCTGTTACGAAGGGAAAAGGCAGGTTCGGACCTTTTATTAAATGGAACGACCTTTTCATAAACATACCGGCACGTTATAATTTCGATAATCTTAGTCAAGCTGAAATTGAAGAACTGGTGGATAAAAAGCTGGAGAAAGAATCCAACAGGTTTATTCAAAATTGGGAAGACGAGAAAATCGCCATTGAGAACGGTCGATGGGGACCATTTATCCGCTTCGGAAAACAAATGTTAAAGCTCGGCAAGAATCCGGAAACCAATCAAAAATATACTCCTGAGGAACTGGCTGTACTGTCTCTTGAAGATGTAAAGAAATTGATCACAGAACAAATTCCTGATGCATTTGAGAAGAAAGCAAAAAACAAAAGCAAAAAAGCAGCGGTTAAAAAGAAATAATAGCTTGCTCTGCATAGATGCTAAACAGTATTGAGTTCATGAAAAAAGATCTCCCGGAAAATATAGTTGAAGATATCGCGGTAGCGGTGGTTTTAGAGAATGCAACCCCCGAGGCGAAAGACTGGAGTGTTTACCTTATCAACCTCAAGGAACGGCCCATCGAAACTGTTTTAGTAAGCTCTAAGGGGTACGGATTAAAAGACGGAGAAGAAGTTAAAACATCTATTTTACGACATTCTATCGGTGATTTGGCAGCGAAAGATTACGCAAAAATTGAAGCTATTGACGAGCAGGTATTTGGCTTGACAAACGAATATTGGTTAAGCTATTATATCGACGGAAATATCTATGATAAAAAGTTCATCTTCCTTCCCGAAAGTATTATTGAATCCAACTTTATCAGAATCCCGGTTCTGAATAAAGTTGGAGTAATGATTGGATAATATTTTTCGTTTATGAAAAATTCTGTACTTTCAGGCGCAATCGTAGCCTTATGCTTCCTGAAAACTTTCTACAAAAAAACGCAAAGAATCTGATTCTTTGCACCTTACTTGCTTTAGCCATTCTATCTGTTTATAAGCACAAGTCTGTTGAAGTCAGACATCAGAACAATTACGAGCTATACAGCAGCTATGTAGAAAGCTATACCACCGGAATTATTTCAAGACAAAGCCGAATTCAAATACGTTTGTCTGCTGATGTTCAGAAGCTTCACACTCAAAATGAAGCAATTGAAGAGAAACTGTTCCACTTTTCGCCGGAAATAAAAGGTAAAGCTTTTTGGGCCGACTCAAGAACCATCGAATTCAGGCCAGATGCGAACTTAGAACCAGCAAAAATTTATACTGCATCTATCGACCTATCTCAGTTGATGGAGGTTCCGCCAAACCTAAAAACATTCAGGTTCGATTTCGAAACCATAAAACCAGACTTCTCTATTGATTTTGCAGGCTTGCGATCTATGTCTAATAATGCTTCGGAGAAGATGAAGTTGACAGGGTCGATTACTACGGCAGATATTGAAGAGACTGCTCTAATTGAAAAATTACTTGCGGTAAATTATGATACGAATACAAAAATAAGCTGGACACATAACCTGGAAACCCGTAATCATACATTTATTATAGAGAACATTCAGCGTTATAAAAACGATAAAAATCTTATTATTAATTACGATGGGAAGCCCTTGAACATTGATGGAAAAGGTACAGAAGAAGTAGAAGTTCCGGCAGTCAACGACTTCAAGGTCTTAAGTTTAAAGGTTATTCAGGGCGAAGAACAATACGTATCAGTTCTGTTTTCAGACCCAATTCGAATTGGCCAGGAATTAAACGGTTTACTGGGAATCAGCGAATCTGAAATGCCGGCATACGCTATAAATGGTAATGAAATAAAGCTCTATCCATCTGCAGGTTTAGATGGCCATCATACAATTTTTGTTAATGAAGGTATAGAGAATTTTGAAGGAAAAAAGCTCCCGGTGTCCTTCAGCGGAAGCGTGACGTTTCAGAATACCGAACCATCCGTGTCAATACCGGGCCAGGGTGTTATACTCCCTCATTCGGGGCGGTTAATGATGCCGTTTGAAGCTGTTAACCTGAATGCCGTAGATGTATCAATAATTAAAATCTATGGAAATAACATTCCCCAATATCTGCAGCAGAATAAACTGGACGGCGAAAATCAGCTCAGACAGGTTGCAAAGCCGGTAAAACAACTAACAATTAAACTTAACGCTGATAGAAGCCTCAACCTGCATAAAAAAAATCGCTTTATGTTGGATATAGATAAGCTTATCCGAACCGAACCTGGAGCCATTTATCGAATTACCATTGGGTACCGCCCTTCTTATTCAGTCTATTCCTGCAAATCCAAGCCTTCGGATGAAAAAAACGAGAATGAAGACAATGAAGACGAATACGATGAAGGCACCCCTACCGGAATTGATGAAGACGATGAATTTTGGTCGCGATACGACAATTACTACCCCTATGGATACAACTGGAATGAACGGAAGGATCCCTGCAGCAGCTCCTATTATAACAAAGAGAGATGGGCTTCGCGCAATGTACTCGCATCGAACATTGGCTTGATTGCCAAACAAGGAAACAATAATAACCTTACTATTGCCGTAACAGACATTTTATCAGCAGAGCCGATGGTGGACGTTGAACTGGAACTGCTTGACTTTCAAAAACAGATAATAGGCCGGTCCAAATCAGGAGCCGACGGGATGGTTGAGATACAGCTGCCACGAAAACCCTATTTACTGATTGCTAAAAAAGGAAATGAACGTGGTTATTTGAAGCTTGACGATGCGGGGTCCTTGCCGTTAAGTCGCTTTAACGTAGGTGGTTCCGTGGTTCAAAAAGGAATCAAAGGGTTTATTTACGGAGAACGTGGAGTATGGCGACCGGGAGATTCCATATTTCTTACCTTCATTTTAGATGATAAACAAAACAAATTACCCAAAAACCACCCTGTTGATTTTGAACTGTATACTCCTCAGGGACAACTTTTCAAAAGAACGACCGAGACAAAATCGCTAAATGGATTTTACACGTTTAAAACCCTGACAGAGAGCACCTCACCGACAGGAAACTGGACGGCAAAGGTAAAAGCAGGCGGAGCCCGATTCGAGAAAAGGATTCGCATCGAGACTATTATGCCCAACAGACTTAAAATAAACCTTTCATTTAAAAAAAGAACACAATTAACTAAAGATGAAGACATTAAAGGTTTATTGAAAGCAGAATGGCTGTTCGGCGGTGTCGCCAAAAACCTGAAAGCGAAGGTTGATGCATTCTTATCTTCGGGAAAAACCACTTTCCGGAATTTTGAACAGTATAGCTTTGACGACCCTATCCGTCAGTTCGGTTCTCAGCTACAAAATGTATTCGATGGCAAACTGGATGAAAATGGAATTACAAACATTGATGCAAACATAAATCTTGAACAGCAGGCACCGGGGATTTTAAATGCCAATTTCCTGGTAAAAGTATTTGAGCCGGGCGGTAATTTCAGCATCAACCAGGTTTCCATGCCTTACCATCCATATAGCGGATACGTTGGCATTAAAACTCCCGAAGGAGCTCGAAACTCGGGAATGCTGGTTACCGATGTCAATCATTTAATTGAAATAGTTAATGTCGATCCGAGCGGCAGATTACAATCTGGAAACAGAAAGGTAGAAATCGAATTATACAAAGTTAAATGGCGCTGGTGGTGGGACGAAGAGGAAAACTCAGTCAGCAATTTCACACAGGATGAATATAACAAACTGATCAGTACAAGTACTCTTCAGCTTAACAACGGCAAAGGAAGATGGAACCTGCGAATAAACCAACCAGAATGGGGCCGTTATCTCATCAGGGTACGAGATTTGGAAACAGGGCATTCTACCGGTAAATTCGTTTACATTGACTGGCCGAACTGGGACGACAGGCTGCAAAATGAAAATCCGTCTGAGGCGGTAATGCTTTCATTCACATCAAACAAAGAAAAATACAAGGTGGGTGAAGAGGCCATTCTTACTATACCGGCTTCAAATGCAGGTCGTGGCTTAATAAGCATAGAAAACGGAAGCAGGGTTTTAAAAACGTTTTGGTTCGAGGCAAAAAAAGGACAGACGCTATTCAGATTCAGGGTAGATAAAGAAATGACACCCAATGTGTTTGTAAATGTCACATTACTTCAACCACATTCGCAAACAGTAAACGACCTCCCGATCCGAATGTATGGAGTGATCCCAATTGAAGTGGAAGATCCATCCACGGTTTTGAGGCCGCTTATCTCCATGGCAAATGAAATAAAACCGGAAACTGAAACTTCTGTCACAGTCTCTGAAGCTTCAGGCAAGCAAATGACTTACAGCATTGCAATTGTGGATGAAGGCTTACTGGACATAAGCAACTTCGAAACCCCGAATCCTCACGCCTCATTCTATGCCAGAGAAAGTCTCGGCGTTAAAACATGGGATCTTTTCGATTACGTAATTGGTGCTTATGGAGGCGAATTGCAACGAATTTTAAGTATCGGCGGCGACAGACAATCGGGAAAGGGCGGGAAAAACCCAACCGCAAACAGATTTAAACCGGTTGTGAAATACCTTGGGCCTTTTACCTCAAACGGAAACAAGCAAACGCACAAGTTTAAACTTCCTCAATACGTAGGTTCTGTAAAGGTCATGGTCATTGCAGGAGAAAATGGTGCTTACGGAACCGCTGAAAAAGCTGTCAAGGTAAAAAAGCCATTAATGGTATTGGCTACAATGCCAAGGGTATTAAGCCCCGGAGAGCAATTGCGCCTGCCTGTAACAGTTTTTGCAATGGCCAAAGGGATAAAAGATGTTACCATCGAAATAAACTCCAATGCTTTTACGTATCCCTCTGGGCAGCGGAAAAGAATTTCCTTTGCTAAACCCGGCGACCAGATGCACTATTTGGATCTGGTTACAAAAGACTTTTCCGGGATTGCCAGATTAAAAGTAATTGCCCGAAGCGGTCGGGAGACAGCTGTACACGATATTGAGCTGGATGTTCGCAATCCAAGCCCTTTAATCACGAAAGTGCTTGAAAAAACGCTCACAGCAGGATCGTCTCTGTCGATGCCGTTTAAGGCTTTTGGAACAACCGGAACAAGTAAAGCGCTGCTGGAAATTTCTTCTATCCCTCCTATCAATCTTGAAAAACGATTAAACTACCTTTTACAGTACCCCCATGGCTGTGTTGAACAAACCACATCTTCGGCCTTCCCTCAATTGTATTTATCAACGCTGATGGATTTATCAGCGGGCAGACAAGCAATGTCGGAACGAAATATCAAAACTGCCATCGATCGACTGAAAGGCTTTCAGTTGCCCGATGGCAGCATGTCGTACTGGCCGGGTGCCGGCGAAGCCGATGAATGGAGCACAAACTACGCTGGTCATTTTATGCTCGAGGCAGAAGCTAAGGGCTTTACATTACCTGTCGGGTTCGTTTCTCAGTGGAAACAATTCCAGAAAACAAAAGCAGTTTCCTGGACACCCTCGACTACAAATTTCTATGGAGGAGATCTGTTGCAAGCCTATCGGCTTTATCTGTTGGCTTTATCTAAAGCGGCGGAACTTGGTGCAATGAACAGGCTAAAAGAATTTAAGTACCTCTCTCCTGCCGCAAAATGGAGATTAGCAGCTGCATATCGACTGGCAGGCCAACCTGAAGCAGCTCTACAGCTGATCAAAAATCTACCCTTAACAGTTAAAGAATATAAGCAGTCCTCGGGCACATTTGGCTCCGATCTGCGCGACCAGGCGATGATTTTGGAAACTTTAACCTTACTTGGTCAGCATCAGGCAGCCAACCAACTTGTCAGAACCATTTCTGCAAAACTTTCGCAGGAAAACTGGTATAGCACACAAACCACGGCTTATTCGCTGATCGCAATTTCTAAATATTGCGCGGCCAATACTTCAGGTAAGAGAATCCAGGTCAGCTACCGCATTAACAACAACGCTTCATCTGTTAATGTTAATTCATACATCATGCAATTACCTGTGAAGCTGCTTGGTAATAACGTAGCCTCATTAACAAACAAGGGTACCAATACCTTATTTATACGTTTAATTAATGAAGGAAAACCGGCTATTGGTCAAAAGATTGAAGAAGAGAACAATCCGAATATTTTATCTATGAGAATTGGCTATTTCTCACTTAATGGTGAATTGCTGAATCCGGAAAAACTAGTACAGGGCACAGACTTTGTTGCGCAGGTAAATGTCAGAAACCCGGGAAAGCGAGGCAGATATGATAATCTGGCACTAACGCAGTTATTTCCTTCCGGATGGGAAATCATCAATACCCGACTAATGGAAAACGATGAGGCGTTCAGGCCCTCTCCATCAGATTATCGCGACATCCGGGATGATCGAGTAAATACCTATTTTAGTTTGCAACCCGATAAAGAGGCGACTTATTTCGTCCTGCTTAACGCCTCGTATGTTGGTAGATTTTACTTACCACCATCTCAGTGTCAGGCAATGTACGACGGAAGTATAAGTGCTTCTACCGAAGGGAAATGGATTGAAGTAGTTAATGCGATACTTCCCTTAGTTAATGCGAGCAAACAATAGATTCGACTGCAAAACTGGATAAAAGCAGGCCGAAAAATCCGGCCGATAGATTTGATAATGAAATTTAAAAGCGACCTGATAAGTAAGATGAAATCCATGAGCCCCTGGTATAAACTATTCATTGTTTCAGGAGTTGCGGTATGTTTCGCTTTTTGGTTTTGTTTACCTGAGGTTTTATTTAATAACCCAACTTCTTTTGTATTAGAGAGTCGCGAAGGCACACTTCTCGGTGCGTCTATCGCTCAGGATGGGCAATGGCGATTTCCCGCATCCGGCTCTGTCCCCGATAAATTCGCAAAATGTATTGTTGCATTTGAAGATAAACGATTTTACAGCCATCCGGGAGTTGATATCCTGGCACTTGTGCGAGCTATGAAGCTTAATCTCGAAAAAGGAGAGATAGTTAGCGGGGGCAGTACAATCACGATGCAAATCATCCGACTCGCGACCAGAAACAACAGAACCTTTTTAAATAAATGCATAGAAGGTATACGGGCGCTGCGACTCGAACTTACAACATCGAAACACGAGATTATTGCCATCTATTCCGCGAACGCTCCTTTCGGGAGGAACGTTGTTGGACTGGATGCAGCAGCCTGGCGCTATTTTGGACGAGGTCCGGCTGAACTTTCATGGGGAGAAATGGCTTCGCTTGCCATACTTCCCAATTCCCCTTCCCTTGTTCATCCGGGAAAAAATTCTGAGCTCTTACTTAAAAAGCGTGATAAGCTTATTGATATCCTGGTAAAAGAGAACATAATTGATGCTTCTGAAGCGGAATTGGCAAAACTTGAGCCCGTACCAGATAAACCTTATCCCTTACCGCAATCGGCGCCTCATCTTTTGGGTCTGATTAAAAATGATTTTACGAAAGGCAAGAATAAACACACCCGTATCAGAAGCAGTATTCACGCGAGTCTGCAAGTCAGGGTCAGCAACATTCTGGACATTCATCACAGAAGACTCGCGGCAAATGATATTAATAATTGCGCCGCTTTAATTTTGGATGTCGAAAGCGGTCAGGCTCTTGCCTATGTTGGAAATATTTACCGGCCAGAAAGTGCGGAACTCGAAAGCCATGTAGATATGATACAAGGGCCTCGCAGTCCCGGAAGTACATTAAAGCCCCTATTATATGCGGCAATGTTAAACGAAGGAATGATTCTCCCCCATAGTTTAATTGCTGATATCCCTACGCAAATAGCGGGCTACCAGCCTAACAATTACGACTTGGGCTATGACGGCGCTGTTCCTGCCTCAAAAGCTCTTGCACGTTCGCTGAATGTGCCGGCAGTTAAAATGCTTCAGCAATACCGCTATGAAAAATTTCATAATTTTTTAAAAAATACTGGAATCACCACCTTAACCAATCCCGCCGACTTTTACGGGCTATCATTAATACTCGGCGGCTGTGAAAATACGATGTGGCAATTAGGCGGAACTTATGCAAGCATGGCGCGGAGCCTTAATCAATACACAGAAAAAGGGAAATATTCCGAAGCAGACTGGTATATGCCAAGCTATCTCTTACGTGAAAACAAAGACAATGAAAAAGTGAATGAAAAAAACGGCAAGCTGAACGCGGCAGCTATTTATTATACATTCGATGCAATGAATGAGCTAATGCGACCCGGCGAAGAAAATCTTTGGCGGCAGTTTTCGTCCTCTCAAAAAATAGCCTGGAAAACAGGCACCAGCTTTGGCTTTCGCGATGGCTGGGCAATCGGACTTACACCAGATTACGTTGTTGTTGTTTGGGCCGGAAATGCAGATGGTGAAGGTCGGCCCGGATTGACGGGCATTGATGCCGCAGCACCAATTTTGTTTGATATTTTCAGATTATTACCAAAATCAAGAAACGGCTGGTTCAAAACTCCTTCCGGAGAGCTTGCTGAAATGAATGTTTGTACAGAAAGCGGATTTAGAGCGTCGGATTGGTGTGCATCTTCTAAGCCGCTGCAGATGCCTTTATCGTGTTTGAAAGCTCCGGCTTGCCCATACCATAAATTGGTTCATCTTGATAATACAGAGAAGTGGCAGGTTAATTCTGATTGCGACGATCCATCGTCGATGATCCATAAAAGTTGGTTTGTGCTTCCTCCAGCAATGGAATATTATTACAAAACCAAAAACTACAGCTATCGCTCCTTACCTCCTTTTCGCCCCGGTTGCGACGAAAACAATACAGGTGTAGCAATGGAATTAATTTACCCGAAAAACAATGCGAAGATTTACATCCCATTAGAACTAGACGGACAGCGGGGACAGATGATATTTAATGCTGCCCATAGCAGAAACGATAAAGTAATATTCTGGCACCTGGATAATAAATTTGTCGGCCAAACACATGAAGTCCATCAACTCGCTCTTAATCCCGCTCCCGGAAAACATTCAATAACATTGATCGACAGAGATGGAAACCGCATTCAACAATCATTTACTATAATTGAAAAAAAATAAATCAACCTATGCTTGAACACATCGACCTGTCACAATTACTTGTTCTCGATATTGAGACAGCACCTCAATATCCAAACTTCGAGGAGGTCCCAGAACACTTCAAAGAACTATGGGATCAAAAAACCCGACACCAACGCAAAGACGAAACCGCTGCTGAGCATTATCCCCGGGCCGGGATATTTGCCGAGTTTGGCAAAATAATTTGTATTTCCGTCGGCATTTTCACCAAAGAAAATGACGCCACAGGACTAAGAATTAAATCTTTTTATGGCGATGACGAATGCAAATTATTGACTGACTTCATCACTCTCTTAAATAAACAACAAAGTTCTTTAACTCTTTGCGCCCATAATGGTAAAGAATTTGACTTTCCTTATATATGTCGGAGAACCTTGATAAACCAGCTCTGTATTCCCGAACAACTTCGCATCAGCGGAAAAAAGCCTTGGGAAATTAACCATATAGATACCATGGACCTATGGAAATTTGGCGACTATAAAAGTTTTACTTCGCTAAACTTGCTTGCCGCAATATTTAATATCCCTACTCCGAAAGATGATATGTCAGGAAGCGATGTTCATCGGGTTTACTGGAAAGAACGTGATTTGAAGCGCATTAAAACATATTGCCAGAAAGATGTACTAACTACCGCGCAATTATTAATGAAGTTTAAAAACCTTCCGTTAATTCAAGAAAAACACATTTCCTTTGTGGAATGAAGCAATTCTCCTAATAATCTGTTATACTTACAACATTCGACATTTATTGATGGCAAAAAAAAAATCACATATAAAGCTGGTATTTACACAGCTGATACAAGATATAATTGAAAAAGGTGGCAACAAACCCTTAAACTATAAGCAAATAGCTTCAAAGCTAAATCTTCATGATAATGAATCAAGACAAATAATTCTTGAGGTGTTAGAAGATGAAAGCTTTAAAGGAACTTTCAATGAAGTTGAAAAAGGAAAATTTCAGCTACGTGAACTAAAAACTTTCTTAACCGGAACAGTAGCTATTACTACTGATGGTTCCGGTTTTATTATTCCTGATGATGAGTTTGAAAATGATATTTATGTAGCTCCAAGAAAGCTTAAAACTGCATTGCACAACGATAAGGTTAAGGTGTATGTGTATGCAAAAAGTTCAGGCAAACGAAAGGAAGGTGAAGTTGTAGAAATCCTTGAACGTGCAAAAATGGAGTTTACAGGTATCTTAAAAATATCCGAGCGCTTTGCATTTTTTATTCCTGATGACAAAAAGATGGTGCACGACATCTTTATCCCTTTACAGGATTTAAACGGGGCACAACATGGCGAGAAAGCAATTGCAAAAATAACTGAATGGCCCGAAGATGCTAAAAATCCTGTAGGTATTATCACCCGTGTTTTAGGAAAACAAGGTGAAAACAATACAGAAATGAACGCCATACTCGCCGAATATGGCTTCCCTCTCCAATTCCCTGATGAAGTTGAAAAAGAGGCGAATGAGATTTCAGATGTAATCACCGATGATGAAATAAAGAAAAGAAGGGACTTCAGAAACATACTTACATTCACAATAGATCCTTTTGACGCGAAAGATTTTGACGATGCGATTTCTTTTCACGTTTTAGAAAATGGCAATTATGAAATCGGGGTCCACATCGCTGATGTCTCGCATTACGTGTTACCCGACTCAGCTCTGGATAAGGAGGGTTATGAACGGGGAACATCCGTTTATCTGGTAGATCGCGTTATTCCGATGCTTCCTGAAAGACTATCTAACGGTTTATGCTCTCTGCGCCCTAAAGAAGATAAATTATGTTTTGCTGCAGTATTTGAATTAGATCATAACGCCAATGTAATTAACCAGTGGTTCGGAAAAACAGTAATCCATTCTGACAGGAGATTTTCATACGAAGAAGCCCAGGAAATAATCGAGGGAAATTCAAAAGAATTGTATGAGGAAATGAAGATTTTGAATGAACTGGCGCATAAACTTCGTGAAAAGAAGTTCAAAGAGGGCGCTATAAGCTTTGAATCCACAGAAGTAAAATTCAAATTGGACGATGCAGGAAAACCTGTTGGAGTTTATGTAAAAGAAAGAAAAGATGCACATAAACTGATCGAAGATTATATGCTTCTGGCAAACAGGAAAGTGGCTGAATTTATCGCAAAAAAAGGTAAAGGAAAGAATAAATACACCTTTGTCTACCGGGCGCACGATTCGCCGAAGGAAGAGGCGCTTTTAAATTTTGCCAACTTTGCTATTCGGTTTGGATATAAAATCAACACCAAAAACGATAAAGAAATTGCTCGCTCCTTAAACCATCTGATGGAAGATGTTGAAGGAAAAAAAGAGCAGAACGTGTTGACGCAGCTAGCCATCCGGTCAATGGCAAAAGCAATTTATACCACCAAAAAATCAAGTCATTACGGATTAGCGTTCGACCATTACACCCATTTTACTTCCCCTATTCGTCGTTATCCCGACGTAATGGTTCACCGTTTACTGGAACATTATTTAGATGGTGGAAAATCTGTCAGCGAGGAGGATTACGAAAAAAGAGCCATTTACACATCCCAGATGGAGAAAAAGGCCGCTGATGCAGAACGGGCTTCGGTAAAATACAAACAAGCAGAATACCTTGAAGACAATATTGGCCGGGAGTATGACGGACTTATCTCCGGCGTTACCGAGTGGGGTATGTATGTAGAAATTATCGAAAATAAATGTGAGGGAATGATTCGATTGAGAGACATTTCTGACGATTTTTATGTTCTTGATGAGAAAAACTATTGTATAATTGGTCAGCGGAAAAAGAAAAAATATCAGCTGGGTGATGAAGTGAAAATTTTGGTAAAAAAAGTCGATCTGAGCAAAAGACAGATTGATTTTGCCCTGGTACAGGATGGGGCGAGTAAAGTGGATAAGGACTGGGGCTTTTAAGCCTTAGTGAAATTACAGTCAGAAAGGACAAAGATCAGTTAAGCAACCAGCTTGGATCCTTTGACCCTTTGTGCCTAAACAACTACCTTTGCAACCGACGGAAAAATAATTAAATATGTATTCTATTTCCCAGCTCCAGGATTTAATCAACAAAGAAATTGCAGAGAAGCAATACTCCGATAATCCTTTAGAACTTTACGAACCTATCCGCTATATCATGGCTCTGGGTGGAAAGCGTATGCGTCCCGCCCTATTACTTATGGCTTGTGATTTGTTCGACGGCAGTATAATTAAAGCTTTAAAACCAGCAGTAGGAATAGAGCTGTTTCATAACTTCACGCTAATGCACGACGACATAATGGACAAAGCTCCTCTTCGCCGTGGCAATTCAACCGTACACGAAAAATGGAACGAAAGTATTGCCATACTTTCGGGAGATGTGATGCTGGTTGAAGCCTATCAGTTAATGATGAATGTGGACGACGATATCCTCCGTGAAGTACTCAGTATATTTTCCCAAACGGCAACAGGTGTGTGCGAAGGTCAGCAGATTGATATGAATTTTGAATCGCTGGGAGAAGTGAGCATTAATGAGTACATCGAGATGATCCGGCTTAAAACGGCAGTTCTGCTTGCCGGAAGCCTAAAAATCGGAGCTCTTATTGGTAAAGCAGATTCAGAAGACGCTGAAACCCTGTATAAATTCGGAGAAAACCTTGGCCTGGCATTTCAATTGCAGGACGATATTCTTGATGTATATGGCGATCCGGAAAAATTCGGCAAACAAGTGGGTGGCGATATAATTGCCAATAAAAAGACTTTTCTTTTGATTAAGGCGATTGAGCTTGCAGATGACTTAGATAAAGAAGAACTAAATTACTGGCTAAATGAAGAGAATGCAGACTCAGAAGTTAAAGTTAAAGCAGTTACAGACGTCTATAATCGTCTCGGAATCCGGCAGCTTGCAGAACATGAAATGAATACATTCGCAGAGAAAGCCCTTTCAGCTCTTGAAAAAATCCAGGCAGATGCAGACAAGAAAAAGGTTTTACGGGTGTTCGCCGAACAATTGTTAATAAGGGAGAACTAGGAGCCTCTCCTTCCAACACTCTCATCTAAACACCCTCTCCCTCTCTTGGAGGAGAGAAGGGTTTAAATTCAAGAAACACCGGCATTAGCCGAAAATTTAATACTCTTAACTCCCCGTAATCTAAAGCACTTTGTCATTTCGAGCCCAGAGAGACCTGCGAAGCAAGCATGAATTCTAAAAACAAATAACAGCTCATGAATAAATCTCTTGAGTATGATTTCTTTGCTACCAACACAAACACCAAAAAAACAAAGCGTCGACACGACACGACATCTTTCTTCAACAAAAAAGCCCTGCTATTAATAACAGGGCTTCTTTAAATTTTATAAATAAATCTTATTATTCTGCCGGTGAAGCTTCTGCTTCAGTATCAGCGGCAGCTTCCGCAGCTTTAGCTTTTTTAGGAGCTTTTGCCTTTGGAGCAGTCTCAACAGGTGCAGCGTCTTCCAAAACTGGTTTCGCTACAATCGGAGTTACAATTTCTGAAATATCTTCAGGTTCTAATGGAAGAATTGAAACATAAGATTTATTATCAGCTTTCTTTCTGAAAACAACAGTTCCATGAGTTAAAGCAAATAAAGTATGATCTTTACCAATACCTACATTTTTATCAGGATGATGTTTAGTACCACGCTGACGAACGATGATGTTACCAGCAATTGCTAACTGACCACCGAAAATTTTAATTCCCAGACGTTTGCTATGCGACTCTCTACCGTTTCTGGAACTACCGGCTCCTTTTTTGTGTGCCATTGTATTTTATCTTTTAAATCGGGAAACCCAATTATTGTTAAACTAATCTATAAGCTCAAGTCAGTTTTGACTTTTTACTTTTAACCTTTTACTTATAAAGAAATCCCAGTGATTTCAATCTTAGTGAACTGCTGGCGGTGGCCATTTCTCTTTTTGTAACCTTTTCTACGTTTTTTCTTGAAAACGATTACTTTATCACCTTTTAAATGAGACACGATCTTAGCAGAAACTTTAGCGCCTTTCAGTGCATCAGCACCTACTTTGAAATCACTACCATTAGCAGCTAACAATACATTGTCAAATTCAATACTAGCGCCCTCATCTCCTTGTAAACGGTGTACAAAAAGGTGCTGGTCTTTTGCAACTTTGAATTGCTGCCCGGCTATATTTACTATTGCGTACATTGTTATGTATTTTTTTTAAATGAGGTGCAAATATAGGGATTATATTTTTTAAAGCAAATGCAAGATTTATTATTTTGAAAAGCGGCGTTCAGGCTTGTGGATGCTATAGCCCTGCTTTTCGCTTTAGTCCCGATGAAAAATCGGGAGCTGTCGCTGCAATCAGGTTTAAAATAATGCTGCGTTCTTCGTAGGAGATGAAAACAAAAATGCAGACAGCGTTCAAAACGCTATCTGCATTAAAAAATCTATATTAATGTCCTGAGTGACCGTCAACGCCATGCGCATGCCCATGAGCCAGCTCATCCTGAGTAGCCTCACGAACGCTAAGAATTACACCTTTAAAATGTAAATTCTGGCCAGCCATAGGATGATTCAAATCAACGGTAACGTTCTCATCACTTACACTTACAACTTTCGCTCTGAATTGATTACCCTGATTATCCTGTAAAGGCAATACAGAACCTATTTCCGGCTTATCCATGCCTTCAAACATCTCAGAAGCAAGCTCAGCTACAGCGCTGGCATCTTTTTCGCCATAAGCATCAACCGCAGCTAAATGAAAATCATAGCTCGCTCCTTGAGTCAGACCGCTTAAATTTTCTTCAAACTTTGGAAGCATCATTCCAACTCCGTATAGAAATACCAAAGGCTGTTCTTCAGTAGCTTTTTCTACAAATACTTCTTCGCCATTTTCTGTGGTGTACAAATCGTACGTAAGCGCCACTACGCTGTTTGGTTGAATGTTCATTACACTAAATTTTGTAAGGCATGATCCCTACGATTTATAAATAAAGCATCCCTAAAGGATACTATTGATTGAAATAATTCTGTCTGAGCTTATGTATATGTCAAAAAATCCGTGACTCTCACAACTCAGCATTATGATAAAAAATTTGCTTTAAAGCCTCTTCAACTTCTCTAACGGGTAACTGACAAGTTCTGTTTTTACAAACAAAAATTTTGGTTTCTTCACCCAGCTTATCTCGCAGCAAAGGTAATGTTCCTGAACTTCCTCCCAAGAGAATTTTATTAGGAATAAAATTATTTTCCAATTCCATCCTTTTTTGTTCTGCCTCGTCGCCCGTAATGGCAATTTCATACAGTCCGAAAACTTCGTTCATTAATAAAATCGCCCAATTGGAATATCCTGAAGCATAGGTCCTGATTTCCGGAAAAATATTTTGAAGCATCTGCTTTGATTGAACCAAATACATCTCATCATCAAAAAAGTGGCCAAGCTTCAATAAAACATTCGCCATTATCGAATTAGAGGCCGGGATAACATTATCTAATAACTCGAATTTCCTGGCGATTAATTCCTCATCGTGCTTCGATGTATAGAACAGCATCCCTGTTCCGGGATCATAAAAATTTTGCAGGGCGTACTCGCATAAATCGCAAGCGGCCAGCAACCACTTTTCATTAAATGTAGCTTCGTACAGACTGATTAAGCCATCGATGACAAGTGCATAATCATCCAGAAAAGCTACGCCGGGAATTTCATTTACATCCTTTGCCTTATATACCCGTGTAAGCCTTCCACCTTCGCCCACCAGGTTGTTAAGAATAAAATCAGCGTTGCTTATCGCCGCCGCTAAAAACTCTTTTTCATTAAAGACCTTGTACGCATCCGAATATCCCTTCAACATCATTCCATTCCACGATGCGAGAATCTTATTATCCAGCCCCGGGCGAACACGCTTCGCGCGATAAGCAAATAGTTTTTCTTTCTGAGATTGTATTGAATTGCGCATCTCGTTTATTGAAATCCCTGCTTCCTTCGAAAAAGTTTCATCATCCTTAGTGCGCATCAACACATTCGTACGCTCTTCTTCCCAGTTGCCGTACTCAGTAATATTATAATAGCTGCAAAACAGCTCGCAGTCATTCCCCAAAATCTCTTTGATCTCGGATTTTGTAAAAGTGTAAAATTTCCCCTCCACACCTTCACTATCCGCATCTAAAGCCGAATAAAAACCACCTTCCGGCGATGTCATTTCACGCTTTACCCAATCAAGTGATTCATAAACTACATTTTTATAGAGTTCCGTCGGGACATATTGGTACGCCTCAGCATACAAACTCACCAGCTGGGCGTTATCGTACAGCATTTTTTCAAAATGCGGAACATGCCAGAGAGCATCTACAGAATAACGTGCAAACCCACCACCGATATGATCATAAATGCCACCAAAAGCCATCTTTTCAAGTGTCAGCCGTGTGGCAATATGTGCGGCATCATCCTTCATATGATAAGCATATCGCAAAACGAACTGCCAATTATTGGGAAGTGGAAACTTTGGAGAGCGGTTATAACCACCTTCAACCATGTCAAAAGTTTGCTTTAACGGCGTGAAAATAATCGCTAAATCCTTTACTGAATATTCGAAATTTTCGTCAGAAAGATTCAAATTCTCCGACTGCTGAATACCTTTAGTAAGTTTATCCGCATATTCTAAGGCCTCTTCAGGTTTCTCCTGCCAAAACTTGGCAAGGTTTAAAAGTAAATTTTTCCAGTTATCCTTCCCGAAATAGGTACCCCCATACACAGGCCGCTGATCGGGCAAGCAAATACAGTTCAATGGCCAGCCACCCTGACCGGTCATCAACTGAACGGCCGTCATATACACCTGGTCAACATCCGGACGTTCCTCCCGATCAACCTTAATGCATATAAAATATTGATTCATGATTTCGGCAACCGTTTCATCTTCAAAGCTTTCGTGCTCCATTACATGACACCAGTGACATGCGGAATAGCCAACACTTACCAGGATTAATTTATTCTCTTCTTTTGCTTTACTCAAAGCTTCAGTTCCCCAGGGATACCAATCGACCGGATTGTTTGCATGTTGCAATAAATATGGCGACGTTTCTTTGCTCAGTCTATTTGACATATCGGCTGCGAAGTTAATGGTCTGATTATTATTTCTAACTGTTATATTGCTTAATTGTTGAGACAAAAACATGTAAGGATAATTCATGAATTATCCTTACATGAATTATCCCTACGAATAGAAAAGATAATGAAAATCACACATACTGACATTTACCGCTTCAGCATTAAAATGCGTCCATTTTCAATTGCAACAGGAACTATGGACTTTGCACAAAATGTTTTTATCCGAGTTCACACAAATACGGGAATTTATGGAGTTGGAGAATGTTCCGCTTTTCCCATGATCGTTGGCGAAACTCAGGAAACTTGCCTGGCAATGGCAAAAGATTTTGCCCGATTATGGAAAGGTAAAAACCCGCTGCAAATTGAAGAACGGTTAAATGAATTGCACAAATACACTGCTCATAACTTCACCATAAAAAGTGCGTTTGATATAGCTTTGTACGACATCGCCTCTAAATCTGAAGACCTGCCGCTATATAAATACCTACACGGACAGAAAAGGGAAATAGAAACCGATATAACAATTGGGATAGGAACAGTTGAAGAAATGGTTAGCCAGGCTATTGAGTTTAAGAATTCAGGAGCAAGAATCTTAAAAGTAAAACTTGGAAAAAATATTGAAGATGATATTCAACGGATTTCTAAAATCCGCGAAGCGGTTGGCTCTGATATTATCTTAAGAATTGATGCCAATCAGGGCTGGGATTTCGAAAATGCAATTAAAGCATTAACAGAAATGGGAGATTTAAACATCCAATTTTGTGAACAACCGATGAGTGCCTGGTATGATGATTTATTACCGGCCCTGAGGGAGATATCACCCGTTAAACTAATGGCTGACGAAAGTTGTTTCACGCATCATGACGCCCGAAAACTAATCAAAAATAGCGCGTGCGACTACATCAATATCAAATTTTCTAAAGCCGGCGGCATTACCGAATCTTTAAAAATTTATGAAACAGCCAGGGAAGCTGGAATACCATGCATGATAGGCGGAATGCTGGAAAGCAGAATTGCCCTCAGTGCAAAACTGCACTTTGCCTATGCCTGTCCGGATATTCAATTTTATGATTTAGATACATGTTTGCTTGGTCACCTCGAAGATCCCTGCAGTGGTGGTGTCAAATTCAATAAATATTATCTGGATATCGACGATGTGCCAGGCATCGGCGCAGATGCGGATGAGGACGTTTTAAAGCGCTGTGAAAAATTCATTGTCTAGCGTTCCGAAATGCGGATTAGAAATGTGTGGATTTTCCGCATGGAATTTGAACACCAGCCAATTTGCACATCTATTTAACCAGTAAGGATTTAAACGCCGTGCTATCCCCATTAAAAACATTGAAATCTACAATATATCCAATTCCATTTACCTTGGCCTTATCAGAATGCTGCCAGAAATGCCATTTTGTTTTTTCTGTCAGGTTCAGCTTTGGTTTATAATAATGAGCGATCCACAAAGGATGGCCATTAAAATGCCCGTCTAAATAATCCTTATAGAAGCTTAAGCCGGTGTATATGATAGGTTTTATTCCTGTTTTTTTTTCAATATGCTCAACATATTCCTTGAGCTCCTCTCTCATTTTTGCGGGAGACACACCGCTTAGTTCTTCCACATCAACAACCGGAGGTAAATCGCCTCTTTCAACATCGACTGTTTGAAGGAAAAATTTTGCCTGCCACCGACCTGATTTTTTCGGTCTGAAGAAATGATAGGCACCACAAACTATTCCTGCTTTGGGTGCTTCGCGCCAGTTTCGCTGAAAATAGCGGTCGACTAACATAACGCCCTCCGTAGCTTTTATAAAAGCAAAGCTAATTTTTACACCATCGTCCTCCATGGCCTTAACTTTATGCCAGTCGATTTTACCCTGATAATAAGAAACATCGATCCCGTGAATAGAATAATTCCGTGGGATTCGAATGTTATAGCTGTCGTACGTGGGATAACTTGGATCATCCCCGATATATTTCAGCCAAACCCAGGTTGAAGATGCTGCCTTTAATATATATCCATAATAAAATGGAGACAACAACACCAGAACGATACCGGCAAGTATTACTTTAACTTGTATTGATAAGCCTTTAGTTTTCTTTTTCCGGACGGGCTTTCGTTTTTTCTTTACTGGCAAGACTCAATTATATATCAACAACGGCACGAAGACTCAATTAATTTCGTTGTGTCTTCGTGTCTCGAGGCACACTTATTTAATACTTAATTCCGCAAAGTACTTATGAAATAGCGGAATCGTTTCAATTCCTTTAAAGTAATTCGCAACGTCGAATTTTTCATTTGGAGAATGAAGATTATCACTATCCAATCCGAATCCCATTAACACTGTTTTAATTCCCAGTTCCTTTTCAAATAAAGAAACAATTGGAATACTTCCGCCTCCCCTCGTCGGGATTGGCTTTTTACCAAAAGACTCTTCAATCGCTTTTTCAGCAGCTTTGAAAGCAATGCTATCAGTTGGTGTTACTACGGGTTCGCCACCATGATGCGGGGTAACTTTCACCTTTACATTTTTGGGTGCGATTTTCTCAAAATGATCTTTAAAAAGCTGAGTAATTTTATCCGACTGTTGATTAGGCACCAAACGCATCGAGATTTTCGCACTTGCCTTTGATGGAAGAACTGTTTTAGCTCCCTCCCCTATATATCCACCCCAAATACCATTTACTTCTAAAGTCGGACGAATGCCCGTGCGCTCAATTGTAGTATATCCCTGTTCACCCCAAAGTTCATCTACACCAAGGTCCGCCTTGTACTCATCTTCATTATAAGGAGCCGCGTTTAACATATCACGCTCTTCGTCACTTAAATTTTCCACATCATCATAAAATCCCGGAATAGTTATATGATTATTAGGATCATGCAGAGATGCAATCATTTGACATAGAATTGTGGCTGGATTTCCAACAGCTCCGCCATACACCCCAGAATGTAAATCACGATTCGGTCCTGTAACTTCAACTTCAAGATAAGACAATCCTCTTAAGCCTGTTTCCAGAGATGGATTCTCCAGACTTATCATTGCTGTATCCGATATAAGGACTACGTCAGCTTTAAGCCTTTCATTGTTTGTTTTTACAAATTCACCCAAATTATCCGAGCCAACTTCCTCCTCACCTTCGATCATGAATTTTATATTACAAGGAAGGGCATCAAACTTCATCATCAGTTCAAAAGCCTTAACATGCATATAGAACTGCCCCTTATCATCGCAAGCTCCCCGAGCAAATATTTTCCCATCCCGTATTTCCGGTTCAAACGGAGGCGTTTGCCACAATTCCAGCGGATCAGGTGGCTGTACATCGTAATGCCCGTAAACCAGAACCGTAGGCTTAGAAGAATCAATTATCTTTTCGCCATACACAATAGGATAACCTGCCGTTGGACAAACTTCCACACGATCCGCACCTGCAGCCTTCAGCTTTTCGGCAACGAAGGCTGCTGTTTCCAACATGCTACTTTTATACTTTGGGTCGGCACTTACAGAAGGATAACGCAGCAGTTCAAAAAGTTCATCCAGGAACCGCTGCTTATTTTCTTCCACATATTTCTTTATTTCTTGCATATCATCAAGTTTTCACAAATATAACCCAGCTGAGAAAACTTTGATTGCCAGATTAGAAATAATTAATCCCAGCCAGTTAAATCACGTTTAATTTCTTTTGATTGAGGAATTTCTATAATCTCAATCTTATCGTTTGTTTTCTGCTTTTCGTGATACTGGCAATTACTACGCCGAGGGTTGCAATAGCAAATATCAGAAGCAATATTAATATCAGTCTAAAAGTCAATACAAATATTTTAATCCATGCCAAGCATTACACTCGTTGCTCCGCCGCCCATGGTGGCATTCTCAACTTTTGATGGCTTTACTTCTTCTTCTTTTTTGCAGGATACC
The DNA here is from genome assembly GCA_946887045.1 of uncultured Sphingobacteriaceae bacterium. Next base: position 22 of record CAMPKC010000065.1, on the reverse strand, counting down.
ATTCCGATTGCTGCAACCGCTA
>CAMPKC010000064.1 GCA_946887045.1 uncultured Sphingobacteriaceae bacterium | reverse complement strand
TTCCAGCCGCACCTTCCGGTACGGCTACCTTGTTACGACTTAGCCCCAGTTACCGATTTTACCCTAGGACGCTCCTTGCGGTTACGCACTTCAGGTACTCCCAGCTTCCATGGCTTGACGGGCGGTGTGTACAAGGCCCGGGAACGTATTCACCGCATCATTGCTGATATGCGATTACTAGCGAATCCAACTTCATGAGGTCGAGTTGCAGACCTCAATCCGAACTGTGAATGGCTTTTTGAGATTGGCATCCTGTTACCAGGTAGCAGCCCTCTGTACCATCCATTGTAGCACGTGTGTAGCCCCGGACGTAAGGGCCATGATGACTTGACGTCGTCCCCTCCTTCCTCTCTGTTTGCACAGGCAGTCTGTTTAGAGTCCCCACCATTACATGCTGGCAACTAAACATAGGGGTTGCGCTCGTTGCGGGACTTAACCCAACACCTCACGGCACGAGCTGACGACAGCCATGCAGCACCTTGCTCCTTGTCCTTGCGGAACGATCCATCTCCGGACCCATCAAGGGCATTCTAGCCCAGGTAAGGTTCCTCGCGTATCATCGAATTAAACCACATGCTCCACCGCTTGTGCGGGCCCCCGTCAATTCCTTTGAGTTTCACCCTTGCGGGCGTACTCCCCAGGTGGAATACTTAACGCTTTCGCTTAGACGCTAACTGTATATCGCTAACATCGAGTATTCATCGTTTAGGGCGTGGACTACCAGGGTATCTAATCCTGTTTGATCCCCACGCTTTCGTGCCTCAGCGTCAATGACACCATAGTAAGCTGCCTTCGCAATTGGTGTTCTGTGACATATCTATGCATTTCACCGCTACTTGTCACATTCCGCCTACCTCTAGTGTATTCAAGCTCATCAGTATCAAAGGCACTGCGATGGTTGAGCCACCGTCTTTCACCCCTGACTTAATAAGCCGCCTACGCACCCTTTAAACCCAATAAATCCGGATAACGCTTGGATCCTCCGTATTACCGCGGCTGCTGGCACGGAGTTAGCCGATCCTTATTCCTTCGGTACATTCAGCTCCTTACACGTAAAGAGGTTTATTCCCGAATAAAAGCAGTTTACAACCCGTAGGGCCGTCTTCCTGCACGCGGCATGGCTGGTTCAGGCTTGCGCCCATTGACCAATATTCCTTACTGCTGCCTCCCGTAGGAGTCTGGTCCGTGTCTCAGTACCAGTGTGGGGGGTCATCCTCTCAGATCCCCTAGACATCGTAGTCTTGGTGAGCCGTTACCTCACCAACTAACTAATGTCACGCATGCTCATCTTAATCCCATAAATGTTTGATTATTAAATGATGCCATTCAATAATGTTATGCGGTATTAATCCGGATTTCTCCGGGCTATCCCCCTGATTAAGGTAGATTGCATACGCGTTACGCACCCGTGCGCCACTTTCATGAGGAGCAAGCTCCTCAATCTCGTTCGACTTGCATGTATTAGGCCTGCCGCTAGCGTTCATCCTGAGCCAGGATCAAACTCTCCATTGTAATGAAGTTTTGTATCGCTGACCCTATTATATCTCAAATAGAATCGTTGAAATATTTTAGCATTTCTGCTAAAACTTAATTTGCTATTTGTATGAATTGACTAGGATTGTTTGTCGTTACGAGTAACGTTGTTTCCGTTTTTACTCGCTATACTATTTGACTTTTCTTTTAAAGAACTTGAGCGCTTCGCCTCGCGGTTCAGCTATATTTATTCAGCCTGGTATCTTCTTTCGTTGATGGACTGTTTAAAGTATTTCAATTTTGTGTCGCTTTCAGCCTTGCGCTGTCTGCCTGTTTTCCCGTTCGTTTTGGGACTGCAAAGGTGAGAATCTTTTTTGATTTCTGCAAGAAGTTTTTTTTATTTTTTTGAGGTCTTTTCAGCTCTCTTTCTTCTTACTCTCTTAACCTCTTTTCAGTTTCCGTTCCGCCTTGCGCTGCCCGGTTGCTTTCTGCAATTCCCTTCGTTTTGGGATTGCAAAGGTGAGAATCTTTTTTCATTCCCGCAAGAAGTATTTTAAAATTTTTTTGAGGCTTTTTATTCCCTCTTTCTTCCTTGCTTTGCCCTCTTTTCAGTATTCAAAGCCGCCTTGCGCTGCTTTGTTTTTTTACCCGCCCTTTCCGTTTGGGATTGCAAAGGTGAGACTTTTTTTGCTCTCTGCCAAGTACTATTTATTCTTTTTTGAAACTTTATGGTAGCAGCCCTGTTTATCAGCGCTTTATTTTTCTCAGCAGACCCGACTCCCCCTCAATTCGCCTTTGTCCACATTAAAGTTAAGCACTTTTTAAACCCTTGTCAAGAACTTTTTTATTTCTCTTTGCCAGATATTCGGACGAGGAAAACGCTATCGAAAAGGAGAAATCGAATCAAAAATGCCAATCTATGAGATTGTTTCGAAACAAGAATAAGAGTTTTCTATCTTACCTAAGCGTATGAGTTGTATGAAACTTCCGTCTGTACTTCTTTATATACTCTGAGGGATTCATCCCAAATACCTTATTAAACTGCTCTCTAAAGTGCTTAATATCTTTTATGCCTACTTTAAAAGCAGACTCGGATACTGTGCATTCAGTCGATATAAACATTTCTGCTGCCTTTCTCAGACGGATAAAACGTATAAATTCATTGGGAGACTGCCCTGATATGGATTTTATTCTACTATATAGTGTAGATCTGCTCATACCTGTCTTATCGGCCAGAACCTTTATTCCAAACTGTGAATTTGTGAGATTTTCTTCAACTACTGCTATACAGAGATCAAGGAATTGCTTGTATTCATCTGAAATCTTTGAGTTATCCGGCTTTAACGTAATATGATTAAAAAAATAATTCTGCAAGTCATTCCTGTTTTTCAGAATTCCGGCGACCCTGGCTATTAACATCTCCTTCTCAAAAGGCTTACTGATAAAATCTTCTGCGCCACACTCTATCCCTTTAAGTTTTACCTCTGCTGATGAACTTGCAGTTAAAAGAATAACCGGAATATGATTTAATGCCGGGTCGTCTTTTATTCTCGAGCATAATTCTATGCCACTCAAGCCCTGCATCATAATATCACTTATTACAAGATCTGGTATAGACTTTCTCACAATCTCTAATCCTCTATCTCCATTTTCCGCATCTAAAACCTCGTACTCGCCTTCAAATAATTGTTTTACATACTGGCGTATCTGAAGATTATCGTCAACAATTAGAATCCTTTTATTATCAGAATACACTTCTGTACTTTCTGAAACTCCGGCCGGGTTTGCTTCATACTGCTGTTCCATCTGAGATTCATCTACCAACTCCTCTAAAAACACCGAGCTTTCGTCTACCTCTTCAAATATTACCGTGTCTCTGAAGTGATCTCTTCCTTTCTTTAATGACACCCAAAACTTAGTTCCCTGTCCAACCTTGCTCTGATACCCTACAAAACCTTTATGACTTTCAACGAAACTTTTCACAAGTGAAAGTCCGATACCAAAACCGCCTGCTGAACCGGAACCGCTGTTTTGTACCTGATAGAACTGTTGGAAAATACGTTCACCAACTTCTTCAGAAATACCTATCCCCGTATCCGTCACCTCTATTAATATATCATGTTCGGTTTCTGAGACCTTTATTGTAACAGAGCCCTTTTCGGATGTATTTTTCAATGCGTTAGATATGAGATTAAAAAGGATGATTTCCATTTTCTCACGATCTGCAATAATTTCCAGGTTATCCTTAACCGTGTGGAAGGATAGGTCAATATTCTTCTTTCTAGCCTGATGGGTGAAGCACAAATAAACTTCCTGGCAAACACTGCTAATATTCAAGCTCACCAATTTAAGCTTAGCCATATCGCTTTCAGATTTCCTAAACAGTAGCAACTGGTCTACGAGGCTCAATAATCTTCTTGCGTTTCTATAAATAGTATTAAGATTTCCCATGCTCGCATTGTGCGAATCATCATGCAGCAATTCTTTCGCGGGGTTGATAATAAGAGTAAGGGGAGTCCGGAACTCATGAGACACATTGGTAAAGAAATTTATCTTTTTCTCGTGCAATTCTTTTTCCTTCTCGGCTTCAAATTGTGCTGCTTTAATCTTGAATTTCAGCTTTGCCTGCCGTGTTCTATATATTATAAAGGAATAAATAGCGGCTCCCAATAAACCTGCATAAATCAAATATGCCCACCAGGTTTTATACCAGGGGGGAAGTATAACAATTTCAATACTGGAAAAGCTGTCGGCCCATATTCCATCTTCATTCGATGCTTTTACTTTAAAGGTATAAGTACCAGGATCAAGATATCTGTAAGTGGCAGATCGCTGACCTTTCACATAGTTCCATTCCTTATCAAGACCATCAAGTTTATATGCATAATCGCCTTCGTGGGGAAAACCGTAGTTCAAGGTTAAATAATTAATCGAAAACACAGCATGTTCAGGACTTAACTCTATTTTTCTGGCCTCGGTGACATCTCTGATATTTTCTGCCCTTGATCTGTCGGTATCAGTAGGCTGTCCATATATATTTAAACCAGTAATTAAAACCTTGGGAGCGATTTTACTCGCTTTAATATTAGCAGGATCAAAAAAATTGCAGCCTTCTGTGCCGCCAAACACCATAGCCCGTCCGTTTTCGCTTATTAGCGCGGAGCCTTCATGAAATTGCCCTCCCTGTAATCCATCGGACTCATCATAATTGTAAATTCTGCGAGCCTTAAGATCAACTTTAGAAATACCCTTGTTTGTGCTTAGCCAAACTTTTCCCTGCGAATCGGCCTTAATGGCGTTTACTGTATTGTTCGCAAGACCGTTTTTCTCGTTATATTTAACTACAGCTTTGGTCCTTGTGTTATAAATTATCAGTCCGTCGCCCTCTGTTCCAATCCATAACCGGCCTTCTTTGTCCAGATATAATGCGTATACTACGTTATTTACCAGCAGATTACTTTCTGAAGGAGATTCAAAGAGCTTAAAAAAAGCATTCCTTTTTATATCGTAATAATTGACCCCACCGCCGTAGGTCCCGACCCATAAATTCCCACCGACATCCTCTGTTATTGCTCTAACATCATTTGAGGCTATTGCGCTATTCTCGGGATTCCAGTTAATAAAAGATTCCTTTTTAGAATCGAAAAGATTCAAACCTCCACCGTTGGTTCCGATCCAGATGTTTTGCTTGCTGTCTTCATATATCACGCGTACGTCGTTAAACTTCAAGCTCTGTGGAATTCGGGAGCTATACGTATAGGATTTAAAAGAATCAGATCGCGGGTCGTAACGCATCAATCCACCTTTATAAGTTCCAAACCACAGCCGGTTTCGGCTATCTTTTAGGGCTGATAAAATCGCGTTGTCGGTAATACTACCGTTTCTGCCGTCGGCTCTGTAATTTTTGAGGATCTTTCCCTCTTTAGTCACTTTATATATTCCATCCCCGTCTGTTCCTAACCAGAAAACACCTTCACTATCCTGCGCGATGCCATAGAAACGTACAAAATCCGGACTATCCAAACCCTTCCTTATCTGAAACCTACTGAACTTCTTTGGAATGCTGTTTACCGTGTAGATGCCGTTACCGTAAGTTCCTAACCAGATATTTCTATCCTTATCCAAAAAAAGTGTTTGAACTGACCAATTGGTTACAAGCGCTCCGTTGCTTCCCCGGATCGGCTCGAAGTGATATTTCCTTCCAGCCTTAATTGTTGTTCTATTTATTGAAAGTTTATATAAGCCGCCGTCCTGAAGACCGACAAGGATATAACCATCTCCATTTTCAACTACTGATAAAAATATATTACCGGGCAGACCGTATTCATCAGCATTAAAAAGCTGAAAGTGATTCGTTTTTCGTGAATAAAGAAATAAGCCTTTTGATGTAGCTACCCACAGATCCCGATTTTTGTCTTCGTAGATTTTATTAATCCTCGTATCAAGTGTGGGGGTCAAAATCTTTGACTGCTGTTTAACCTGAGATCCCATAACCGCAAACACTTGAAGTCCGAATTCTTTTGTACCAACCCAAAGAAATCCATTCGAGTCTTCGTATATGTTGAGTATTGAATTTGAGGTTAATCCTTTTAAATTTTCGGTATTATAAGATGTAAACTTCTTGCTTTTTTTATTAAAATAATAGAAGCCACCCGTTGTTGCTACCCAAAGATTATGATCCCTGCTCTCCGAAACACAGGTAATATCGTCTTTTCGGCTAGGATTCTGAATATTGCTGCTATATTTAATAAACCGCTGATTGCCGGGGTCGAAGCTGGTTAGACCGTTGCGTGATGAAACCCAGAGCAAGCCCTGCGAATCTTTAAAAATCGACTGGACATGATTACTGGCAATGCCATAGGGGTTGTTTGGCTCATTTTTAAAAACCGTAAATGAATGTCCGTCAAATCTGTTTAAACCGTCCGATGTGGCTATCCAAATGAACCCTTTATTATCCTGAGCAATACTATTTACGATCCCAAAGGAAAGACCGTCTTTTAAGCCATAATGAAAAACACTTATCTCTGCCGGTGTTTGAGACTTAGCTGTTAAGGAAGTTATTAGCAGAAGAATAATTAATACTTTGTTCATTTGGTACTGGCCCGAATTGCCTAATTGGTTATTGAATATACGTTTATCGGCGAACCAGTGCAAATGTTAGTGATTAATTGGCGGTTACCGATGCCATGTAAACTCAAGAACGCCTGTTATTTAGTAACAGGCGTTTAATTGTTCAAATCAAAAATGATTAACGAAATGTTTGGATTCTTATTTTAGCTTATCTAAGATCGCTCTATCCCTGCCAGCGAGGACTGACTGTGCCGGCTTAATAAGTTCGAAAACAACAACTTCATTTTTTCCTTTTTTAAGCCATTCGGCAGGAACATAAACAGTTTGCTGAGGTCCGATTTCCCAATACTTACCAAGATTGTGACCATTAATCCAAACCACTCCTTTCCCCCAGGCTGAAAAATCGAGATAGGTATCAGCAACTTCATCTAAGGTAAGATACCCTTTCTTAAGAACGGGAACGTTTGACGTACTACCAGATGCTTTATTTAAATTAACTGATTTTATATTATCAAATGGGAGGCTGTACATTTTCCAGCTTAGAATCTCTTTACCTCCCAATTCAACTTTCTCAGTAATTCCCTTTGTGTTTTTTAACAAATATGGCCCAAAATTTATTCGTCCCATATTTTCTACCAGAATATCGAGCGTCACCTTACCTTTTGGCAGGTTTAGCATTAAACTGTCCTGATACAAGCGTCTGTCAAGATTTCCGATCCGTTTTCCGTTGATGAAAACGATACCATAATCTCTCAGGTCCTTAATTTTAAGAAGCTCCTGATTTCCGCTTCCGTTAATTGTCGTACGGTACATTACGTAACCGTAGGCCTGATTGAGATCTTCGAATGTTAAAGGTCTGACACTACTTTTTGGAGCTTTCAGCAAATCAAAAACAGTGTGTGTTGACGTAAATACAACAGGCTTAGTGATAATAGAGGGTTTAGCTGAAGGCACAGCAGGCAAATTCTGCCCTGCAGGTAAATTTTTCTGTATAACTTCTCTGAAGCGCATAAACTTTTCAGTGGCATTACCTGCTTCATCCAATGGCGCGTCATAATCGTAGCTGCTGATCTGAGGTTCGTATGGATTTTTATCATTGAAGTTTGCTCCGTTCATAAAGCCACGGGTAGTGCCTCCATGAAACATATACATGTTTATTGATATTCCCGCTTGAAGAACAGAATCCAATCGTCCGGCATATTTAGCTGCAGGAACTGTATGGTGTGCGGTACCCCACCAGTCAAACCATGCTGGATACCATTCGGCGATGAAATAAGGCCCTTTGCCTCCATTATTCTGATTAACCAGGCTTGTTACTTTCTCCGGATTATCTACCCCATTAATAGCAGCCAGCAGTCCAGGTAAATGACCATCCTTTATCGCAGCTTCCGGATCGCAGGTATAAAGAATACCGTCGAATCCGGCCTCAATGAACATCTTTCTGTTAAGATCCAGATACTCCTTATCGTTTCCATACGAGCCATATTCATTTTCAATCTGGACCATCAATACATTTCCTCCGTGGTTCACCTGTAATGGCGCAAGCTGCTTCCCTACCTCCAGCAAATAATTTTTATATGCTGCCAGATATTGAGGCTCCTTGCTACGAACTTCGAGTCCCTTAATATTTTGCAGCCAATAAGGATAACCGCCAAATTCCCATTCGGCGCATACGTAGGGGCTTGGCCGTAAAACAACCCAAAGCCCTTCTTCCTTTGCTATTTTTACAAATTCTGCCACATCGTTATTCCCCGAAAAATCATATTTACCTTTTTGAGGTTCATGTATGTTCCAGAAAACATAAGTACCAATGGTATTCAAACCCATTGCCTTTGCCATTTGCATTCTGTGTCGCCACGACTCTCGCGGGACTCGGGGGTAATGGATTTCTCCTGAAATCATTTGAAACGGTTTGCCATCAAGGAGGAAGGCATTATCTGAAACGGCAAATGAATGCGCCGCTGACTGAGCCTTTGAATCGAGCGAGAACGCGCTGAAAATAGAAATGAATACAAGGGTTCTAAATATATGTTGCATATTATGTGATGTTATTCAATTATTGCTATATGTTGATGATTACCTGTCGTCTGCAATATCTAATACTTAATTTCTGAGACTACCGTAGTTACAGTTTGGGCTTCCAGTTTAATTTCGTCCGAGGCATCAAGCACCCGATTGGGTTCGAGATCAAGATCCTCTGAGGTGACATACCTATTCTGATTGACTAGCTTACCCTTGTATAAATGTAATAATACGTTGACCGGCTTAAATCCGTGATTAACCAAAACTGTAACAAGTTCTTTGTTCTGCTGACCAATAAATGATGACACGAGAATTTCATTTTTCTGAGATATTTCCGGGATATTAACATCTACTCTGGCGGCGCCGGGGCGTATAAAACGGCTGTAATTTCCTAATACCCACAGCATTTTACTCGGGTGATATTCGCCTCCCGCAATGTTCTTATCTACATAAACGAGTCCGTCTTTATAGTCGTATGCGGACACGGCCGTCCACCAATGCCAGGCAGAAGCGTTAGCATTTACAAGATCGTTATGAATAACTTTAGCTAGATAGATTCCTGATCGAATCCCCAAATCTCGCTTCTCGCCTTTAATTTCGCCCTCATTGTCACCCAGAATACAATACTCCGATTGCCAAAATTTTAAACCGTTCACTAAAGAAATTCGCTCCTTAACTTCTTTTCTTGTTCTTTCAGCTTTATTATAGGGAGACGTAGTGAAATAACTGTGTCCCGAAATCACTTTATCTACCTTTACTAGATCACCAATAAAATCAGCTGACGATGGGTTGAAAAATGCGTTAATCTGCTGGCCTTTACCCGGCTTTTCAAAATCTGAATACAGGAAATCATACTGCGCCGCTTCGGCAACAGCTATTTTGGTGTTAAGCTTTGCTTTGATCAAGGCATCATTTAAAGATCTAACTATTCCACTAACATCCTTGTTAAGGAAAGGAGTTCCTTCCTGTCCTCCATCGCTCCAGTCCCATTGAGGCTCGTTTACCGGACTTAAATAATTGAATAGAACTCCTGTTTTATTTCTTACTCCCTTTACCACCTCTACCAGGAATTCAGCGAAAGCATCAAAATTATCCGAATGGAGATTAGGTTTTCCTCCTGTTGCGAAAGCTTTGCCGTTTGCCGTCAGATGCACGGGCGGACTGTTGGTAAAAGCCAAAAACTGATCTACTCCGCGTTTTTTTGCCGCCTCAAGAAACCACATCTGGCCTGCCTGAAGTTTCCAATTAAAATGTCCTTTTTCAAAGAATGATTCTGCACGTCGCCATTCGTCCTTGATACCACTTTCACTTCGCTGTTGAGTACTGCCGGCACCAATATTAAATCTCCACATGGATAAACCGATTCCCTGCGGCTTGCCATTGGGTAAAAGCTTTTTACTAAATAAGAGGTCGGCGATGGCATTTCTCTTTTCATCGGGCCAGTTCCCTACAAACTGACATGCCCATGCATCGGACGCCGCGAAATTATCTATGAACTGGTATCTTTTTGAAATGTCGACAGTAATAGTGACAGACCCAAAACCTGGCGATTTACTGTCACTGCTTCGTTGCGCCCTGATCATTACCGAGACACAGCAACCTAAAGCAACAATTAATAAAAGCTTTTTTCTAAGCAAAATTAGCGCGTGTTTATAAAACATTGCTGTCATTATTAATATGCTGTGAGGGAGAAAGGGTTTTATTGAAAACGCCAATAGTCAAATGAACCAATTAAAAAAACAAGTCCCCTATCTCCCCTCACGGCATCATAAATTTCCTGAATTACAATCTGTTAATTTGAATCGACTACATCTGTTGGAACTTCCATTGCTGATTATTTCCACCCCACCAGCTCCACTGAACAATATTAGCTCCGTCAGCGGTGGATTGGCCGTTTACATCTAGAGCTTTGCCGCTATTCCGGTTAATAACTCTGCTGTACCCACCTCCGTTGTCGATAATCTGCCACTGCTGATTGTTACCGCCAGAATAAGTCCATTGAATAATTCCGCCACCATCGGCAACTGAACTGCCATTTACATCTAATGCTTTTCCACTGTTCCTGTTTATGATACGGTAATATCCTGTTCCATTATCGATAATTTGCCATTGCTGGTTGCTGCCACCCCAATAATCCCATTGAATAATACCTGCGCCATTTGTGGTGGCACTTCCGTTTACATCCAGACCCTTACCACTATTTCTGTTAACTATTGAATAATAAACATTTGGATTGAAGGCGCTTCCTTCGCCCCATCCGTAGCGAATTCGATCGCGTCCGGAAGCATTGGTAACAGATAATGTAATATTACTTCCGCTACCGGCGCGAGTAGTGATGCTGTAGCTGTCGCCATCTCTTAATCCCGGCCAGTACACGCTTCCGATCTTGTCATTTCTGAATACATTGGTCGAGCCTTGTATGTATGCGATCTCATTATCTCCGTTTGACGGGTTATTATAATTCTTACCGGTAGTCATCGCTGCGCCGTATTCGGTTACAACTGTGCGGCTAGCGTAAGATCCGAATTGATCTCTCCACGACTGCTCCCAGGCAGCAACAGATGTCCTGTTCGTCCAAAAAGCGTAATTATGTAAAGACAATAAGCATTGAGAAAATCGTGAGTCTGCGCCAATGGGCTTAACATCGTCGCAATAACCAGTACCTCCCAATAAGATCCTGCCTCGAGGCACATTAGGATATCTGGCCAGCCAATCGGCATATATAGTTGTAAGCTGGGATGATGTGTAGCCATGAGGCTCATTGAAAACTTCAAAGTAAACATTGGCATTGCCTGTATATTTGGCTACTACCACGTCCCACATATTCCAGAACTGTGTTGTATTATCAATTATTCCGTCACGAGACGAGGCACTTTCCCAATAAGCTATTATAACCTTCATATTTTTGCTTAGCGCAGCATCCATTGCTCCATTGTAAGCATTCCACCATGACTCTAAAACACTGGGTGGATTTATGGGAAGACGAACTGTATTAACGCCGGGTAAGGTTGATTGAAATCCAGTTAGAATTGAATTAGCTTTCGCTGTTACAGTTGAATAATTGTCGGAAGCTGTTAATCCGGACGGTATCACCCATCCATCAACAAAATTATCACGGCCATCGGCCCAGTTTACTCCGGCTATTCCGGCTGCTCCAACGCCTAAAACCGTGGCTGTACTTTCGCTGACAGCAAGGGTGTCGTTTTCGCCAGGTGTTGTATCTTGTAAATCACTTTTTTTACATGCATAAAACATGAAAGCGATGAAGAAGAGAGATAAATATTTTTTCATTTGTTTAATCATTAGGTTTTAATTGTTAGTTCTTAATTTTTTAAAATGTTAAATCTTCTGCCTTTAAAACATGAACCTCCCGCTTTTAAATAAAATATTAAACCTGGGTGCGAGAACAGGACTGCACCAAAAGATAATTGCCTAAAAGATTGAAAGAGTTCCCGGGAGTGATAAAGCCCGGGAACTATTAGAAAAAAGTTTAGTATAAATTATTTTGCTTCAACTTTCCACCTGAAGCCTGTATTTCAGCTCTGGGTATTGGTAGCCAGTAATGTTTCTCTTCAAACTTTCTACCCTCTAAGGCTATCTTTTTCTGATAAGTGAGGGTGCTGCCTGTTTTGGTAATAGTAATTCCTTGAGCAGGCATATTTTCGGTTTGATCCGCTATCTTCCAGCGACGAACATCATAGAAACGATGCTCTTCAAATGCCAGCTCAACCCGGCGCTCTCTTCTTATAGCCTCACGCATTTGTTCTTTAGTTAAGCCAACCAAAGGTGGCATATTTATACCGGCGCGTGCACGAACCTGGTTAACCGCATTGTATACAGTTATATCAGGAGTGGCGCCAACCTCATTTTGTGCTTCAGCATAATTCAACAGGATCTCGGCATATCTGAAATAAATCCAGGGCTGTATACCTGCTACGTTCCAGGGATTTTGAATCGGCAAATCCTCATCAACAAATTTCCTAAGGTAATAGCCCGTTTTAGAAGTATTCCAGTTAGACGGCCCGTCTTTGCTGTCGCGTCCTCCGGGAATGAACGTTTCAACAGCGCGGCCGCGATAGGGTGCCCCATCGTGAAGAACTGTAGCGTAAAACCTTGGGTCCCGATCTTTATAAGGATCTTGTTCATTATATCCTGATGTAGGGTCTGTTATAACTTTGCCATTGTTCATTTCATAGGCATCTACCATATTCTGTAAAGGCAAATTACCGCCCCAGCCGTCATAACCATTCGGCCCGTTAGAAATTTCCAAACGAACGTGAGGAGCCGCTACAGTATAATAACGAGCGAAGATTACTTCGTTGTTGGCGTCAGATTTCTGAAATAGGCGACTATAATTTGAGCTTATACTATAAATACCCAGATCCATTACTGCTTTGGCAGCGTCAGCAGCTGCCTGCCAGGTGCCTGCGTTATAAAGCGGACTTGCAGCATATAGAAGCAATCTTGATTTCAAAGCAAGAGCAGCACCTTTTGTTGCTCTGCCTCTTACCCAACTATTAGTATTAGCGGGAGGTAAGTCAGCGGCAGCCTCATTTAATTGGGCAACAGCATAGTTAATACAATCAGCGATGCTTGCTCTTTGAAATAGCGCCGGGTCTGTAAGATCATCCGTTAAGTTATATACCTTATCTCCAATTAAAGGCACGCCACCATAGTTACGGATAAGATCCTGATAACGGAAAGCACGAATGAATTTAATCTCAGCTGTTAGGTGTTTCTTATGAGAGGCGCTCATAACTACCTTGTCTATATTAGCTAAGGCATAATTACACTCTCTTATACTTCTGTAACTGCGGCCCCATAATGTACCGGCAATTCCCGTATTCTCAGGAGACAGCTCTCCTTTCTGAACAAGCCAGGTATCATCATTGTTATTATAAATTGCCTCGTCAGTGAGTGAGCACCACATGGCGTATTCAAAGCCACGTCCAAATCCGGGAAGTGTTCCTTCTGCTTCTTTATTCGTCAACCTGGTGCCCAGGTATCGGTTAATTACAAAAGATTCAAAAAGTGTAGAATCTGATGTAATGGCAGCATCGGACACCCGATCCGTAGGTGTTATGTCTAAAAAATCCTTCTTACACGATGTCACTATCGAAAGCACACCTGCAAAGTATAGTATATATAAAATTCTGCTTGATTTCATGATCTCGTATATTTAAAACTTAATACTTGCTCCTAAATTGATAATGCGTTGTTGTGGATAAAACTGTCCGCTTTCGCTATTACCTTCAGGATCATAGTCTTTCACTTTTGTAACCGTGAACACATTAAATGCATTGGTGTAAAATCTTACCGACTGTATTTTAGCTTTAGAAAGCAGAGATGTCGGTAGCGTATAGCCCAATTCAATATTCTTTAACCTTAAGAACGCAGTGTTATTTAACCAAAAATCGTTACGATATTGACCGCCACTTATAGAAGCAGAAGCTCTTTCGTCTACCCGAGGAAAAGTACCATTTGGATTTGCAGGACTCCAACGATTATCAGCCCAGCTGCTGTAAAAATTACCCACAGTTCCGGCTTCACCTAATACATATTGATTTACTCTGGATTGACCAGCCAATACCGCTGAAAAATCAAAGTTCTTCCATCCTGCATTTAGATTGATACCGTATGTAAGCTGAGGAATATTTCCAAGGTCGGTTCTAACCTGATCATCGGCTGTTATTTTGCCATCACCATTGTAATCTTCGAATTTCAAATCACCCAATTTGGCGCCCGTCACATGAGGATAGCTATCTAATTCTTGCTGCGTACGGAAAATGCCTATAGATCTGTATAAGAGGTAAGTATTTAGGGGTTTGCCAGTTTCTTTCTGGTGATCAAGGGTAGCGGGTGATTCATCTCTGAAAACAACGTTACTCTTTGCATACGTAATGTTACCTGAAATACCGTAGCTGAAATTACCCCTATGATTATAACCCAATGTAGATTCAAATCCTTTATTATCCACTTCTCCTATGTTTTCAGAGGGCACTAAAGCGTCTGATCCGTAGGGATTTACAATTCCGGTCACGTTTGGAATGGAAGCATTTCTATTATATAGAATTTTTGATCTATTTTCTTTAAAGTAGATAAACTCAAGCGAAATATTCTGGAACAGAGTTGTATTTAAACCGATGTCTGTTTTTTTAGAAACTTCCCAGGTAATATTTGGGTTAGCAAGTTTAACCAGGTCAATTCCTGGATTAACGCCGCTACCCAGAATGTATTGATTGTTAAAAGAATAATTATTGATAAACTGGTTAGAAGGAACATTATCTCCACCAAGCTCTCCGTATGATGCCCGAAGTTTCAAGTCATTAACAAACTTCACTTTATTCTTAAACCATCCTTCTTCTGATACACGCCAGCCTGCAGAAACTCCCGGGAAATATCCGTACCGTCCTGACGAAGGAAAATTAGATGAACCGTCAACACGTAATTGAACTTCTGCGAGGTATTTCTCCTTGAAGTTATAGTTGGCCCTTCCGATATAACTAACCCGGGTTGCTTTCCAGCTTCTACCTTCAACTTTCATATCAGTAGGACTAGTGCCTCCCTGAGACAACTCTGGCGTTTCCGGTGTGGGGAAATTTAACTTTCTTGCATCGAAATACTCCAGTCTTGACTCACTCTGCTCATAAGCCACAAAAGCTGTAACATTATGTACACCAAAGCTTCTTTTAAAATCTAATTTAATATTGGCTGTTGATAAGGTGGTATTTTCCTGAGACTGAAATAACGAAGCTTTAGCTTCTCCAACCGTTTTAGGCTCATAGAAATTATTAGTACTATTATATAAGTACACTAAATAAGGCGTAGTGAAGTTCTTACTGGACTGATCTGATTTATCTAAGGCATAAAAACCATCTAATGATAATCCTTTAACCTGCGGAATAGCATAGCTGGCCTTTAAAATTCCGTTAAAGAATAAACGGGGATTTTTATTTAAACCACCTGCATCCGTTACCATCATTATCGGGTTGTTATTTTCTATACCGGAAGAAGGAAGTCCGTTGGGATATATTGCAGGAACTGTAGGATAAGCTCTATAAACCGAACGGAAAATACTACCTGCTCCCTGGGTAGGAAACTGTCTGTTTTCCTGTCTCCCGGCTAAAGACAAACCAACTTTAAAATTATTTGTAATGTTAGCGTCGATGTTTGATCTGAAATTATATTGATTATACTTTGCGGCCCCTTCTTTATAGATACCACCCTGGTTAAGCATTCCTAACGACACGAAGTATTTTGTATTTTCTGTCCCGCCGTTTACGGATAGATTATGTTGATTTTGAAGGGCATGATCTTTTAACGAGGTTGCTATCCAGTCAGTATTGGGATAGTTTAATGGGTCTGATCCGTTCTTAAACTTTTCTATTTGCTCGGCAGTATAGAATTGATTCATCCCACCCGCAGGGTTATTATAATAGTTAATTTCATTCCTGATGGTTGCATAAGTTGCAGCGTCCGCCATTTTGGGCAGGCTTGTAGGAGACGAAAATCCCTGATTGAAACTGTAAGAAACGGTTGGTTTACCAGTAGTTCCTCTTTTTGTAGTAACCAGGATTACCCCATTGGCAGCACGACTACCATACACAGCTGCCGAAGCATCTTTCAAAACTGTTACGCTTTCAACATCATTAGGATCTAACCGTTCAAACCCGCCAAGTTGTCCGGGCACACCATCCACAACTACCAGAACGTCTCTGTTACCAGTAGTAGAAATCCCTCTAATGCGAATTTCGGAAGCATCGTACCCGGGTTCGCCGCCGCGGTTGGTTGCCATAACGCCAGAAAAACGACCAGCCAATGAGTTAGATAAGTTCGGTTGCGGACTTTTAACCAGCTCTTCACCTTTACTACAGAAACCGATCCCGTTAAGGTTGCCCTTTTTTGAGTACCGTATCCTACAACTACAACTTCTTGCAAGGATTTGGATTCAGGCTCGAGTGATACATTGATAGTTGATCGGCCATTAATGGCAATTTCCTGATTTACGAAGCCTATAAAGCTATAAACTAGAGTGGCAGCATTATCAGGAACAGAAATGGAATACATCCCATCGATGTCAGTAGTCACACCGCCAGATGAGTTCTTAATTTTGATGGTTACGCCGGGTAAAGCCTCGTTGCTACTGTCTGTAACTTTACCCTTAACTGTAATTTGAGCATTGGCTACGCAAACTGCCAATAAAACAATGGGAAGAATTAAGCCTAGCTTAGTCCACCAATGCGTGCGGTAATTACTACACATAAATAAATTTTTATTTTAGGTTTTAATTGGTTCTTAAAGAATGAAACTTATGTAAGGTTACACTCATAGAAATACTTTTTTAACTGTTAGTCTTAAAGATTCGGCCGTATTTAAGGTTTATAAACAGAAGCTAAGGTCAGTCAAAAGCAGGCTGTGGCGTGAGGGGCAAACAACCACAATCGTAGGGGGGAATTAACAAAAATTGCCGTTTGCATAGCGAATCCGGCTTCGGGGAATAATTCCCGATGGTATTTATCGATCAGGGGACCAACAAATAAAAAATAATTTTCAAGTCGACGGGATAAATGTATTTCGGACAGAACGAAAATGGGTATCTGCCCGAAGGATGGGGCGCCCGAGATATGGAGGTTGTTGCTGGTTATACCAATCCCCTCCCGGGTTGGAAAATATTTTCTAAAATTATGTGATCCTTGCTTTACTCATTTACAATATATCCCAGGCCTTTCTTGTAAACCAGCGTATTATTTTCTACCAGATCGTCATAGGCTCTTTTAATAATAACCTCAGATACATCCAAGGTTTTGCTCAATTCTCTTACCGAAGGAAGCACTGAATACTTAACTAAGTTTCCCCTCTCAATAGATTCTGTAATCCGCTGTCTTAGTTGCGCATGTAAAGAAAGCTGTGACATGTAGTTCAATCGAAATTCCATCTTAAATAATATTATATTAATAAATGCGATATGCCAAATTACACACTGATTGTCAATAACTTAACCCTATAAAAACCTCAACACGGTTCGCTTCAAGCTAAAGGTGCAATAGTGTATTCTTTATATTTAGACACCTTTGGGTATAGTTTCATACCCTACAAAATTTAATTTTATTCAAAATAAAATTTTGTCCGAAACAGCTTGTGGAGGCGCTGGAAAAGGATTGATTTAACACTGCATGCCGAAGATACGATCAAGAGATGTTGCACATCATGAGCAAGATCATCAAGATCGAAGTCCAGGTTTGATGTTGAGAATATAGTTAAGGGACCCTCACGAATCCGAGGAGCTTAAGAGGTATCAGAAAAGAAGGATCCCTGAAATCAGCTCCCCGGAGCCCGCAAAAAAGTGCGGCGATATTTTTTTATATATTCTGAAGGGTTTAAGCCAAATACCTTACTGAACTGCTCCCGAAAGTACCGAGCATCATGAATTCCTACACTGTAGCCCACTTCTTTAACCTGAATATCTGTTTGAATCATCAATTCTGCAGCTTTCCTTAACCGGATATACCTGATGAATTCACTTATAGAAAGTCCGGAAATCGCTTTAACTCTCCTGAATAGATTTGAGTGACTCATGCCCATCTCGCTTACAAAAACCTTTACATTAAAATTGTCATCCTGTAATTTCACTTCTATTATTTCTATACATTTTTTCAGAAATACGCTGTACTCTTCTGATACTTTTTCGGTATTATTCTGAAGAGTTACTTCATTAAAAAAGTATTTTTTCAATGAATCCAGTCCCTTCAAAATACTTTTGATACGAGCAATCAACAGTTCGTTTCCAAATGGCTTGGTTATATAGTCATCCGCTCCGCATTCTATTCCCTTTAATTTTACTTCTGGCGACGATGTTCCTGTAAGTAGAATAACCGGTATATGACTATATTCTCTCGACTCCTTAATTTTCGCGCAAAAATCTACTCCGCTAATTCCCGGCATTACAATGTCTGAAATGACAATATCAGGATCTGATTTTTTTAACAGTTCCCAGCCCTCGAGTGCGTTTTCTGCCTCGAGTATATTGTAAGAACCCGCCAAAATTTGTTTGACGTACGCTCTTATCTCTCCATCATCATCAACTAATAACACCTTCGGCTTCTTCTCTACCAACCCTTGATATACATGACTCATGTCCTGCGAAAGCGTTCTCCTGCCGGTATTCTCATCAGTTATATCTACAAATAATTCATCTAACAAATGTGTATTTCCGCTTTTATTTTCTACCAGCTCTGATAAATCTATGTCATCGATATTTTTTGGGATTGTATAGCTAAAAGTAGTTCCATCTTCCGCACTGCTTGTGTAAGAAAGTGATCCGCCTTGCTTCTCGGCTATTTTTTTTGAAATAAATAATCCGATGCCAAAACCACTCTTTTTAGAAGATTTGTCTGATTGATCCAGTCTGAAAAATTTCTCGAACAGCATCTCACCTGTTTCGGCAGGAATTACAGGACCCGTATTCTTCACCAACAACTCTACAGTCTGTTCAGAATCTCTCAACACAAGAAGCACCAATCCTTTTTCAACTGTATATTTTATAGCATTCGACAATAAGTTAAATAGAACGATCTCGATTTTCTCCCTGTCCGCAAACACCTTAATATCTCCCGCCAAATTTTCAAAACGATAATCGATCGCACGTTTTTTAACCTGATTAGTGAAACAGAGGAAAACTTCATTACAAACTTCACTCAGATCTAACAGCTCCGGCTTAAGATCCGACAGCTCATTTTCGGTGCTTTTGAACAATAACAGCTGATCTACCAGGCTTAACAAGCGTTTTGTATTGCGGTGCACGGCACCAACATCCACAAGGTTAATATTCTTGCCATCGTTGTTTAACAGATCTTTAATAGGATTAACGATAAGCGTTAAAGGAGATCGCAGTTCGTGCGCGATATTGGTAAAAAAGGAGATTTTCTTTTCGTTCAATTCTGCTTCCTGGGCAGCTTTCAGTGTCGCCAGTTTAACATCGAATTCCAGTTTGGCTTTTTGCTTAGTGTAAAATATGTAGGCGTACACCGCCGAACCCGCCAATGCCAGATACAAACAATAAGCCCACCAAGAACGGTACCATGGTGGCAGGACCTTTATTTCAATAAGTTTGCTCTTTGAATTCCAAAGGCCAGAAGCATTAGTTGATTTTATTTCGAGGGTGTAATTACCTTCGTTTAAACGGGAGTAACTTAACGTGCGAATATTATTTGTGTAATTCCAGGCTTTATCCCAGCCTTTTAAAAAATAAGCATATTTGATTTTTTCGGGCAACGAGTATTCAAGGGCTACAAAATCAAGTGAAAACATCGATTTCTCGTAGGGAAGTACAATGCGGTTTAAATTGTAAATATTCGTTGAGTTCTTTATATATCCGCTTCCGGCATCAACGGGCATATTCAAAACTTTGAGACCTGTTATAAGTACCGGCGGAAAACCTTTGTGAACCGGAACATGGGCAGGATTGAAAATCGTAAACCCTTTTATCCCTCCGAACATCAACTCGCCGCTGCGTAGTTTTAATGAAGCATTATAATAGAAATGACTGGATTGAAGACCATCCTCGCCATAAAAATTTTCAAACCTGGCATATTTACGATTGAATCGGGATAAGCCATTAAAAGTTGCCAGCCAAATGTTTCCGCCACTATCCTCCTCGATATTAACTACAATGTTATTTGTAAGTCCATTTTTCTCCGTATAATACTTTAATTTATCTGTTTTAGGATTATAAATTGCCAGGCCATTTCCATAAGTACCCATCCAAACCAGGCCTGCTTTGTCTACGTAAACCGCTCGTATAAAAATACCCTCATTAATAAACGTTTTCAGCTTTCCCGTTTTCTTATTCAGCATTAATGCACCGTCTATGGTGCCCACCCATAAATTCCCCGAATGATCTTCTGTTATTGAGAGAACGTCGTGTGTAACAGGAAAAGGCTCGCTTATAAACCTGTTCCCGATAGGATCATACTTAAATAGACATCTGGGTAGGTTACCCGCCAAGCGTCCTCTGATACAGCCCGCCCATATATTCTTATCACTGTCAATAAAAAGCCTAAAAACGTATTTAGCCCCTTTATCAGTCTGCAAAAAAGGAATATTTTCAAACTTCCCTGTTTTTTTATTATACCTCTTAACCCCTGCTCCATAGCTTGCTATCCATATATTCTGTTGCTGATCTTTAACAATTGATGTAACCTGATTAGCTCCGGAATGAAACTTATCGGCATTACTAAACACATATGGCTTAAAGGAATTGAGTTTTCTATTCCAGACACTAATTCCGCCTCCGTCGGTACCAATCCAAATGTTATTTCCATCTTCGCAGAAAGAAAAAACTGTATTATGGATCAGGCTATTTGAATTGAAAGGCTCATGCTTTATCGTTTTAAAAACGTTCTTTTTTGCATCGATAATATTAACCCCGCCTCTCATTGTGCCAATCCACTTCCGGGCTTCATTATCGATGTAAACGGTATAGAGAGAATTACTCGATAAAGAGTTGTTATCACTTTGTTCTAACTTCTGGACAACTTTGTTAGCCATGATATCGACCACAGGTAAACCATCTCCATCCGTAGAAACCCATAAAAGATTGTGCTTTTCGAAAGTTATATCCATTATCCGGCTGGCAGCGAGATTTAAGCCGGATAAATCGTAAGGAATGAATTTCTTATCGGCTTTGCTATATTTAAACAAACCTGAATTCGTCCCTACCCATAAATCACCATTTGAATGAAATTTTATACAGGTCCCATTTTTCAAATTAGCATCAACAATTTCAACTCTGCCCGATTTTCTATTATATAAGCCTACTCCCGACTGTACGGAAAGAAACCAAACATTATCATTTTTGTCTACTGCAAGTCCGGCGATTGAGTTATCCGTACTATTATTGATGAGTATCGGGGAAGCATATTTCTCGTATTTTTTCAACAGGAGCAAACCGAGACCAGTTGTCCCTATAAAAACATCTCCCTTATTAGTGGCTTTGATGGAAGTTACCGGGCGGGAAATAGCCAGCGAAGTTAATGATTTGGAGGAAGTTCGATACTTTACAGAAGAGAACTTGAATACTTTGTCGTCTAATATAGCGGCGCCACTTTTTGTTGCAACATATATCTTCCCGTCTGGAGTACCCTCGATAGCATTTATGTAGCTATCGGGAATGCTTGTAGAATCACCTATCTGATTACGAAAACGGGTAAATGTATGACCATCAAAACGATTTAAACCGTCAAAAGTGCCAAACCAAATAAAACCGTAAAGATCCTTATAGATTGAAGTAACGGTACTATTGGATAAACCTTGTTCCATACCCAGGTAAGTAAGGTTTTGCCCGTTACTTGTTGGTAAGAATATAACAAGGAAAGAAAATAAACTAGCAAAAAGCCTGAACTGCATTAATAATTCGAATTGTAATCTCTCATTCTCCGGTTCATCATCCCTCAGTTTATAAAGGGAATCTGAATACACTCTCTCCTTTGTGTATTCACATATTGGTTATCTCTAATTATAAAGGGATTACTAATTTACTACATTTTCGAGACTATAAGAAATCTCTTGAAATTTAAACCAGGAACATCCCTTTGACTATTTTAGCGCCCCCTGGTTCCGCCCTAAATTTCATTTTTTCTCTATGTATAAAATAAAAAGGTGCCTCAAGGACACCTCTAACCAATTTACCCATGAAAATTTTTTAAACACTTATACAAGGATCTTTAATGAATTATGCAACAGAAAGCTCCTCTCCATATCTGAATTCGTCTCTCAATGTTTGGATTGCCCTATGAACATGATTTATTACAGATTGATACTTAATTCCTGTAATATCAACTATCTGATTATAATCCATACTTTCATAAAACCGGAGATAAATAACCTCTTTCTGACGCGGAGGAAGTCTATTTAAGGCATTGCTTATCACGGCTTTGAGCCTTAGATTACTTTCTCTTTCTGTAATAACATCTTCTGCGGAGAACTGAATATCGGCAAAAATGAGCGAAGCAAGTTTCGTATCCTGCAGCTTGGTACGTCTAATATGATTAAGAGCAATTGAACGGATGCTTGTATAAAAGTACGACTTCACATTTTCTATCTTTCCGATACTTGTCTTTTTAAGCCATAGCTTTATAAACATATCCTGCAACAGATCGTTCGCCTGATCCTCATCTTTTAGGATACTTTTTACATAAGTAAAAAGGCCGGGATACAGGTGGAAATGCAGGGTTGCATAGGCTCCCTGATTACCGTTACAAACATCTTCCCAAAGCTTCGAAAATTCTACAGTGTTCTTTTGCATCTTATACCTGAGTAAATCATGTATTATATTGATGAGATACTGAGTATAGTTTGACTTATAAAGAATCAGAATCTTGTTCCAATTTTTCAATTGCTTTCCGAATTGCTTCCCAGTTTTCTCTGACAGATTCTTCTGATATCTGCAGTTTGAAATTGAAAGGCAAAATCCTGTCTTCCTCAAAGTCGTCCAGTTTTTCTGCTTGCATCTTATTAACAAGACAAATAAAATGGATTCTTATACTCTACTTCATCTGGTTTATTTTTTTTGTTTGTTTTTTGCGAATTCCGATCGCCTTCACCAAGCCATTTTTGATATTCACATGCGTGGTTACTTTACAATTGGCGCTCTAACTGCTTTATCGATCAATCATTTTTTCGAGGAAATGATTGAAGAATTATACTTGTTAGAACCTTACTAAGTTCGCGATTAGCAGGGCTGTACAGAAGAGGTAAAATGGTCAATCAGAGGGGGGATAGATTGCAAAAAATCTCCTTTTTAAGGAGAATGAACGCCGTTTGGCTGTATTATCAATAAAACTGTTTATGCTTTTTAATTTAACACCACTGAGATGTATACGAAGACTCTTCTTTTACACAAACTGACGAATTATGGAGGCTTAAAACTTATGCAGTTGCGTAGCTTTACAAACTGACCTTAAATTGCTCCACTTTTAGTCAGAAACGAGCACTTATTTAACTTAATTAAATTTTAGTAAATTAAATTTAATTAAGGATAAATATTTTTTCTTTATTTAAAAACATAAATAAACTTGATCCTCTGCTTGCAAAAGCCACTACAACACATGTCCTCGTTTATAAAACTTTATGCAAATTATTTCAGGCCCTTGTTTTGCAAGTAAGGTTGATATAGAAAATCTCATACGTCTTTATTGCAGGATTGCAACCAAGCCTGAGTTGGAAAAACTCAGATTAGAAAACACCTTTATTAACTTACGAAACCAGGATTATCACTCCGGGATCCGCGACTTAAGAACCATTACTATTTCCACACATTTAAAGGGCTTCATGCTCGTCCATCAGTGCATAGCCAGCCGGATGCGCACACGTCCGAATCTAAAATCTTAACACCCTGTCGTAAATAAAAAGACAGGTGTCATCTGAATTTCTCTCTCAAGAAATCAAATTAAAAACTAAAAATCATGACTACAAATCTTACATTGTTCAGGAATAGTACTGCTGCGCGTCAAAGCCGGGGCTATTCAAAAGTATACGCTACTTTACTCTTATTTCTGGTAATACTCGCAGCCTTTATTACAGGATGCAAGAAGGATGATTTTGAAGGTGAAATTTCGGGCGCTTGTCCGGTAGTTACCACCGACCCTATAAACGGTGCGGTGGATGTAGCCGTGAATAAAGTTATCGGTTTAACCTTCAATACCGACATGAAGGGCTCAACCGTTAATACTACAACAGTTCTTTTAAAGCAAGGCAGTACAGCTATCACAGGCACAGTAGGCCCCTCTGCAGATGGGAAATCATTTACTTTTGATCCCGCGACAGACCTGCAACCTTTCACAACTTACACCGGAACTGTTACTACGGGTGCGAAAGACACTTTACGTACCTCCATGGTTGAAGATTATGTCTGGAGCTTTACAACTGTTCCAAGAATCACCTTATCATCAAATCCGGTAGCGGGCGGAACATCTGCCGGTGCGGGAGATTTTGCCCAGGGCTCGTCAGTTACAGTAACAGCCACGCCAAATGCTGGATATACTTTTGTTAACTGGACAAAGGCAGGTGCACCAACTGTTTCCCTTTCTTCCAATGCAAGCTACCAGTTTAATATGGCAGGGAATGTAGACTTAGTCGCAAATTTCAGTCAGGTTCCAACTTTTACGGTTCTTGTTACATCAAATCCAACGGCAGGCGGAACAACAACCGGCTCGGGTGTATATGCGTCAGGAACATCTGCTACAATCAGAGCAATACCAAATAGTGGTTATTCATTCACAGGCTGGGGCGGAGATGCAACAGGATCAACCAATCCATTGACATTGACTGTAAATGCAAATAAAAACATCACGGCAAACTTTGCCCTTGGGGGTCCAATTGCAGGTACAGGAGTTGGTCCGAATCTTCCAGGTTTAGGAGGTGCAGGTAATTTCTCTATCTTAACAAAGGCTGGTATTTCAACAACAGGCATCACGTTAGTAAACGGTGATATGGGTGTGAGTCCTGCAGCGGCAACTGCAATAACAGGATTTGGCTTAATCATGGATGCCAGCGGACAATATTCACGCTCACCTATTGTAACCGGCAGAATATATGCCTCGGATTATGCAACTCCAACGCCGTCAAACATGACTACTGCTGTATCGAACATGGAAACCGCATATACTACTGCAAACGGCCTGGTAACTCCTGCGCCGGTTCTCGAAAGAGGGGCCGGAAGTATTTCCGGATTAGACCTTGCTCCCGGTTTATATAAATGGAGTACCGGCGTACTTATTGATCCGAATACTACGCTTACACTTACAGGTGGTGTAAATGATACATGGGTATTCCAGATAGCACAGGACCTTACAGTAAGTAATAGCGCCAGAGTCGTACTTCAGGGTGGTGCACAAGCCAAGAACATTATGTGGGTAGTTGCAGGTCAGGCAACACTTGGAACGAACACTAACTTTAGTGGTATCATTCTGAGTAAAACAT
>CAMPKC010000063.1 GCA_946887045.1 uncultured Sphingobacteriaceae bacterium | reverse complement strand
TATGATATAAATCATAGTTTTAGTGTGATTTTTATTAAAATATTAATATTTATATGATTTATGATGGCCAAATAATTGAAGTTTATAAATTTTATTCGAAAAAATAGAAATCTTACAAATGAAATGGCTGTATTTTGGGGTTATTTTGGTTTCGGTTTGTGTGTTTTTTACAAAAATTGTTCACTTTGATGGTTTTTTAGGTATTATTTTAGTGAATTTGGGGTTCTGAATGACTTCATATAGAATGAGATGCGTTTTATGGGAAGAATTTTGAAGTTTATTATTCTTTGCAATAGTCTAAGAAAGTAATATACCGAAGGGACGGAATTTTTGAAAGAGATGGACCAGGTCCCGTGATCATATATATATATAGGTATAGACGAGATAGAAGCCGCATAAGATATTGCCACTTTCTAATGATAAATCTTTTTTATGTTATTTTACGATAAATGAATATAATGATCCACCAAACCGACTTGTTTTGATTTCTCATTTTATAATAAGCACTTTCATACTGCTAGGTATGCTGCTGAGTGTACGAACAGGAAAACTTACCTTGAGTGCCTCATTAACCGGAGGCTTTTTGGCCGGTTTCATTTATTTGGGTGTTGGTTATATAGGTGTAGTTTTACTTGGGGTATTTTTTTTGGCAGGCGTTTTAGCCACGTCGTGGAAGCGGGCAGAGAAAGAGAGTGCGGGGCTGAATGATGATAGTCAGGAAATGCGAACAGCGGGTCAGGTGTTTGCTAACGCGGGCATATCCGGTGTAGCGGGCTTAATTGCTATGGTATTTCCCGGCAAGGGGGATCTGTTTTTATTAATGATCGCCGCCGCATTTTCTTCGGCTATAGCAGATACACTTTCTTCTGAATTAGGTAATTTATACGGAAGGAAATATTATAACATTACGAGCTTTAAAAAGGATTTAAAAGGTTTAGATGGAGTAATAAGCCTTGAAGGTACTTTATTTGGAGTAGCGGGTTCGGTCTTAATCGCTATGATTTATTCTGCGAGAACGGGATGGGGCCAGCCGTTTTGGTGGATAATTATAGCCGGCACCCTTGGCAATTTTAGTGATTCGATGTTGGGTGCAACGTTAGAGAGGCGTCGGCTGCTGAAAAATAATGCGGTTAATTTTTTAAATACACTTGTTGCCGCCACCGTAATATACCTGTTTTATGTGGTTGAAATCTGGTAAATAAATGTCAAAAAAAAGGGTCAAGCAATAAGCCTGACCCTACATCTACCTATGAAAACGTTGTCGTGGAGACAACAGAACAAATGTTGGAAAAAAAACTCATATTCTAAAGAATTATGAGTTAAATCGTAAAATATTGTTGATGGGCTGTTTATAAGATACATAATAGCTCCGGTTTCCGATGTGTGACATGCTGATGATCGTTTAGGACAAACAAGATGTTGGGATAAAGAAAATTTAACGTATTTTTGCAGATATTCTCTTTTAGTCGATTACTCTTCTATTACAAGCTCATCCTGAGGATGAGGAGATATACAAATTAACTCCCCCTTGTATATTTATATCATTTGGTAGTTAAGCAATTAACTTAAATATTAAGAATTTGTCATTTGAAAATTTAAATCTTATTGAGCCTCTTTTAAAGGCCCTTAAGACAGAAGGATATACACATCCTACCCCCATTCAGGAGCAATCGATTCCTGTAATTTTAAACAAAAAAGACCTTTTAGGCTGTGCACAGACAGGAACAGGAAAAACTGCTGCTTTTGCTCTTCCAATTTTGCAATTGTTATCTGATAAGTCAGCTCAACAGCCTGGTCCCCGTCGTTTAAAGGCCTTAATCTTAAGCCCGACCCGTGAACTTGCTATCCAGATAGGCGAAAGTTTTACGTCCTATGGGAAAAATACAACCTTGAAACATGCAGTAATATTTGGAGGAGTTTCTGCCCATCACCAAATCAATCAATTAAGAAACGGCATAGATATTTTAGTGGCTACTCCGGGAAGGTTGCTCGATCTGATGACTCAGCGAGTGGTTGATTTACAGCATATTCAACTCTTTGTGCTGGATGAAGCAGATCGTATGCTTGATATGGGCTTTATTAATGATGTAAAAAAGATTATTGCAAAGCTTCCTTATAAAAGGCAGACGCTGTTTTTTTCGGCTACAATGCCTCCTGAAATTGCAAAACTTGCTCATAGCATTTTAAATAACCCAATTAAAGTAGAGGTAACACCTGTTTCTTCGACTGTTGAGAAGATAACTCAGGGAATCTTTACGGTAGATAAGAAAGATAAGTCGGCTCTGTTGGTTCATTTATTAAAAGATATAAGCATGACGAGTGTTTTAGTTTTTACCAGAACTAAACATGGCGCAGATAAGCTAGTTAAATCATTAAATCGTGCAAATATTTCGGCGGAAGCCATTCATGGAAATAAATCTCAGAATGCAAGGCAGAAAGCATTGAATGGTTTTAAATCAGGAAATCTAAGGATTTTGGTAGCGACGGATATCGCAGCAAGGGGTATTGATGTCGACGATCTTAAATATGTTATCAATTTTGAATTACCCAACCAGCCTGAAACGTATGTGCATAGGATTGGCCGTACCGGCAGGGCGGGATCATCCGGTACCGCGTGGTCTTTCTGCGAGTTTGAAGAACAACCATTTTTAAAAGATATTCAAAAGTTAACTGCTCAGGAAATTCCGTTGGTTGAAGATCATCCGTATCATTTGACATTGCGGACATTTTCGGGCGCTGCTGCGGGACAGGCGAAAAAGCCACAGGGAAGGCCCTCTTCTTCCAGACCCTCATCAAAGCAAAGAAGAAAAGCTAATTCTTATTAGTAAGATTTTGTTCCTTTTATAGAAGCATTCGTTAATAGCGAGTGCTTTTTTGTTTAAAGGTTTTTTAGGGAGCGTATTTGCGATAGAGAGAGTCAGGAATTAAAGGAGCGCCATTTGCAAACTTCTCGTTCCGTTTTTTATATTTTTTAAACTGGGCCTTCAAATATACAAGCTTGGATTTTTCAATAACCGGATCTTCATCCATCTCTGATGATAGCGAATAAAGCGTTTCGTTATTTAAATGATAGGTGTCCATTACATAATCGGTAACAACCGATTTGGCTTGAATTAATGGGTAATTATGTACATTACGGAAGCCTCTTGCGGTGTCTAAACCATCACCTATCCAACTTGCAACTGTAGGTGTTTGTATATTATAGCTTTTATTAAGAAAAGCCAGAATGCTTGGCGCCATATCAAAATGTGAGGATATAGAAGCAAATTCTGCAGATCGTTTTAATAAGGGCGAATAAATAATCAAGGGAACGTGATACCGGTCGATTTTAGAGCTCATCGGTAGTTCCGGCATCCGGTGATCACCTGTTATCATAAATATTGTATTATGATAATCCGGTCGTTTGGCATATTCGGAAATGAATTTTTTGAGCGAATTGTCCGCATAAAGTATGCTCGCATATTTGGTGCGAAAATGCCTGTAGCTGGTTTTTTTGCTCTCGTTGAAATTTAGTTCATTCATCCTTCTTTCGAATACGCCTAAGTATTCTTTCTGCTCATTAATAAGGAATGGATTATGGGTCGACACGGTAAGCAGTACGTCAAGTCTTGGTTTGTTTGCAGAGGGGTTTAGCTGAAGGTATCGTCTAAAAAGTTCAGCATCGCCATATCCCCAGGAGAAGCCAGCATCCGAAGGCGGCATCTTTACATATTCTGCGGGAAATGTCTGCTCATCATTGATAGCGTCAATTTTGTTTGCGGCCAAAAAGGCTTTCATATTATCGAACTTAGAATCTCCGCCATAATAAAAGGCGGTCGCGTAGCCATTTCGCTTCAGGATGTTCAATAATGATAAATGATGGGGTATCTGAGAGCCCCGGTCAATAAAGCCGCCTTTCCCAAATGGAAGAGAGCCTAGCAAACTTGGCAAAACTGCGAAGGTTCGCCCGCCCTGACTCATGAAATTTTTCCAATAAAGGCTATGGTGAGATAATGAATCTAAGAAAGGAGTAAAACTGCCTAAATACGCCCCCTCATTCGAAAACGCTCTTCCTAAACCTTCAACTATTATAATAACGATGTTAGGCGGGGTCTCTGATTTTTCAAAAAATGGCGATAAAACATCCGGTGTGTCGTCGGTGCGTAGAAATGGATATTTATCATCTACATAATTGAAAGAAACGGTTGCTAATCCGTCAAAGCTATTAACGTTTTCGGATGGTTCATCCTCAATGTCGGATGGGAAAAAGTGTGCGAATGTTTCTGAGAGGAAAAAGTCGCTCTTGTTAAGAATAATGTTGTTTGTAAATTCGGATGTAAATGGAGATGATTTGAATGATGATATCCCGATACAAATGAATGCAAGCGATACCAATGGGAGCAATGCTGCGATGTATTTATGTAGCTTGATTTTTCCGGGAAGTATTGTGATTATATAGGCACTGATAGTTATTGTACAGATTAAGTTGGCGATAGAAAGCAGATTAATGCCTCCGGAAGCCGACAATGTTTGTTTTATTTCATCGTAAGTGTACCCATATAAGTCAGAGCCCAGTGGCAGCAGCGAGGCCGAGAAATATTCGATTAACAGAAACTGTAAAATGGCAAAGCCTATCAGAAGAGCGGTATATGTAAGTTTAGCCCCTCGTTTTGTGATTTGATAGATTCCGATGAAAGGAAGGTATAAAATGGTGTTCGATTTTAACCAAAATAAGGCAGCATTTCTGAATGCCGCAGGAAGCATTTTCGAAAGCTCTTCCGGATAGGCATGTAAAAAACCTATATAGTTTACCTCAAAAAGAGCGAACAAGAACAAAACAACTAGCCAGCTAATAGAAAGAGCCGCAAATGCATGCGTTCCTTCCAGCCATTTGCTGGTAAAGGTTGACGGTGGTGTATCTTCCTTT
Source organism: uncultured Sphingobacteriaceae bacterium (assembly GCA_946887045.1). The sequence goes on along the minus strand of CAMPKC010000063.1, from coordinate 20,841 downwards.
GGAGCTTCTACAGCCACAGGAACGGGAGCAGTGTCAGCTGCGGTTGCAAGAGCGCCCGGCTTTTTTGTAGCAAATCCTTGCCTTGTCATTTCTCCCCAGGCACTTTTCTTTTGTAAAAAGTCCACATTTCCTTCAATAGCCGACCAAACCACAAATGGATGAAAGATAAAAGGCTCCAATAATGCTGTTAGTATTAGTTTTAAAACATCCTTTGGATTTTTATATTGATTATATGTCATCACCTCCATCAGGATGGCGAAAACAGAGTATAAGAAACCGAAGCTTAAAATGAAGCTGAGCAGATAGAAGAAGTTATGCCAGTCTGTTTCTCCGAAAAGAGCGAAGAAAACAAACGCAACAACTCCAAAAAATTCAATAATTGGAGCCAGGAATTCAAAAAAGAACCAGTATGGGTAACTTAACATCCCAACTAATCCATATTTGGGATTGAAAAACATTTTCTTGTGGAAAAGAAGAGTCTCAATCGTTCCCCGGGTCCAGCGGTTGCGTTGACGCCCGAGAATTTTAAAAGATGAGGGGGCTTCTGTCCAGCACAAAGGATCTGGAATAAATGTCACCCGGTACGGAACTTTTTGTTCTTCCATGTAGCGGCGCATCCTGACTACAAGTTCCATGTCTTCGCCGACTGTTTTATGGTTATACCCGCCGCAACTGATTGCAATTTCTTTATCGAATGCGCCGAATGCTCCTGAAATTAAAAGTAAGCCATTTACACGGCTCCAGGCCATCCGCCCAAGGAGGAAAGCACGAATATATTCCAGGGTTTGTACCCGTGCAAGGAAATTATCGGCCAGGTTGACTTTAACCAGGCGGCCGTCTTCAATTTCGCAGCCATTTGCAATTCTTACAACTCCGCCGGTAGCAATAACCCGCTCTTTGGTAGTTTCTAAAAAGGGCTTGGCTAGTTTTAAAAGAGCATCCTGTTCAAGAATGCAGTCTACGTCTATGCAAACTATATAATCATTCGATGAGATATTAATACCAACATTAAGCGCATCTGCCTTTCCTCCGTTTTCTTTATCAACCACTACCAGTTTTCGGTAAACAGGATTATTGCTTTTATAAACTCCCCTTACCTTTTTTGTTGATATTCGTTCATCGTAAAAGAAATCAACTTTTTGTAAGCCGAAATTATCTATCAGTTTTTGCAGGCAATCGTCTTTGCTGCCATCGTTAATTATAATTACTTCGAGGTTGTTGTAATGGATGGAGAGCAATGAACGTGCATTTTCCACAACTGTAGCTCCCTCATTATAAGCGGGGGCAAGTATGCTCATAGACGGAGCTTCGGGCGAAATAGCCAGAATGCGGTAGTCGGTGAAACTATTCTTGTTAAGATATTCTTTAACCGCGACTATCGAATAGAGACCAATACAGATATAAGCGAGCAGTAAGGTTATTGAATAGATTAATAACATTCCTAGGAACACATCCGAAATGATACTTAGCCAGTTCATTTGGTCCTCTCCATTTGTATTTGTTTGACAATCTCATTTAATGGAAAACCGGATGCCCTAGGATGGTTTTCTATCGTTTCCAGGCCTTCATTTCCGCAGTTAAACAAGGCCCTGGTTGCTGCAAGTTTTATTTGGTTGTTTTCTGAGTCAAGTTGTTTTTCTAAAAATGAAATACTTTCGGGAGAGGCTATTTCTTTGAGTGCACTAAGAATAGCAAGTTGATGAGTTATTGATTCATTATTGTAAATGCGTATCAGGTGCAATGCGGTTGTATCCTCATAAATCTCTTTGAGGCAATTAATTGCTTGCAGACGAACTTTGGCATTTTTGTGGTTCAGACAGTCGACAATGTTATCATACAATTGAAATTGATGATAAGAGGCAGAAAGTTTCAAAGCAAAGATTATTACAGTATCATTTTTTGACTTTAGCCAGCTTTCTATCCCGATAAAATCAGATGCAGCAACAGTAGACAGCTGTACAAGCAGATTTATTTGATGCCATTCTGAAATTGGGTAAGTGATTTCGTTTAAAAAACTTAGTCCCTCAAAGCCATGAATTTTTACGATGCTGGTTTGAGCTTCCATCCGGATATATTCGTTTTTATGATTTGTTAGGTTGTAAAGGAGCGGATAATAATCCTCCTGATGCATAACGGCAAGTTCCTGTATCCCTTTAGCTTTTTTGTGCCATCTGGAGTCTTTTATTTTTTTTGCGGAATCTTTTTCAAGCCCAAGCTGATTGTATAAACTTATCAGATTGTCTCCAGCTACTCCAGTCAAACTTTTTCTAATGATTACCAGCTCATTAATTAGCGTTTGTCTGAATAAAGGTTTCTTTAAAAGTTTCTGTATCCGCTTGTTTACTGATATGAAGAAGGTGGGTGATTCGTGTTCTTCGTCTTCAAAAAAGATAGTTTTGGTAATTAATACGTCTGTTTTAACCAGCCATATTTTTTTTTGCTTATCCCGGGAGTTTTTTGCTATCAGCGCGAAAGACATGATCACCAAAAGGACCAACATAACGCACGACAAAAAAATGGTCAAGAGTAGAAGATGCTCAGGTGTTATCATTAAAATAACAGGTGATTAAGACATGAACCTGCGAACTCTTACAGATAACTCGTTAGGGCTGAATGGTTTGGTTATGTAATCGTCGGCGCCAAGTTGGAATGCCTCTAAAACTACATTTTCCTGTCCCATTGCGGATAAGATAATTACAGGAATTCTTTTGCCGGTCATCTGTCTCACAAAACCAATTATTTCCATACCTGATGTGAAAGGCATCATCAGATCGGTAATAATAAGGTCAGGAGAAATCTCTTCAATTTGACTTAATGCTTCCCTTCCGTCCCGGGTCGAAAAAACTGTGTGGCCGTCCTTTTTCAGTCTGAACTCGAGTGTTTTCAACATTAAAAGATCATCGTCAGCTATGAGTATTTTCATGATGAGAGTGCTTTATTAAGATAGCGTTTGTGTTTCGTTTTTCCTTTACCGAAAAACAAGTAAAAAGGTTACAAAAAAGTCTTTTTATTTTCTCAGGCTTAAACGAGCAAGATATTGGTCATGGTCATCTTCAAAAATAATCTCATAATTAAAACCGAGATCCAAAGAAATAGCTGCCATTAGGCTACTATCAACGTATACCCAATCAAACCAATTGCCTTTTACTCCTTTGTATTCATATTGATAGGATATTTCACCAAAGTACTTTTCGTTAGGGAAGGATGTATCGCTATACAGATACGATATGTCTGAAGAATCAAAAATAATTTGTCCTCCTTTTTTTAATAACTTTTTACAGTGATTGAGTAGTACCGACAGTTTTTCAATATTTCCTGCAAGTCCGATTCCGTTCATCAGCAATAATAGTGTGTCGTATTTTTTATCCTGAAAATCGAAGAAATCTTTATTTATTATTTGTTTCACGCCCCTCTCTCTCATAATCGTGCACGCAACGGTTGAGATTTCGAGTGCTGAAATATCAAAGCCAGAGCGTTGTAGTTCTAATGTGTGACTCCCGACCCCTGCTCCGACATCTAATATTTCTCCCCTGCAATTTTTTAAGGCGTAAAGTTCCAGGTCGGGCATCTCTGATTGGTCTCTGAAAAAGACATCTGCCGGCATTTCTTCCGGTTCTCCATAAGAATTGTGTAACCATAAAATCTCAGCGGCATCATTATTGAATTGATCTAATAGCGCACTTCCGAAAATATCCATAAATTATCTTTTGGCAGGATAAAAGTATCAGAATAAGCATCAGTTTAAAAACATTAATGCTTTTAAACGTTTAAACACTAATTATACTATTTATATATGAGTACAAAATTGTTAAGTAATCAGCACAGATTTTCACAAAAGGGAATCTATATATTCACACTCCTTATTCTTTCTTTAATTATTAGTAACTGTAAAAGCAAGGTGACATTGGGTGAGCAGCCTGTATTGGATAGTGTGTACATAACCAATTACATGAAGTCTGAGCCACAGTTTAAAGAGCATTTGGATTGGGCCAAGAAATTTTATAAGGAAAGAAAGTTTACCCTGGGATGGTTTCAAGATCATAAGCTGGTTCCGCAAGCCGAAAAAATGTTTGCTGTTATAAACAGGTCATACGAAGAAGGCCTGGATCCGAAAGAGTATCAGCTATTTAATCTTGAAGAAAAATTAAAAGAACTGGATGATGCCAAAAAGGACACCGCCAAGTTTAACGACTTGGAGAAGAAGCTGGACATTGCCTTATCCGCAACCTATTTCAATTTTGCTGACGACTACTACCGCGGTTTGGTAGTTCCAAGGGAGAACAGGGAAGTTGAATGGGATGTAAAGAGAAACAAGATTAAACTGCATAAGGCATTATTGACCTTACTTGGAGCCAGAAAAAGTAAGTATCCCTATGCTGAATTTCAGCCTTTACACCAGGAATATGCTAATCTGAAAAAAGCGCTTGCCCGTTATCGCGAAATACAAAAGGGCGGAGGCTGGCCCACAATACCGGAAAATACAAAATTAAAAGCAGGGCAGAGTTCTCCGGTAGTTCCTTTGCTGAATAAAAGACTGGCCGATTTATTGGGGAATGATGAAAATTCAACTGCTTCCGCAGATAGTTCTGTTTATGGTCCGAGGTTGGTAAATGCCGTGAAAAAATTTCAGGAATTGCATGGACAAACTCCTGATGGGAATATTGGTCCCGCCACTGTTAAATTGTTAAATGTGCCTATCCAAAACCGAATTCGTCAGATTATCATTAACATGGAACGGTGGCGCTGGATTCCGAAGAGCTTTGAGCCGAGTTATCTGTTGGTTAATATACCTGAGTACAAGCTTCATGTGATAGAAAATTCGAAAGAGGTGATGAACATGAACGTGATTGTAGGTAAAACAATGAATGAAACTCCTATTTTCAGTGATAAACTCGAACATGTAGTTTTAGCTCCTTACTGGAATATTCCTCCTAGTATTTTAAAAGAAGAAATAGCGCCAAAAATTATGAGCGATCCAGGTTACCTGGATCGGTTAAACATGGAAGTCGTTACCAACAAAGGAAGTGTAGTAGGTCAGGAATCTATTGACTGGAGTCAGGCTGGCTCAGAAGGATTTGGTTATATCGTTAGAAAAAGGCCCGGACCTAAGAATGATTTGGGCGATGTGAAATTTATATTCCCTAATGAAGACAATATCTATTTGCACGATACGCCTCACGACGAATTATTCAGTCAGTCTAAAAGAGGTTTTAGCCATGGATGTGTAAGGGTAGAAAGACCTATTGACCTTGCGGTTTATCTATTAAGAAACGTACCTGGTTGGGATAGAGCAAGTATTATGCGTCAGATCAGCACCGGCAAAGAAAGATATGTGGGTGTAAAGCAGAAATTACCGGTTTATCTGGTGTATTTTACCGCGAAGGCGGATACTAACGGTAACGTACGGTTTTACGAAGATATATACGGGCATGATGCAAAGTTAGCCTCGATGTATTTCAGCAGATTGTAGGTTGAATTAAATACTTGCTTTAAAAGCAGTTTAAGATTTATGTAGATTTGAAACATGGATCCGGAAATTCTGATGCAATTGGTGAGTATGAAAATGCCCTTTGGTAAATATCAAGGTTATTTGATTTGTAACCTTCCCGAAAGTTATCTGGTATGGTTTAATCAAAAAGGATTCCCGGCAGGCAAGCTGGGAATCCTTCTTTCTACGATGTACGAGATTAAATTAAATGGTCTTGAATACCTGCTGACTCCTTTAAAATCAGTGAAAAAATAACAAAATAAGCGTTTGTTCTCTCATCGTTTTTTTCTTAAGTCGAGCGTATAGTTTACAGCGGTCTGTAAATAGCTTTTTGTGGTGTTATTGACTGTTTGGGCCAAATATCCCAATTGCACATTGGCGTTTGGAGCAAGTTGATAGGCAATAGCTCCGTAAAGTCGATTTCTATCAAAAGGAGTAGATGTAAAGTGAATAAACACTTCATCATAAAAACTCAGAAACAGACTGTTTTTTTCTATTTCTTTAGAAGTTACAGGTATCGAAACACGCATCAAGTATCGTGCTCTGTCAAGATACCGTTCAGAATTGTTCGATTTTATCCATCGCTGTTCGAGCCTGTACCTGTGCTCAAGAAAAAACCTTCCAAAGTTATTCCGAAGAAGGACTTGTTGCCAGACACGGTTTTCGGATGTTGAGGGTGTTTGAATCACATCGTCATCCAATTGATAATTCGTAATCCGGCCATATCCTGCGGTCGCCACCGCATTGGGAGAAATATGATAGTTTAAACCTCCCCGTAGTAATATCTGCTCGGGTTCTGAAAGCAGGCCATAGTCGCGATGCTGGGCTTCTGCATGAATGCTCCATTTATCGTGGAAACGTACCTGCCCAAAAAACATAGTCCAGTTTCCAAGGTCAGGAAGATTCTTTTGCTGAGCGAAAGAAGAAAGACCTGATGATAGAAGAGCTATCATCAGCGTCTTTTTAAAAGGTAATTTTGCCTCGATTATCTTCAAAGCCATATATTAGAAATCTTCCCTAACGGCTTCTGCTTCAACTTGGTTTACGGAATCACTTTTTTGATAAAATTCAACAATTCCAGTGTCCACATTATACATTCCACCAACGAGGGCAATTTCATTTTCCAACAGCATTTGGTTTAGCAGCGGGCTTTTTTCTATTATTTTCTCCATGGTGAGTTTAACATTCAGAGCTGCAACTTTTTCAACAAATTCTGGATTGGCCGCCGTGCGATTTAGGGAAACCGTTGTTTCCGCATTCACTGCTGGCTTAAGCTTTTCAAGTAAAATGCTCAGGTTGTCTAATTTTACATCATCGCATGCACCTTTCACAGCACCACATTTTGTATGACCAAGTACAACAACTACTTTGGCCCCTGCTACTTTACAGGCAAATTCCATGCTTCCTAAAATGTCTTCATTCACTATATTTCCAGCAATTCTGGCGCTGAAAATATCTCCAAGACCCTGATCAAAAATCAATTCGGCTGACGTTCGCGAATCGATACAACTTAACACAATGGCGAACGGGTGCTGCCCATCGGACGTTTCATTCACCTGCTGCAATAAATTGCGATTGTATTTCAGATTGCTTACAAATCGTTTATTACCATCCATTAAAAGCTCAATAGCTTTCTGAGGAGATAAAGAAGCCTGCATTTCTTTTGTTAATGTTTTCATCTGTTTGTTTTTAGGTGTTTCGGGTTTTAGACAAACATAGTAATATTATTTAAAATGATAGTAATACTATCAATAAAAATAACGTTACATTTGCCCTATTCAATTTCCAAATGGAACTCTATCTAAAATTCAACATTAACGATAAACTATTTCTGCGAAATCCAGAAGAATCAGAGTTAGGAAAAAAGATAATCCAGCATGGGATTACTTTGATACATAAAATGGGTTTTGAGGTATTTACCTTTAAAAAACTCGCGATAGCTATCGGCACAACAGAGGCTGGTATTTACCGATACTTTGAAAATAAACATCGGTTGTTGCTGTACATTGTAGACTGGTATTGGAGTTGGCAGGAATACCGCCTAATATTTCAGACCAATAACATACAAAATCCAGAAGATAAAATAAGGATTGCTATAAAGTTGCTTTCTGCACCGGTGGTAGATGATTTAACGACGAGTTATATTAATGAATCGCTTTTATACGAGATTGTTATGGCCGAAGGAGCCAAATCGTATTTAACCAAGCACGTAACTGAGGATAATCAGGCCAATTTTTTTAAGCCGTTTAAGGATTTATGTGCCAGAGTAGCCGGGTTTATTGAAGAATATAATCCGGATTATAGTTTCCGTTTTTCGTTGTCGAGTACCATAATTGAAATGGCCCATTCGCAGAAATTTTATATGAAGAACCTGCCATCTTTAACAGATTTTGGTGCCACCAAAGATGAGTCTAAAATAATTTTATTCTTAGAGAGTCTGGTGTTTTCAAGTATCAGAAAAGCTTAGTTTTTCCGGTATATCGGGATTTTATAGTTGTGTGGAACTTTTCTTCATTTCCTCCGGAACCGAGAAGTGGTAGTATATTAAACCGGTGAGAGTTAGTGCAATCCCCAACAGGGAAGGGATAAAAGCTGTAACCAGTGTAACAACCATAAAGGTCGCCTGAATTAACAATACAATTATTAATGTTATCGGATAGCCCCATGTTTTATAGGGTCTTAAAACATCCGGATACTTTTGCCGCAAGACGTATACAGAGGCAAAGGTTAGTACATTAAACACAGAAGACGTAAAAGAGAAATAATCAATTACTGCTTCGTAAGCACTTTCGGCAAAAGTTGCAAGCAGTATTAAAACCGAGGCCCATCCGGCTTGTGCAAACATGGAGTAGTTTGGGGTTTTATATTTTGGGTGTATCCGCGAAAGCGAGTTAAAAAATAATTTGTCGCGGGCCATTGCATACCAGGTTCGGCTTTTTACCAATATCTGAGTGTTTACATTACCAAATGTGCTCACCATTATTGCTGCCGCCACTAATAAGCCACCTGCCGAGCCTAAAACTACTTTCATAGAATCTATGGCGACACCTTTAGAAGCACCCATAGTTTCGGGCCCCAGCAAATTCAGATAAGCCGTGTTGATCAAAAGATATAAAAGCATTACGACTCCGATTCCGAGAAAAAGTGAAAGAGGAAGGTTTTTTCTGGGATTTTTCACCTCTTCAGCAACATAGGTGGCGCCTTCCCATCCGCTATATGCAAAAAAGCCATATCTCAATGCTGTAAAAATAGAGATGATGCCCGCCCAGCTCCATGGTTTGTCCACAGCATCAGCGAAATTTTGTTTCTCAATTCCCTGCGATGCGCTTAAGGCGATAATTGAAATAAGCAGACCTACTTTTAAAAAACTAAAAATATTCTGAAATATACCGCTTAATTGTATGCCAAAAGAATTTGCTGCGGTCAGTATTAAAACAAGAGAAATGGCTAATATCCCTTCCTGAAAACCACCGATTTTTAAGCCTGCTGTTGCTAGTGCGTTTTCAGAGAAAAATAGGGCTACCGCTGCAATCGCTCCGGTTTCGGAAACAAAGAACATTGCCCAGCCTCGTAAAAAGGTAACAATCGGAGGGTAAGCAGCTTTAAGAAAAACATAAGGGCCACCCGAACGTGGCATCATTGCGACTAGCTCGGCATAACATAAAGCGCCCAGAATTGTTGCGATGCCGCCCAGAATCCAAACTCCGTAAAACATGCTTACAGAGGCCGTGATAAACATGATCGGGGCAGGGGTCCTGAAAATCCCCGAACCGATTATTCGATTGACAACAATCGAGAGTGTTTCGGTAAGGCCTAGCTTTCTTTCAAGTTCGGTTTTCTCTTCAAAAATCTGCTCTTCTTGCATGAATGGCTTAGTGATGATAAATTTCAGTTAAAAATCAAACCGATAGGATTAAATATTGTTCATAAATGAATATATTTCCATAAAAAATTAATTGAAAATTATGATAAGAAGATCAACTGCTGTATGGAATGGTACAGGTAAAGAAGGAAAAGGGTCATTAACTTCTACTAGCGGAGTACTAAATAATACTCCTTATTCTACTTCGGCACGTTTCGAAAATGAAGACGGAAAAGCAGGAACAAATCCAGAAGAACTAATTGCCGCCGCACACGCGGGTTGCTTTTCTATGGCTTTAAGCTTCCAGTTAACAGAGGCGGGCTTTGTGCCGACCGAGTTGAAAACCGAAGCTGCCGTGAGACTTGATCCGGGAGAAAATGGATTTTCTATAACCTCCATCGAATTGAATTTAACAGGAACGGTGCCGGGTATTTCTGAAGAGGAATTTCTACGTTTGGCAAATGCAGCAAAAGCGGGCTGTCCGGTGAGCAAAGCATTGTCGGCTGTGTCAATTTCGTTAAATGCTAAATTAGTTTGATATAAATAGCTCACCTTTTGCAGTAAGATACTGGATTCTCAAGCGGGGAGCGACAAAATTTTTAAGAATTCTGAGGAAGCTTTGCGAGATACGATCTATTGAGCATCGAAGCTTCTTCAGAATACTGCTAATAATGACCGGGCGATTCTTGAAGCGTATATAAATGATTGATTGTCGGTCGATAAATTCATAGTGAAAGTAAGAAAGTGGCTATCCCAAAACACACATCTGCTTTTTTTTTGTTACTACTTAAAGCCTTCTTTTAATGACTCAACTGAAAATTTTAATTGAAGTTTTAAGCGTTCTATTTGTATTGATTTCTCTCGTTCCGCTGGTGCGGAATGATTATTGGGCATTCAGAGTTTTTGAGTATCCGCGTTTCCAGAAATTAATAGTTTGTCTGCTGTTATTTGTTGGAGCCCTGGTGTTTGTGAATTTATCGCCTGATAAGCCCTTGTATTTCATTACCATCTTATTATTCGCAAATATCTGTTATCTTTTTTACCAGGTTTATCCATTTACTGTTTTAAGTAAAAAAGAGGTAATCAGACCTGAAAAAGAGTTTCCGAAGCAGGACATTGCCTTAATGACTGGAAATGTTTTACAGTACAACAAAGAATCGAAGGCCTATCTGGCAAATATTTATGCGGCAAATCCGGATGTACTATTGTTATTAGAGACCGATAATTGGTGGGAGCATGAGACTGCAGAACTTATGGAAATCTACCCGTATCACATAAAAGTGCCTCAGGAGAATACCTACGGAATGTTGTTGTATTCTAAGCTCGAGTTACAGAATTCAAAGGTGAAATTTTTAGTAGAGGATGATGTTCCCTCTATACATACCATTATTGTGCTTCCCTGCGGTCAAAAAGTTCAGTTATATTGTGTTCATCCTACACCGCCGGTACCTCAGGAAAATCCGCGTTCTACCGAACGGGATAAAGAGTTACTTTTGGTCGCAGATAAAGCGAAAGACAATCCACTCCCGGTAATTGTGGTGGGGGATTTGAACGATGTAGCCTGGAGTTACACCACGGCTTTGTTTTGTAAGATAAGTGGTCTTTTAGATCCCCGAAAGGGAAGAGGATTTTTTAACACATTTCATGCCCAACACCGATTTTTGCGATTTCCCCTGGATCATGTATTTTGTTCGACAGATTTTAAATTGATCCAAATAGAAAAACTTGATGCGGCCGGATCTGATCATTTTCCAATGTTTGTTAAGCTTCAGTATGAGAAAGCCGCCTCCATGGAACAGGAAGAACCTCAGCCAAACAAAGAAGAGCTTGAACTGGCTGAAGAAAAAAAGCATAAGAAGACGGCGTAATGCATTCTATTTATGCTGGTTCGACACCTCAGGATTTCTTTTTGATAATCATCTTTTGATCATCTGAAGCTGGAATCTTTCTAAGATCTTTTCTCTAAGGCATTTGTCACAAATTTTAGCCCGGTAGTGCGGCTGTTTTTCGTTTTCTCCACTTTATTATCTCATACCAGATTACAGACAAAAATCCAATAATCAGACATAAGGATAATTGCTGAAAATTTAAGGGTTCGAATCCGAAGAATTCTGCTAATGGATCGAAAAAAAGTAATATTCCTGTTATTGCAATGGTTACGCTGATAATGAGTAAAACCAAACCGTTCTTGTATTTCAACGTGGTGAGGATAGAATAATAAAAGGAGCGATTTATTAACGTCAGAAAGATATTAGCCGAAATAAGCACGGTAAAGACCATCGTTCTTGTATGTGATTCATTTAGCCCCTGGTGCACGGCATACTGATAAGCGCTGAGAGTTCCCACAGTAATAGCCAAACCCTGAACAATACTTGTTGTGAGCTCTTTTCGTTTAAAAAAGGTGTTTGTAAATGGACGAGGCTTCTGAATCATTGTTTTCTCTTCCATTGGTTCGTTTTCGTATATGATAGAGCAGGTAGGCCCCATTACCAGCTCTAAGAATATGATATGTACCGGCGAGAAAATATTAGGGTATATCCACCCCAAGGTTAATGGAATAAAGACTGTAAGTATGATAGGAATATGAATTGATATTACGTATTGAATAGCTTTTTTCAAATTGGAATATATTTTTCTTCCCATTGCAACAGCATCCACCATTTTCGACAGATCGTCTTCCAGCAAAATTAATGACGCTGCTTGCTTAGCTATTTCTGTGCCTTTTTTACCCATTGCAATTCCAATATGAGCTGACTTCAGGGCTGGTCCGTCATTAATACCATCGCCTGTCATCGCTACTATTTCTTTCCTTTCTTTTAAAGCATTGATCACTTTTAGTTTTGCCTCCGGAAACATCCGTGTAAATACATTAGTATTCTCTACACAATTCTGCAATTCTTCATTCGTTAATTTCATCAGTTCATCGCCGGTTATACTTTTCTCATATCCTTTAAACCTTACTTGTCTGGCAATGGCTGTGGTTGTGGCCGGATAATCTCCGGTAATTATCTTTACAGAAATTCCGGCTGCATAAAATTTTTCGAAAACTGCCTGTATGTTTTTCTTCGGAGGATCATAGAATGCAACAAGTCCTTTAAAGTGGAATTTAAATTCCTGCTGAGTTTTAGGGAAATTATCACCTGCAAACTCAGATTGTGCTACTCCCAAAATACGGTAGCCGTCGGAACCGAGTGTTTTAATGATTTGTTCGATCTGCTGTTTTTCGGTTTCAGATATGTCCGAAAGCTTCATCAGTGCTTCAGGAGCTCCTTTTGCTGCTATAATCCTTTCGCCTGCCTCATTTTCGAAAAGGTGCGTCATCATAGGCGGTTGTCCGCTAAGGGGATATTCGTGGATCATTTTAAAGTTTGGCCTTTCATCGTTTAACTCCAAACCTGAATAAGCGGTGTGCAGCGCAACTTCCATCGGATCGAAGGGGATTGGCTCGCTTGCCCACATAGCTAGCTTTATAAGATCTGTTTCATCGCTGTTTAAAAGGCTTTCGGGATTTGAGATCTTTGCCGATTTAATTCCATAAAGTTTTGCCAGCGTCATTTTGCTTTCGGTAATAGTTCCCGTTTTGTCTATGCACAGTACGGTGGCGCTGCCTAAAGTTTCAACCGTTTTCATCTGTTTCACTACAATGCCCATTTTCATTAAACGCCAGGCTCCCAATGCCATAAATGTGCTGAAAGCTACTGGTATTTCTTCCGGTAAAATGCTCATGGCTAATGTTAGTGCTTTTAGCAGGCTGTCGAGTGCATCATGTGTCTTGAAATAATTTATGGTCCAAACAATTAAAAAAACAACGGCACCTGTAATCACCATCTTTTTTACGAAATTGGTTATCTGTTTTTCGAGTGGAGTTTTTTCTTCTTGGATGTTCTCCAGGCTTTTTCCGATCTTACCTAATTTTGTTTCGTTACCCACTGCGTTTATGGTGGCAATTGCTAATCCGCTGGCTACAGATGTACCATGATAAATCAGGTTGTCTTCTTTCTCTTTATCTTTGTAAACCGGGAGGGACTCTCCTGTGAGTATAGATTCATTTACCGAGAAGTCGTTCGAATGTACAATTACGCCGTCAGCTGTAATTAAAGTGCCTTCTTCAATTATCAGGCTGTCGCCAACAACCAGTTCGTCGCTCTTAATTTCAACAACGATACCATTTCGGATTACTTTACAATGGGGTTGACTGAAGTCTTTTAGTTTTTCCAAGGCATTGCGACTTCTTTTATCCTGGTATAAAGAAATGGCAGCAACCAGAACAATAGCTGAAGCCAGAAAAATCCCATCTCCTGGATCTCCGCTTACGAAATAGACCAACGAGGCTATGAGCAGCAGAATAACCATGGGTTCTTTGCCGAGGCTTTTTAGCGCATCAATGAAGCCATTTTCTTTTTTGTAATCAAGTGTATTTGGGCCGTGTTTTTCCCGCGATTCAAGTACCTGCTTAGTGGTTAAACCTTTGATATTGTGTGTGGTTACAGGCATAAAGAGTTTGTTTTTTACAGGAGAATATTCATAAATTTAGGAGTAATAATTTATAAAGTTACATGCTACAATTGAACTTAATCGTCGTGGCCCGCTAAGATCAGAATTCGAATAATGTGAGCGAAACGAAACGTAACATCCAAATCAAGGTGAACCCGGGGAAACGTTATGAAGAGTTGGGATTTAGTAAAAAATATTTCAAACTATCAGGCATTTTGATAATATTCTTCCAATGGTTTAAACACAATACCATATTTATTAACAATGGCTAATTGTCCTGCATGATAAGCTGTATGAGATATTATTCGGCCCAAGGCTTCGGCTTTAGTTTTGGTTCCAAATTCTTTTGTTGTAATCAATGTCTCCCAGTCGGAGTCGCTTTGTTGCTCCAAAACGCTTTCCAGGGTTTTTGCCGACTGATCGACATACGATTTTAATTCATCCAAATTTGTCCATTCACCGGTATCGTGCTGCGCAATTAACGTTTTAGCTGACACGTCTACCTGAGGTGCATCGAATACATTTTTAGAAAATATTAATTCTACATCTCCGATATGGCGGATCAAAAAACCTAAGCTGTTTGGACAGGGCGCAAGTTTCTTTTTCAAATCTTCGGGTGTAAGATTTTGTAATTGATTAGTGAACCTTGATCTGGCTTCCTGCCAGAGTTCAATTAAGGCAGCCGTTTTTGTTTTCATATTATGACTGATTTCTACCAATTTAAGAAAAGCAGGTCCCTAAACCATTGATTTCTATTAGCTTCAATGGTGATTTACGTATGTATATAAGGCAGCCGTTTTTGTTTTCATATTATGACTGATTTCTACCAATTTAAGAAAAGCAGGTCCCTAAACCATTGATTTCTATTAGCTTCAATGGTGATTTACGTATGTATAGTAAAGCGTTTTTGTTTGCTATTTCCCGATCTTGAAATAAATTATTGTTAAATTAAATATTTATTCTAACTATTTATAAAACATTCCGTAATAGCACCATTTATTAGCTGTTTAATTAAAAAACGTGACTTCCAAAGTATTTAACACTATCACTATCCGACGGGCAGAGCCTGAAGATGCTGCAACATTAGCGTGTTTCAGTCGAAAAACTTTTTCTGAAAGCTTTGCAGACCAGAATGGCAAAGGAGATATTGAGAGGATTTTAGAAGAAGAGTTTTCTGTACAGGCTCTTATGTCAGATGTTGGTCGCAGGCATAACACGGTTTTTTTGGCTTACCGATTACACACCCTCGTTGGCTACGCTCTAATGCGCGAACTGAATAATCCCGCCGAAATAAACTCTGCTGTAAAATGCATGGAATTGGTGCGTTTGTATGTGGATGACTCTTTTAAAGCAACAGGCGTTGGGTCTGCACTAATAAAAGAGTGCATTTCGCAGGCCAGGATTCAAAATAAGGAGGTGCTTTGGTTGGGAGTATGGTGTGAAAATAAACGGGCAATTGATTTTTATACGAAATGGGGATTTCAAAAATGTGGTTCAAGAAATTCTCTTATAGGAGACGATTCTCAAATCAACTGGATAATGAAAAAGGAATTGCAATTCTAACGAAGCTTTTTAGCAGTTGTCAGCTTTCAATTCTTCACCGGTGAGAGTTAAATAGACGTTTTGCAATTGATGAATCGAATCAATTGCGACAGCAATCTTTCCCTCCTCCATAAACCCGCTTTCAAAAGGCGACAGTTTAAAATGAATGAAATTTTTGGAGTCTATCCAAACATTATTTTCATCCGGACTCTTATTAAATCCTAAAAAAATAAGCCAGTCTTCCCTTAATTCCAAAGGCTGGATTTCATCAAATTTAATCCTGAAGTGATAGCCTTGTCTGGGAACCAGCATTTCACCAATAATGCTAGAATGTTGGATTTCGGTAAGAAATAATATGCCTTCTTCGTTTTCTCTGGGACTGATCTTGATCAGATTACCTAATTTCAATTCCTGAATGTCCATCATTCAATGTTAGATTGTTTAGTTTTTTGAACTCATCCTTTCAAAAATGCGAAAGATTCTGAACACTGTTGCTGTTTTTTTGATCTAATACTTAAATTCATTTAAAATGTTACCAACGGCGATTTCGTGTTAGATTGGCGGGTTGTGTTTCATGTCAGTTTGTATAAAGCAAAAAAGATCCGGGTGATACCCGAATCTTTTTCAAATAATATAGTTTGGAACCGTGTTGCAAGCCCCTTAGGCCATGCTGTACAATTCTTCCCTTTGCTGCTTTACCACATCGCTATTAATATACTCGTCATAGGTCATCAGCTTGTCAATAATGCCACCCGGAGTAATCTCAACAATCCTGTTAGCTACCGTTTCCGTTAATTCGTGATCTCGGGAAGTAAATAAAATTACTCCTCTAAAGTCTTTCATTCCATTGTTTAGTGCGGTAATCGATTCCAGGTCGAGGTGATTGGTAGGCTCGTCAAATAAGAGCACATTTGCCTGCTGAAGCATCATGCGGGAGAACATGCAACGCATTTTTTCTCCTCCAGAAAGAACCGAGCTCTTTTTCAAAACCTCTTCTCCTGAGAAAAGCATTCTTCCCAAAAAGCTTCTGATAAACTGCTCATCTTTATCTGCGTCAGAATATTCTCTTAACCAATCAATCAGGTTTTCGTCTTTACCTTCAAAATAAGCTGAATTATCATTTGGAATATCTGCTGTATTAATGGTAACACCCCATTTAAATTCACCTTTATAATCCTTATCTCTGCCAGTTAAGATATCGTAAAAAGCTGTCGTCGCTAAACTGTTTTCGGAAAGTATGGCAATTTTATCACCTTTATTAACCATCAGGTTAATGTTCGAGAATAGCAGTTCGCCGTTGAGTTCTTTTCTTAAACCTTCTATCTGAAGAATCTGATCGCCGGCTTCACGTCCCTGGTGATTGAAAAGGATTGCAGGATATTTTCTGTTAGACGGTTTAATTTCTTCAAGATTGATTTTATCCAAGGCTTTCTTTCTACTGGTTGCCTGTTTCGATTTAGAGGCATTTGCGCTAAAACGGCGAATGAATTCCTGAAGTTCTTTTACCTTATCTTCAAGTTTCTTGTTTTGGTCAGAACGCTGACGGGCAGCCAACTGACTGGATTCGTACCAGAATGTATAGTTACCTGTATAGATGGTGATCTTACTAAAGTCGATATCCACAACATGCGTACACACTGTATCTAAGAAGTGCCTGTCGTGAGATACTACCAGGATAATCCCTTCATAGCTTGCAAGAAAATCTTCCAGCCATGCAATGGTTTGAATGTCAAGGTCGTTGGTTGGCTCATCAAGTAGTAAAATATCGGGTTTGCCAAAAAGCGCCTGTGCCAATAACACACGAACTTTCTGATTACCGTCAAGCTCTTTCAGAAGCTTGTAGTGTAATTCTTCCTTTATACCCAAATTGCTAAGCATGGTTGCGGCATTGTTCTCTGCGTTCCATCCATCCATCTCGGCAAAAATGTTTTCAAGTTCGCCAGCACGCTCGCCATCTTTTTCTGTGAAATCTTCTTTGGCGTACAAAGCGTCTTTCTCCTTCATTACACTAAAAAGCTCTTTGTGACCCTGAAGAACGGTTTCGATTACAGGATATTCATCAAAGGCATAGTGATTTTGAGAAAGTACAGCCATCCGTTCGCCCGGAGTGAAACTTACAGAACCGCTGCTGGGGTCTATCTCTCCCGAAAGAATTTTAAGAAAAGTTGACTTGCCGGCGCCATTTGCTCCGATCACACCGTAACAGTTTCCCGGAGTGAATTTTAAGTTAACGTCCTCAAATAGAGTTCGTTTTCCGTAACGGAGCGATAGATTTGATACTGTAATCATGCTTTGTAAATTGAGGTGCAAAAATAAGGATTATCGATAGGATTTGTCTGTTGCAATTAAAGAATTATTTTTAGATGGAAATAACATGACAAAAGTGGAGTGGTTACCCGATTTAAAAAATAAAATTGGAAAGAAAACAGCTCAACATCTTGCCCAATTGGCATCAGCTAACGTTGATGCCCTCAAGTATTTAATTGATATGTCGTTTCATCACGACCCACAAATTGCTTTCAGAGCTGCCTGGATCTTAGAATGTACTTTTAACTCCAGTAAAGATTGCTTTGTTGTTGGCTTGCCCGGCTTTTTAAGCGCTTATTTGAAGCAGAATAATTACAGCTGCAGGAGGCATTATACTAAAATTCTGATGGGCCTCTCTGAAAGACGGAGCGGCTATTTAGATCAGTATGACCTAAGTGACCTTGTAGAAGTTACGTTCGAATGGTTGATTGATCCGGAAACACCTGTTGCGGTGCAGGTAAACTGCCTTGATATTTTATTCAATTTAAGTAATCGTTATGGTTGGATAGCAGATGAATTGAAAGCGCAGATTGTTTTTTTATTAAAAGATGGAACAGCAGCTATGCAAAGTCGCGGAAAAAAGTTGTTGAAAAAAATGAAATGATCAGCTAAGGTTAATGGCTCAATAATTAAGCAGAGTCTCTCCGCTTTAGCCGGGTATTCAGTTTTGAAACAAAAACAATGCTGATTAACGTTATCACGATGCTGATATACCCCGTAATTTCATAATTAAGTATAGCATTTGATGGAGTTTTAATAACGATAAAGCCAGCAAGTACAGAGGCAATGCCGACAAATATTTGCTGGACCGATGAATTTATACTCATGAAGCTACCGCGGCGTTCGGTAGAAACAACGTTACTTATCATTGCCTGGGCAGGAATCATTCTTCCTGATGAAACCACAAACCAGAATCCGGTGACGGCGAGAACAAGGTAAAATGGGAACGGCGGAAGGTTGGTGATCAGTGCAATAGGTAAAATTGCCACCAGAGCCATGATTACAAACAGGCGGTGTTTACCAATCTTGTCGGCCAATCGGCCAAGCAGCGGAGAGCTCACCAGGGTAAGCGCTCCGCCGATCATATAAATCATTGGGGTTTGTACTTTGCTGAAACCCATATTGAACTCCATAAAGGGGTTTAAAAAGGGAATAATGAGAAAATGTCCAAGCATAATAGTTGCCGAAAGCGCCAGCGCCAGAACCTGATTTTTGTCTTTGCCGATACTGCTTAAGAGTTCCAATGGACTTACTTTTGTCTGCCTGCTTTCCTTTGTATGTGCGTCCATTTTCGGTAAATATTTGATAAGAAACGGGATAAGGATGGCTCCCAAACCTGCTACAAAATAAAAAGGGCCGTGCCAATTGAAGATATTTGCCAGGTACAAAGAAAAGGGTACGCCAAACACAGAGGCCACAGAAAATGCTGCCATAATAATTCCCATGGCGGTGCCTCTTCTTTGGTAGGGTATCAGATCGGCTACGATAGATAAAACCTGGGCACCGATTAACCCGCCAAAAATACCTGCTACAATTCTTGAAAATAACAGGATGAAATATGTTGGAGACAGTGCACAAAACAATGTACCTACTAAGAAGCCCGAAAAGCCCATCAACAGAACTTTTTTACGGTCGTATTTGTCGACAAAGAAGGCAGCAAGAAAGCCGGAAATGCCAGCGCTGAAAGTATAGGCAGCCACCAGCATCGAAAACTGTTGTGATGAGATATTAAAATAGGGCATCAGGTAATTTCCCAATGGCATCATTATCATAAAATCAAGAATGTGAGTAAAGTTTATAGCTGCCAATAAAAGCAGTATTATCTTTTCTTTAGAATCCATTAAGTGTGTGTTGTTGATTGCCAATATTAATCAAATCCTCAATAAAGAGTTTGAAATGGATTAAAACATGACGGAATTTTGTTTTTTTGGAAAGACGGACTGCCAGTTAAGGCCAGGAATTTTGGACGCCCCAAATTCGAAGCCTATTCTCCCCAGGCGGTAATTATGAAATTTCTCGTACCACCATAATTTCGGTGTTCGCATAAATAAATACCTTGCCAGGTACCTAAAGCTAGTCGGCCATTACGAATCGGAATCATTACCGAACTTCCCAGTAACGAAGCTTTAAGGTGTGCTGGCATGTCATCCGATCCTTCGTAATCATGAAGATAATCCGGGTCGTTTTCAGGGACAGTCTTGTTGAAAAACATCTCGAAATCTTGTCTTACAGTTGGATCAGCGTTTTCATTGATACTTAGTGAAGCGGATGTATGCTGGATAAATATTTGGCAGATACCCGATCTGATATCTTTGATTTCTGGCATTGCATGTATCACTTCCGCAGTAATCAGGTGGAAGCCGCGTTGTTTTTCTTTGACTTGCAGGGTATGCTGGAAAATTTTCATGACGTAATACAAAGATGTAAATATATCCAGGTATATCTTGGCAAGATCTCCGTTTGTATGAGTTACGTGGATTTAAAGGATCGCAGAGAGGCTGTCAGAAGTATGTACTTCTTAGTGGTTATAAAAACAAGTGTACTTATGCTCTGGAAAAAGCACAAGCACACAATTAGGTTTATTGGTAAAATACGATTATGAAAGATTAATATTCCAATAAAATCCGTTTGAACCTTTGCTTTTCTGAGCCAGATAAATGATTTTTTGGTCATTTAAAAGAAGTTCGTCTTTAATTGTTGAGACGCTATTATCTTTCGGATCAGGAAGGTTTTTTAAAATTAAATCAAGGGTTTCTGATAATTCAGCTTGTGGGTTTGTAGAACTTTTTCTCATTGGCTTTGCAGATAAAATAAATTAATGATCTATATATTAAAAATGTTTTTTCAATGTGTATCCTGCTAAATATCAAATAGAGTGGTAGACGCTAAATTGTTTGTTCACAGATATTTAGAGGAAACGGTAAATTGTAAAACATCGTATATGTTGATAAAAAAAAAGATCAAATTTATTTTACTGGGATTAAGTTTAAAGAACGATTTTTGTCTCTAATCTTAAAAAGTAATATTCTCACCAGACTGCATGATTTCTGCAACTGTGGAATTATTTAACAGGAAGAAATGGAAATAGTTTTAAAAAAGAGATTTTTTTAAAAAAAATATTAAATTGACTTTTGGTTATTCTCTGGGC
>CAMPKC010000062.1 GCA_946887045.1 uncultured Sphingobacteriaceae bacterium | reverse complement strand
AATCCCAATCGTAATTGCTGTAAATGTTGTAAAAGCCATAATTGGTTTTCGGAGCCCGACCACTCTGTCCATAACTGGCACGTAGGCTTAAGTCGTCAATAAGTTTAATATTTTTCATGAAATTCTCTCCCGAAACTCTCCACCGGGTAGAAATCGAAGGAAACAAACCCGATCTGTTTGCCGGACCGAATTTTGAATTTGCATCTACACGCAAACCAGCATTCACTATATACTTGTCCTTATAACCATATTGGCCGTTAAGTAAACCGGCTACGCTTCGTACCTGCGAAAAGCTGGAGGCAAGGTTTTGTATTCTGGAGGGAGATGCAGGGTCTTGTAATTGCGGCGATGCTGAATTGGATGACGAGGATTGAAGTATAGTACTTCTGTCGTCATTGCTCAATAAAGAAAGCAAACCGATAAAACTGTGATTTTCTCCCACTTTAGGAGTGAAAACAAAGTTTGTTTTTGTTTGAAGTCTGAATGCATCTCTGTCACCATCGTAGGCACTGTTCACCGAGTTTTCATTTATCGGGCGACCGGTAGCAATTTGCGGAAGGAACGTTTTGCTTTTCGAATTTTCTATATCAAACTGAACGTCCACCGTTGCTTTTAAAAAGTCTGGCATAAAGTCATACTGCAAATTAAAATGGGGAGTAATCCTTTCGCCGGTAACTTCATTACTGGCTTCATTCAGCATAGCAACGGGGTTATAAGTTCCGGAATAAGCGCCCTGGATATTTTGCATTGGCGACAAATAAATGCCTGTATTATTGCCCTGCGCATCATATTCGTAGATACCCATGTTCGGCATCTTATCGTAAGCTATGCTCCTTACCCTGTCGTTATAAACCTTATTAGTAAGGGAATGGGTATAAGCAATGTCGGTTTTGAACTTAATCTTATTTGACACGTTATAATCAAGATTGATACGGGTAGAAATCCGGTCCAGGCCAGTACCAATTGTCGTACCTTTTTCATCCAAATACCCCACAGAAGCATAATAACGGGCCTTATCACCACCACCGTTAATGGAAACATTATGATCCTGCTTAAAGCCGGTCTGGGTTATCGCCTCTATCCAGTTTGTGTTGTTACTGTAGTTATAAAAATAGTAGGGATCACTTATATCGTATTGAAGTTCTTTAACCGTCTGAGTGTTCAAAGGCGTTCCACTTCGGTTCATAAAGGCTTCGGGGATAAGCATAGAAAACTGATCGCCGCTAAGCATCGGAATTGCATCGGGCTGTTTTGACATGGTTCCTCTTAAAGAATAACTCACAACGGGTTTTCCAAGGCGTCCTCTTTTCGTATTGATAATCAACACGCCATTTGCTGCTCTTGAACCCCACACAGCTGTGGCGGCCGCATCTTTCAGCACACTAATATCCTGGATATCGGAGGGTGCAATATTCAACAAAGAGGCATAACCCTGTTCGTCAGCAGTTCCGAAGTTAAAATCCTCAGGTACTTCTGTTTCATAGGGCATTCCATCAACCACGATCAATGGCTCTGTAGAACCGTTAATGGTAGAAGTTCCTCTGATTCGGATTTGCATACCTGCACCAGGATCACCAGAGTTAGCCGCGAAATCTACACCAGGTAGACGTCCCTGCAATGCCTGATCAATTGAAGTGGCAGACATCTCTTCTAAATCTTTTGCGTTGACTCTTGCAACGCTCACTGTCGAACTTCTTTCATCAATTTCCAAAAGTCCGTTACTTGATGTTTTGCGCCCGGTAACGACAACTTCGGTAAGTTCATTAGCACTCGCATCAAGCTGGACATTCAGCACGGTTTTGCTTCCGATATCCTGAACAACCGTTCTATAACCAAGAAATGATATGGAAATCTTATTCAGCGGATTTGAAATTCTTATAACAAAGTTTCCGTCGATATCCGTAGTAACCCCGTTAAGTGTTCTTTTGTCCTTGTCGATTTCTGTAACAGTAGCACCAATTACCGGCAATTTGTCTCTCCGGTCGATTATTTTACCCCGCACTACATGTGCGGTATTTTGTGCCATAGCAAATCGGGGGTGAAATGCTGAAAAAGCCAGCAACACTAAACAAAATGCCAAAGGTTGAGTAATTATCTTCTTCATTTTACTATTCAGGTTTCAGAATTAATTAGTGTCGAATTTTAAGAATCCGTTAATCAGATGTATGACTGCACGGTTAGAAAGGTTATTACTGCTCGGCACCACAACATTTACAGTTCCGGCTTTCATATCTGTAACCTGCATACTTCCCACCTGATTTGCTATGGAAATAGCTGTAGTAGCACCATTCTCTTTTTGTAGCAGTGTTAAATAACCGCCCTCCTTTTTACCATCGGTAACTACAGTTTCTTTTTGCAGTATGTGATATCTGATGAAATTTGCCACCTTTTCTTTATCACTTGCGGCTGATGCAGTTGGTGATGCGGGTAAATATCCCTGTGCGATGGCGGCATCGATAGCGGCATTGTTTGGTACAAATACGGTGTAGAAAGATCCTGCAGAAATTCCTACTATTTCGCCGTTACTGGTATTATAAATATTTGATGCTTTTAGATAATCAAAAAACTTCTTATAATTTGATGAGGTAGTAGCGGCCAGCTTCTCAATATGTTTTCCAATAGACAGCGCCGACTCATTCAATACACCATTTATATAATAAACCGTTCCGTTAGAAGCAGCTTCTTTAGCGGAAACTGTACGAGTAATGTTGGCATCCTGATTACCCGCAGAGAAAACAGAGGTTCCGTTATACTTTATGTATTCGCCATTATAGGTCTCGATTATTCCGCTGCCTGCAAGCTCTGTTATATCCTGACGAACTACGTGAGTGTTTAAAATCCTGTTCAATTTATCCCAGGCAGAAGTACCAGACAAAGACGCTCCTCCACCGGGAGGCGTATAACGCCATGTGTTTGCATCTAAATCGTAAGTATATCCTGCTGCCATTAAATCGGCATCAGAAACCAGAAAAAGTGTATACCTGGCGTTAGTATTGATGATGTTGGTTTTTAAGGCTGTTGAAAGAGCCCTGGTCATTAAGGAATAATCGGGATTTAGATAGGCTTTACCGAAAACTGAACTAAAAACATTGGCTTCCTGAACCTTATTGGTGCCATAGAAAAACCCGTTGCTTAATACTTTCTTATCAACGACATCAGTTGCAGGATCAAACAATGCACCTTGCCCCTGACTGTTATTTGTTGTTGCAAACTTGCTTGGCCACACAGTAGTTCGCCACATGTGAGCCATTAAAAAGTCGGTTATAATCTCTTGTGGCAAGGCGTCAAAAGAACCGTAATGCTTAAGAAGAACATCCCGTGTATAGGCATCAAATGCTTGATTGGTTGGAGCGAACATAGTATATCCGTCCATCTGGCCATCATTATCCTCTAATTTTAGAAAGTTTTCATTATTCGGAGAATAAGGCAGACTGCCGTTATATACTTTTACAAATACATCCATGTCAGAACCTGTAATCTCCCTGTTTTTCAAAGTAGCAGAGGCATTGACCAAATACGTAACCATATATTTCTCAAGTATCTCTCTGAACTTGCTGTACTGCGGCGATTTGCCGAGATATTGATCGATACTTGGAAGAGGAAGAATTACTTTGTCAATTTCGTGGATAATACCATTCTCGGCGACTATGTCTTTATTTAATACCTGCGCCTGCGATACGTGAAAACCACCAAAACTGGTTCCCGGAAAGAAATATGAATAATCGTTTTGGGATATGCCATTCGCTGTGAAATAACTATCAAGAAAATAAGGAATATATTTATTGTTATTATCTGTTGATACGTAATGGAATCCGCTTGAACTATTTCTGTTTGACGCTGCGATTAAAACCTTTTTACCATTTATTGTCGCTGTATCCGAGGTTCCGTAATATGTAGTGCGTCTTTTAAAAGCTTTACCAGGCACCCAACCAATGCCGGATTGAAAGTCATCTAACCTGTCGCACTTAAAAGAGTTATAAGCCAAAGAATATCTAACTATTTTATTCGCAACAGAATCTTTGATCTGATTTACATCCGTCAGATTGTTTTCCTGTAGATACGCGGCAATAGCCGCATCGTTTGGCGCGAAAATGGTCCAGTAACCTGCTTTGCTTAAGATGTCTTTGTATCCCGCTTTATCAATAAGAATCAAAAAGCTTTTAAAATTATTTCTTGATTGCAGCTGCTGGTATATCGGATCTGCCAGTGTCTCCGGGCGACCGTAATATTCATCCCAATGCTTTTTGTTACATGAGCTTAATACTATAATAATAGCAAGCAAGAATAACGAGGTTCTAAATATTTTCTTCATTGAAAACTTGTTTATAAAAGCGTATTCTTCGTGAAGCACCCCATTAAATCAGGTCCTTCCTTTCGGTTTTTATTGTAGCCTTTTTGCCTCAGAAATAAATTGAAACACCATTCTCTTCCAGCAAAATGCGTTGCAGGAAAAAATTTCGATTTGGTTTAAAATGCGCTAAAACCCCGACGAGGTTTTAATGTGGTTAATCAATGTAAAACTTTAGACTATCGGCTTTTCTTTATTTTTAATATTGGCTTTGTTGAATACAAATCTAGGTGGGAAGCAGGCCTGAAGGCTTTCAAAAATTGACACAAACCTTCTAATTATTGTTTTTTGCAATACAAAAACAGTAAATCAATAGAAAGAAACAGGTGATGAGTTTTTTATCCGTAATAGGCTATGTACCGGAGGAAGGCGTGGTTTTATCTTTATTTTTCGAATATTCTGAGGGAGACGTCTTAAATTTCTCTTTGAAACAAGTACTAAAATATCCTGAGCTGCTGAAGCCGGTCATATAGGCGATCTCTGAAATCGTATATTCACCGGACTCAAGCAGTTGCTTACTTCGTTTTAGTCTGATGTCTCTTACAAACTCAATCGGTGCAAATCCTGTAAGGCTTTTTAATTTTTTATAAAAGGTAGTGCGGCCCAAACCAACAGAGTCTGCTACACTTTCTATATTAAACTGACTATCTCCCATTCCGGCTTCGACAATCTTGATTACATCTTTTAAAAACTGTTCGTCTTTTGAGGTAATCAGAATTTCATCGGGTTTCAGCTGAATAACCCTTTTTTCGTCGCTATACAATGCATCGAATATCTTTTTACGCTGCTTTAAAAGGTTATCAACACAGGCAAGTATATGATCGGTATAAAATGGTTTTGTAATGTAAAAATCCGCGCCGTATTTCAATCCTTCAATCTGGCTTTCGACCGAGGATTTTGCAGTTAGAAGAATCACAGGAATATGGCTGGTTACCCTATCATTTTTAAGATGGTCGAGCATTTGAATCCCATCTATGTTAGGCATCATCACATCGCTTATAATAAGATCGGGCATATTTGCATGAGCTGTCCTCAAGCCCTCCTCCCCGTCGATGGCCTCAATCACTCTGTAAAACTGACCGAGCTGAGCTGCCAGAAATTTTCTTAATTCCGAATTATCCTCCACAAGCAGAACGAGCTGTTGATCTGCTGAGTCTTGGTACTTGACCGTTGGGTTAATAATGCGCGGATTAAAGCCATTCTCAGCATAACCGGAATTAACAAAATCGAGTATTTTAGATGACTGAACAAAATCAACATCCTGTTTAAAATGCTCTCTGCCGGTTTTCAGCCGAATCGTAAAGATCGTGCCGCCCCCGGGATTATTACTTGCTGAAATATTTCCATGATGCGCCTCAATTAACTCTTTGGACAGCGCTAATCCGATACCTGTGCCTTTTAAATTGTTTTCACTGGTTTTATCTCCTTCATAATAAAGCTCAAATATCTGTGAAAGCTTTTGCTTCGGTATACCATAACCCTGATCTGTTATGCTTATGATAAAGGAATCATCGCCCGGGGTGTATTTTAGATCGATATGGATCGACTTACCGGAAGGGCTAAACTTAAAAGCGTTCGAAAGAAGATTATAGATAACGATATCGATTTTTTCTTCATCGATCCATGCATAAAATTCATCAACATCAGAATTTATCTTCAAGTCTATATTCTTCTCCTGCGCCAATCCTGTAAAGTACCGACTGATTTCCCGAAGCAAACCAATAACTTCAATTTCGGACACCCTAAGTCTCATTTTCCCGCTCTGCACTTTTCTGAAATCAAGTAACTGGTTAATTAAGCGGATCATCCGGTTTGCGTTTCGATTAACTATATTAATATTTTCGCGGCCTTTAGCAGATATCTGTTCGTTTCTGGTTATCTCTTCTAAAGGGCTTACAATCAGCGTAAGCGGAGTGCGCAGCTCATGGGAAATATTGGTAAAGAATTGCAACTTCAAATCTGTAAGCCTGTGTTCAACCGCAACATTATTCCTCAGCCGGATCATTGTCAGAATAATTCTTCTGGCAATCTCGACTAAAATTAAAGTCAAAATAAAGTAGGCAATGTAAGCCCATATTGTAAGCCAGGGCGGTGGCAAAACCGTTAGCTTTATACTTTTGGCAGGAATATTATTAAAAAGTTCAGTGCTGGTACTTTTTACAATGAATTCATAATTACCCGGAGGGAGATTAGTGTAGCTAGCTTTTCGCTGATTATTTACATTATGCCACACCTTATCATATCCCTTGAGAATATAGGCATAAGAGATCTTATGGCTCGCCCTGTAATCCAGGACCGCGTAATCAATACTAATAACATCCTGATCATACTCAAGGGTAATCTGCTCAGTATTATTTATCGAGTTTGTTAAAGGAGATCCGGGAATTCCGGGTATGATATCTTCGTTGTATAGCTGAATATTGGTCAACGCCATAGTTGCATTTAACTTTTTGCTGGAGATGCGGTCGGGGTCGAAGGAAATATATCCCTTTACCAGTCCAAAGTATAATAGTCCCGAACGTGATTTTAAACCCGCTGCTTCAGAAAATCTCGTCTGGGGTAAACCATCGTATGAATCGTAATTCTTAAAGGTTTCGGTTAGTCGGTTGAACTGGCTCAAACCATTTTCTGTAGCCAGCCACAAATCGCCTTTGTTATCATCAATTATGCTGAGAATAATATCATTTGGCAAGCCCTCGTTGCGGGTAAAAACATGAAACTTCAAGGGTTTTCCTGGAGCCGAAATAACCTTATTTAAACCACCCCCGAAAGTCCCCACCCACATTTGGCCCCGCCTGTCGCGATGAATGTACTGAACATCGTTATTGCCCAGACTACTCCGGTCTCCCGGAATTTTACTGTATTTGAAAAACCTGTAAGTATCAGGAGTGCCTTGATCGGGGTGGAACAGCACCAGGCCATCTGTTGTAGCTATCCATATCCGGCCATTCGGTCCCTGCTGCAAATGTCTGATCACGTTACATGAGGCCGGGTATTCTTTAAATGAATTATTGCTGTTCCGGAACCGGACATTGTCCCCGGATTTTACCAGCAAATTTAATCCACCGCCCAGGGTTCCCACCCAAATTCTGCCCTTTTGATCCTCCAAAACCGAATAGACCAAATCACTACTTAAGCTATACTTATCCCTCGGATTTGACACATATCGCCTAAGGCTATATTTAGACCGTTCTTTATTAAGTGGCCTGGCCATAACCAAACCTTTGCCCTTGGTTCCAAGCCAGATCGTTCCGTCACGACTTTCGGTAATGGCATAAACACTTCCAATGTCGGATCTGCTTATCCCGGTGAAGATATCGTCTTCCGTCACTCCATTTTTGGATACATACAGCTTTCCGGCTTTCGTTCCCATCCACAACCTACCCTTGCTGTCTTCAAAAAGAGTTCTAACCTCATTCTCGGATTTATTTTGAGTATCGTTTACAAGGAGGCCATGCTTGAAGTTATTTTCAGGAAATATGATCTTATTTACTCCTCCGTCAATCCCGCTAAGCCACAATATACCGGTACGATCAGGGTAAAAGGCCGTTACGATATTTGAAAACCTTTGCTTGCCCGACCCGGGTTCATTGTGAAAATATTCTATTTCGTCGTTTACCGGATTATAATATCCAAAGCCACCACCCTTAAGGCCGGCCCATAAAATACCGTTACGATCTTCGAATACTCCATAGTTTTTATTCGGACTCGTTACATTGGCGTCTTTCTTTTGGGTAAAAATCTTAAACGCGCCGCTGCGTGGACTATATTTTATGATGCCGTTTCTTTGAGGCTCAATCCATATCTGGCCCGATTTATCTTCAAAAAGCGAATGGAGTGAAGTAACTTCAGGCAAGGATGCGTAAGTAACTTTGTAATTTGCAGGATTTACAATAAGAAGTCCTTTTGTTGCCGAGGAAATATAAAGTTGTCCGTTTCTGGAATGATATAAGGCATTAAAAGCTGTGTTGAGAGACAAGGGAACAGTTGAGAAACTACCTTTTCTGGCATCGAAGGTTACGAGACTGCCCGTTGACGTTCCAAAATAAATGAGTCCTTTATGCTGTGTCGCGCAGGTAAATGAAAGATCCTGCCTAAAAATGTCCTTCGCGTCTTTGAACGTACTTTTTTGATAATATCGCCCATTTTTCTTAGTCAGGCAATGCAAACCAGAACGTGTACCAATCCAAACCCTGCCTGCCGAGTCTTCAAATAAGAAATTGATAACGTTGCCGGCAATTTTAAAATCGCCGGACATATTAGCGCCATAATGGTATATCTGTGGAGCGGCCGAGGATTTGACATCGACTGCACACAAAAGACCCTGATTGGCCGTGAGCAACCATGTGTCGCCTGTCGATGCCGGGATAATTCTGTCTATGATGAGGTTTCTAAACTCCTGTCTGTTCCCGGGGACTGACAGAAATTCCTCTTTCTTTTTATCAAACCTATAAACAAGGTTATCGTATGTTTTTACCCATAAGTACCCTTTCTTGTCTTCTACAATAGTTCTGATTTTATTATTCTTGAGATTAGAACTATCCCCGGGAAGGGATTTATAAGACGTAAAAGTGTGTCCGTCGAATCTGTTAATACCATCCCAGGTGCCAAACCACATAAAACCTGCCTTATCTTGAGTGATGCACAGTACACCATCGTGCGACAAGCCACTTTCGGTTGAATAATGTGTGATACTGGATTTAGGCTGTGCGATAGCACTTGTATCGAGGAAGAAAATGCAGGAAACTAAAAGAATTAAATCCGACGCTATTACCAGTCTCTCTATTGCTGAATTGGCTCCAGTACCGGTAATAATTCTCCACATATCCGCTAAAAAATCTTTGTTATCTACTTAGAAATCGGGAACATTTACATTACATATTGCAAAAATCAAAACACTTTAAACTCATTCCGTATTGCAATTTATAAAGTATTATCCCGGAAAACTAATGTACAAACATCCGGTCATTTAAGGACGAACATTTTGTGATTCTGTTACCTCGATTTTAGAATGATCTTTTGATTGAATGGATACGTTGTTAAAGGACCAATTGCTTGCATTCTTAATAGAGCCTGCAGTGTTAGCTGTGATATTCACGTTTGTTAAATGAAAGTTTTTTAAAGGCTCTTGTTTTAACCCATCAGCAAAAATGGCTTTACGGGCTCCATCAACTTTAATATTAGAAATATAAACATCTTTAAAATGAGGAATGCCTTTTTCAGGGTCAACGGGTTGCAACATCTTTTTCCAGTGTTCAGGAACCGTGTTAATATCGTATCCGGCAGGAAGAGTTGAATAGCTGTAGGATGGATTCCAGTTGGGAGTTATTTCCAAAGCTGTTCCGATGTTAGACATTTCCAGATTATCAATGTAAATATCCTCTACAGTACCCCCGCGATTAGTTGCTGATTTAAAACGAATACCCACACCGGTACCATTCGCTTTAAGGTTTTTAGCCAGAATGTGACGCATTCCACCAGAGGTTTCGCTTCCGAAGGTAATTAAACCGCCTCCCTTGCGAGAGATGCAGTCGCGAATTACAATGTATTCAGCCGGACGATTAACACGAAGTCCATCCCAGTCGCGGCCCGATTTAATGCAAAAGTTATCGTCGTTACAATCTATATCCGAATTCTGAACCAAAATCCAGGATGATGAGTCGATATCTACACCATCTGTGCTGGGACCATGTCCGCCAATATTATTCTGAATAACTATACCGTCAACAGTCACATATTTTGAATACAAAATATGAACGGTCCAGAAGCCCGCCTGCTGGAAAGTTAATCCCTTAACCAGAATGTTTTTCGAATCCGACACCAATAAAGTCCGGGGGCGCTTAGCATCGTAATCTACAATCCAGCGAAGCTTCTTAGGTTCGTATTCTTTTCTTAATGCCCAGTAAGCATCCCAAAAAGGTTTGCCCTGCGCGTTTACGATACCCGCGCCGCTTACTCCGGCATTTTCCTGTTTAATGATGTTGATCAAAGCTGCGGGCCATTTCATTTCTATTCCGGCAACGCGAGTGTCGATATCCGGATAGTCTTTAAGGTCCTGGCTTCCTAAAAGTTCAACACCCTTATCAATTTGAAGAAATACATCTTCCTTAATAAATAGAGAGCCCGTTAAATACTGGCCCGGTGCAAAAACCACCTTCCCTCCGCCTTTTCTCGAGCATGCATCTATAGCTTTTTGAATTGCTTCAGTTGTAAGAGTTTTGCCATCATTCACAGCACCGAAGTCTTTTACATTGAAAATTCGCTTCTTGATTTTCAGCTTCCTCACACCCACTTTCGAAGCCCAGGCAGGGTCTGCGGCTTCAACCTGTAAAACGGTTACTGTAAAAAAGAATAAAAGGAGTATTCGTTTTGCGAATTGGATCATATTATTTTTTATGGGTGTATAGAACTGAAATCAAGTTTTCACCATAAGCACGAAAAAAAATCAGGCTAAGTATGGGTTATAATCAGATTCTCAAGAATAGAAAAAAAATAGCGAATATGCGTCCTGCACATGCATGGCATTTGGCCTGATTCGGTAAGAAATTCGTTACCTCGACTCATCATGCTTGACAATAAAATACATGAAAATAAAAAGGCTGTATCAATTCAGCTAAGACTCGAAACAGCCTTTTTCTAAGAAAATCAGGATCCTAATCCGTCAAAATATTTTCCTTCGGCATGGTAAACTGCTTATTCTCCTCAGATCCTTTTGGCAATCCAAAATAAAACAGCAGAGTTCTTTTTTTACTTCCGCTTAAATGGTTCAACTCACCTAAAGGACCAAGATTTCGTGCATTCGGACTAACACCCAAAGCCAGTTTTGTACCCATAGGTGGGATTGCATCAAGGAAAGAAACGTTGCCTAGCGGAAGGGCGGGATACGAGGTTGGACCGGTTAACCCGTAAAAGTCAAAAAGGCGCACAAACAGATCATTATCCGGTGATGCTACAGTAAACCTACCTTGTACGGTGTTAAATTCCATCCACACTATTTCAGAGAAATATCCTTTAAATTCAGGATAGATCCATGGTGCACTTCCTGTTTGCGTGTTATTATATCGGTTTTGCCATGTATTAAAAGTAGCTCCATGTAAACGGTTCTTCCACACTCTGCTCGAACCTTTTCCCAGCCATTTTGCACCTAAAACATAGTTTTCCGGATAATTAAAGCTCACACCTGCAAACTGATAGTCGCCATTTAAGGTGTACTCGTATGTCATTTCCAACCAACCACTCGGATTCATTTTCCATCTGACATATTTCATATCTCCTGAATACGAAGATTCAACTACATGGCTGTCGCCATCTTTAAAGTGCTTTAAACCTGTAAAACTTGCGTTGCCGCTCACTAACACCGGACCATTGTTGAAGGATAAAGGGGCGCTGTAATCGTTGGCAAGGCCATTTATCATTCCGGTTTTTTTATTGAAGGTTACAGAAATACCTGCGGCCTTTAAGGTTAACAAGCTATCTCTTTCTGTCGCATTTACAGCAGCTGTTCCTGTCGCGGGAGAGACTCCTGCTTGAATTAACTGTGTGTTGGTTTTAGCTTTCCATACCCATCGGTAAATTTCATTGTTATGCGGATCATAGGCCGACAAGGCCAATGCGTCATAATTCTTCCAGTCTGAAGGAAGGTTTAATTTAATCGATCCTTTTCCTACAGGAGCAATTGACGGCGCCTTAACACTACCTTGCTTAAGCGAAGTATAGCCACTTTGCCTTTCGTCCTGTTTTCTGAAGTTTATCAGCTCCCATTTAAACGTACATTGGTTTAAGTTGGTGAAATGGTAGCGATTTTCTACAGGAATTTCACCTTTAAAATTAGCAGGAAGATCTTTCAACGTAATTCTAACGGGAGAGTAAATCTCGCGGATAGCATAAAAGCTTCCTTCTTTTTGACGGTGCGGACCAACAATTCCATCGGGTGCGTTTACTCCATTTACATCGATAATATTGTTCTGATCTGTACGTACAATTCCTTCGTCTGCTAAATCCCAGATAAAGCCGCCGCCACCTTTTTTGGCGTTCCAGTGAAGCTCCCACATATCTGCAAGAGAAGATGCAGCGCCACCATCATCCTGGGCATGAAGAAACTCGGTAACCATGTAAATATTTGTATCGGCAAGAATTTTCTGTGTGCTGTAGTAATCTTCGTAATGATTGGCGTCAATTCCGTTGAAAGCATTACCCGGACGGTGGTGACCGTGTATCACCGGACGATTAGACAAATCATATTTACCATAATCATCGTCCAGGTCAAAATTATGTCCGCCTTCATTTCCGTTGCTCCAGAAAATAATGGAAGGATGATTGGTATCACGAATAACCATCTCTTTTACCAAAGGTGCGCCAGCTTTCGTACTGTATGCTTTTTGCCATCCGGCTAACTCATCCAGAACATATAAACCTAATGAATCGCAGAAATTAAGAAAGCTCTTATCGGGAGGATAATGGGAACAACGAACTGCGTTCATGTTCATCTCTTTAATCAGTTTCACGTCCATCAAATCGATACGCGCATTTACGGAACGTCCACTTTCTGGCCACCAAACATGACGGTTTACACCTTTCATTTTAACTTTAGTGCCGTTTACATAAATACCATCCTGCTTTCTGATTTCGATAGTTCTGAAACCAAACTTATCGCTGGTTTGGTAAATGTTAGTCCCTACGTTTTTTATATACAGGTTAACACGGTAAAGATTAGGAGTTTCCGCAGTCCATAAAAGAGGTTTTCTAACCGAAGTTCTCAATTGAACCAGGGTGTCTGAGGCTGATGTTTTTCCGCTCGCAGTTCCCACAATTTTTCCCTTAGCGTCAATAATCTCGGCAACAACATCTCTTCCCGCCTGTGCATTTTTCAAGTGAACATTCATCCGGAAAGAGCCATCCGCTTTTGCGTCAATAGCTGTCCATGAAATATGTTCTTTAGGAACGGCTTCAAGATAAACGGGACGGAAGATCCCACCAAAAATCCAGTAATCTGCTAAACGTTCGGCATTGTTTACAGAGTTATCAGCAGACATTTTGCTAACCACAGCTTCCAGTTGATTAGACTGCCCATATTTTAGCTTATCGCTGATATTATACTTAAATCTATAGAACGATCCCTGATGCACAGGTCCGGCCGATTTTCCATTAATCTTCAGCTCAGTGTCCGTCATCGAGCCTTCAAACACGATGAATACATCCTGCCCCTGCCAATTTGAAGGCACGTTAAAGCTGTGACGATAAATTCCCTTCTCATCTGCAAAGCGAAAGTTTTTGCCGTATGTTACATAATCACGGCCGTAATTATATTCTCCAAAACCATGTTGCTCCCAATGCGAAGGAACCGGAATTTTAGACCATACACCACTTTTGCGGCCACCGGTTACCCAAAAATCCCAGGAAACAGTGTTCTCATTATCAGTGCCCGACAAGTATTGGATCTGTTTGGTAATTCCGGCCTGGGCAAACACTTGACCCGCAGTTAATATCGACAGCCCGATTGCAAAGAGTCCCTTTTTTAAATTCATATCTATTTTATTGATGTAATGTGTTGCTATTTTTTCTTCTTTAATTTAACATAGACAGGCTTATCTCTATCAGCAGATATAACCCCATCTTTATATTCAAGTTCGGCCACCTGAATTAAACTTCTCCGTGTTTCAACGCCATCAGTAAAGGGTTTGGTAATCCTGCCGGGATGAGTAAAGTAATACACATAAGCACGGTCGCCACTAACCACAACGTCGGCGTGACCTCCAATTGCCTGATCTTCGGCGCCTTTGCCCGGCTCTTCCAAAATTCTTTTTGGCTGCTTTGTCCAGTTCGTCAAATCGTCCGAATAATACAAGCCCATTCCGGCCCAGTTATCTACCAGCATCCAGTATTTGTTTTTCCATCTGAATATCTTAGGCCCTTCGCCTCCCCGGTCGCCTACTGCTTTTCCCTTCAGTTCCCAATTTTCTAAATCTTTGCTGTCGGCGTAATAGATCGACTTACTATCCTTCTCATTATTATACCACATCCGCCAGGTATCATTCGGCATTTGAAACAAACTGGCATCAATTACTTTATCGTTAACCAATTTTACGGTCGATACATAATCCCAGTTTAAAAGATCTTTACTGGTTAAATGCAAAATATTTCGGGGATGATTCCAGTCAGTGAATATTCCGGGAACATAAGTAAGAAACATATGATAAATGCCCTTATGCTCAAAAACATCAGGAGCCCAGTGCGTATAATCTTTTGTTGGTCTGTAATTAATATTGGCAGTATCTCTGTAGGTCCATTTCGCCCCGTCTCTGGATTCGGCGATCCCGATTCTTGTACCATGAACCCATGTTACGCCAGTTTCATTCGCGGCCTTGGCGCGACGGTTGGTGTAAAACATAAACCACTTCTTTTCTTTCTTGTTCCAAACGATAACAGGATCGGCAGCTCCATCGAATACTGGATCACGAAAGAGTGGTTTGTCGGCTAATCTACCTTTCTTTTTTTGGGCCAGAACATTGTCATTCACAAGAAATGACATGCCTACCATCATTAATATATACGTCAGTAATCGCTTCATTTTAATTCATTTTTGTTTCGGGTACTGCAGAATACGACTTTTTGAATCCGCCAAGATCAATTACGACCCTATCTAAAATCACTCCCGGATCTACCATATAAATACGCAAGCTATGCTTTCCCGGGTTAATAAGCCGTGATTCGATTTTACGTATTGCACTATTTCTAAGTACATTCTGTTTCCACTCTTCGCTTCGGCCAACAGTCTTAATATCGACCATCGTCACCGGACCATTATCAACTGAAATCGCATAACGCATTCTGTAGTCTGTATTGACGGGATGGGTTGGGAGCGCATAAATATTGAACGAGGGCTTGCCCGGTGTTAATGAATAGAAATCGTACTCTACAAACGGAGCACTGCTTTTCAATGATTCCGGATTTTCAAGCGCTGGCAACTTGATTCCTTCAAAAGGCAAAGCCATCAAAGTTTTATTTGTATGCCCTAAACCTTCGACTACAGACCAGCCCAGATCTTGCTTGTCGCTCTTCCTGTTAAAATTTGATGCATTTATCGAAATGTAACCATTGTCTTCTACAAATCCTTTGAAACCGGCAAGCTGGGGAGAAACAGCATTATTGGCTCCCACATTTACAATCAGGGTTTTACCGTTCGCGGTAAAACTGATCTTACCATTCTGCCGGCCACTTCGCTGAACTTTATTCCAGTCGACGCTTACCCAAATTCTACTTTCGCGTTTGCCTGTCTCCGGACTCAAAGTTCCTGAAGTTTGCGATAGCTTAATCCAGCTATCCGCACGGCTGGTCCAGTTGAGGGTTTTATCGTCGCTTAGAAAAATATCTATGAAGTATTTCTTATTGCTTAGGCGATTAAAAGCAGGCAACACAAATTGCGAACTTCCTTTTGAAACCAATGATGAATCTTTGCTTACAAAACCTTCGGGTGCGATGCTCCAAACGTCTGCTTTGTTAATAGTGATCGCAGGCAGAACCGGTTCGTTATAAACAGGCAAACTTCGTGGCTCCATAGACATCATATGATTCCACTTCCCAGCTGCCAGTTGGGTATTATAATATTCGGTTTCGCTTTTTATATCCTCATAGGCCTGCTTAGACAGTTCCGCATAATCCGCTGCGCTCGCCCGGTTTTGCTGAGTGTATAACCAGGCCTTATCCCTGTAAAGAAACTTTTTATTCATTAAGGATGCGCCAACAACCGGGTAATACACCAGCTGATAGAACGCATCAGCATCCTTCGAGCTGATCTGAGAACGCAAGGTTCTTACATCCCCAACCAGCTTTTCATAGCTATCAATCCGTCTCTGTGCTTCGTCTCCATAATAGAAATGATTGTAATCAGAATACTTTGTCTGAGTAGTTGGTTCCGTCTGGCTCCACCCCATAAACTCCGGCCTGCGCTCAAAAGCCAGCTGATAATATTTCCAGAGAGTGCTGCTTATTTTTCCGGCCTTATCTGGACCAAAAATAGTTGCGACCCAATTTTCTAAATGCTTTTGAGTATACGAGCTGTTTTTAAAAGGATCGGCCCTGTAAGCCATGTCCATAAACATCTCCATATTATATTCGAGAGGCTTAATATCTCCCACATTCAGCACCCATAAGCGATCTGATCCCGTTTGATAAGCCTTCATCATTTCCTCGCGGATTAATCCCGGATGGGTAGAACTCAGCCACAAATAATCATGCGGACGTCCCCAATAGGAAGCGTGATAGTAAACTCCCGATCCACCAGAGCGCTTATTTTCTTTCTCGTTGTTCAGCCGTTGAATGTATCCGTAATTATCATCAGGCCAAACCACTGTGATATCATCCGGCAACTTGATGTTAGCATCATAAATATCAAGAACCTCCTTATAAACGGTAAACACCTGTGGTATGGCGGCGACATCAGTATTCACATGCTTTTTTAGCATAACCCTTTGCTCTCCAATAATGTTCTCCAGCAATGGAACAGCTTCTTTCACACTTTTAACCCCCTCCATTCCGCTGTCGTGAACACCACGCATACCCAGCGTATAAATTGCGTCGTTGCCTTTGCTTTCTTTGACGCGGTTTTCCCAGTAGTTATAAATTTTTTCCCTATTCGTGATGTAATTGAAATCGCCCATAGA
Organism: uncultured Sphingobacteriaceae bacterium; assembly: GCA_946887045.1. The sequence goes on along the minus strand of CAMPKC010000062.1, from coordinate 9,393 downwards.
CTTATTCCATTCGCCCACATTATTTCGCAACATGGGTTCAGCATGCGATGAGCCAACTACGATTGCATAATCTGCGGCCACTTTCTTATTGCCGGGATAAGAATAAAATGCCTTGGTACTGGGGTGCATTGCCGGCCAAATCAGGTTTGCTTTAAGTCGAAGCAACAGCTCGAAAATTTTAGCATAAGTCTTTGGTCCGATATCGCCGGTTTCAGGTTCGAATGTTTTAGCAGCCCAGGGTTGAAGCCCCCAGTCTTCATCATTCAGAAATATCCCACGGTATTTTACAGATGGCGGACGGGAAATGACATCACCTTTTATAAATATCTCCTTCTGTTGGGTTGGATTGATATCTGCCCACCAGCTAAAAGGTAAAACACCGATCCGTTTAGACAATTCAAACACACCAAAAGCGGTGCCACGAGGATCACTGCCGGCTATAACCAATGCCTGCTTTACATCAGGGAAAGGATTATTAACAACAGCTATCTCAAAAGATTCCCATTTACCCTTTAACTGATCGACTTTGATTTTTTTATTAGCTATGAGCTGATCGATACGTTTAGACTGTCCGATGGTACCTATTAAAACCTGGGGCAAAGCGGTCTGTAAACTTGTAGGTTCGGGTGTAAGTCCGGTCACTAATTTTACATCATTTTTAAAAGCATTTGCTGCAATGCGCACCACTTCGGCATCTGATGGGTCGGTATAAATTCGAGAGGCTTTACCGTTTGCGACTAAAGGAAAAGAGTTAGTAGCGGGCTTAAATAATATAGAAACCTGGGCAATAGAAGGTTCAATACTTACAATCGTAAATAGAATACCGAGTAGAATTATATAGTGTGTATTTTGTTTATGCATTCCTTTTAAAATTATTTCAACCCATCCCCTGACGCAAATAACCTGTACCCACATTCGTAATCAAATAAAGAGCTTAACCTCACCCGCCTTTGCGCTCGTTCCTGCCGCACCCTCTCCCAAAGGAGAGGAGTATTTGATGTCTATTAAGTTATTTCGCCTCACCTTTGACCTTTCACCCTCCAACCCGCAACTTTCAACCCGAAACCTTTCTCAGCAAACTCTCAACCTCCAACCCATAACCCTCAAGGCTTCACCTCCATCATTGGCGTTATTGTAACCGGACCGATCAATCCAGACCCTTTTGGCTGCCATTTAGCGGCAGTGAACAGTCCGTCCGGACCGCGATTTGCGGCCAATCTTGCAGGCATATTTGTGTTGTAAAATTTCTTCCAGTAAATTTCATTTCTGTCAAGGTAAGCTGCTCTGTTCGCCATGGAGTTAGAGACTTCAACCACCAAAGTGTTTAAACGTTTTAACTGATCAGAAGATATTTCTAACTGATAAACCGGACCTATCACGGTGCCAAGCTCAGTTCCATTTAACAGTACCCGGGCACTCTCCTGCACTTCTCCCAGGTTTAACATCAAGGTTTTTGCTTTAACTTTTGGCTTCCTGAATGTAGTGGTGTAGCTGGCTGTACCCGAGAAATCCTTCAGTCCTTCCGAACTGAAGTTTGTCCACGACTCCAATTTAGAAACATTTACCGCAGCCGGTAAGGTCGGTCCGCCATTTAAAAACATCACTTTCCATTTCCCCGAGATCGATGTTGCCTCGCCGGCAGGCACAGTATAGGCATAATTAGGTCCTGTTACTGAGGTATCCGACAATTCAAGAATCATACTTTCGCCTTTGGCTAGCTGAAGATAAACATCCGTTTTATTCGTTCCCTTTCGGATACTTCCATAACCTGTCTCTTCCGTCATTGGATTAAATAAAGCCACCGAGGCAGCGTCATTCTTCACCGGCACCCAGCCGTTGATGTCATTATCACTATGATTTACAATGAAATAATAATAACCATTATCGGATTTTCGGCGAATGACCTGTAAGCCTTTGTCAACCATGCTTTCGCGCATGATGTTTATAGAACTTAGAGTTTTATCCAGATCATCCGCAATTAAGAAACTTCCCTTTCCTAAAACTGCTTTTTTTGTTCCATTTAGAGATGAAAAATTCAGGCCGGAAATGAGTTGTTTAAATTCCGCCTGCTTCTGCTCTAAATTTCCCAGCCCGGGAACATCGGCAGGGGTATTTTTATAAAACACAACCGTAGCTCCGTTTTGTGCCAGCGACACTAATTTCTGAAATGTGGTGAGGGGCATAAACTTCGTCTGCGGCACCACGATCGTTTTATATGCAATGCCTCCTGTTTGAATAAATCCATTTGCGACAGATGTGTTTAAAATCTGGGCATCCGAAATAAAATCAAAACTATGGCCCTGCGCATATAAAAAACGAGCGCTTTCTTCAAGACTGGTGCCTTTAAAACCATGATCTATTCCATCAAAATGCTGAAGAAGTGCTCTTCCCGGTGTGGCGTAGGTATCGTAAATAGGCAGATAAAGCAATACATCATTATCAGGTTTGCCTTTTTGCATAAACGATTGAACATGGGCTACGTAATTATTTAGCTTCCCAAAATCTCTCCAAAAAGTGTTGTTGGGTGTAAAATGAACCGCCGCATAAAAAAGCCATCCGGGCCAAGCTTCATTTTGAGGTGTATAATTCGATCCATGATAAAACGTGTGATTAATTCCGCCTAGAAGAAACAGATCCATGGCTTTTTTAATATCACCAAGTTTTGAGAGAAAATGTTCATTCTCCCAGGTAGCGGACTCGGATGAAGTAAGCAATTTTCCGGTAACATGAGCTGCAGAAGATGCAAACTTCAAACGAATAACATCGCTTCCTTCCGTTTCCGGGATATCTGTGGCGGCGTATAAATCCAAAATATTAGCTGGAGAACCATGAGCCTGGTTACGGATAATCTTTCCATGAGTCCTGGCCCAATTGTGCCACGTTTTGGTATAATTTTCAAGAAGTAAATCCGAAATAGTTTCCCTGTAGTCGGTCAGTACACGTCTGTGTTTTTCATCGGCAGTCTTTCCGAATAAAGCCGGGAGATGATTCTTTAAATCGTAACCTCTTCGTGTTCTAAACTCTTCAAAAAAACGTGGGGTCCAGTTTGCCTCGCCCTGCGCATCATCAACTTCATAAGAATCGTTAAAAAATCCTCTTAAGCCCGAAAGATCCGTCTTTTTAAAGGCCTGATCAAAATGCTTCAGGTAGTTATCGGTCGCAGTTTTAGAAAAGTGATCGATCGCATAGCCCTCACCACCGGGACCAGCCCGCTCCACCATTTTTCCATGCCATCCTTCAAAAACGGCATAAAGGGTCCAGTTCCCGGCAGGTGCTGTCCAGTTTAAATTACCTGATGAGTTTACCTTTTTTGTTAAATCTATTATTTGTCCCTTGTCAGAATAAGCCATTAAAGCCTGTAAAGGCAATGGTTTGGGGAATCGTACCTGATCAAAGGCATGTAATTGCAAATTTGGATTTGACGCAATTGGCTCCTTTAGTCTGGAAATATCGATTCGCTCGCCTACGGTACGAACCAAAGCAGGCTGCATGTACTGAACCGGCTCCGTTAGTTTTTCGCCCGGTTTTAATGAGTAGGTTTTATATGCGACGTATTTGCTGGCATCGTCATTTGTAACCCAGGGGCCACCAAAGGGCCAGCCTGATGCCTGGGCCATATCTATTCCTAAATTTAAGCGCTTTCCTTCTTTTAATGTATGATTAAGCATTCCGAGCCATTTCGGCGAAAGGAAATCTATGAATTGCTTTTCGTATCCTTTTACACCGTAGATTGGCGTTATTTCTAAGCCTCCCAAGCCTGCCTTATGGTATTCTTCCATAATCCAGCTCAGGTCTTTTTCGTTCACAGCACTGCCTTCCCACCACCAGCGGGTCCATGGCTTATTTTGCCGGGTAATTTCGGGCCATTGAGGAGCAGTTTGAGATGATGCTCCAAGCGTAGCAGCGATAAAGATGGAAGTAAGTGTAATTCTATAATTCATTTCAGGTGTCTGTTAATACTCAATATTTTACCAATTCGACGCCATATTCCACATCGCCCGGCGTCTCACCATCATCTCCTAAAAATCCCTGTCCTTAAACGATTTCAACCTTGTATCCTTCAGCATATTACCGCCCCGCGACTCAAAGCCTGACACATCTTTCAACACCAAAACCGGAGCATTTCCTGCTTTCTGCGCTCTCACGTTATTTAATTGAATCCCTTTCACGTCAATCAGCATAAATGCCGGCCTGGTTTCTTTGCCTAAAAAACTTACCTCCACATTATTCAGCTCAAAGTTTTTCGCATGGCGGATATAAAAGCCATAAGAAGGCATTACACCAAACTTTTCAGGCTCTGGATAGGCTTTTTCATGCTCGGGAACAATTTTTTGAATCTTCGATTCCGCAGAATCTATGGGTCTGTAAAATATCCGGATGTTGCTTAGTTTCACATCCTCGATATCGTTCCCCGGGAGTCCGCTGATCAATGATGAGAAATGCGAGTCGGCATTATAAACCACCAGATTACTGATGTTAACTCTCCTTAACTTTCCTATCGGCACACCTTCGGGTCCACGCATACGGCCGCCCAAACGCAGAAATATTGGCGAATTTACGATGTCACGCATGGTGATATTACTAATAGAAATATCCTCCAGCAAACCACCGTCTACAGTTTCTAAGGCTAAACCGCGGCAAAATTCAAATACACAATTTGAAATGGTAATATTTTTGAAACCGCCATTTGATTCAGTACCGAATTTAATCCTTCCGGTTGGCCCCTCTTTATCAGGAACCAGTTTGTATTCATCGCGCTTATAAGTTCCGTTTATAAAAGTTCCTCTGTCGAAGCCGGTGACCTGGCAGTTCGTGATCGTTACATTTTCTGTTGCCCGTGCAAATCCTAAGGCATAAGAACTTTTGAGACAAATCGCGTCATCCCATGGAGAATTGACTGTACAATTCGAGATCCGAACATTCCGACAGCAATCGATATCCATACCGTCTCGGTTGGTGTCCATTTTCAGATTATCAATTGTAAGATTATCTACTCCTGTTGCCAGGACGCCAAAATGCCCTCCGTATAGAATAGTGAAATCTTTAAGGATGACGTTCTTACATAATTTAAGAGAGATTGCTTTGTTTCCAAATGGGGCTCTGTAGGGTCCGCCCCGAGTCAAACCTTTCCCATAAATGGTTCCCGGACCAAGAATTGATATATTCTCAAGGTTCTCGCCCCATATCAAGCTGTTGCGCCAATGGCTGTGTCCAAAATCCTGGTATTGCAACTTGTCGCCCCATTCATTTGGTTCAGGAGCATCATAGCCAACATCGCCCACAGGTGCAGCGGCCAAAATCGTGGCTCCCTGCTCAAGGTAAAGAGTGATATTACTTTTCAGACGGATAGAATAGCTCAGATAGGTTCCCGCGGGGAAATTAACTGTGCCGCCACCCGCTTTGGCAGCCGAATTTATCGCTTTGTTAATCGCATCAGAATCTAAGGTTGTCCCGTTTCCGGTTGCACCAAAAGCTTTGACATCATATGTTATTGCCCAAACTGCATTTGTATTCGCCAAAAAAGCAATCAGAAGTAAGAGTTTTAAGCTTTTCATCGACTAATTCCCGTCTGGTTTCACCACACTTGCCTTCGGACTGGGGGGCCAGTTAAACGATTCAAAAGAGTCTGGCTTTGCAGGATTGAAAGGTGGCATATTAACATACTTTGCTATTCCCAGATTTTTACCCTTAATCGATTGGGCAATAATTTTTGCGATCTCGTAAGCACCGTAAGGATTGAAGTGGGTGTTGTCGTTCAGGTTCTGTTCGGGATAAATTACGAATGCATTTTTTGAACCTTCGGGTCCCATAGCTTCAAACATCTGGGTAGTTAAAACGGTGAGATCTATTAATGGAACGTTAAATTCCTGCGCCACTTTTCTCGCCGCGTCCGGATAATCACCGTGCGTGTCTTCCATTTTCCCATCATCCCCAAAGCGGCGACGCGCTGTTGGTGTAACAATAACCATATGACCACCTTTAGCTTTAACCTCTGTTGCGAACTTGCGGAGTCTTTCACTATAGGATTTATAAGGTCCGTCATTAGGTCCTTTTTCCTTTTCATCATTATGGCCGAACTCCACAAATAAGTAGTCGCCGGGTTTCATAATACTGAGTATTTTTTCCAGTCGTCTACTACCAATAAAACTACCTAAAGACAAGCCAGATTCAGCATGATTTGAAACAGCTACACCCGGTTTAAAGAAACGCGTGATCATTTGTCCCCATGATGCCCATGGCTCTTCATCCTGGTTTACAACAGTAGAGTTTCCAGCCAGAAAAACCGTAACCTGGTCATCAACCTTTTCAATTTCTACTGCACTTACAGCTGTTTGAAGATCGAACTCGAGAGTGAGCTTATCATCCCAGTCGAGCTTGGTAAGCTCTCTGGGTTTTAAGGCAACCTGTCTGTCTGCGTCTATTTTACGATCTTTAACATGCACAATAAACGTTTCCGTTCTGAATTTCCCGGCTTCGGTTTTTACATTTTCAAGCATCAGTCGGCGTGACTCAGCCTTTACTGTAGTGGTGGTATTTCCCTCAGCATCGCCAAGTGTTAATGTTACTTTATAATTGCCCTCAGGTACTTTCACAGAAAAATAAAATGGCTTCTCTGACTTTATGAAATCACCTTTCAGCATATCGCCCCCACGATCAATAACCTGAGGATTGCTTCCAAAATCGAAACCATATCCCTTTTCAGGAGAGTAAATAGTTTGAGGAGTAACAGCGGTAAATCCTTTGGCGGCTTTATCTGTACCAAAGTCGAATTTGAATGCATTTGATCCTGATACAGGTTTCTGAGCAGAGCACGAAGCTAAAAATACTGCCGATAGTAGGATAAATCCTTTCATGTTTTATTGTGTTATTAGTTCGTATTTCTTTCCGGCTTTCGTTTTAAAAGACGTTATGAAATACGTGTCATTATATAATTTCGTTGTTGAGCGCTTCGCATTTACGCCCTTAATCAGAAGCTTTTGATCTGTGCGAAGTTTGATTGGATTTCCATCCTTGGAGGTAATAAATGCCCTGGTCAGTTTACCGTCTTTCCAAAACATGTCGACTTCGAAAGCTCCACGTGCAACCATGCCGGTTACATGCCCATCTTTCCAAGCCGATGGGAGTGCAGGCAATAATTGAACGGCGTCCAAATGACTCTGAAGAAGCATTTCTCCGATACCGGAAGTTCCTCCAAAATTGCCATCAATCTGAAAGGGAGGATGCGTATCGAAAAGGTTATTTAATGTTGAGCCTTTCAATAATTCCTGGTAAACTTTATAAGCGTGATCGCCGTCTAGCAGGCGGGCCCAAAAGTTGATTTTCCAGGCTTTGCTCCATCCTGTCCCTTCGTCTCCGCGAATTTCCAATGTTTTACGGCTGGCGTCAGCGTATTTCTGATCAATAAAGGGAGAAATTTGCCTTCCGGGATGCAATCCAAATAAATGAGAAACATGCCGGTGTTTAGGATCTTCGTCCTCCCAATCACCGAACCACTCTACGAGGTTTCCTTTTTTACCAATCTTCAAAGGACTAAGCATTGCGCGTTTTTGTGCAAGGATCGAAGCGTAATCTTTATCGATACCCAAAATTTTACTAGCCTCGATCATGTTAGTAAACAGGTCCCAGATAATTTCCATATCCATCGCCGAGGCGATAGTTACGGTACCTTTAAATCCGTTAGGATGTAAATAAACGTTTTCGGGAGAAGTTGATGGTGCCGTAACCAGCTTTCCGTCCTTTTCTACCAGCCAGTCGAGACAAAAATCAGTAGCGCCTTTCATCAATGGGTAAGCGACTTCCCTAAGGTATTTCTCATCTGATGTAAAACGATAATGCTCGTATAGATGCTGTGAAAGCCAGGGACTCCCCAAAGACCAATTAGCCCATTTGGGATCTCCATTACCCTCGCCAACTGGATTGGTTTGCGCCCAGATATCTGAATTATGATGAAGTGCCCAACCCTTCATATCGTAATAATTTTTGGCTGTCGCTGTCCCGTTATGTGCCCAGCGTTTAATTTGCTCGATTAATGGCTCGGTCATTTCAGAAAGATTAGTCATTTCTGTCGGCCAGTAGTTCATCTGCACATTTATGTTAGTCGTGTAATTACTTCTCCAGGATGGCCTGATCAAATGATTCCAGATTCCCTGCAAATTTGCAGCAATACCTCCGGGCCTTGACGATGAGATTAAAAGATATCGCCCGAAGTTGAAATACAGCTCTTCGAGCTTTGGATCCGGAGAACCGGCTTTGTATAATTTCAGACGCTCGTCTGTAGGAAGATCTGGAACCGGCAAACTGGTCACAGAAAGGGTCAGGCGGTTAAAAAACTTAGAATAATCCTGAATATGATTCGCCTTTATCTGGTTATAACTCTTCGTTAAGGCGGCTGTGATATACCGTTGCACTTCTGCCCTTTCGTCTTTTCCATCTTTATCAGGAAACTTATCAAACCCATTATAACTGGTGGCGGCAGAAATCATCAGAATGACGTCCGAAGCATTACTGATATTTAATAAACTATCTGTTGTAAGTATCCCATCGTTGCTGATAACTTTAACCCTCCATTCAAAGCGCATTCCATCTTCGTTTCTATCATCCTTAAAAATTATCGGCTTGGGATTTCTTCTTTCGTCATTCGTGATCCTTGCCTTACCGCGAAGCACCAACTCTTTTTGATCGTTCACAAAACTTTGATGGGCCAGCTCGTGGTGATTTTTGACGCTAAAATTCAATGCACCTTTTTTACTTGCACTCAATCTTAATATCATCACCTGATCTACCGCGGTTGAAAACATTTTCCTGGCATAATGTACTCCGCCAGCGGTAAATGATGTACTTGCAATTGCAGTGCTTATATCCAGATCCCGACGATAATTTTCAGGCTCGCCGGCATATTTCTGGCGGATAATAATATCGCCCAAAGGCTGGTACATTTCGGTGTTAGGGCCTTGCATTTTGCGAAGTAACTGAACAGCTTTAGCAATCGAGTCGCTAAATAAAGCACTTCTTACCGGCGCCAGATATTTAGGGGCATCAGGGTTCGGATTGAGATTAACGGGACCGCCGGTCCACAAGGTTTCTTCGTTCAACTGAATCAACTCTTCCGCAGGCCGGCCAAAAATCATTGCTCCTAAACGGCCATTGCCGATAGGCAAAGCTTCGTTCCAATCTTTTGCAGGTTTACTGTACCATAGCAAATGGTCTTTTTGCTGCGCAAAAAGACCTGAGCTTGTTAATAAAAGGAGAAATAAAAATTTTAGCTGTAAGTGCATATTCTGTTTGAAAGAGAAATAAAGCAACTGATAATTTCTGAGCATTAATAAAGTCTGACCCGACAATTACTTATACATCTGCACCGAGCTGTCGTTAATTTCAAAAGGATGCTGAGCA
>CAMPKC010000061.1 GCA_946887045.1 uncultured Sphingobacteriaceae bacterium | reverse complement strand
CTGCGGTAACACGTGGGAGAGTAGGTCGGTGCCAACTTTTATTTCGCTTACATGCGAATAAAATCTTAAAGCTCGTTAGTTCATTCTAACGGGCTTTTTTGTTTTTACTCTCAAAACTATCTTTTTACTCGATCGTTTCTATTAATACAACATGGCTAAGATTTCATTTATATCTTTATCTTTGCCTCTTTAACAAAAAGCATGAACATCAATTACGGTGCAAGAAGAGAAGTAATGCAGCATATTGAAAAATATATGCTGGATAATATTGGTGAGTATTTAAAGCCAATAGATACAATATGGCAGCCTGCTGATTTTTTACCAGATTCAAGCAGCGAGAATTTTTTACAGGAGGTTAAGGAGTTGCAGGAAACTGCGAAAGGCCTGCCTTATGATTTCTTTGCAGTACTCATCGGCGACACTATTACCGAAGAGGCCTTACCCACTTACGAATCCTGGCTGGCTACAGTTGAAGGCGTTTCCAAGGACGAGGAAGGCGGCTGGATGAAATGGTTAAGACATTGGACTGGTGAGGAAAATCGACATGGCGACTTATTAAATAAGTATTTGTATTTATCCGGACGTGTAAATATGCGTCAGATGGAGATTTCTACTCAGTATCTGATTGCTGATGGATTTGATATTGGTACAGACAGAGATCCCTACAGGAATTTCATCTATACCAGTTTTCAGGAGCTTGCTACCAATGTTTCACATAGAAGGGTAGCTTCTCTTGCAAAGAAGGAGGGCGACACGCTACTTTCTAAGATGTGTGGATTTATCGCTGGCGACGAAGCCCGCCACGCGAAAGCATACATGGATTTTATCTATCAAATAATGAAAGTCGACCCTAATGAGGTTATGATTGCATTTGAAGATATGATGCGAAAAAAGATTGTTATGCCAGCTCATTTTTTACGGGAATTAGGAAAGAAGGCAGGCGAGACATTCACCCACTTCGCCGATGCAGCACAGCGGTTAGGCGTTTACACTGCCGTTGATTATGTAGATATTTTACGTGATTTAATAGAAGCCTGGGAGATTGAAAAGGTAACCGGTTTAGATGACTCAGGTGAAAAAGCCCGCGATTATATAGTGAAATTACCTGATCGTTTGATCAGGCTTGCTGAGAGAATGAAACCACCTACGCTACAGTATCATTTCAGCTGGATACATGCTATGTAACCAGGAAAAAAGGCCGCCTCGTGTCAACGTAGGCGGCTTTTTTGTACGCATCCTATTTTTACTTCTGACCAATTTTTCGCGATACTGGATTCCAGCGTTCGGATAAACGGGGCTGAAATCGTCGTTTTACATTCTTTCGAAAGGACTATTTCTTGATCAATATTTCCCAGTTAGAGGGCTTTTGTAATAAATTAAAGGTCACATCATTATGAAATCTCTTAAATATCAAACTGCATACCCCGTTGTCCAGGATAAGGTTGGATACTGAAACATGTTCAAGATATTCAGGAAGAATAGGCCGGTCAAATGAAATTGTTTTTGTGAGTGCATCTATTTTTACCTGAAAACATGCCTGCAATAGTATAAATACAACAGCAACAGACCAGGCTTGCGGTGAACAGGCAACCGGATATAATGTTGGCCCCTCGCTCTGTCTTCTTTCAAAACCACAATATAATTCAGGTAGACGTTGCAGTTCAATGTATAATGAAGCCTGAAATATTGCCTGCGTAAGCTTTAAAACGTGTTCTCTAAGCCCGTATTGCGCCAGACCGTATGCAATAAGCGCATTGTCATGCGGCCAGATAGAACCGTTATGGTAAGACATTGGATTATATCTTTTTGCTGAGGATGAAAGAGTGCGTATTCCCCACCCGCTAAACATATCGCTACCTAATAGCGTGTCAGCAAGGGTTCTTGCCTTATCCTCGTCGGCTATGCCGGTAAACAAACAGTGCCCCGCGTTTGACGAGATTACTCTGCATGGTTTTTTGTTTCCGTCGAGGGCGAGGACATAGCATTTCAGCTCCTTATCCCAAAACTTTTCATTAAAGTTGTGCTTTAGCTCTCTGGCTTCTTTAGATAGATGATCTGCCAGATCGGGTTCGTTTAAAATTAAGGCGAGTTTGGCAGCATGCTGTTTGGCTGCATACACATAGGCTTGCACCTCGCATAACGCAATTGGTGTTTCGGCTAATTCGCCGAATTCGTCCATTATAGAATCATAGGAATCTTTCCATCCTTGATTCGTAAGACCATTTTTTGCCTTGTGTTCATATTCTACAAAGCCGTCTGCGTCCAGATCACCATAGTTATTTATCCATTCTATCGCTGCCCGGATATTTGGCCATAATCTTTTTATTAGCTCCAGGTCTGCTGTTCGCTCATAATACATGCCTGCGAGCATAATAAACAAAGGGGTTGCATCGATGGTGCCATAATACTCTTTGAAAGGTACTTCGCCAGTATTAGCCATTTCGCCTGTACGCGCCTCGTGAAGAATTTTCCCTGGTTCAGCGTCTTTTTCCGGAATAAGCTCCGTAGCTTGCTTAGAAGCTAGAAAGGATAGAACGTCCCTGCTTATTTCGGGTATTAGCCATAATGTTTCGATACCGGTAATAATGCCATCGCGGCCAAACGGTGTATTATACCAAGGCACCCCTGCGTACGGATATCTGCCTGTTTCTGTTTGTGCTAAAAGCGAAAGCAAATCGGCTTTGGAACGGCTTATCCAATGATTGAACTGTTCGTTGGACGTATGGATGTCAGCGAATAATATGCTGGTTTTGTTCCTCTCCTGTTCGATTAGGCTTTTTGCCTGATCGTAACTGATGGTTGTGTGATTATGATCGCCTGATAAAAACCGTAAGGAATAGGTTATTTTCAAGGGATTTAAAGGTTCGAGATTTATATTAAACAGAACTCTGTTTTCTTTAATACTGTAGTCAGCCTCGGTTATTACATTAAAAACACTTGTTCTTTTTATCCCATCAAGTCCTTGGTACTCCATCATACAATCATCGCCTGGATCGCAATATTTGACATGATTTTTAACAACATATCTGTTGATTCCCCTGATTTCAAAAATATCTTTAAAATCACCATCAAATGCAAGCTCCAAAGTGAACGAACATTCTTTGCTGCCGAAATGACTGCAATCGATCTCCTCGTAAAAGGCGCCGTCACGAATAAAAAGATTTCGCGAAATATGAATAGTGTTATCAGGTAGGTTGCATGAAGTAATTGCCGGATTCGTAAGATCTACGGAGAGAATATCGTTATCCTCTTTTATATTGCTGCTAAGTAAAAGGGGTTTATGACGATTAATAGAAAGAACAAGTCTGTTAATATATCTCGTGCCTTCATGGTATATTCCCTGAACCATTTTCCCATGAGGATGAATGTTACCCCATCTGTCGAAAATTCCAAACGTGTTTGAATGATTTAGGATGTTTATTTTGTCATCTGCATTTACAGCATCCGGCGAGATATGGAATTTATCCTCTTCTATTAAAGATCCATCTGTTTGCATAACACCTATTTTGCTTGCACCATTAAATTATATATCAATCAATCTTTATACCATTTGTTATTGCTTCCCTTTTCGGGCGCTTAATTATTATAAACAGGCTTCATGATGAAATCTTCTTTATTCTCTGATCCATGAGCCGTTATAATCGAGTTATAGATATTAAGATAATCCTTAGCCATTCTTGAAGCAGCAAATCGTTCTTCAAACACTTTCCTCACTCTATTTCGGCTAAGCTGCGGTAATTGATAAACAGCCGCAACTGCTTCTTCAACGGACTTTACGATGAAGCCGGATTGTTTGTCATCGATCACTTCGGGAACCGATCCGCGACTAAATGCAATGACTGGTGTTCCGCAGGCCATTGCTTCGATCATCACCATACCAAACGGTTCTTCCCATTGTATCGGAAAAAGTACTGCTTTTGCATTTCCCATAAACTCCGTTTTCTGTTTTTCATTTATCTCGCCATAAAAAGTAATTAAAGGATGATCCAGCAAATGTTTAATATGTGTTTCATAGTATTCCTTGTCTGCATTATCAATCTTGGCAGCTATTTTTAAAGGGGTATCAGATGCTTTTGCAATTTCAATTGCCTCTATTATTCCCTTTTCCGGAGATATTCGGCCAACGAACGCCAGATAGCCGCCCTGGCCCTGCCCTGGGGCGTGTAAATCCAGAGGGAGTCCGTGATGCACTGCGCCGGCCCAATTCGCCTGAGATAATGGCTTTTGCTGATTTCGGGAAATAGAGATCACTTTCTGACTTCGAAACTTATTGTAGACGGCTGCTAAGTCCGGAATGTCTAATCTGCCATGTAGCGTTGTTACGCTTGGAATGCTGAGGTCTTCAGTAAATGGAAAATGAAGGTAATCGATGTGAAAATGAAGTATATCAAATTCATGAATTCGTTCTTTTACTTCCTGAATCTGAACAATATGATGAGCCAGAGAGTCTATGCAGTCCGGTTTTAAGCGTAATCCGGTGTCTACATTTGAAATCAATCTGGCACTGGTAACCGAATCACCTGAAGCGAACAATGTTACTTCGTGGCCTTCTTTGATTAGCTCTTCTGTAAGATAATGTACTACGCGTTCAGTTCCTCCATACAGAATTGGGGGTACTGCTTCATATAGAGGAGCTATTTGTGCAATTTTCATAGCTTCACCTCCTTATCTGTTAATTTGTATAGAATGTGCTATTTTCGCATTCGGGGTGGCCCCACTTTTTCTATTGTTAATTATTTTCTGCCCCATCTTATTTCTCCCGGAATTTGATATCCTAAGCGTTGGTTCACTAGAAATAATGTCTGAAAAAGTGCTTTTGTTTTTATTAAATATTATTTACCGGAAGGCGTTATCTTTATATTTTTCCTATTTATAGCTCTATTTTTTGATCTTCAATCGCATAATTCAACTTTAGATGGTGGAGATTATTTAGCATCTCTTTGTCGAAATGAGTGAGGAGAATTCTTTTATGATGATCTGAAATTGACCATTATATCATAAACTCCGCCGGATGTAAGCGATCCTAAAAACATTAAACCTTTTTGTGTGCTGAAAGTTCCTTTGTTGCTGTTAAGCCGTTGATAATATGTTACAAGTTCTGGATGCGTTCTTTACCGTGCTTCATATCGCTATTATCGGATTCAATCTTTTAGGCTGGATCTGGGAAGGTACCAGGAGGCTGCATTTTTATTGTTTAATTTTAACCGCCACCTCCTGGTTTATCCTGGGTTTTTGGTACGGCTTTGGGTATTGTTTTATAACAGACTTGCAATGGCAGGTGAAAGAGAAATTGGGCGAGGAGAATTTACCCAACTCGTTTATTAAGTACTTTGCTGATAAAATGAGCGGAGAAAATATTAATGCTTGTTTAATCGATACATTGACGCTCGTATTATTCGGCTTCGCTGTTATAGCTTCAGTATATGTCAATTTTTTTAAGAAAAGGGCTGTTGCCAATTGACAGGTGTATTAACAATTCATCCTGCCTCTCTTTCTAATAATCCTTTAGCTAGCTTGTCCCATTGAAATTTTGAAAATCCCGCAATAGCGCCAAGTCCTACAAGCAGATCACGGGTTTTGTCCAGCGGGTTTGCATCCTTATTAGGATTTATATTCCGGTCATAAATTCCTGCAGTGATTTTCTTACCCTCCCGAGTCACGGTAAAGTTGCTGGTCGAATCTTCTGAGTAAAAGTGAGCGATTTCTTGCGAATCGGATTTGGGGTTAGAGGCGGGTCTGACACGGATTCCAAGACTTTCAACGTCTCCCTCCGATATCGAATTTATATCTTCCACATGCACCCAGTCATAACCATCTCCGGTAACGGAGCCAGGTCCGGGTATGTTGACCCTAAAGTGATCCCCTTTTTTAACTGTTCTGTTCACATCATCTCCTTCTTTGTCAGTTAATTGAAAGTTGGCAGTAAACACTCCCGCTATTTTGTGCCAGGAATTCACATCCAGCAGTCGCTGTTTAACCTTGGTAAAGAAAGCCTTTGCTTCATCAGTATTGTTTAACTCGATCGAATTTACTGAGTTAATTATTTCTCCGGTATTATGCTCGGGGACTATTCCTGTATAATTTTTTTCTCCCATAACAGATTTTTTTGTTACGTCCTCAATCTTTATAATTCAAACTTGCGGCAGATAGAAAGGTTTGGAACTACTGCGAATTCGGCACAAATGCCGCTATTTAGATTTGCGGCAAAATTTAGGTAAGCGGATGCTTTGGTTTGTGCTTTTGTCCATTCAGTTTATAAATACAATCCTCCACCGTTTTTACCGCCATTTCATAAAGCTGTCCATTCCCATTTGGGATTTTTTTTAGAATGCTTCTGCATTCGCGCAAGAATACGTTAGCGAAGTTCCGATCGTAATCTATAATTTCTATACAGTTGTCAATAATGTCAGCATATTTTATGGTCTGTGAATCGGCGCAAGTTTTCTCTATGCGCGTTGTTTCTGCGGCTTTCCTTTTTCTGCGGTTCCAATTCGGATATTTATCTTTTGTATAAACGTCGGTGAGTTCAATGACCAGTTTTAACGAGTAGTTGGCTTGCCTTATATCCATCAAGCCAATTAAATATTCTTTTATTTCATCCTGTGTAGTGGGAGTATCTTCAAGCACATCGTGTAATAATGCGGCTGCCAGTAATGGTAATTCATTTGTATATTCCTTGCAGATTTGCATTACTCTAATCGGATGAACAATGTATCTCTCGGATGTGTACTTTCTCTTCTGATCACCATGAGCTTTATCTGCGAAATCTTTAATTTTCTCAAGAATGTTATCCATTTTCTCTCTGTTAATTGTATCGCGTTTGCAGTAAATCAGGTTTGTGTGAGTCAAAGGCACTTGCATAATCCGTGTCAAAAGGAACGGGCAATTCATCTTTAATCCGACAATCTGTGCAACAATTTAAAAGGCAATATAGGTTTGAGAAAAGGCAAAAATTAGAAAGGGATACCTTTCGATATCCCTTTCTAACGGTATTGATATCTCTTACCGCTGGTAGTCCATCATTTCATATTCTTCGTCCATAATCTCATCTGTAAAGGGTTCTTCCATCAATGCATCGATGTCATGACGTTCTTTATTTCCTGAAGAGCGAGTGATTATTTTATCAAAAGCTTCATAAACCACTGGTACAATAATTAGGGTTAAAAAGAGAGAGCTTAACAGTCCACCAATAATTACCCAGGCCAGGCCATTTTTCCACTCGGCACCTGCTCCCTGCGCCAGGGCGATTGGAAGCATACCTATAACCATCGCGATTGTTGTCATCAGAATGGGCCGCAGACGAGCATGATTTGCATTGATTAATGCTTCGCGTACTTTTTTGCCTTCTTCAATTTGCTGATTTGTGAAATCGACTAGTATAATCGCATTTTTAGCAACCAGCCCAATAAGCATTATCAATCCCAAAATGGTAAAGATATTTAAAGAATTGTTGGTTAAGGCAAGTGCAAGTAAAGCTCCGATAATAGAAAGGGGAATCGAAAACAATACTACGAAGGGGTGTACATAATTGTTGTACAAAGCAACCATAATAAGGTAAACCAACACAATCGACATAATTAATGCAATTCCCAGGGTTCCGAATCCTTCAGATTGATTTTCCATATCTCCGCCGAAAACATAGTTTACACCGGATGGTCGCGGAAGGTCTTTAATCTGCGTTTCTAACTCTGCGAAGATAGTACCCGAAGGACGTCCGACTACCTGTGACTGCACCGATACTTTGGTGGTTTTATCCTGGCGTTCTAAACGGGACGGCCCTGAACTTTCTGAAACTGTTGCAAACTGATCGAGTTTGATTTTCTGGCCGATTGCGTTAATAAACGTCAATTCTTTAACATCATTGATGCTTTTACGATTAAAGTTATCCAGGCGGATATTGATATCGTATTCATACTCACCCTGGCGGAATTTGCCGTTAGTATTGCCGTTAAAAGCTGTTTGCATTGTAGCTCCCACCGTTTGGAGATTTAATCCAAGAGCCGACATTTTATCGCGGTCGACCTGAACTTTTACTTCCGGGTTACCTCCTTCTACGGATAATTTAAGCTCTGTGGTACCCTGAATTTTCGCGAGCTTTTCTTTCACTACGTTGGCGAACAGAAGCACACTGTCAAGCTCGCTTCCGCGGACAATAACTTCAACAGGCGAGCGCTCGGCCATCCCAAGTATACTTACAGGAGTGGTTTTTATTTTTGCTCCTACAAGTTGTTGAGCAAGTTCTTTCTTGACTTTGGCTGCGTAAACATCAGCACGGTCCAGGCGTTCCTTTCTATCTACCAGCTGAACTGTTATTTCAGATGAATAAGCCGGAGCCTGTTGAGCGCCGGAACCGTCGCTCGACTGACCAACGGTTGTTATTAATCGGATAATTTCAGGTTTTTGACTTAAGA
Organism: uncultured Sphingobacteriaceae bacterium; assembly: GCA_946887045.1. Next base: position 18,481 of record CAMPKC010000061.1, on the reverse strand, counting down.
TCTGTTCGGCTTTAGATGTTACCAAATTAGTTTGTTCAATAGAAGCGTCTTTAGGCAGTTCTATTTGAACGATGAATTGTCCGCGGTCACTTTTGGGAAAAAATTCGGTGCCGATAAAGCCACCGCCAATTAATGAAAACGATCCGAATAATAGGATTAGAGTTCCACCAAGTACAGTTTTTTTGTGCCCCAAAGACCATACAAGAACACCTGTGATCCATGCGGTGAATTTATCCAGACCTCTCTCAAAGCTTAAAATAATTTTTCCGAAAATGCTTTTCCCTTCAATATGTTCAAGCTTTCCAAAGCGTGATGAAAGTAGAGGGACGATTGTAAATGAGGTAAGTAAACTTAGCAAGGTGGCGATGATTACCACCATACAAAATTGGCGTAAAATGTCGGATACCAAACCTGTACTTATTGCAATTGGGAAGAACACCACTACAATTACCAATGTGATAGAGGTTACGGTAAACCCGATTTCTTTAGTGGCTTCATACGCTGCACGCACTCTGTTTTTACCCATCTCCATGTGGCGGTAGATGTTTTCCAATACCACAATCGCATCATCTACAAGGATACCTACAACCAGTGATAATCCTAATAAAGACATCAGGTTAAGCGTGTAGCCCAGCATGCTGATTCCAATAAAAGTGGCAATTAAAGACGCCGGAATCGAAACCATAACAATGGCTGCATTTCTTAAACTGTGCAAGAAAAACAGCATCACAAATGCAACTAATATTACAGCGATAAACAAATCGTGAATTACCGCGTCCGCTGAGGCTAAAGTATAAACTGAGCTGTCGTTGGCGATCGTTAAATCAAGATTAATATTTTTATAGTCCGTTTTTAATGAAGCTATACTAGCCTTTACGCCCTCACTTACAGATACTGCATTTGCATCGGATTGCTTAACAATTTGCAAGGCAATTGCTGCTTTTTGGTCGACTCTGGCAATTTTCTCTACATCTTTTTGGGTGTCCTGAACTTCAGCTACATCGCCTAATCTGATCTGAACGCCGTTTTTATCCGATATGATAAGATTTTGCAACTCCTGAACAGATGCATATTTTCCAGACAGACGAACCAAAATGTCCCTTTCTTCAGTTCGGATACTTCCGGTAGGGAAATCAAGATTTGACGACTGAATTATTTGCTGAACGGTCAGTAGAGGAATTCCGTAAGCTTCAAGCTTATTTTTGTCAATGTTAACCTGTACCTCACGTTCTCGGCCGCCCAGAATATTTATCTGTGCCACGCCCTCGGCCCGGGATAGAGCAGGTACAATCCGGTTTTCGATAAGGTCAAAAAATTGTGCATCGTCCATCTTTGCAGTGGCCGACATGGTAATGATTGGGAGGTCATCCAACGAAAATTTATTCAATGAAGGCGGTTCAACATCATCAGGTAACTGAGATAGTATCGAATTAACTTTTCGCTGCGCATCATTTAATGAAATGTTTACGTCCGTTCCGGTTTTGAGTTGAATACTAACTAATGACAATCCCTCGTAGGATGTTGCCTGTATTTTTTTGATGTTTTCCATCGATGAAACGGCATCTTCCACTTTTTTTGTCACCGTATTTTCCACTTCACTTGGCGAAGCACCCGGATAAATTGTTACAACAGAAACCACCGAAGGGGAGAACTTGGGAAGCATCTCATAATTCAAGGAGTTGTAACTTATGATGCCTAGTAAAGAGAGTACTGTAAAAAGTACCACTACAATCGTCGGGCGTTTTATAGATATTTCAGCTATTTTCATGTCTTTTTTTATGTGGTGTGGCTTGTGTTTGAGGGTTGCAAGACATACAGAGTCCAACTCACAAGCCCAACCGATTTACTTAATCACCTGCACTTCAGTTCCGTCAACCAGGTTAATCTGGCCGCTGGTGATCACGGTTTCACCTTCTTTTAATCCTTCTAAAACTTCCACCCGCTCTTCAAATGTTCTTCCTGCGACAACCTCGCGTGATTTAGCACTACTGCCTTCCAAAACGTATACTTTGTTGCTTTGGACGCTACCTACAAATGCAGTACGTGGCACCGTGAGTGCCGCATTTTGCTGTGGGAAATCAAAAACAGCAGTCCCGTACATACCAGCTTTCAATTGTCCGCCTGCATTGTTGCTAACTTCAACCTCGACCGGGAAATTAAGACTGTTATCAGCCTTAGGGGCAATAAAGCTTACTCTTCCATTGAAAGAGCTAGCCGGGAATACATTCGACTTAATAGTAACCCTGTCGCCAATTTTCAAGCGTACAACCTGATTCTCGTTTGCGGTGACTTTGAGTTTTAGCTTAGATACATCCACAATTTCGAATAGCTGAGCGCCTGGATTTACAAACGAGCCCTGCTCAATGAAGCGTTTATTTACAATGCCTGAGATAGGTGCCTTTATGTTTGCATCGCCTGATTTTCTGCTAGCAGCTTGCAGTCGTGCACGTGATGTACGCACGTTCAACCGGGCATTATCAAGTTGCTGCTGGGTTACGCCGCCTGTTTTAAATGAGCTTTCGTATCGCTCCAAATCTTTTGCTGCAGACTGGTAATTCGCTTGTGCTGTTTCAACATCTACATTTAATAATTCGGCGTCTATTCGGGCTACAATTTGTCCTTTGCTAACTCGCGAGCCTTCATCAACAAGTACCCGGCTAACTCGCCCCGAGTTTTCTGATGACAGGATTAAGTCCTGGTTTGCTGCAAATGTTCCATTTGCACTAAAGTCAAGGGTAACATTCATTGTCGATACCTTTTCAGTATTTACAGCAACAGCACCAGTATTTCCCGATGCTACAACTGCTGTAGTAGCTGCATTTTTCTCTTTATTGCTTTGTAATACCCAGCCAATAAGTACAAGTACTATCAGAACTGCGCCTATGGATATTATGCCCTTCTTTTTCATTTTATTAGTTTAAAAGTGATTTGATATTTCCGTTAGATTGAATTAATTGTATTTCGGCAAGCTTATAATTTAATAAAGCCTGATTGTAGCTGTTTTGAGCATCTACCAGAGATGTCTCTGCATTTAAAAGATCTGTAAGACTGGCCAAACCATTATTATAGTTGTTTTGTGTGCTGGCGTAAACCTGTTGAGCAAGTTTCACATTCGCTTGTTGAGAGTCAATGGTGTTGATATTATTCCTGATTGACAGATTCGCATTTCTATGAGCAAGGGTCAGCGAGTTACTCGTATTTTTTATGTCTTCTTGTATCTGCTGAATTTCTATATCAGCTTGTTTAACCCTTGATTTACGTGCAAATCCATCAAAAACAGGGATGCTTAAAGACAAACCTATTGCAGATGCATCGTATTTAGTTGCAGTCGAATTTCCACCTTGGAAGATGTCGAAATTGTCGCTTGTGCTTGTGTATCCGTAATTACCGGTTAGTGTAAGTGATGGATAATACTCTGCTTTTGCGGCTTTTTTCTGATAATGAAGCAATTCTTCCTGTTTTTTTAACAATTGATATTGCGTGAGCTCATTTATATTAAAGCTATCAGACAATGTCTGCGCATCCGTTGTGATTTTACTCAACTCGGTGACCGGGATATTAACGTCCGTTCCAATTGGCATTCCGATGTAGAACTTTAATACGTTTTCTTGCTGCGTAATCGCGTTGGCAACTTGCTCGCGCTGAGTTTTAACATTAGTAAGGTTCACCCTAACGCGGTCAAGGTCAATTCGTTTTGCGAGGCCATTTTTAAATTGATTGGCAACGGTATTTTCAATTTTGCTGATGGAAGTAATATTCGCATCTATGGTTTTAAGCTGTTCACGAGTAACCAGTAATTGGTAGTAATTCGTTGCAACCTGTTGTAAGATGTTCTCCTCGGTAAGTTCGGCACTTAGGTTGTAGAAGCTCTCGCCGGCTTTTGCAGCTTTAAGTCCTGTGAAAACCTGCTGGTTGAACAATTGCTGGCTGAAATTAACTCCAGCGTTTCCATTCCATTGACGCCCCATTTTAAAGACCTGATTGCCCACTATCAATTGAGGAATGATCAATTGGTCAGTTAAAGTGGCCGTACCATTAATCTGGGGTAAGGCCCGTGCTCTGATTTCGTCGGTTTGATATTGTCCGTTTAAAACTGCCAGACGCGACTTTTTAATATTTTCATTATTTTGGAGAGCATAATTAAGTGCATCTCGCAACGTGAGATTTACTGTTTGCGCTTTACTGCCGGCAGCAGTCAAAATCAGCACGACCAGTATTGCTATCGATTTTATTTTATGATTTATATTCATTGTTTTTTATGTTGTCAAAATATTTTTTTGTTACTATTTGCCCCTTTGCACTGCCTATTCCGTAGAGAAAGAGTTCGGTAATCTCCCAGATCACGGAAGAAGATCTAAACCTGTTAGCCGGATAACTTTCAGGCTTAAAAAAGGAGCTGAACTGGATTAAGCTAAACTGACAAATGGATTCAAGATCAAGATTACTGCGATATAGATCTTCGGCAATTCCAGTTTTGAAGTTCGTAAGTAACGACGATCTCAAACTATCTTCCTTAAAACTTTTCATGAGCTTCCAGCATTCAGGAAAATATTTGCTCAAGTCATGAAGCATTACAGGCTTTACTTTTATAATCAGAGATTGCAGGTTTTCTGCGATCTGGATCACCTCATGAATCGCATTTTCAGACGTGTTTAAACCAGCCTTAAGTTGTTGTCGCTGTTGTTCAACAAGTTTGGTTATCATCTTTTTTACGATGGTGTTTTTGTCGTCGAAAGATTGATAAATGGTTTTCTTCGATACGCCGGCTTCTCTGGCAATATCATCCATCGACACCGTTTTTAATCCATATGTGAAAAATAGTTCTTCTGCTTTTTGTTGAATTTTTTCTTCCATCTCTTACCTTATTCCACTTAAAAATATCTGCGACAATTCTTTTTGCTTATAAAGCACCTCGTCGAAATCTTTATCATCCGGCACCAAGTGTTTATCCTGACGGGCTAACACGCAGATGTTTATACCGGTAAGCATATCAATGAAAAGCTCAGCTGTTTTTTCTGTGTCTGTTGATTTTATCAGGTTTGAATCAGCTGCTTTTTTAAGAACTTCCTGTACAAGGCTTATTTCCTTAATTCGAATATGAGAGATGGTCTTCTTCAGTTCCTGCTTAGTTAGATTAGCCTCAGCATGATCTACAAGGTGAAGCATGAAATACTTTTGGAAGAAGGCTCGGCGGAGGTCGAGCATCGCGAAAATTGCCTCTTTGATATCTTCAGCACATGAAAAGAGAACTGCAAGCCTTTCCTGGTATTCAGAAAGAATTTTCTCGACTACAGCAACCACTAAACGGATTTTATCCGGGAAATAATAATATAAAAGGGGTTTCGAGATTGACAGATCATCGGCGATCTCATTCATTGTTGTTTTCTGGATGCCGAAATGTGCAAACCGGAGACTGGCTTTTTCAATGATCAACTCACGTTTTCTGTCCGCTTCCAATTTTACCTTTTTACTATTTGACTATTTTATTTAATTGGTCAAAAGTACAGGATCGAAATTTCTTCTGCAAGATATTTAACAAAAAATTTAGTGGTTTTGAAGAAGCTTACAATTGTTTGACTTCTCTCAGGCCATCAAGGAAGATGAGTCCGAGTTTTTTTTGCCGGTCGAGGAGCGACTCGAAATGTTCTTTAGGTAATTGAAATGGTTGCTTATTAGAAAAAACAAGGTATCGCATCCCCATAAATGCATCCATCAGTAAAGACGCGGCTTCTCTTGCGTCAGAAACTTTTAATTCTTTTTTATCAATTCCAATTTGAATAGCAGCGGTGATGAGCTCGATCTCAATCTCCTTAGCCTTCATCAATATTTTTGATATATTTTCAGGGAGATCCGGGCCCGACACGCGAATATAATCCAGGATATTATAATATTTTTGGATGTATTCATGCCTTTTATCAAGGAAATAAACCAGTGCTTTTTTACTGTCTTTTATCGACACTAGTTCCTTTGCAAGATCAGTGTTGATTTCGTTAATTATATTTTCAAGTACAGCTGTATATAAACTGATCTTGTCTGGGAAATAATAATAAAGAAGAGCCTTAGATAGGGAAAGATCAGATGCAATTTCAGTCATGGTTGTTTTTGCCAAACCAAAATGTGCGAATCGCTTTAAAGCGGCCTCAATAATCAATTCTCTTTTTTTATCCTGATTTTCCATTGATTGTCAAAATTACAATATCGCAGGTAATTATTTGTTATCTAATATGAAGATGGATGGGATATCTGGAAGGGGCGATTAATTGAAATCAAGGGGTATTTGACTTAGATTCATGGAGGATTGAGTGCTATGCACTATATTAGGAGCGTTAAACTTCAGGAACCGGCTAATGGGGAAACTGTGATTTTATCCCCCCCTTATTCTTGATTTACCCCCTTTGATTCTGTGTTTTTAAAAGTTTTTTTGTAACATCAAAAATATACCTAATTAATAAATGACTAAATTACTACCAATTGTAGCTGTGTTATATCTTTTAACCAGCCAATTATGTGCTCAGAGCCAGAAAAATGACTGGGAAAATCCGCAGTTACTTGAGCTTAACAAGGAGAAGCCACACGCAACTTTTATGCTGTTTGATAATGCAGCAGACGTGAAGGCGGGTGACTATAGCAGATCTCAGTGGCATAAATCCTTAAACGGAACCTGGAAATTTGTTTATACGGATAAGTACGCAAACCGTATCGTCGATTTTTATCGTGAAGATTTGAATGATAAAAACTGGGCAGATTTACCAGTGCCTTCTAATTGGGAGCGCAAGGGTTTTGGAGTGCCAATCTATACTAATATTGTATATCCGTATCCTAAAAATCCGCCGTTTATTGGCGAGAATAATCCTGTTGGTACGTATCGCAGAACATTTACTGTACCCGAAAGTTGGGATGGTCGCGAAGTTCTTGTTCATTTTGCTTCTATTTCTGGTTATGCAGAAGTATATGTAAACGGACAGAAGGTTGGAATGTCAAAAGTTTCAAAATCGCCGGCAGAATTTAATATAAGTAAGTACCTCAGAAAAGGAGATAATCAGCTGTCCGTTCAGGTATTTCGCTGGCACGACGGCAGTTATCTGGAGGATCAGGATTTTTGGCGCTTAAGCGGTATTGAGCGAGATGTGTTTCTGTATTCTTTACCGAAGGTAAGCGTTTGGGACTTTTTTGTTAAAGCAGAGCTGGATAACAGCTACACAAACGGTGTATTAAATGCCGATGTAGAGTTGCGAAGATTCGCGGCAGTTGGTGCAAAAGCAGCTACAGTGTCGGTTAACGTTACAGACAAAGCAGGGAAAACTGTTTTTAGTCAGGAAAAAAACATATCAATTGATTCTGATATTAATACGGCAGCGTTCAGTGGATCTATATCAAAGGTTGCAAAGTGGAGCGCTGAAAGTCCGGCATTGTATGACTTTGTTATTACAGCGAAAGACGAGAATGGAAAGCTTTTGGGTGTAACAGGCTCGAAAATAGGATTCCGTAAGGTCGAAATGAAAAATGCCCAGCTGTTGGTAAATGGAATGCCTGTGTTGTTTAAAGGAACAAACCGGCACGAGCATGACGACGTTGAAGGTCATGTTATCAGCAAAGAATCGATGATAAAAGATATTAAACTTATGAAGCTGTTTAATATCAATGCGGTTCGTACTAGCCACTATCCCAACGATCCAACCTGGTATAAATTATGCGATCAGTATGGCCTTTACCTGGTCGATGAAGCGAATATTGAAACACATGGAATGGGAGCAGAATTGCAGGGTGGATTTGATAAATCAAAACATCCCGCCTATCTACCTGAATGGGCGCCTGCACATATGGACCGTGTAGAACGCTTATTTGAGCGGGATAAAAACCATGCCTCAGTAATTATCTGGTCATTAGGAAATGAATGTGGAAATGGTCCGGTGTTTCAGGATGCCTATAAATGGATCAAAAAGCAGGATAATAGCCGTTTTGTAATGTTTGAGCAGGCGGGAGAGCGCGCGAATACAGATATTGTGGGTCCGATGTACCCCAGTATTAAGTATATGCGTGATTATGCTGCCGCTACCGATAAAACGAGGCCTTATATAATGTGCGAATATTCTCATGCTATGGGAAATAGTAATGGTAATTTCCAGGAGTACTGGGACATCATCATGAGCAGCAAGCACATGCAGGGCGGTTTTATTTGGGATTGGGTAGATCAGGGTCTGAAAGCGTCGACATCTGATGGCAGAACGTATTGGGCTTATGGAGGTGACCTGGGCGGCTATCATTTACAAAATGATGAGAATTTTTGTGCCAATGGTCTTGTAGCAGCAGATAGAACACCACATCCGGGCCTGTATGAGGTGAAAAAGGTGTACCAAAACATTCTGTTCAAGGAAAAAGATCTTGCGTCGGGCACAATCCTTATTCAAAATCTTTTTGATTTCACCAATCTTGATCAATTTAATTTTAAATGGGAATTGTACAGAAATGGAGAGAAAGTAAAAGAAGGTCCGTTTTCTGTAAGCCTCGCTCCCGGGCAGCAAAAAGAGGTGAAATTAAAAGTTCCCTTAATTAAGTCCGCAGCCGGCAGCGAATATTATCTAAATGTATTTGCCTATACAAAAAATGCGACGGAGTTAGTTCCGGCTGGACATGAAATAGCACGCGAGCAATTTAAGAAAGCGGGAGACTACTTCGTTCAAAAGTCTTCTGCCGGTGCTAAACTTCAGGTTTCTAAAGAAGGCAGTAATTTGAAGTTCAGTTCAGGAAATATTTCGGGAGAGTTTGATACTAAAACAGGAAGAATTCTTCAATACACTGCTAAAAACTCGCCACGTGTAATTGCACAATTTCCTGAGCCTTACTTCTGGAGGGCACCTACAGACAATGATTTTGGAAACGGAATGCAGGTGAATCTTGGAATATGGCGTACCGCACATATCGATCGGGCTGTAAAAAAAGTTACCGTAGGTGATCAGACAGATGCAGGACTCCCTTTAAAAGTTGAATACGAATTAACAGGTATTAATGTACCATACACCGTCGAATATTTGGTTCAGAATAACGGGGCTGTTCAAGTAACAGCGAGCATAGATATGACAGGAAGGAATTTGCCAGAGTTGCCACGGTTTGGAATGCGTATGGAATTGCCGGCTTATCTGTCAAATTTAAGTTATTACGGACGTGGGCCCTGGGAAAATTACAGCGATAGGAATTCTACTTCTTTTGTAGGTTTATACAACGATCAGATTCAAAATCAGGCCACGAATTACATTCGTCCTCAAGAGAATGGCTACAAAACAGATGTACGCTGGTTGAGCTTAACAAATGCTGAAGGAAAAGGATTACGGATTGAGGGTTTGCAGCCAATTTGCTTTAGTGCCTTAAATAATAAAACTGAAGACTTAGATCCGGGTTTAACTAAGAAACAGCAGCATCCTCATGACATAAAACCGCGTAACGGTGTGTTTCTTAGCATTGACCTGAAACAGCGTGGTGTCGGCGGAGATACAAGCTGGGGAGCTTTGCCTCATAATCAGTACCGGCTGTTAGACAAAATGTATTCTTACAGCTACATTATAAAATTGATAGATTGATGAACAAAATTTTAGCGTCGTTTATTGTTTGTCTGCTTTGCGTTACGGCTTCAGTAGCGCAGAAAAAGAAAGGCGTAATAAACGACCGGAAAGCGTGGCTGGGCTATTTAGATAAGATAGCCCGGCCAGTTCTTTCCAATATCGCAACAGAGCAGCTGAAGGAAAAAATGCCTGTTGCTTTATCTAAAAATATCGATAATCAGCAATCCCGAAAGCAGGTTGCTTATCTGGAAGCATTTGGCCGCACGCTGAGCGGTATTGCCCCCTGGCTAAATTTAGAAGGAGGCACGAAAGAGGAAGTAGCTTTACGGAATCAATATCGCGTATGGGCCTTAAAAGGTCTTGCAAATTCGGTAAATCCAAGTTCAAAAGATTATCTGAGATGGGACGGGGGGCAGCCTTTAGTTGATGCCTCTTTTGTTGCGCTGGCATTAATACGATGCCCGTGGCTCTGGGAACACTCGGATAAAACAGTTCAGCTGCAGGTAATTGAAGCCTTTAAAAAAACTCGCAACACCATTCCTGTATATACCAATTGGATTTTGTTTTCAGGAATGATTGAAGCATTTTTCTGTAAGTATGATTTAGATTATGATAAAGTTAGGGTAGAGTTTGCTGTAAGGGAGTTTGCAAACCATTGGTATACGGGAGATGGAATGTACTCGGATGGAATGAATTTTTCATACGACTATTATAACAGTATCGTGATTCAGCCCTATCTCGCCACTATTTTGGAAGTGATTAATAACAAACAAAAAACCTACAACTGGTATGCGCCCAACCTGGATAAAATCAATAAGCGTTATGCTGAAATTTTAGAAAGGCTAATCTACACCGATGGCTCATATCCCGCCAGCGGGCGGTCAATCACTTACCGGGCGGGAGTATTTCATCACTTAGGAGATATTTCCCTGAGAAAAAAACTGCCGGCATCACTAAAACCTGCCCAGGTCAGGGGGGCATTAACTGCGGTTATGAAAAAGACACTGGAATCACCCTCCACTTTTACAAGGGATGGCTGGTTAACAATTGGCCTGTATGGGTCTCAGCCGAGTTTAGGAGAATTTTACATTACTACCGGGAGTTTATATCTGTGTTCGAATGTCTTTCTTCCGCTGGGACTTCCGGATTCAGATGAATTTTGGTCATCAGCGGCGGAGCCATGGACGAGCGTGAAAATCTGGTCGGGACAGGACGTTCCTGCAGACCATGCATTGGATATTAAATAAAGTCAGGCGATAGAAAATTGTATGTAACCTCTTTTAGCTGGATTTTTTCTGACTGATGAATTGCTTTGAAAATAAGAACTGAATGAAAGCTTATCCTCAATTGGAAAAGGGATTTAGACTTGAATATACATGGAGAAAATTTATAAACCTCTTTTATTTGCTTTATTTGCCTGTTTAAGCAATTCTGTACAAGCGCAGATAATAAGCGCCGACAGTATACATGCCTTAAAATCCCAGGTTGATGGAAAACAGATTTTCAAAATAAATCATCCTGATTATAAACTTAGTCCGGAAACAGGATTAAGCAGGAAGCACTGGAAAGAAGCCGCATTATATCTTTTGAGCGGTGCCTTTACTTATGTTCAGAAGCTGGATGATCCGATGAAATTCCCTAAACAGCCCGGCAAAAGTTATCCCAGGGACGGAAAACCAAACCCTACAGAAAAGCTGGAAGGACTCTGCCGCACCATGTTTATCGCCGCACCCTTACTGAAGGAAAATCCTTCGTTAACTATTAATAATATACCTGTAGGTGATTACTATCGTCATCAGTTAGCCAAATTAGTTTATCCCTCTGGCGATACCTATATCAAACCGCGAGCTAAAGATGGAGGACCGAGTCAAATTTTAGTTGAGTTTGGAGGATTGGCAGCTTCACTGCTTGCTGCACCGGAGATATTTTGGGATCCGCTGCCAAAGCACGTTAAAGAAACACTGTCCAAAACTATGTTGAGCTATGGAGATGGGCCAACTATCGACATGAACTGGCGTTTTTTCAATATTTTAGTTCTCAGTTTTTATAAGAGCCAGGGTTATACTGTTAACGAAACAATGTTAAAGGACCTGGTTGTGAAATCGCTGGCGCAGTACGACGGAGACGGCTGGTATAATGACAGCCCGTACTATGATTACTACAGTATGTGGGCTTTCCAGATGTACGGAACCTTGTGGTCGGAGTTTTTTGGTAAAAAATATTACCCGGAATATGCTGCGAAGTTCGCTGAAAATTTCAATGATTTACAAGGTAATTACCCTTATATGTTTTCCCGTAAGGGCGAAATGATTATGTGGGGGCGCAGTATAGCTTATCGGATTGGTGCCGCAGTACCTTTTCCATTAATGGGATTTGCTTCGGATGAAAGTGTAAATTATGGCTGGATGCGTCGAATTGCTTCCGGAACTCTTCTGCAGTTTTTACAAAATCCCGATCTGATGCAGGACGATGTTCCCACCCTTGGGTTCTACGGCGCATTTGAGCCTGCCGTTCAGCCTTATAGTTGCAGAGGAAGCGTGTTTTGGATGGGTAAGTTTTTCCTTGGATTGCTTGTGCCTGAAAGCAGCGTCTTCTGGTCTGCCAAGGAAAATGAAGGTCCTTGGGAGAGGGATTTTAAACAAGGCGAAGTATATAACAAGTTTTCTGAAGGTTCAAAAATATTGATTACGGATTATCCTGGTATTGGCGCATCCGAAATAAGAGCATGGTGCAACAGCAAAACTGTGGGGTATTATCAGGGTACCGAAAACTATAACCGATTGTCTTATAACAGCGCATTTCCATGGCAGGCTGATGGTAAGGATGGGGAAGTTGCCATGACCTACGTTTTCAAAAATCAAAAATCAGAATGGGAGGCTCTGCGCATGTTCACCTTTAAGAAGTTTGAAGATGGAGTGTATTACAGGGATGCTGTTCTTGCTTCGGATGAACGCGTCAAAATAAATCTTGCTGAAGTTCCTTTAGCGAATGGTATATTAAGAATCGACAGGCTTTCGGGTTCCGCAGGGACTGAAGTCCGTTTAGGTCACTATGCCTTATCAGAAATAAAGGAACCTATAAAGAAGCGAAAATTAAAGGTAAAAGGTCGAGAGGTTCACATCATTGATAATGGAGTGTTCCAGCTGGCAATGGTGTCGCTTTCCGACTGGGATAAAATGGAAATACTTGATACCCATAAACTGAATCCGGTTAATGACCGGAGTTCCGTTATAAATGTATCAAGCAGGTTTTCAACAGGCAACAACACAGGTAGGATGCTTGCAACACTAATGCTTTGGAAAAAATCAGGAGAGTCGTGGAGTAAAAATGAACTGGTTCCTGTTAGGAAACTTGTACATTCAGATAAAGACAATAAAGTAACCGTTTCCTTTGTAAAAGGGGCCAGCAAGACTATAAAATACGAGCTTCCTCAGTAAGATTGTTTAAATCGTTTATTGTTTTTCGTAAAATCATATCTGTTGCTTTGCGGTCTCTATTCCCATTTTTTGTGTCTGGTCCTTTGTGTTTTATTCGGCTTTTTCCTGTAAAATCCTAATTTCACCTCATTTCAGCCGAGTTTGTCCCCCCATAAAAATCTATCTTTCATTTCTATTTGTATGTGGCTAGACAAATTACATTTATAGTACGAAAACGATATTATGTGGTCGGGGTTTTCTTCGCAGTGCTTACCGTGGCGATGAAATCGCAAAGTTTGCTCGGAGAGGTTAAAGAATATAAGCTGGTATGGGCTGATGAATTTAATAAGCCGGGGAGGCCCGACCCTGCAAATTGGAGATTCGAATATGGTTTTGTAAGAAATAATGAGCTGCAGTGGTATCAAGCTGAAAATGCATGGTGTGAAAATGGGAATTTAATAATCGAAGCCCGGAAGGAAAATCGTTCAAACCCTGTGTATCGTGCTCAAAGCACGGACTGGAAAACCCGGCGATCGAAAATAGAATATACCGCCGCCAGTTTAAACACCCGAGGATTACATTGCTGGAAGTATGGCAGATTCATTATGCGAGCTAAGATCGATGCCGCTCCCGGCTTGTGGCCCGCATTCTGGACTTTAGGTGTAAAAGGTGAATGGCCTTCAAATGGAGAAATAGATATTATGGAATTTTACCAGAATAAAATTCTGGCGAATATTGCTGTTGGTACAGGAACTCCATTTAAGGCGAAATGGTTCAGCAAAACAAAATCACTGAAAGATTTTAATGATACGCATTGGGCGAATAAATTCCATACATGGCGTATGGATTGGGATGAAACCGCTATAAGTTTATTTGTCGACGATGAATTACTCAACAAAGTTGATCTAAAGGATTTGACTAATGATGATGGTTCTAATGTTAACCCTTTTAAACGGCCGCATTATATATTGTTAAATTTCGCTCTCGGTGGAGATAATGGCGGAGATGTTTCGAAAACGGCCTTTCCACGCAGGTTCGAAATTGATTACGTAAGAGTCTATCAGGATAATCCACTATGAGCTATTCCCTCACCCTTTTTTTGAAAGGCTGGCTTTAACCTTTTTCATGATGACGTTCGTGTAAAATAATTATTACCTTAGTGTAAACCAATTATTACTTTTTCGGGGGATGAAGCGATTTATAATGCTTTTCTGGGTGTTTTTTGCCTTGAGTTTTTCTTGTATAGCAGTAGATAGCCCGTATCTGGATTATCTGGGCATAGAGCATGGGCTCTCTAACAATGCTGTTACCACTATTTATCAGGATAGCCGCGGTTTTATGTGGTTCGGTACCTACGACGGATTAAATCGATATGATGGCTATAATTTTAAGGTTTTTAAAAACCGTCTCAACGATCAGTCATCATTAATACACAATTGGGTTGTTACTATTCGTGAAGACTATAAGGGCGATATATGGACAGGAACCAAGCAGGGAGGATCTATTTATAGTAATACAACAGGAAAGTTCTCACCTATCAAGTACACTGCATATCCGCGTTCCGATTTAAAAAGTCTTACAGCAGCAGTAAACGACTTCGAGACCGGCAGTAATGGGAATATGTTTATTGCCACAGGAGGCAAAGGATTATTGGTTTTTGAGAAGAATGCAAGAGCCGCTACTACTATATTATATAACAATAAAACGATACAGAGCGAATATCATGCTCAGGACATCGATATTGATAAGAGGAATCAAATATGGGTATTTGTACAAGGGGAAGGTCTCGCAAAATATGATGAGAAATCGAACCAGATTAAGCTGGTAACAGCCTTTATTAAAGGCGCCAAGTGTATTTTGGCTGATGATGACGGCTATATATGGATAGGGAATGAAAGTGGGCTTTACCGGTACAATGAAAAGGATAATTCAGTAAAAGAATATCATGAAGGGAAGGGTTCTTTATCCAATGATTTTATTCATAAGCTTAGTTTGGATAGTAAAGGCAATGTCTGGATATCAACAGATGGTGGCGGAATTACCATCATAAATAATAAGACCTCTCAAATCAGTTATATACTTCCCGGCCAGGAAAAAGGAGCATTAAAAAGTGGAGCGGTCGATGCTGTTTTTGAGGACAGAGACCATCGTATCTGGATTGGAACCTTAAGAGGAGGAATTAACATCTGGGATACCAGGAAAAACCCCTTCACCACGGTAAGCAATGTCCCTTTTAACAAAAATAGTTTAATCAATGATTTTATCCTTTCGTTTTGTGAGGGAAGTAACGGTGATGTATGGATCGGTACAGACGGTGCGGGAATTAGCCATTGGGACCGTAAAAGCAATCTTTTTCATAATTATAAACATATCTCAGGAGATGGAGGGTCTCTCAGCAATAACAATGTAAGCCGAATTATTCGTGATTCGCAGAATCAAATTTGGATTGCTACTTACGGTGGCGGCATTAATAAATTCAATCCCTCAACAAATTCTTTTTTATCCTATCCCTGTTTAAATTCCGACTATAATTACTATGAAAGAAACGTATGGAGTTTATATGAAGATCAACATAACAACGTATGGGCAGGGGCTTGCACAAATGGCGGGTTTTATGTACTAAACAGAAAAAAAGATAGATTTGAACTCTTTGATCCGGCCTTACGGGATGTTATAACAATTACCGAGGATAGAGATGGTCGGCTTTGGACCGGCACCTTTAACCAATTGATATTAGTTGATAAAAGGTCGAAAAAACATAGGGTTTTTAAAATTGGCTATGCAGTGCGGGCTATTTATGAGGATAAAAAGGGCCGATTTTGGGTGGGCACCGAAGGTGGTGGCCTGTTACTGTTTAACAAGAAGACCGGTGCCTTTAAAACATATTCAGAACAAGATGGATTACCCAGTAACGCAATTCTTAATATTCTTGAAGATCAGAAAGGGAATCTTTGGTTAAGTACTTTTAACGGATTATCAGTCCTAAATCCTGATTCAAAAAAGTTTAAAAACTTCTATGAGTCTGATGGGCTTCAAAGTAATCAGTTTAATTACAATGCAGCTTTAAAGTTAAGCAGCGGAGAGTTTTTGTTTGGAGGAATAAAAGGGTTTAATGTTTTCTATCCCGAAAGTATTAAGCCTTACACAAACGTGCCAAAAATATTCATTACAGGGCTTAGAATAAATAATTTACCTTATGAATTGGATAGCTCGTTCGTCAATAAGCAGAGTGTTTATACGCTGAAGACACTTGAACTTCCTTATGATAAGGCTGTTATTTCTGTTGACTTTGCCGCCCTGGATTATTCGGGCGCTCAAAAAATTTCATACTCCTATTTTTTGGAAGGTTGGGATAATAGCTGGAATAATGCTGGCAAATCAAGAATCGCGAACTATTCAAAACTAAGGGAAGGAACTTATTTTTTAAGAATTAAATCAACTAACGCCGAAGGTATTTGGGTCGATAATGAGAAAGTATTGAAGCTCATTATCCTTCCTCCATGGTGGCGTAGCTGGTGGGCTTACCTCACGTATTTAGCATTGGCTTTAGTGGCAATCCACACCTATACCGTGTATCAAAGAAGACAGGGCAGTTTAAAGCATCAGGTTCAGCTTGCAAATATGAAAGTAGAGCAGGAAAAGGAACTGAATGAAAAGAAGCTTTCCTTTTTTACGCATATTTCTCACGAGTTCAGGACGCCCCTAACCCTAATTATTAGTCCGATACAGGAGTTTTTAAACAGTAAAAATAGTCAGATAGATTCTAAAGAGTTGACTGTAGTTTACCGCAATGCCCGGAGGTTACTTAGTCTTGTTGACCAGCTATTGCATTTTCGTAAGTCCGACGCCGATGATTTGAAAGTGACCAGCTTCAATATGGTAACTTTTTGCAAAGAGGTTTACCTGTGCTTTATTCAGCAGGCGAAATTAAAGAATTTGGAGTTCGATTTTGTTTGTGAACAGGAGGAAATCGAAGTTTTTGCAGATAGAGAAAAAATTGAAATCGCTTTATTCAACCTGATCTCAAATGCATTTAAATATACTCCCGCAGGTGGCACTATAAAGTTTAGTCTTTCAGAATCAGGCTCTTCAATTCGAATAGCTGTTAGCGATACCGGTACTGGAATTTCGGAAGAAGAAGGCTCCCGATTATTTGATAAATTTTACCAGGTATCGGATAAGGACAGTAGAACTGGCTTTGGAATCGGGTTATACCTTGTAAAAAAGTTTGTAGAAAATCATTCCGGTAAAATCTCTTATCAGAGCAAAAAAGGCGAGGGGACCGAATTCAGGATAGAATTGCAAAAAGGGAAGGGCCATTTTGATCCCCGGGTAGTTTTTGAAAGTGTGGGTGAAGCGCCGATATTCATGGAAGAACTGATAGAAGAAGATGTTCATGAACATGAAGCACAGCAGGCGGATGGATATGAAGATTCAAATATTGAATTGATAACGGAAAAATCATCCATGCTAATCATCGATGATAACGACGAAATTCGCAATTATGTAAAACGAATTTTTCAATCCCTTTATATAATTTATGAAGCCAGTTCTGGCGAACAAGGATATGAACTTGTCAGGAAACATTTACCCGACATAATCATTACCGATGTTGTAATGGGCGAAATGAGCGGAGTTGAACTTTGTTCAAAAATTAAGGAAGATCCTTCGATAAGCCATATTCCGGTTATCCTTTTGACATCCAGTTCGTCGGCCGAAATTAAATTAAAGGGAATAGAGGGAGGCGCGGATGATTATATTACCAAGCCTTTCAATAAGGATATATTGATTGCCCGGGTAGCCAATTTACTGAAGAGTAAAAACAATTTGCAGCGTTTCTTTTATAACCAGATCACCTTTAAGTCTGACGATTCTAAAGTCTCGCCTGAATACAAAGAATTTTTAGAGAAGTGTATCTCTATAACCGAACAGCACCTCGATAATCCGAACTTTAACATTCAAATTCTGGCTGATGAAGTGGGGATGAGCCACTCGGCGCTGTATAAAAAGGTAAAATCCATTTCCGGGCGCTCTGTCAATGAATTTATCAGGTTTATTCGTTTGAGAAAAGCCGCCGGCCTCTTTATTAGTTCTGATTGCAACGTAAACGAAGGAGCTTTCCGGGCCGGCTTTAATGATATCAAATACTTCCGCGAGCAGTTTAGTAAGTTGTTTGGTCTGAAACCGTCCGAGTACATTAAGAAGTATAGGAAGTCGTTTAATAAATCGTATAAACTGAATGATAAGATGAAGTCTCAATAGTAGGGGAACGAGTATTTTCGATTTGATTATTTTCGGAGTATTTCTAATTATAGATGTTTCGTTGTGATTTTTTTCATTACAATTTATTTGGATAATGGTTTGCGTTTTTATAAATATCATAGTACCACCTGAAGTTTTTTATTGAGAAATTTAAAAAAACCTTTCTTATTTATAGAAAAAATAATTCGTCGTTTCCTCTTGTAAATCGGTTTAGGAAGCTTTATATTTGGTTTAACCAAATTATAA
>CAMPKC010000060.1 GCA_946887045.1 uncultured Sphingobacteriaceae bacterium | reverse complement strand
TTTGATTTGATTTCGTATAACCGGAATTCATTTTTGCATGGATAGCATAAAACGGCCTTTTATTAGGCTGTTTTTTAATTCGACTCTGGCTGAAATTTTTAACATCAGGAGTTTTTACCATCTGAAACGATAAAGGATTCTTCTTCATCAAAAACCGGGGCTGTGTGCATTGAATATGCAATCGAGGCAGCCTCAACAACTAAAAGAATAACAAGCGTGACACCAAACATAATTGATTATTGTTTTATGTAATTAACGCCAATTTTTGATTTAAAACCAGTTCAAATGAAGTTTTTAAAAATTTCATTTTTGTGCCAGATATCTTTAAGATTGTTTAAATGAAATTTATCTTAAATTATCATTGCTTTAACAGAAGGTGCCAATATTTGTGAATTAGTTTGGTGCTAAATTCTTCTTATCTAGCTGAAACTCTTCAAATTCGGTCGTTTTTTTCAGCTTTTTCTCCCAATTCCGTTTTTCTTTAATAGGCGCGAGACGCCTTCGTCTGTTATGAATATAATTATTTATACATAATTTCGCTGAATTTTAGAACCTTATCACATACATAAAACAAGATGACTTTAGATTTAACCGAACACCCTCACAACAGACTAAATATATTAACAGGTGAATGGATTCTGGTTTCTCCGCATAGAACAAAAAGACCATGGCAGGGAAAAGTTGAAGATTTGCCGAACGGGACAAGACCTCCGTATGATCCAAAATGCTATTTATGTCCCGGTAATGATCGTGCAGATGGTAGTAGGAATCCAGATTACGAGGAAAGTTTTGTGTTTACGAACGATTATTCCTCATTATTAGCAGATACACCCGATGCAGAGTTTAATAAAAACAATCTTCTTATAGCTAATAGTCAAAAAGGAGTTTGCAGAGTTATCAGTTTTTCTCCAAGACACGACCTGACCCTACCAGAAATAGATCTGCCGGGTCTTACAAAAGTTGTTGATCTGTGGGCTAAAGAGTTTCAATCACTTTCAGAGATAGACTACATTAAATACATACAGATTTTCGAGAACAAAGGAGAAATAATGGGTTGCAGTAATCCTCACCCTCATGGTCAGATCTGGGCTCAGAATGGTATTCCTGTTGAAGTACATAAAGAAACAGAGCGTCAAAAACTTCATTTTGAACAACATGGCAAAAGTTTATTAAGTGATTACCTGGCTGTCGAATTGCAAGAGCAAAAGCGCGTAGTTTTCGAGAATGAACACTTCGTAGTGCTTGTTCCTTTTTGGGCAGTCTGGCCTTACGAAACCATGATCATAAGTAAGAGGCATGTAACTACTATACTCGAGTTTTCCGAAGCGGAAAGAGCTTCTTTAGCGGATGCTCTGAAACGCTTAACTACCCGTTACGATAACCTGTTCGAAACATCTTTTCCTTATTCGGCAGGAATGCACCAGGCACCTGTAAATGATGGAAATCATCCTGAATGGCATTGGCACATGCACTTTTACCCGCCCCTGTTACGCTCGGCTACCGTAAAGAAATTTATGGTTGGATATGAAATGCTTGCAAATCCGCAGAGGGATATTACAGCGGAGTATGCAGCGGAAAAGCTTAAACAACTGTCGGAAATACATTACAAAAGTAAAAAATAAAGCATTCTGATCGGCCGCGAGCCGAAGCTTTGCATCTCTATACTGACTGTGATAGTCTTTATAGAGATGTTTTATAGAGATACGAATTTCCAGAGATTCTCCTATCTACCCGATTTTTCTCTTCCCTTGCTAATCTGACTCCAGGTTTCTCTCTCAATATTCTGACAACCAGTTTTTTAATGAAGTGTTAGGTAGGTGTGTCTAAATTCCTTTTCCTTTTTTGCTTAGCGGTATTAATGTAACATTCTGGTGATATTTAAAAAGGAAAGAATCTGGTAGAGTATGCGGAGTATTTCTTGGTGTCCTGAAGAGAAACCGGTTTTCTTATTGATCCATGGTCTACATGCGATTTTTGGGCTGCGGTACACTACAAAATATAATGATTAATTCCTCGATGACGAAAAAAGCAATCGCCTCTTTATTTTTACTAATGGTTCTTTGCGTAAAAACCCGGGCGCAGGAGCTGATAACCTATCCGGCACCCGCAGGCGTAATTTACAGCCACCATAACGACGACTACACTGTAAGGGTACGCACCCCCGGAGGAGAATGGAAAGATTTATTTGAATATAAAGTAAAAGTCGATTTAGATAATCCTCAGGATGCATCGATGGTTTATTTCGATTTCTCAGGGGTTGTCGAAGTATCCGTGAGGAAAAATAATGGTGTTCTGCAAGCCGCACAAGTGCGCCCTGCATTTTCTGAAATTAAGACAACACTTTCTAAAAATACCATTTTTTTCAAGCTGGATAAGCCAGCAAAAATTTCTATTGAAATGGATGGCGATAAATTACATAACCTTCATTTGTTTGCTAATGCGGTAGAGAAGTCAAGACCCGACCCCAATGATCCGGATGTTATATATTTCGGTCCTGGAGTCCATCAACCCAAAGATACACCCGGCGACGCGTACAATATTCCTAGCGGAAAGACAGTCTACATTGCAGGCGGCGCGGTGGTGCGTGCAAAATTGGTTTGCGATAATGTAAACAATGTGAAAATAATTGGTCGGGGAATATTGGATCAACCTGTGAGAGGGGTCGAGATCCGACATTCAAAAGATGTTGAAATTGATGGAATAATAGTGGTTAATCCGAAACATTATACCGTTTATGGTGGTGCTTCAAATAACATCACTATCAGAAACCTCAAATCTTTCAGCGCCAATGGCTGGAGCGATGGCATTGATTTGATGAGCTGCTCGAATGTAACCATCGACGACGTTTTTATGCGGAATTCTGACGACTGCATTGCAATTTACGGACATCGATGGGATTTTTACGGCGATGCCACAAATTACAATATCACTAATTCGATTTTGTGGGCAGATGTTGCTCATCCTATCAATATCGGCTTGCACGGCAATACCGAGAATGAAGGTGAGCGAATTGAAAATTTGAGATTTAAAAATATTGATATCCTCGAACATGATGAAGATGATCCTGGTTATCAGGGTTGTATAGCGATTACTGACGGAGATTTCAATTATATAAAGAATATCGTTTTCGAAGATATTCGGATTGAAGACTTTGAAGAGGGCCAGTTGCTGAATATCAGGATAGTGAATAACGCAAAATATAATACCGGACCCGGCAAAGGAGTAGAAGATATTTTATTTAAAAATATTAGCTATAATGGTTTAAATCAGATGCCTTGTATAATACAGGGTTTGGATAAAGCACATGCGGTCAAAAATATTCGTTTTCAAAATCTACGGATAAACGGTAAATTGATAATGGATGCAGAGTCTGCGAATATTAAGGTGGGTGAGTTTGCTTCGGACGTAACGTTTTCAAGATAAAGACGGAAAGGCAGTTTTATAGGATTACTTGAAAGAATGAGTAGCATTTCCTGAACTGGATTGATAGGTTGGTGAGAAATTTCAATAGCTCAGTTGAGTCATTTCAGTCTATGCGCCTGTTTCATAATATGGGGCATCTACAGGTTTCGATTCGGGAGAGCCTTTTTGCCTTAAAAAAATGGAAAGCAAGACGATAGACCCAACAGCCAAAAACTCACTTTGCCAGTTTTGAAAACTTTCAAACCAAAAGCGGGTCTCTCCCATATATTTTAGAAATGCCTCTTCTGGGAGGTTTTTTAGACTTTGTTCTGTGTTGAAATTTTTCCAGCTTCCATAGGCATGAAATCCGAAGCTTATTAAAAATAAAACAAGAAAGGCTATGGTAAGAGAGTATTCATATAGTTTTAAAATAAGGCCGCCTTTCTTTACAGGCCAGGGGGCATTTTTATGTGGTTTGGGTTCGCGGTCGACTTCATGTTCCCCTTCCATGGGTTTCGATTCTGATGAGCCTATTTGTCTGAGACTTACTGTAAGCATCACATACAAAGCCATCTGCAGAAACTCACTTTCCCAATTTTCGAACGTTGCCTGGATAAAATGGCCGGATGTTAGATATTTTCTAATACTTAATTCAGCTCCGTCTTCCTCTTTGAGATCTTTGTTATGCTCCACCCACCCAGTATATGCCTGCGCCGACCAAAAAATTAGCATTAAAGAAATGACTACAATGCTCAGGCTGTTTCTACGAAAAAATGAGTACTTTTTTTTCTGGGCTCGCATTAATTCTGGGTTTAATTAAATAATGTGATAAAAACAAATTTGTTTGATTTGAGAGATTGAAGAATCGCAGGAATAGGAAGTTATATTTCTTTTCAATGCTTGCTGAAAGAGCCAAAGATTTAAAGAAGATGTGGAGTTTTGAAGATGAGATTGAAATTGGTGCTCCCGAAGGGATTCGAACCCCTATCGATGGTACCGGAAACCATAATTCTATCCATTGAACTACGGGAGCAGTGCGGCAAAGATATAATATTCGAGTGTTTAATGGAAACTTTCATTGACGGTATTTATTCGATGTGCTGATATTTAAGGATTTATTGAATTGAGCGGATTTTTTCATGAAGCCAATCATTATTTTATTCAAGATGCTAAATGTTTGTATTTTTCATATCAATCAGGAATGCTTTTTTTTAACTTTTAATATTTTATACCAAATACTTGAAATATAGGCAAAATTGATTTTAATCTTTCCTAAATCGGTTTAGTCTTCCTATTTTTGAATTGTTAATATAAACAGCCACAAATATTCATAATTGTTATTTTTCAAAAGATGTATTATCCTAAGCGACTTTCAATATTATCTCTCATTATTGTGTTGGCGGGTTGCGGCAGCGCGAAGCTTATCAATAAAAAGCATTTTAATTATCTCGAAAATCAGGCTTCTATAACGCTTCAAACCATTCCTTCATCGGGAGATTCAATTTTACCCCGCAATGTAAATAAAGGAAGAACAACATGGCGATATGTTCCCTATCAGGATTGGACAAGCGGATTCTGGCCGGGCACCTTGTGGTATCTTTACGAAGCTACCAAGAGTGAGAAATGGAAGTTGGAAGCTGATAGATTTAGCAGGGTACTGACTCCACTTTCAACAATGCCTGCAATAGACCATGATCTGGGATTTATGATCTTCAATAGTTTTGGTAATGGTTATCGCTTAACGGGCAATCCCGAATACAAATCAATTATTCTGCGCACGGCAGATACGCTCGCCACCCTGTTTAATCCAAACGTCGGAACCATTTTATCGTGGCCCAGACCAGTTCCTAATATGGAGTGGCCTCAGCATAATACCATCATGGATAACATGATTAATCTCGAATTGCTTTTTTGGGCATCAAAGAACGGGGGAAGTCAAAAACTTTATGATATTGCCGTTAAGCACGCCGAAACCACAATGAAAAATCAATTCCGACCAGATTTCACCTCTTATCACGTAGTAGTTTACGATAAGAATACAGGGAGGAAGATTAAAGCGGTGACTCATCAGGGTTATGGAGATGAAACGATGTGGGCACGGGGGCAGTCGTGGGCGATTTATGGATATACAATGTGCTATCGCGAGACCAAAAATCCTGCATTTTTGGATTTTGCTCAGAAGGTTTCTGACGTTTATTTAGAGAAGCTTCCTTCCGATTTAATTCCTTACTGGGATTTTAATGATCCGGATATCCCGAATGCTCCGCGGGATGCTTCAGCAGCAGCGGTAACCGCATCAGCTTTGCTCGAATTATCCACTTTAGTTCCGGATAAATCTAAAGCTTTAATGTACAGGACAAAAGCAGAAAAGATGCTGGAAGAATTATCATCTGACAGGTATTTAAGTAAAGATAAAAATTCAGCGTTTCTGTTACATTCAACCGGCCATAAACCCAATAACTCCGAGGTTGACGCTTCAATTATCTATGCCGATTATTATTATATAGAAGCCTTGATACGACTTAAAAAGCTTAAATCCGGCAAGAATTTATATTCTCCATTATTTTATTAACCCAATTCTCATTGAATAAAGACGTATATGAAATTATATTGTTCAATTATCTCCATCCTCAGTGTTTTTACGTGTTTCGGTCAGGGCGTTATTGACAACTCCGAAGTGACTCTTTTGTCTCCGGATAAAAACCTTTCTGTACGGTTTTATCAAAAAGGTACCCCGGCAGGCAGGGTTATGTACTATCAGGTGAGCTATAAAAATAAGCAGGTAATTAATGAGTCTGAGCTGGATTTGCAATTAGATAATAACCTGTCGGAACGAGCGATGGCTCTGAAAGTGGACAAGCATGTTAAATGGTTTGAGAATTTAACGATTAGTAAAATTGCCAGATCTTCGAAAGATACAACATGGGTTCCTGTACATGGAGAAGAAGCGAGTATAAGGGATAATTATAATGCGCTGACGATAAATGCTGTAAAAGATGATAACCCAATATACCCTATAAATATTGAAATCAGGGCTTATAATGAAGGCGTAGCCTTAAGGTATTTTTTTCCTGAAAATGAAAAAGGAACCTATTACAGGATAATGTCAGAGAACACTGAGTTTTCTTTGCCGGAAGGCAGCAAGGTATGGCATGCATCATGGGCACAAGCACCTTACAAACTTTTACCCTTGAATAACTGGCCCGATGAAAGTGAGCGTCCTTTAACTGTTGAATTGTCGAATGGCTTGTATGCCTGCCTCGCGGAAGCGCAGATGGTTGATTATGCACGTACAAAATTTAAATTAAGTTCTGTAAAGCCAAATACAATAGTAACCTCGATGTATACGCCAGCGGATTTAATTTCTCCTTTCGGAACTCCCTGGAGGGTTATAATGGTTGCAGAGAAAGCAGGGGATTTGATAGAAAATAACCATTTGATTCTTAATCTTAACGAAGGATCTAAAATTAAAGACCAGAGCTGGCTAAAACCTGGTAAAATCATCAGGGTAATGACGCAAACAACCGCAGATGCCAGGGCAAATATTGATTTTGCAGTGAAACATAACCTGCAATATGTTTTGTTTGATTGGAAATGGTACGGGCCTGCGTTTTCTTTCAGTTCTGATGCAACTAAAGTTGCTATACCGGACTTCGATCTGCCTGGAATTATTCAGTATGGAAAGGAAAGAAATGTTGGCATATGGTTGTACGTTAACCAGCAGGCATTGCTCGCGCAATCAGATTCTTTGTTTAAAGTTTACCAAAAATGGGGTATTAAAGGTGTGAAATTTGGTTTTGCGCAGGTGGGCTCGCATCGCTGGACAACCTGGATCCAAAAAGCCATCCAACAGGCTGCAGATGCTAAAATCATGGTAAACATTCATGATGACTGGCGGCCGACGGGTGAACAGCGTACCTGGCCAAACCTGGTTACGTCGGAAGGAATTCGTGGAAACGAGGAAATGCCTGATGCAACACATAATACGGTCTTGCCATTTACCCGATACATTGCGGGTGCAGCCGATTATACGATTTGCTATTATGATAAGCGCATAAAAACTACTCATGCCCATCAGTTGGCAATGGCTGCGGTTTATTACAGCCCTTTGCAGACTTTGTACTGGTACGATAAGCCTGCTCTTTCTAAGGACGAACCTGAACTTGAATTCTGGGATAAGATTCCTACTACCTGGGATGAAACCCAGGTTATTCAGGGCACTCCGGGACAATACGTTACAACCGCCCGGCGAAAAGGAAATGACTGGTTTGTGGGTACTTTAACCAATAACGATGCACGGAATTTAAAAATTTCTATGAGCTTTTTACCAAGGGGTAAAATGTATATGGCTACTATTTATTCGGATGACCCCGCAGTTCAATCGGCTACTAAAGTTGGCATTATCAAAAAGAAGGTGGATTATAAAACTGTTGTTGATGCCAAGCTTCTTCCTTCAGGTGGACAGGCAATATGGCTTACTGAAATAAAAAAATAGTCAACAACATGATTAAGAACGTCAAAGCTTTTAATTTAACAGGGATAGCAGCTTTTTTTAGTTTGCTGTTTCTTGTTTGCGGAATCGACTCTACCGCCGCCGAATGGCAGTGGTCGGTGAAAGTTAAAAGTGTTGTTTCCGGCGAAACCAAGGATCATCCAACCGCTTTTTTATGGATACCTCCAAATTGCAAACAGGTTCGGGGAGTAATTGTGGGTCAGCATAATATGCTTGAAGAGGGGATATTTGAACATAAGGCATTTCGCAAAACATTGGCCGACATTGGTTTTGCCGAAATATGGGTGTCGCCAAATTTAAGTATCGTTTTTGATTTTAACGGAGTAGCTCAGAAGGCTTTTAATGAGATGATGGACGATCTGGCAGATATATCCGGATACCAGGAACTAAAGTTCGCACCTGTTGTACCCATGGGTCATTCTGCTCTGGCCAGCTATCCCTGGAATTTTGCCGCCGCTATGCCTGAGCGAACACTGGCGGTAATTTCCATACATGGTGATGCTCCGTTAACCGACATGACGGGGAGCGGCAAACCTAATCCTGATTGGGGAAACCGGAATATCGATGGTATTCCCGGGCTGATCGTAATTGGGGAATACGAATGGTTGGAAGGACGCATACAGCCCGCCATAGCATTTAAGAAAAAATATCCCCGATCTGCCGTAGCTTTATTGGCGGATGCCGGGTATGGTCACTTCGATTATTCGGACGGTCTTATAGATTTTCTGAGCATGTTTCTCCGTAAAGCTGCGAAACAGAGGCTGCCAGCAGTATCGACCTTAAATGGCCCTGTTAATCTGAAGCCGTTGAATCCTGAAAAGGGATGGCTGGTAGACAGGTGGAGAATGAATGAGACTTTACACGCATCTTCTGCCCCCTGGAAGCAGTATCGTGGCGACAAAACAGAGGCTTTTTGGGCATTCGATAAGGAGATGGCAAAGGCAACAGAACGCTATTATAACAGAGCTCGAGCTAAAACACCTCAGCATATCGGATATCTGAATAGCGGAAAACTTTTGCCCGGCGCAGGCTCTTTTATTGGTTATAAACTTCCTTTCATGCCGCAAAGCGATGGCCTGAGCTTTAATATTTCCGCTGGGTTCCTTGACTCGGCTCAGGGGAAATCACTTACATCAGATCACGCGAAAGGAAAAATCACTATAAGCCGTATCTGTGGCCCTGTTCAAAAGATTAACGACACGACCTTTAGCATTAGATTTTACAGAATGGGTTTAGATAATCCTAAACGGACCGGAGATATTTGGTTAATGGCGAGCCATCCCGGTGATAAGCGGTATAAATCAACAGTCCAGCAGGCTAATTTTAAAATACCCCTGCGAAATGAAGCGGGAGCTGCACAGCAGCTTGACTTCCCCCGACCACCCGATCAAAAGGTTGGCGTTAAAGGACTAACATTGGGTGCCACATCAAGCTCGGGCGAGAAGGTTTATTATTATGTAAAAGAAGGCCCTGCCGAGATCCGGGATAATTTTTTACAGTTTACTAAGATTCCTCCCAGAGCAAAATATCCTCTAAAAGTAACTGTTGTTGCCTGGCAGTGGGGGCGAAATATTGAACCTAAACTACAGTCTGCAAGACCAATTGAACAGAGTTTTTATATTGTAAGGTAGTGTAAAATGAAGATAAATTTTTTATCAGAAATGCCGATCATAAGCGACTTTCACATGATCAGAAGTAGCAGATTGTTTTTTATATAAACCGATTTAGTAGATATTTATATATTTGAAATAGATTATAAACCAAAAGTACGGAGAAGTAATTTTCAATGTACAAAAGCCTTTCTTAAATAATTCTTTATGATACCAGAAACAACCTTAGTTGAAAAATCAGTACCAGCCAAACCAGCATTTACTGAAAAGAAATTCCTGCTTACCCTGATATTCGTCACATCCCTTTTTATGTTTTGGGGGATTGCAATTACCATGGCCGATATTTTAAACAGGCACTTTCAGAGCACTCTGAGCCTGAGCAGAAGTCAGTCTGCCTTTGTACAATTTGCAATCTTTGGTGCTTACTTTGTCATGGGTATTCCTGCCGGGTTGTTTATGAAGCGGTTTGGGTATAAGAATGGAGTTTTATTGGGTTTATCCCTTTTTGCCACGGGGGCTTTTCTTTTTGTGCCTGCGGCGAATACGGCATCATTTACTTTTTTCGGGATAGCGTTATTTATCCTGGGATGCGGTTTATCCACACTTGAGACTGTAGCGCATCCATTTATGGCCGCCCTGGGAGATCAGAGAACCAGCGATCAGAGGGTGAATTTTGCTCAGTCATTTAATGCTGTTGGAGCGATGCTCGGACCAGCTATCGGATCCTACTTTTTATTCCAGAATTACACTCCCGGCAGTACAGATCTTACATCTGTTAAGATTTTATATTTAGTTATCGGCGGCCTGATTGCCCTTATTGCAATTTCGTTTTCTTTTGTAAAAGTTCCACCCACAACCGATCCTCACGCTGTTTCTGCTGATGGCGATGCCGTAAATATCGACCTGACACCCGGAAAAAAGTTATTCGAGCACACTCATTTTAGATGGGCTGTAGCTGCTCAGTTTTTTAACGTAGCCGCTCAAAGCGGAACCTGGGCGTTTTTTATAAACTACGGTCATGAGCAAATGGGATTTAGTGAAGCAACTGCGGGTAAGTATATGGTGCTGTTTATGTTCATGATGCTTTCAGGACGTTTTATCGGTACTTTTTTAATGCGGGTTATTGCACCTGCGACTTTGCTTGCAAGCTTTGCGCTGGCAAATATTCTCATGTGTATCATCGTTGCTCAGGATTTTGGTTGGCCATCTTTTATTGCTCTGCTTGCAATCAATTTCTTTTTCAGTATCATGTTCCCGACAATTTTCAGTCTGGGTCTTAAAAATCTTGGGAAACATACGCAACAGGCCTCTTCCTTTATTTCAATGGGAGTTGTAGGTGGTGCGCTTTTCCCGCTTATTATGGGTAAAGTTGCAGATAACGTGGGCGTAGCCCATGCTTATTATTTGCCTATCATCTGCTACATCGTAATCTTCGCGTTTGGCGCTAAGTTTTATAAAGTAAAACACTAATGTTCGATAGAATGCTTACCGGTATGCTTATTGGCTTGTTATTGCTTGCCAATAATGTAAACGCACAGCCGGTAAGGGGCTATGATTTCAGGTTGATAGATAGCAAGATAAACGCTTGGGTCGACTCAGGATATTATACAGGTGCGTCGATTATAGTAGCTCAGGAGGATAAAATAATCTATCGGAAATATTTCGGTGATTACAAGCCCGAGACTGTTGCCTATATAGCTTCTGCCGGGAAGTGGCTTGCCGCCGCTACCATAGCTGCTGTAGTTGATGGTGGGAAATTATCCTGGGATGATAAAGTAAAACAATGGCTTCCTGAATTTACTGATGTAAAGGGGGAAGCTACGTTAAGACAATTATTGTCGCATACCGCCGGATATCCTGATTATCAGCCGAAAGGCAACCGGACGGATAACTATCAAACCTTAAAAGAATCAGTAGCGGAAATTGTTAAGCTCCCGGCCGATACTCTGCCAGGTACTAAATTTAAGTACGGCGGACTGGCAATGCAGGTCGCCGGACGTATGGCAGAACTCGCGACGGGTAAAGATTGGGAAACTCTTTTTCAGCACAAAATAGCCCGTCCTTTAAGCATGGTATCTACTCATTTTACACCGGTGGATGAAACTCCCGGTCACAGTCCGATGCTGGGAGGTGGCGCCAGAACAAGTCTTTCTGATTATGCCGGCTTTTTAAATATGATTATGAATGAGGGCATTTTTAAGGGCAGGAGAATATTGTCTGCTAATTCAGTTAAGGAGATGCAAGCAGATCAGGTGAGAAGCGCAACGGTCCATGCTGGAGAATATGTGGAGAAAACAAGGACCACAGACCGAAAAGATATTTATGGATTGGGCCAATGGCGCGAAGAGCTGGATGGCAAAGGCGATCCAGCACTAATCAGCAGTCCGAGCTGGGCCGGCGCTTATCCATGGATTGACAAGAAAAATAAGGTTTATGGCTTTTTTCTGGCAAGGGTAGCCAGCATGAAAGGTGGATTCAATTCTTTTTTCGCCAGTCCGGTTTTGCCATTATTAGTACGGGATGCGATCGAGGACAGCCGACACCGGGAAGTAAAACGAGGATATATAGCGGTAGATGAAGGGGGCAGATTGTTTTATGAAGAAAAAGGAAAAGGACAGCCGGTTATTTTCATACATGGACATTCCTTTGATCACTATCAGTGGAATCCGCAGTTTGAGTCTTTATCTCTAAGATTTAGAGTGATACGTTATGATGTTCGCGGATATGGGCGCAGCAGTATGCCAGTCGAGTTCTCCAATACAATGCATGCGCGTGATGTAATTCAATTAATGGATAAACTGAAAATTAAGAAGGCACATATCGTTGGACTTTCTATGGGAGGGTTTATCGCAACCGACCTTTTAGCATTATATCCTGAACGTTTACTATCAGTTACCGCGGCCAGCGGGGATGTCTGGGGCGGTTCACCGGGCCCTTCGGTTCCGTGGACCAGGGAAGCAGTTGCTAAACGTCGTCAGGAAATAGATCTTTACAGAGAGAAAGGTATTCATAATAATAAATTAGAATGGTGGCAGGGGCTAACCACCCGTGACGGGGTAGTTTTAGAAGATATCAGGCGTCCGGTTTGGGATATGATTTATAAATGGGATGCCTGGCAACCAACCCATGTGGAGCCGCGATTTTTATTGGGTACTTCTGTGGCCGAGAAGCTGAAGCAACAGAAAGTAAGCGTGCCGGTTCTGGTTTTGACAGGAGATGCTGACGCAGGGCGTAGAAGTAAGCTCTTGGACTTGGTGCCTTCAGCCAGACAGGCTTGGGTACAAAACGCTGGTCATGTAAGTAACCTCGAAAACCCTAAAGGTTTTACAAGCCAGCTGTTGGCGTTTCTTTTTGAACATAAAAATTAATTGTTGAGCCTGAATGGATTTTTTTATTTTTACTAAATCGATTTAGTGAATTTATGTTAACTTGCATAAAATTGTAAGCCTTATCTATATTTATGAAGTCGATGATATATTGCCGGCATCTGGCGCCGTATAAAACAATTGAAATGTTAATGAAAAGGTACATCAGCGTTCTTCTGGTATTAATTTCCATTTCGTTAGGAGTAAATGCCCAATCGCATTATCCCGGACAACATAAGGATAAATTCGTCATACAGGATAAATTAAAACCGGCTGTTTCCAGCTTTGATCTGGATGAGGTAAAATTGCTCGACAGTCGCTTTAAGGACAATATGGAGCGCGAGCAAAAATGGATACTATCCATCGGTGTAAGCCAGCTGCTGCACAGCTTCAGAACCAATGCCGGAATTTATAGTGGAAACGAAGGTGGTTATTTTACTATGAAAAAGCTTGGTGGATGGGAATCATTGGATTGTGAACTCCGGGGGCATTCTACGGGTCATATCCTTTCGGGATTGGCTTTGATGTATGCTTCTACCCGTGATGAAAGATATAAAATCAAAGCAGATAGCCTCGTGTCGGGCCTCGCAGAAGTTCAAAAAGTATTAAATCAGGGCGGATATCTAAGCGCATATCCTCAGGAACTAATAAATCGGAATCTTGAAGGTAAAAGAGTATGGGCGCCATGGTATACACTACATAAAATATATTCCGGCTTAATAGATCAATATCTTTATTGTAATAATAAGCAGGCATTAGACGTGGTCTCTAAAATGGGGTCATGGGCCTACAATAAATTGAAACCTGTAACTGCTGAACAACGAGTGGTAATGCTACGGAATGAGTTTGGCGGTATTAATGAATCTTTTTATAATCTCTATGCTATTACGGGAAATGCGGAATACAAATGGGTTTCCGAGTTTTTCTATCATAACGAAATGTTGGATCCTTTGAGAGAGGGAAAAGATATTCTCGAAAAGAAACACGCCAATACCTATATTCCCAAGCTTTTGGGGATGACCCGCCAATACGAAATTGAAGCCCAAGGAGACGGTGACAAAATTGCTTCTTTTTTCTGGCAGACTGTTACAGATCATCACTCATTTGTAACCGGGAGTAACAGTGATAAGGAAAAGTTCTTTAAAGCTGATGATCTTACAAATCACTTAACAGGCTATACCGGCGAATCGTGCAATGTATACAACATGCTTAAGTTGACACGACATTTGTTTACACACACAGCAAATGCCAAATATGCTGATTATTACGAGAAAGCCCTTTTTAATCATATTTTAGGTCAGCAGGACCCCGCAACCGGAATGATTTCATATTTCCTTCCGATGCTTCCCGGCGCTCACAAAGTTTACAGCACGCCCGACAGTTCCTTCTGGTGCTGTGTGGGTAGCGGTTTTGAGAATCATGCTAAATATGGCGAGGCCATATATTATCACAGCGACAATGCTGTTTACGTAAATCAGTTTATATCCTCCGAATTAAACTGGAAGGAAAAGGGATTTTCCATGAGGCAGGAAACCCGGTTTCCGCAGGAAGGAGTCGCAAAATTTACTATTCTAGCCGCCAAGTCTGGAAATACTCTTATAAATATCCGTTTTCCTTCATGGGCAAAGAACGGGGCATTTGTAAAAGTTAATGGAAAAACCGTCAAAGTTAATGCTCGGTCTGGCAGCTATATCTCTTTTTCCAGAACTTGGAAAAAAGGAGATAACCTAGAGGTAAATTTTCCGATGGATTTGCAGTTGGTTGCGGCAACTGATAACCGTGATAAAGTTACCTTTACTTATGGTCCGATCGTGCTGGCCGGAGTAATGGGAACCGATAATTTTATTCACAAGGCACCCTACTCAAATCCGCTTCTATACAATGACTATTATACATATAACTATAATGTTCCGGCAGGAATTACCAAATCTTTAACACTGGACACCACAAAGTTAAACTCTGCTATAAAACCGCTTTCAGGCCAGAATCTCACTTTTAAAACTATAAAGGAAGGTATTCTGCTCAGGCCGCTTTATGATATCCACAGGGAACGGTATGTGGTTTACTGGGATTTAAAAAAATAATATGAGAACCTTAATTTCGTTTAGCATCGCTCTAGCAATTTGTACTATCACCGGAGTTGTCTCTGGTCAGTCCTTTGTTCATCCTGGAATTCTTCATAGTAAAGAAGACTTAGAACGAATGAAAATAGCTGTCGCTGAAAAGCAGGAACCTATTTACAGCGGCTTTAAAGTTTTCGCAGAAAACCCGGTTTCAAAAAATACCTATAAAATGCAGGGGCCTATGGCAATGGTAGGCAGAAATCCGACTGTGGGTCAGGGAACTTATGATACTGATGCGAATGCAGCTCATCAAAATGCGGTTATGTGGGCCATCACAGGCGAAAAAGCTTATGCAGAAAAAGCAAAGGAAATTG
Source organism: uncultured Sphingobacteriaceae bacterium (assembly GCA_946887045.1). The sequence goes on along the minus strand of CAMPKC010000060.1, from coordinate 11,748 downwards.
TCAACGCCTGGTCCTCAACACTAAAATCGATAACCGGTCGCGATGCGGTATTGATGGCTGGGCTGGGACCTTTTAAAATGGTGAATGCGGCGGAAATTCTGCGCTATACAAATGCCGATTGGTCTGATGCAGACATCAAGCAAACTGAAAAACATTTTAAAGAGGTTATCTACCCGGTACTTAAAAACTTTGCACCTTTTGCCAACGGAAACTGGGATGCGGCAGCGATAAAAACGGTGATGGCAATAGGCGTTTTTTGTAACGACAGATTAATATTTGAACGTGCATTGAGATACTATGTGAATGGTCATGGCAACGGTAGATTGAGTCATTATGTAATCAATCAGGATGGCCAGATTCAGGAAAGCGGTCGCGACCAGGGGCATACGCAATTAGGAATCGGTATGCTGGCCGAATCTTCTGAAATTGCATGGCACCAGGGATTAAATTTATATGGCTATGCTGATAATCTGTTGCTGAAAGGCTTTGAATATGTGGCCAAATTTAATTTGGGTAATGAGGTCCCTTTCGTTACCACACTAGACCATACCGGTAAATACTTTCATCAAACGATAGCGAGGCAGGACAGAGGTCCGCTCCGCGCAGTTTATGAGCAAGTGTATAACCATTACGTAAATCGTATGGGATTGCCTGCATCTTTCACACAGCAGGCAGCAGAGAAAATACGACCTGAGGGTCCTGGACGTCCCGGAGCAGATCATCCCGGTTACGGAACGTTGTTTTTTACCAGACACAAGGAAGATGCTGTTTCTGACGCTCGGAATGTAACACCTGCGTCGCCTGGCGCTATTATTGGGACGGGTTCGGAGAAAGAAATACTGCTTACCTGGGTAGAGTCCATTGGTGCAAAAGCATACACCGTAAAAAGGGCCAACAAAAGTGGTGGCCCTTATAAGGTCATCGCCAGTAATTTAGCCGATGCAAAATATACTGATAAAGCTATCAAAAAAGGGAAGGTTTACTATTATACTGTATCGGCAACCAACGGAAAAGGTCAAAGCCTGGATGCAATGGAAACCGGGGTAAGTGCAGGGCCTCCTGACAGATGGAGCCAACGTAGCATCGGAACGGGCGAGCTCTCTGGAAGTACCGGATTTGATGGAAAGCAGTTTACTATCGAAGGAGCCGGAATGGGTTTAGATAGTCTTGCAGATCAATTTCATTATACATATCAATCGATTAAAGGAAATGGAAGTATTGTTTTAAGATTTGTGCCTCAGCCGAGCTCACAGTTCTCCAGCTTTGGAATAACAATGCGTGATGGCCTTTCTGAAAACTCAGCACATATATCTATTATCATTTATCCGGGTAAAACCTCTCAGATCGAGGCACCGAACTGGCATTTGCAGTTTATAACACGAGAAACTCCGGGAAGCGCTGCAGCTATTAAAAACAAGGGTTCGTTTTTAGCTGATCCGGTGGTAACCCATGGTCGTTTAACCGGATATTACTGGTTGAAATTAGAACGAATTGGTGACGCATTCACGGCATTTGGTTCGACGGATGGACAGACTTGGACAGAAGCGGGAAGCGCAACCATCCCTTTCAAACACATTATCTATGCCGGGATTGCGGTATCTTCTGGTATTACAAGTAAAACAACAAGACTGATGTTTGATAATGTTCGGATTCTGAGGGATAAGAAAAAGAAGTGATTATCAATGCCAGGAGGTTTTTATCCTTTTGTTTTCCGTAATTATAAGTGTTTCGGTGTTTGTGTAAGCAGAAACACTTCCGATGCTGCCTGTAAATTCGAAATTACTTTTTAAGAAAGCCATAAGATGTTGCTTTGGTAAGGAAAGTATACGGCACCCGGCAAGAATAAGAGTGAAACAATGTTAAGCTAAAGGTTAAATATTATTAAAGGTTCTAATAGCAACTGATAAAGTACCTTTTATAAGAGGTACTTTATAGGTACTGAAAGGGTACTTAAAAGGTACTTCAATAGTACTTTAACCCCTACCCAGTTTATTTCTTGTCTCGTCGTGAATAGCTATGAAAGGGCTAGTAGGTTAACGCATATTTCACCGTTCATGTCATTTAGTAGCCCTGGAAAAATGAAAAATGATTTTTCTTGAAATATTAAAAGTGTATATTAGACAATTGTAAACAGAATGTTGCAGCACTAACCGATATAAGCTTTAAACCTGTTTAGCTTAGCTGCATTTAATTTTCATCAGTTTAACGATATGAACACTCGTGATATTAAAATACTAGAGGATGCTCAATTGATGGTGTTGATTAGTGAGGGGAATAAACTTGCATTCGATGTAGTTTATGAACGTTACTGGGAAAGCCTTTTAGTATATATCGTAAGAGTGATTAAAGATAAAGAAGAAGCAGGGGATATTTTGCAGGATGTTTTTATTTCTCTCTGGAATCGGAAAGCGGAATTAAGTAAAATAGATTGTCTTTCTGCATATTTATTCACTGCAGTTAGATATAAGGCTTTGGTGTATCTCAAAAAAGTAGCCGGCAAAAGTAAATTGATGACAATCTTACCAGAGTCTTTTTCTGATTTGCAAACTTCATCTGAAGAGCTTTATTATGCTAAAGAACTTTCCCAGCTCATTGATAAGGAAATTGAAAATTTACCGTCTAAGATGAAGCAGATTTTTATTCTTAGCAGGAGGGAGGAGTTAAGCCATAAGGAAATAGCCGAAGTACTTCATATCTCGGATAAGACCGTCAGAAAACAAATTCAAAATGCGTTGAAGGTTTTTCGGTTAAAACTTCAAAAGGAGTTTATTACCGGACTTTTGATTTTTTTAAAATTTTTTATCTGGTTTATTTAGTTTGCATAAAATATTCTTTGCTGTTTCCGAATTGTTCTTTCCTCGCTGTTTCGGCTAGCTCCTTTCCAAATGCTTACCATAGCACCTATTACGGAATTTTAAACGCTGGCCCGTTTAAAGAATCCCCTAACTCATTTAGAATATTTAGCATTAATCAGCTTTGCTGGTTGGGATTTTACAATTATTAAAAAATTATTTGATTGACGTCTACTCCCTGTTAACCTTTAGATATACTTGCTTATAATAAACCGTTCATGAAAGAAGACGAATTAATAAAACTTTTAGATCGCTTTGAAAAAGGGGAATGCTCTTCGGAAGAATTGAGCAGGCTGGAAGCCTGGTTTGACCTGTCTTCGGCAAGCGGAGAATTTAGTTGGTCTGAAGAGGAAAAATCGATATTCAATACGAACCTAAAAAAACGTATTGATGCAACTATAGCAGACAAGGTAAGACCTTTATCCATTAATTGGTTAAAAGTTGCTGCTTCTGTTATTTTGATAGCTGCTTTTTCCTTAATGATTAATACCTATCACACCAAACTTATAGATTATTTCGATCCTGTTATATATGCGCAAACTATTGTGCCCATGGGGCAAAAAGCAAAGTTAACCTTAAGCGATGGGTCTGTTGTTGTATTGAATGGAGGATCCAGATTGCGTTATCCGGAAAAGTTTAACCGCGACTTAAGAGAAGTCAATTTAATTGAGGGAGAGGCTTATTTTGATGTTGCCCACAATAAAGAAAAACCTTTTATAATCGAATCGGGTGGAACGAAAACACAAGTTTTAGGCACTGCTTTTAATATCCGGTCGTATGCACATTTTAAAAATATTGAGATTACCGTAAGCCGCGGAAAAGTTGCAGTGAGCAAAAAGGCTCATCAAAATGAACAACCCGTTTTTTTGTTGCCTAATGAACAAGTATCTGTTGATCGTTTTTCGTGGAAAATGGATAAAAAGAATATTAATGCCAGAGAGATAATAAGTTGGACACAGGGTAAGTTAATCTTTAATAATGAGCTATTAAAGAATGTAGCTTTAATTCTTCAGCATTCCTTCGACATCAGAATCAATTATAAAAATCAAGATATCGAAAATATTAGATTCACAGCTAGTTTTGATCAGCACGATACTCTTGATGAAATTCTCTTTTCGATTGCTAAGGCCAATAAACTTAGATATGTAAAACAAGGTAAAAATATCTTGTTCAGTAAAAAATACAACCTGTTTAATTAACCTAAAAAGCCAGATATGATTAATTAGTATTAAAGAATACCGGTAGGAAAGATTTCCTAACCGGTAAAGATCAGTCTCATAACTCCAATTATCGGCTGACCGTACAGTTTAGAAACAAATAACCATTTATTAACCAAACTTATCAAAGGTATGAAAAAATATACCACATGTAATTCCTATTTCATAAGACAAACAATGAGAATTAGTTGCCAGATCGTGTTCTTCTTAGTGCTTAGCACTCAGCTCCTTCTTGCAAGTTTTACAAACGGACAGGTTGCTTCTGAAGTAAAGATCAATCTAAAGGTTGAGAATCAACCCTTAAAAGACATTCTCAATACCATTCAACAAAAAAGTAAACTGCGTTTCGTTTATAACGATAAATTGATTTCTGCTTACAAAAGCATTTCGGTTTCTGAGAGCGATAAACCTGTTGATTTAATATTGAAACGATTATTAAAGAACACACGCCTGAGCTATATTGAGCGAAACCGTAAAATAATTATTATCGAAAAGGATGATGCGACACTCTTTGAACCAAGTCTTCTAATTAATGATGTTAAAAAAGATGTAATAATTAGAGGAACGGTAAAAGATGAAGAGGGGCAATCATTAATAGGGGTAAGTGTAAAAGTTAAAGGGTCTTCAGCAGGGACAACCACAAACCTGGATGGTCAGTACTCCATATCAGTACCCGATCAGGCTTCAATATTGGTGTTTTCTTATTTAGGATATAAATCAGTCGAAATTCCGGTAGCCGATAAAACCACAATCGATGTATCCTTGCAGACTACCGCAGAAAATCTTTCTGAAGTTGTGGTAATTGGTTATGGCACTCAGCGAAGGGCGGATGTTACAAGTGCAGTTGCGACGGTTAAGTCAGAAGATTTTGTAAAAGGGCCGGTACAAGATGCAGGTCAGTTGTTACAGGGTAAGATAGCCGGATTGACAATCGGTGCACCAAGTGGTAATCCAACAGCCGGCACACAAATATTATTGCGCGGAAATACTACTCTCTTTGGGGCAAATTCCAATCCATTGGTTTTAATTGACGGAATTCCTGGTGATCTTAAAACAGTAGCCCCGGAAGATATTGAGTCGGTGGATGTATTGAAAGATGGTTCGGCCGCAGCCATATACGGAGTCCGGGGCTCTAATGGAGTAATAATCATAACTACGAAAAGAGCAAAAGGAACTTTTACAAATAGTGTCGATTATAGTGGATACGCAAGCACTCAAACTATTTCGAGAAAGCTGGACATGTTAAGCGCTCAGGATTATCGTGATCAGATTAGCGCGGGAACAAGGGCGGCTTCATGGGATGCAGGAGGCGATACAGACTGGTTAAAAGAAGCCACTCAAACGCCACTAACGCATGTCCATAATTTGACTATAAGAGGCGGAAATAGCACGACAAACTATCTTGCATCCGCTAACTATAGAGATTTAGAAGGGATTTTCAAAAAAAGTGATAACAAAACATTTACCGGTAGAATTGATGTAAACCATAGCATGTTAGACAATAAGTTGAAACTTAATGTGGGCATTCTAAATCAGACCAATAATTATACGCGAAATTCTAATGGTGGGAGCTTTAACGGCTGGATTTACAGGCAAACAGTAATTCGTAATCCTACAGAACCTGTTTTTAACACCAGCGGGAACTTTTATGAGAACACAGGGAATTTTGATTATGAGAACCCAATGTCTCTTTTGTTTGAAAGCGATGGGCAGGCAAAAAATGTAAACTCTCGTATGAATAGTACAATTGCTTATACCCCCATTAGTGATCTGAAGCTTTCTGCTATGTTTTCCTATTCCAGATTTAATGGTAATGGCGGATACTCTGAAAGTAAAAATCATATTTCTACCATTAAAAGTAGCTTAAATGGTTTCGCTTCAGTTAACTCTAACCTGTCAATTGACCGTTTAGCAGAGTTAACTGCCGAGTATTCAAAATCCTTTAACGATCACAGATTTGTTGCTTTAGGGGGCTATGGATATCAGGAGAACGAATCGACTAGCATGTATTCACAAAATCAGGATTTTCCCACCGATATTTTCGGCTATAATAATATAGGATTGGGTGAAGGTATTAAAGATAGTAAAGCTACCCTAAGCAGCGGCAAATCTGAAACAAACCTGATAAGTTTCTTTGGTAGGCTAAATTATAGCTATAAAGACAAGTATCTGTTGTTGGCAAGCTTAAGACATGAAGGTGCCAGTCAGTTATATGGAGCTAATAGTCCGTGGGGTAATTTTTGGGCAGTATCCGGCGGTTGGAGAATTACTAAAGAAAATTTCATGAGTAAGCAGAAGCTGTTTGATGATCTAAAGCTTCGTGCAGGTTACGGGATCACAGGAAATCCGCCAAATGACGGATTCCTCAGTCAGCCCTTATTAGGATACGGAAACTATGTTTATTCAAATGGTAAATGGATAAGAACACTGGGGCCTGCTACAAACCCCAACCCGTTTATTCGTTGGGAAGAGAAGCATGAAACTAATCTTGGACTCGATTTTAGTATGCTGCAGGGAAGGATAAGTGGAAATATTGACGTTTACAACCGGCAGATTAAAGATTTGCTTTATAGATACCAGGTGCCGAGTCCACCAAATTTATATCCTGAAACTCAGGCGAATGTGGGTAAGATGGAAAATAAGGGACTCGAGATTATGCTAAATTTCCTGCCCTTAAAATCAAAACAGTTTGTTTGGAATTCAAGCGTTAATTTCTCTACCAATACAAATAAATTAATAAGCTTGTCAAACGATCTTTATAAAACTACTACTAATTACTTTACAACTGGTTTTGCCGGAATTCCAATCCAGACATTTACGAATATTGTATTTATTGGAAAAGGCATAGGTGATTTTTATGGGTATAAAGTAATAGACATCGATGACAACGGAGAGTGGATTTATGAAGGCAGAAACGGTGAACCAGTAAAATATGATGATCTGGCGCATAGTTTTGAGGATAAAAAAGTAATTGGTAACGGACTTCCTAAATATTATGCCGGCTGGAACAATAGTTTCTCCTATAAAAACTTTGATTTAAGTGTTACCATGAGAGGGGCGTTTGACTTTCAGATAATCAACTCTCAAAGAATGTATATGGAAAATCCCGTAATACAGAACTATAATATCTTGAAATCAGCTTACGACCCGGTTTTTGGAAAAGCAAAGCTTAATGTCGCCGCCCTGGAATTCAACAGTTATTATGTTGAAGATGGAGACTTCTGGAAAGTGGATAATATAACTCTGGGATATAATTTCAATAAATTTAAATCAAAGTATGTAAAAGGTGCCAGATTCTATCTTTCTTCTTTGAATACGTTGACATTCACCAAATATAAGGGCTTGGATCCTGAAGTGAACCGTATGGGATTAAACCCAGGTTTGGATGATCGTGATAAGTATCCTACAACCCGAACATTTACAATGGGCGTTAATCTTAATTTTTAATACTTGAAATGTGATAAACCTGAATAAGCACATCGTAGAGTCCGCTTTATTCAATTCTCAGTTCAACATAAAAAATATTCGAATGAAAAATCTAAAAAAACAATATTGGGTTATTATTCTGCTTTTTTCAATAATAACCATACCTGCCTGTACTAAATTAAAGGACGATCCATATAGTACAATTATATCTACCAGGTTTAATCCAACTAAAGATGATCTGGCCGCTTTGGTTGGTGCCGGTTATTCTCAATGGAGGTTTATTTTGCTGGATTGGAATGGCCTTTGGCGTGCCCAGGAAATTACCGGAGATCAGATTGTTATACCTAAACGTCCATGGGGATGGTTTGATGATGGCGTTTATCAACGCTTGCATAAACATACCTGGACCACGGATGACGATGTTGTAAGAAATACCTGGAACAGAACATACGCAGGAATTACCAACTGTAACAGAATTATTTATCAAATTGAATCGGGTTTAATACCTGTAACGGAGGGCAGAGAATCTACACTTGCAGAGCTCAAAGTATTGAGGGCTTCGTATTATGCTATCTTGTGCGACTTTTTTGGAAATATCCCTATTGTAACACAGTTCGATCTCCCTCAGGGGTTCTTACCCAAGCAAAGTACTCGCCTGGAGGTATATAATTTTATTGTTAAAGAACTTAATGATAATATACCTGCCTTAAGCTCTGAAAATAACGTTTCTACCTATGGGAAATTCAATAAATGGGCTGCGTATACCTTGCTGGCAAAAATGTATTTAAATGCAGGTGTTTATACCGGAACACCTAAATGGACCGAATGTATTGCTGCATGTGATGCTGTAATCAATTCGGGCGCAGGATATGTATTAGAACCGAACCAGAAAAATGTATTCTTAACCGAGAATCAGGGCTCGAAAGAGATAATATTTGCTTTGCCTATGGATGAGGACTATACTGATAACTGGAATGCTTTTGATCATCATATGCAAACATTGCAACAGGAAAATCAGGCTACCTATAATCTTAAAAATACGCCATGGGGTGGTATGTGTGCAATCCCTCAGTTTATCAGCACATTTGATCAAAGTGATGCCAGATATGTAAACAATTGGATAAAAGGTCAGCAGTTTAATTCATCAGGGCAAATGCTATATGTTGCCCAGGGCGATTTTAAGAACCAGCCTTTAAACTTTGTTAATGAATTACCCGGGCTCGAGAAAGGAGAATCTGTACACGGTTTTCGCCTTAATAAATTCGAAATTAAGATGGGATCCACCAACAGACTGAGTAACGATTATCCAATTTATCGGTATGCAGATATATTGATGATGAAGGCTGAATGTTTATTACGTACCGGATTGCCAGATGCCGCCGCCACTATTGTTACCCAGGTTAGACAAAGAAACTTCACATCAGATCCAGCCAAGGCTATTGTTACCGGCGCGCAGCTACTGCAAGGCAGTTCTTATGCATACGGACTTCAGGACGATGTAAATAATCTGCATACTACCGAAGGTGGTGCTGATATTCAATATGGAAGGTTTTTAGACGAGTTAGGATGGGAGTTTGAGCAGGAAGGTCACAGACGTACTGATATGATCAGATTCGGGGCATTCACTAAAAAGTCCTGGTTGTCTCATTCAGCAACTAACAATATTAATAGAACTCTATTCCCAATACCGCGAACAGAGATTGAAAAAAATAATAACCTGGTACAGAATCAAGGTTATTAGCCTTTGATTTAAAAGAGCTATTCATCTGGAAAAAGGGCCCGATGAATAGTTTCTTTTGTCGAAATAACATGCAGCTCAAAGTCCGCTAACTGTTGATTATTGACCAGATGATTTCATTCACAGACAGTTTATTGCAAGATCTCTTGACTAAACCGATTTAGTTTTTTATATTTGAAATCAATAAACCGGACTTTCAAAATAATCGTGCATACTAAAACTCCCTCTATAAATTGGTTAATTACCCCCGGCTCTATGTTCCCATAACATAGCCGGGGTTTTTTTCCGACGTTGGTTTGTATGAGATCTAAAATCATCAATATTAAATATGTTCTGCAAAATGTTCTTTTCGAGAAGCATAGGTCTGTTAAGCGTAATTCTAAGCAGCGCCTGTACGGTTACTCATAAAAACCCGATCAACATTCCGTCTCAAAATTATGTTTCAAAGGTTTGGGTTTCAGATAATGGAGATGGCACCTTCAAGAACCCGGTTTTATTTGCTGATTATTCTGATCCAGATGCAATTCGCGTTGGAGATGATTATTATTTAGTTTCATCCAGTTTCAACTGTACGCCCGGCCTTCCGATTCTTCATTCGAAAGATTTAATAAACTGGCGAATCATAAATTATGCTATCAAGAAGCAAATTCCAGCTGATGTGTTTGATGTTCCGCAGCATGGCAAAGGCGTTTGGGCACCTACTATAAAATATCATAAAGGCGAGTTTTATATCTATTACCCTGATCCTGACTATGGGATTTACATGATTAAAACTAAAGACCCGGCGGAGGAGTGGTCTAAGCCGCTTTTAATGCTTCCGGGTAAAGGTATTATTGACCCTAGTCCGTATTGGGACGAAGACGGGAAGGCTTATTTGAGCATAGCATGGGCCGGTAGCCGGGCGGGTGTAAATAGTCTGCTTACCGTGTACCGGATGAATACGGAAGGCACCGCTGTAATTGATGAAGGGCGAAATGTGTTTAGCGGCCATGATTTTCATCACACAGTAGAGGGGCCTAAGATTTATAAAAGAAATGGCTACTACTATATTTTTGCACCTGCCGGTGGTGTGGCTACAGGTTGGCAACTAATACTAAGATCTAAAAACATTTATGGTCCATACGAAGAAAAGGTAGTTTTAGAACAAGGCAGTACTTCGATTAATGGTCCTCACCAGGGTGCGTTGGTGGATACTCAGACAGGTGAATCCTGGTTTCTGCATTTTCAGGACCGGGGTGCGTATGGAAGAATACTTCATTTGCAGCCGGTAAACTGGATTAACGACTGGCCTGTAATGGGTATAGATAAGGACGGAGACGGAAAAGGTGAGCCGGTATCGTCTTTTAGAAAGCCAAACGTAGGGAAGATACACCCGGTAAATACTCCCGCAGAAAGTGACGAGTTTAACTCCGATATTCTCGGATTACAATGGCAGTGGCATGCAAATCCGAAAGTAACCTGGAGTATGCCTATGCAAAATGAGGGGGTCTTACGCTTGTTTGCATTTCCTCAACCTGCCGGTACAGTGAATTTATGGCCGGTTCCAAACTTATTGCTTCAAAAGTTTCCTGCACCAGATTTCACCGCTACTACAAAAGTTGAATTTAATATAGAATGGGATGTCTGGCAAAGTAAAAAGGCCGGCTTATTAATCATGGGGAATGATTACTCTTACTTGTCCATATCAAAAAATGAAAAAGGATTCCGGGTATCTCATGTGATTTGCACAGAGGCATTAAATAGTAAAGAAGAAAAAATAATCGCAGAAGCGTCGCTTGAAAAAAAGGAAGTGTATTTGAGGGTAAAGGTTAAGTCGCCCGATGCAATGTGTACCTTCAGCTATAGTGAAGATGGAATAAATTATAAAATACTGGGCACTCCTTTCCAGGCGAAACCTGATAAATGGATAGGAGCGAAAGTTGGTTTATTTGCCACCAGCATGGCCGACGTACGCACGGGTGGATACGCGGATGTTGATTGGTTTAGAATAGAAAAGTAGATAGGAGCGTTCGCAGATACGGGAAGCGAAATCGCTTTTAAATTGAATGTTTGGTCAGCCTCTCTTACAGGGGACATAAGTGTCAGACATCTCGAAGATGACTGACACTTTACAACGCTGGGGTCACCGACAAAGCATCATTCCATACGCTAACGATTCATTGAAATCCGCAACCTAGGTTAAAGCGATCGCTTGCAGTACGGGAAAAAGGAGCGGCCCTGACAGCATACTTTTAATTAGCTCCCGTAATTATCGTCGATGAATATTTCAAAATTTTAGCACTTTCCCTAACGCCGTAAATTGTTTATCTTTTCTTAGTTACTTTTTTTGCTCATCGATAGTCGCTTCTGAATATCGATTGTTAAATTGCTCATTTGATCGGTTTAGAAATCAAAAAGCAATTGTTATAATAAAAAAGATACCGAATCGGTTTTTTTCTTGAAAAGTAAATTGAAAAATTCTGTATTTCTTGAAAAATCAATAAAAGATGAGAATTATTTCCTAAATCGATTTAGT
>CAMPKC010000059.1 GCA_946887045.1 uncultured Sphingobacteriaceae bacterium | reverse complement strand
GTCTTATAATTATACTTTTTCCATATTGACGAGAATCAGCTAGGCGGGTAATTGCGGTCAGTCTGTCAATATTTACTGCTTCTGATATTTACATCCTACATTATTAATTAAAGTATTGACCTATGGAAGTCTGGATTTATGATACCGTTTGACAATGACGACTTGTCAAATTGACTGAAGATATCAGACTTGTAATTTAAAGGAATTAAAATATCGAAAAACAATTTTAATTAAAACGTTAACCCTACATCAAAAGAAAACTTATGCAAACTCTCTCTATCACAATGAACTCTCTCCGCCGTGTCAATTTGGACATTAAAACATTTACCAATAACCTACTGCACTATAAAAATATAGACATAATGCCCACATAATATCAAAGAAAGTTTTTAAAACAGCTTCTTAGTAATTTATTTTTTGAAACATTTCAATTAGTGGTTATGCAAAATGGTGAAATAGTAGAGTTAGTTATACGACGGAATCACATTAGTATTAGCGAACTCTCAAGAAAGCTAAAAGTTAGCAGACGATCAATATATAACTGGTTTACCCAGGAAAATTTGAGCAGAGAAATTATTTATAAAATCGGAGAAGTCCTGAATCACGATTTTTCTGCCGAGTTTCCTGATATGTTCGACCGCGCAATGATTCTTAACCATCATCAAAATAAGACGACGGATACAGAAGCGGAAGAGCTTGAATCGGTAACCTACTGGCGCAATAAATACATTAATCTTCTCGAAAAACACAATGATTTTTTAATACATAATATAGAGCCCTCAGCTACTGTCTAAAGCTTCGACCATTACTAATGAATGGATGGTCATTGAACTGTATTTCCGACCTAACCAAATAAACCTGACAACTTCCTAAATCGCTTACATGCTGTTGTGAACTAGTATTCACTTCAGCATGTTATTAGTGTGAAATTTTTAGACTAACGTATTGATTTACAGCGAGACTACGCTTCGTATACTTTGAAAAATAAAGTGTAAAAATGACACGCTTTTAATAGGTTTTTTATCGTTTTGTAAACCTTATTTTACTGATGTGAGAAAATGCTTGTGAACATTTTACAATTGAGGTAACAACCTCCAAAAACGGATTTTTCTTTTCGATAAGTGTGTAAATTTGATCATGATATTTAAAAAATCAACCAAAAAGATTTAAATGTGATGAAAAAGATTTACCTATTAAGTACTGTATGTCTGATGGCATTTAGTGCATGCTCATCAAAAAGAAATCTGGTTTATTTTAGTGATCTTTCTGAGAGATCTAAAACGAACACAGCGATTCTAAACGACATCGAGCCTAAAATTCAGGAAAGTGATTTACTTAATATTTCAATAAATACACAAAGCACAGAATCTAATGTATTGTTCGCTTTCAACTCCAACACACTGGGCAGCGGAGGCCTCTATGAGAAAGAGGGATACCGTGTTAATAAAAGCGGAGAGATCAACTTCCCGGTTATTGGCGTAACTCATCTGAAGGGCTTAACTGTTGAACAAGCCCAGGAAGTTATCACAAAAAAACTGAATAAATATGTTAAGAATCCGATAGTTACTGTTCAGTTTCTAAACTTCCGGATTACTGTAATAGGGGAGGTTAATAAACCTGAAACCTTTACTATATCAAATGAAAAAGTTGACCTTCTGCAGGCCCTTGGTATGGCAGGTGATATGACGCCTTATGGAAAGAGGGAAAACGTACTGGTGATCCGAAAAGTTGATGGCAAACGTACGATGGTTCGACTGGATTTAAATAAACAAGATGTTTTTCAATCGCCCTACTTCTACCTGAAGCAAAACGATGTAGTATACGTGGAACCAGATAAATCTAAGTCGCAGGAATATAATGCGAACAACCGATTTTTACCTCTGGTTGTAGCAACCATATCTGCGGTGGCAGTTCTTGCAACTTCCTTAATAAGCCGATAGTTTGATCCAAGTCTAACCTTTGTATGATTCATTAAATCTATAATCCCATGAAAACTCTAAAAGACTTAGCTAAATACCTGGATAATTGGCGAGCATTTGTGCTAACTCTGCTTGTGTGCTTCGGCTTGGCATTTTTGTACTTACAGTATACTCCCGCTCGATATAAAGTTAGCAGCACCCTTTTAATACAGGACGATGCAAAAGGGGAAGGTATGTTAAAGGGAACTGCCTTTAGCGACCTGGAAATGTTCAAAACCGCAAAAACTGTAGCGAACGAGATGGAGGTGCTGCGTTCGAGAGACTTGATCTACAAAGTTCTAAAAAGTCTGTCTCTAGAGACCAGCTACTCGAAATCCAGTCTATTAAAAAGAGTCGAACTCTATGGGAAATCTCTGCCTGTCAGGGTAGTTGTATCGAAGCTTTCAAATAAGGCTTATTTAAAAGAATTATCCATCAGCCCGCTGGACGCCAATAAATTTATGCTCGAAGACGGCGAAAAAAGAACAATATATCGTTTTAACCAGGTAATAAATAATCCGGACTACACCATTCGCGTAATAAAAGGACCTGCATTTGCAGACAGCGACGGACCCGTGAAAATTAAATTCCAAAATCTGACACAGATGGCCGAATCATTTAGTCTCGCCGGGCTTAATATAACTCCAATTATCAAGGATGCCAATACCATCGTAATAAGTATGGTGGATGAGGTGCCTCAGCGCGGCGTCGATATTCTAAGTAAACTGATAGAGACCTATAATCATGAGAACGTTATAAATAAAAATACGATTGCCAGAAATACTATAAATTTTATAGATAATCGATTAAAATATCTAACAAAGGATTTAACCTCTGTTGAGCAGGATGTTGAAAATTACAAGCAACAAAATCAGGTGACTGATATAATGTCTAATGCACAGATGAATTTATCCAATTCTCAAAATTACAGTCAACAACTAGCTGCATCCGAGTTACGGTTAAGTATAATCAGATCTTTAGAATCTTATTTAAGAAAGGCTGATGACGATTTTGGCCTGGTTCCGAGTACTTTCGGCTTACAGGATGCCACCCTGGAACGTTTGACCGAGAGATATAATACACTTCAATTAGAAAAACGAAGACTTCTGACTTCTAACAGGGCAAGTAATCCTTTGGTTGTCGATCTAAATGAGCAGATAAATAATCTCAAATGGAGCTTGCAGGAAAATGTCAAGAATATTAAGAGAGGTGTAGTGATAGAAAGAGATAACCTGAGATCAAAATACGTCCAGTATGAATCAAAAGTACGAGATGTTCCTGCGATTGAAAGGGGCTTATTGGAAAAAAATCGCGAGCAGGATGTTAAATTAAGGTTATATCATTACTTATTACAAAAGCGCGAAGAAACAGCACTTTCGTTAACAGCAACTATACCAACCTCGCAGGTGATTGACAGACCAGCATATAACACTACGCCTGAACAGCCCAAAAGTACTTTAATTTATCTGTGTTCCTTTTTGTTGGGGATTATTCTGCCAGCAAGCGTGATATACTGTCGCGACAAATTTAATACTAAAGTTCAGGATGCATCCGAGCTAGGTTTTATTAGCGGAGCTAAAGTGCTGGGCGAATTAAGTAATAAAGGCAAGCTAGGTCCTGTTGTCGTAGAAAAAGGAAGTCGTACCACAATTTCTGAGTTATTCCGCTATATCCGAAGCAATTTAAATTATATAAATAATACAGATCAGAACCAGGTGCTGTTAATTACCTCCAGCATACAAGGCGAAGGAAAAACTTTTTTCAGTATAAATTTGGGTCTTACGCTATCCTTAACTGATAAAAAAGTCGCGGTTCTGGAGTTTGACCTCAGAAAGCCGGATTTGCTAAAGAACGTAAAATTGCAAGCCGGTCCTGGCATAACAGATTATTTAGATTCGGTTTCGGTGACATTAAATGAGATTGTATCTCCATCAGGACTTTCGCCGAACTTGTCTATAATTGGCTGCGGAACATTACCTGAAAACCCTGCAGAGCTACTGATGAGTGACCGGCTGAATGTATTGTTTGAAGAATTACGTGAGCGATTCGACTATATCATTATTGATACTTCGCCCGTTGGCCAGGTGGCAGACGCATTTAGTCTGGCAAAGCATTCAGACTCAAGTATTTATCTGGTTCGCTATAATTTTACCGATAAATTTCAACTTAGAATTTTAAAGGATATCTACGAAAATCAAAAGTTAAAGAACCCACTAGTGGTATTTAACGACGCAAAAGAAGAGAACAGTACTGCATATGCCTATGGCAAATATGCGTATTCATAATATTGAGCCTTATCCTTTCTCTCTTGAGACAGACATGTCGAAGGAGAGAGAGGGTAATTAACCAAAGTATTTGGAACGAAAATCTGTTGACAGAACAATACACGGTTTTAACCGACCGAAATGCCTGTCAATCTACTTGAATGTAATCTGCTTTTAATTAAGCATCTACCAATGCCAAGCAGCTTAAAAGTTGCTTAGAAAAACAAATTAATCATGTAAGTGAGATAGCGAAGCTCTATCTGCCCCTTACTGATGCTCAACCAAAGATCATTGATATCTCAATGATCTGAGAACAAAAAAGAAAAATCAAAAAAAGACTCATGTAAGTGAGATGGCGAAGCTCTGTGCTTTTCACAAAAGCTATCTCAATTAAAATCTGATAAAATGACCGGTACACTTAATAATTCGAATTGTATGGAAACAAATATGACACGGTATAGCGCTTCCGCTAAAGATTGGCTGGTAGTGTATACCCGCCCGCGCTGGGAGAAAAAAGTCGACATGCTTTTGCAAACGAATGGTATAGAAAGTTTCTGTCCTGTACGAAAGGTTGAAAATCAATGGGCAGACCGAAAAAAAATCGTGGAGTTGCCACTATTCAGTTCGTATGTATTCGTGAAAATCAACAGTAAAGAAGAATATAAGGTACGTCAGACTTTAGGGGTATTAAATTTTATCTACTACATGGGGAGGCCGGCAAAAATCAGGGATACTGAGATAGATAAGATCCGGGACTGGATGGCTAATTACCCTGATTTAGAAGTAGTGGACTTGACGACAATTTCTATCGGCGATCGGGTTAGCATAAAGAACGGAGTTTTTACTAACCAGCAAGGCAGTGTTATCAAAGTTCAGGGAAAAAGCGTGCTAATGGTTCTAGATAATTTGGAATGCGCATTGGTGAGCCGTGTAGACGCATCAAACCTGGTTGTAATCAAATAATTAACGATAAGTAAAAATATGGAAAATCAAGTTGTACGAGATAAAAAGATAGCCGTAGTTGGATTAGGTTATGTAGGGTTGCCACTTGCGGTAGAGTTTTCAAAAAGATATAAGGTTTTTGGCTTCGATATTAATAACGATCGTGTTGAGCAGCTTAAAGCCGGACATGACCATACCTTGGAAGTTGCTGATCTGGATTTACATAAGGTGCTCACCCAGGACTGCACTAAGTTAACCGGACTGTATTGCACAACAGATCTGGAGAAAATCAGAACCTGCAATATTTTCATCATTACCGTACCTACTCCGGTAGATAAAAATAATCGGCCCGATTTACGCCCACTATTTAAAGCAAGTAAGTTGGTTGCTGAAGTGTTAAAAAAAGGTGATATAGTAATTTATGAATCAACTGTTTATCCTGGTGTAACTGAAGAAGAATGCGTTCCGGTTTTAGAAAAATATTCTGGACTGACATATAATATAGATTTTTTTGCAGGCTATTCACCAGAACGTATCAATCCAGGCGATAAAGAGCATACAGTAGCAAATATTCTAAAAATCACCTCTGGATCGACTCCTCAGGCAGCCGATGTTGTAGATAATCTGTACCGGTCCGTTATTGTAGCAGGCACCCATAAGGCGACCACAATAAAGGTTGCCGAAGCCGCCAAAGTAATTGAGAATGCGCAAAGGGATATAAACATCGCCTTCGTAAATGAACTGGCAATGATATTCAATAAGCTTAACATCGACACCCAGGCAGTTTTAAATGCTGCCGGCACCAAATGGAACTTTATGAAATTTCAGCCGGGTTTGGTTGGTGGTCATTGTATCGGGGTAGATCCTTATTATCTCGCTCAGAAAGCTCAGGAAGTTGGATATCATCCGGAAATTATTTTGGCCGGACGCCGGGTAAATGATGGTATGGGGGCTTACGTTGCCGACCAGCTTGTCAAAAAAATGATTACTAAAGGCACCCACATCGCTAGCAGCAGTGTATTGGTTTTGGGCTTCACATTTAAAGAAAATTGCCCTGACGTAAGAAATACCAAGGTAATTGATGTGGTTAAAAGGCTTGAAGAATATAGTGTGAATGTTGTAATTCACGATCCCTGGGCTGATTCAGCTCAGGTAAAACATGAATATGGTGTTATTTGCCAAAACGGTGAATCTAAAGATTGTAAATATGACGCGGTTTTGCTGGCTGTTGCTCATAAGGAATTCTCAGACATTGATATCCCTTCATTATGTAAAGAAAACTGCATAGTCTACGATATCAAATCTGCACTGCCTGCAGAAATGGTAAACGCCCGTCTTTAATCTTTTACTATCTATTTAAAATCTAAATATGGCTATGTATACAACACCTTATCACGGCGAACGGGATCTTTCTGCCTATTCTTTTTTAGTTACTGGTGGTGCGGGCTTTATCGGCTCTAATCTGGTAGAGTACTTACTGAAATTTGGTGCGGGTAAAGTTCGTGTCCTGGATAACTTTTCAACGGGCTTTAGAAAGAACCTGGAAGAATTTATGCTTTATCCAAATCTGGAAGTCATAGAAGGCGATATACGGATTTTGCAGGTATGTCAAACTGCAGTAAGTGGAATGGATTATGTTTTTCACCAGGCAGCTTTGGGCTCAGTGCCCAGGTCAATTGAGGACTCGATTACCACCAATGCCGTAAATATTACCGGTTTTTTAAACATGTTAGTGGCGTCAAGAGACGAAAAGGTTAAACGCGTGGTCTATGCTGCATCTTCATCTACCTATGGCGACAGTATTGAGCTGCCAAAAGTGGAGGAGAAACATGGAAAACCCTTATCTCCGTATGCCGTAACAAAATACGTCAATGAACTTTATGCCGATGTGTTTGCCCGACTGTATAACATGGAACTTATCGGATTAAGATATTTCAATGTGTTTGGACAAAGGCAAGATCCAAACGGTGCATATGCAGCCGTAATTCCCAAGTTTGTTTCTCAACTTTTAAGTCATAAAAGTCCGATAGTGAACGGCGATGGCGATTATTCCAGAGATTTTACTTACATCGATAATGTAGTTCAAATGAATATTCTTTCGGCTCTGTCGGAAAATGAAAAAGCTGTAAACCAAGTGTATAATGTAGCGTATGGCCAAAGAACTACCTTAAATGAACTGATCGATGCATTGAAGAAAAACTTAGCCAGATACGATCCGGATGTTGCGAATGTAAAGGTTGTTTACGGGGCGAAAAGACCAGGCGATATTCCTCATTCTCTAGCCTCCATCGATAAAGCGGTGCAATTACTGAATTATCATCCCCGGTTTTCGATAGAAAGAGGATTACGCGAAGCTGTATCCTATTATGCGGAGGGGAAAGCTAAGAATTCTGATATCTTAATATCATAAACTTCTTGGCCTCAACTAAAAATTGCAGAAAAATTATGGAGCTCTGTAAAGAAGATCATCAATGGACTTAAAAAAATATCTACCCGAATTTAATGAGATGAAAAATCTCAGTTACAATTATCAATTCACGGTTTTTGTCCCGGTATTTAATAGCGCTAAGACTTTACACCGGGTCTTCAACTCATTAAATGCTCAAACCTTCAAAAATTTTGAGGTAATCATTATTAATGATGGTTCGACTGATAATTCTCATGAGGTTATAGATGCTTTTTTACCTTCCTGTTCTTTTGAAGTAACCTATATAAATAATGAAGTAAATAAGCATAAAATGGGCTGCCTTATGGAAGCTGTAAAAGCCGCCAGAGGCGAGTTTTTTATGATCTTAGATGCGGACGATGAATGTAGTCCAGATGCGTTAGAGGTATTCTACAATGAATATATGAGTATTCCTTTAGAATTAAAGCCTTCGGTTTCTGGAGTAACTTGTTGCTGTCTGGATCAGAACGGAGCATTAATAGGAGATCGTTTCCCTGAAGACCCTTTTTTTCATAATTCATTCGATAAAAACATATACCGTAATATAAAAGGAGAGAAGTGGGGATTTAATAAAACCAGCATCCTGAAAGGTATAACTATAAATGAAGATGTTTTTGGCAGGGGCTTAATTCCAGAAGGTTATATATGGTTTTTAATAGCGAGCAAAGGGTATATAACCAAGTATATCAATAAAACGTTGCGCATATATTATACCAATTCGGAACATAATCTGTCGAGTTTGGGCTACGATAAAAAAGCCTTCGGGATGGCTGTTTATGCTATAGCGTTCATAAACTGGTTTCATGAGAAACATTTAAAAAGAGCTATGAAGCATTTTTTAATGCGGGTATATTCATTACTCAAAGCATCAAAACATCTGGAGTTTAGCTTTACCGATTACTACTATTCAATTGACAGCTATATGTTAAAAGTGGTATTTACAATTTCATGGCCGTTTAGAAGATTGCTTTAAAACGCAATTCAAATTAAATCATTATACTAAACCATGAATCCTTTAAATGCAGAACTAACTAATACCTTTTCAATAAAATTAAAGCTTCTGTTGAGTCAACCACTTATCAGAAGTATGATGGTGGTAGCTTTTATAAGCATTTTTGTAAAAGTTACCGGTTTTTACAAAGAAACGGTTATTGCAGCCTCTTTTGGTTTGTCAGAGTTGTTGGATACTTACTTTATCGCTGTACTGATACCGGCTTTCGTTCAGAATGTGTTTGTTGATTCGTTAAGCAACCTTTTCGTACCAAATTATATTACTGAACTAAAAACAACCAACCAGATAAAATCATTTCAATCAGTCAGCTTTATGATTGTGACAGCGATGATCATAATACTTACTATAATATGCTTAATATTTTCCGAATATCTTCTCACTACAGTCTTCCCCAACCATAGTGAAAAGTATTATCATTTAATACGGATTCAATTTTATTGGATTTTGCCCAGTCTGTTTTTTTGGGGTTATTCAAGTTTGCTATGTTGTTTACTTGAAGTGAAAAATAAATTTTTGTATTCGACTATTCCACCGGTTTTTACCACCATAACAACTATTTTATGCCTGGTTTTTTTTAAGGAAAGACTGCAGGAAATTGTTCTGGCAATTGGCATGCTAACCGGCAGTATTGTTGCTTTTCTGTATTTATTAATTCTTTGTGTCCACAATAAGGAGATTTCTTTGGGACCGCCAGTTGTAAATAAAAACACACGCATAATGATTGCCCAGTTGCCACCGAAGATAACTTCAGGGCTTCTTTCGTGCAGTAACTCATTTGTTGAAAAATTTTTTGCTGCCCAGTTGATAGCAGGATCTATTGCAGCATTAAACTATGGAAGTAAAATCCCCGCCTTCGCCGTTGGAATGCTCATTCTGCCTCTGGGTAGTGTTTTATTACCGCATTTCGCAAGAAGCATGAATGATGATCTGTTAAAAACGTATAAGCAGTTATTCAAAATATTAAAATGGGTTTTTTTTAGCTCACTGTGCCTTTGCGTTTTAGGGATGTTTGTTTCTAATGACCTTGTACGCATATTGTTTGAAAGAAAAGAATTTACTGCAAATGATACTTTAATTGTAGCGAATATTCAGAAAATAGGATTGTTATATATTCCCTTTTATCTTAATACTCTGATTTGCGTGAAATTTTTAACTGCCATAAATAAAAATAAATTTATGGCCTGGACCTCCTTATGGAACCTGGGTCTAAATTTACTGCTGAACGCTGTACTGATTAAATATTGGGGCATTTACGGTTTAGCAATGAGTACTACTATTATGTATATAGTAAGCAGTATTATTTATGTCGGCTTTACTTATAAACAATACAAAATAGCAGTCTCAAAAACCTAAGTATAATCTAGCTAAGGCATAAAGTGCATTTTGCTTTTTCTTCTAATGAAACAATCATGACGTTGCACTCACAAACTCAATGAACTTAGCGAAGCGTTCTCTAGAACACAGCTAATACAATAAAAACGAGTGCAAAATAAAACTCATGACAGCTTCATCCCGGTAAAACACGATTAATTCTGATGAAAATTGATTTTATAAGTTCTTCTCTCGTCGGTGGTGGCGCCGAACGGGTAATGGTAATTTTAGCAAATTTTTTTGTCACACAAGGCCACCATGTCACCATAATTACCTTTAATGAGGGAGATGATTTTCAACTTGATGAAAGAGTTAGCAGGGTGCGACTGCATTCTGGGAGCATTAAAAATCATACTTTAAGAGGTGTTTGGAACCTAGTATCTCATTATAAATCCGTGAAGAACAGACCAGATATTGCAATTTCTTTTTTAAGCAGAACAAATTTCATGTCAATTATAGCATGTAAGTTTTTCTTCATTAAAATTATCGTTTCCGAACATTTTAATCATTTAGGCGAAGGTGACAAGATCAGAGACTTTACATGGAAGTATCTATACAGACTTGCGAACGCCGTAACAGTTTTAACAAGCTTTGATAAACCTTTTTTCGAAAAAAAAGGTGCTAAAGTAGTGGTAATGCCAAACCCTTCAACTTTTATCCCTTTAAATCATAATGGCCATTCGCGAAGAAAAGTTATTATGGCAATCGGCAGCCTTAACCGGTATCACGACAAAGGTTTTGACAATTTGATTCGTTTGATTGCTCCTGTTCTGAAAAATTATCCTGATTGGATATTGAAAATTGTAGGAAGAGGTGACGAAGGCCTTGCATTTCTTAGTGAATTGGCTGCTAAAGAGGAATTGGAAAAGCAGGTCGTGTTTACAGGCTTTAGAAATGACGTAAGTGCTTTGATGCAAGACTCGGAAATTTTCATCCTGTCTTCCCGTTTTGAAGGTCTTCCGATGGTATTACTGGAAGCAATGACACAAGGAATGGCCTGTATCGCTTTTGATTGTATAACCGGCCCTTCCGAAATGATTGTTAATAACGAAAACGGCCTACTAATTAACGACCAGGATATGGAAGCTATGAAACATGGCTTGATAAAGTTAATGGAGGATGACGGCTTTCGCAGAAAGCTGGCACAAAGCGCCACAAAAGATTTAGACCGGTATTCTATTGAAAACATCTCAAAGCTATGGGAAGATCTGTTTCAAGAAGTAATGAATTAAGTTATGAAAAAAATCGGCCTTTTGTTTTTACTTATCCCTTTTGTGGTTAGCACTTGGGAAGTACAAACCTTTGTTACAAAGTTTATTTCTATGTCGCACGGACAAATGTTGGCATATGTGAATGTCATTCTTGTGATCATTGGACTGATAATCTATTTTAGACAGCGACAACCTTTCTCAAGTATTATTAACCTATGGCTGCTGTTTTTTCTTCTTTATTACTTTATTGGTGCAATCGCGAGTATTATACATAACACTCCTGTTACCTTGTTGAGCGCGCTTCTTCCTTTAATTTATTTTCTAAGTTTTTCGGTTTTTTTAAGCTTTCCAGATCATCATAAGCTGTTTATAACAACGGTTATAATCGCCTTCTCCGTTGCAACACTTTTACTTATTGTATTTCATAGGTTTAATTTTTCTTTGGATTACAGTGGTATCTATACCTATGACCTGGAAAGGGCCGAGGGAGTATACGGCGACGCCAACCAGGCCGCTCTTGGTGGTTTACTTACATTCGTTTTTATCAGTTATTTTTTCAAAGCGCAAACAAAACTTCAAACGGTGTTGAAGTTTTTATTAATGGCAATTTCTATCTACGCTGTAATTCTAACTTTTTCTAAAACCGGATTTATTGTATTGCTGGTAGTATTCGGCTTGAATTTTTACAGATATTTTACTCCTAAAAGAGTTTTGATTAGTTTGTCTGTTGTGCCTTTTTTATTGCTGTTCACAACAAATACCAATATTAACGGCGTAGGCTTAACTGTAGATCAAAATAGAAGAATAGAAGATATTGTTAATATACTGACTTTTAACACCGAAAGGGTTGACTTTTCAGAGAGGGATGTGTTGTTGCAGAATATGTTAAATTATGTTTACGATAATCCTATTCTTGGATACGGCATTGCGTTTTCTAATTTGATAGAGGGGCACAACACTATAATCGGCGTTTGGGCTGATGCTGGAATTATTCCGTTTTTATTATTTCTTTTTATATTATATCAGTATTTCATAAAGTCATGGAACGCACCTATTGAAAAGCGATATTTTGCCTTATCAGTTATTTTTATTCTGGCCATTTTCATGTTGAGCTTGCAAACAGTTATCAATCAGCCTTATCTGCTGGCCATTTTTGCCTTTCTCGGTTATTTTTTAGAGACGCCCGAGACGACCATCGATAGCTGATTCGTAAGGAATAAAAAAACTAAGCCAAAAAATACATTTAAAAGACACTTTTCGCCAAAACGATCTTTTTAATCGATAGTCCTTTGTAGGATATTATACCCGGTTGACGTCTAAACAGAAACAGATTTCACACATTAATTAACAGCAATGAAAAGAGTATTTGATTTTAGTGTCGCATTGTTGGCAATCGCAGCATTCTTGCCAGTGTTTTTAATCATCTCATTGCTTATAACTTTAGATTCGGCGGGAGGTAGTTTTTATAAGCAGCGCAGAGTAGGTAAAAACAAAGTCGATTTCAAGCTTTACAGGTTTAGAACGATGTATTATCGACCTATTAAAAATTTCCGGCTGAATGCAGGGGCTCGCAATTCACACATTACCAAATTCGGGTATTGGTTAAGGAAATATAAACTGGATGAATTGCCGCAACTCGTAAATATTCTGAAAGGCGAAATGAGCTTTGTTGGCCCCAGGCCGGAAATAAAACGACATGTAAGCTACTATAACCCCGATCAGCAAAGAGTACTTTCTGTTAAACCGGGTATTACAGATCTGGCATTTATAATGTGTGACAGTGAGACGAAGGCATTGAACGCCGAAACTTATGTAAAAGAGATACTGCCAGCCAAAATCTCCCATAATCTTAAGTATGTTGATAAAAATGACCTGTGGATCGATCTGAAGATTATTTTCCTTTCGCTTGCAAAGATTTCGAGGCTTAAGCCTCGCCTTTAAATACATCAAAGTCAACTTATCAGCAATCTGCGATATGAAATTTTTAGGAAGTCAAACCCAAAAAGACATACTAAATTGGGATGTTATCAATTGGTCGAAAGCACTGGATTATTGGGAAAAAAACATCTTTCTTGAAAATAGAAAGTATGAATGTTTAGAACTTGGCGCAGGGCTTGGAGGACTTTCGTTGTGGCTGGCGTTAAACAGAAATAACGTAATATGTTCTGATGTGAAAGGACCAACACAGGCTGCCAGGCATATTCACGCCAGATATAATTGCAGCGCAAATATTAAGTATGCAGCAATAGACGCAACAAATATCCCATACCAAAATCATTTCGACATCATCACTTTCAGATCAGTTCTGGGGGAAATGCAATCCGACCAACATCACTGCTGCAAAGAAAAAGCTCTGAGTGAAATTTATAAGGCTTTAAAACCCGGCGGAATGTTATTGTTCGCCGAAAATCTTCAGGGTTCTTTTTTGCATAGAGCTTTGCGGGGGAAATTGGGTAGAAAAAATTTGAACCATTTGCGAATCGATGAAATGCCAAATATTCTTTCAAAATATAAACATGTTCAGTACACCAGCCTTGGCTTTTTAGGATGTTTTGGCAGAAGCGAAAAGCAAAAAAATATTTTCGGAAAGATTGATCTATTTTTTGAATCGATATTGCCCGATAGGTACAAATACATAGTAGTTGGAATTGCTGTCAAATAAATCTTGCCCTAAGTGCATACATTTCTGAATAATAAATCTGCTTAAGCACGGGCCAGTAGCCTGCATTACATTTAATTATCCTGATGAAGAAAAAAATATTTTTTGTTCTAAGTTCACTAACTGCCGGTGGATCTGAACGCGTATACTGGCTATTATCGCAAAACTTTAATAAAGAAGAATTCGATGTAAGTTTGGTATTGCTAGATTTAAGAGATCCGTTTTTTTCACCGGAATTAGAGGGAATACGAGTTGTGGATCTTAATTCTATAAGAGCATCAAAATCGTTTTTCAAACTCTATAAACTATTAAAGGAAGAAAAGCCCTATGCTGTATTTACAACAGGGGGGCATATAAGTACGCTGCTTTCAATAATATCATGTTTTGTTAAAATTCCATATCTAATTGGAAGAGAGACAAGTGTGATAGACATCATGGTGACCTTTGCAGGCCCGAGAGCAAAAATCCTTGACCTGTTCGTTGGTGCAGCGTATAGAAGAATTAGAATCGGTGTGTGCCAGTCCGATGAAGTGAAACAATCACTCGCCAAAAAATACCACATACCTGTTAAAAAACTTGTTGTAATTCCCAATCCGGTAATTCCCAATAATATCTTAAAAGAAAAAAATCACAATCGCGGAAACACGCGAATAATTGTCGTGGCACGACTATCTATTGAAAAAGGATTATTCCGCTTACTCGAGATATTTAAAGATTTGCCTCAAAATTATACCCTTAACATTGCAGGAGACGGCCCTCTGCGTTCTGAACTTTTAGACAGAATCGGTGAATTAAATTTAGAAAACAGAGTTAAACTGGTCGGCCAGGTAAAAGATATAAATAGCTTCATTGCCAGACACGACCTTATGCTCCTCACTTCTTACACAGAAGGTTTTCCAAATGTCGTTATTGAAGCGCTGTCGGTGGGCATTCCTGTTGTGTCTTTTCTTGTTGGAGGAATTCCTTCAATTATCAAAAATGGCTTTAATGGTTACATAATTCAGCAGGACGATATGCAGACTTTTAAAAGATTCACAATCAAAGCCTGTAACCAAAACTGGGATTCTGCGGCAATCAAACGGGATGTTAATGTGCGGTTTGGAATTGATAAGGTAGTTGCCCGCTACGAAAGTTTAATCTGTTAAACGTCACTGTTTTTCGCAGTACTTCGTGTCTACTAACCAAATATCTATAAAATCAGATAGTGCTTCTCCAATTGGGAGATAGATATCTGTCTATTATTTACTTATTTAAAGCACCTACTTATGTGTGGAATCTACGGCTCAACTATAAAATATAGTCAGGAATTAACAGAAGCGAAACTAGAAAGGATTAAATTTCGAGGGCCTGATTACTCTGAGGTCAAATTTATCGACGATCTGGTTCTTGGACATAATCGACTGGCGATAATAGATCTTGATAAACGCTCAAACCAACCATTTTCCTATCTGCATCTGATTATAGTTTTCAATGGTGAGATTTATAACTATAAGGATATTAAAAGAGATCTCCAAAACAAAGGCTACGCGTTTAGTACAAGTTCTGATACCGAAGTAATCTGCGCTGCCTACCTTGCATACGGAAAATCTTGTGTTACGCATTTAAACGGCATGTTTTCTTTCGTTATCTATGATGGAAGTAAACGAATATTATTTGGCGCACGTGATAGATTTGGTAAAAAGCCCTTTTATTACTGTGACCGGGCGGGCGAATTTGAATTTGCAAGTCAGCCTTCCCAGATAAGTTTAGGTCGGCACTTTAATATCGACCATCAGGCGATTAATGAATATCTGATGTGGGGATACGTTCCTGAACCCCGTTCTATATGGACCGAAGTGAAAAAACTGCCTGCAGGGCACAGTTTTATATATAACCTGTCTTCTAAAAGTTTAAATATCGAGAAGTATTGGGATATTGATTATACATGGGATACTAAGTTTGACGGAACTTATGAGGAGGGCAAGAAACATTTAAAGGATCTTTTAACCGATTCTGTTAAGATAAGAATGAATTCGGATGTACCCCTTGGGGTGTTCCTTTCTGGTGGTGTAGATTCATCGCTGGTTGCGTCGATAGCTTCCGGAATGGTTAAAAATGTAAAAACATTCTCAATAAAATTCAACGAAAAAGGCTTCGATGAAAGTTCATATGCCGTACAAGTGGCCAAACATCTGGGCACCGAACATCATACAATCGAATGTAATTACCTCGAGGGCATCAGTCTGATTAAAGATTTTTCCTCTTTTTACGATGAACCTTTTTCCGATTCAAGCGGCGTACCCACAATGCTACTTAGCAAGTACACCAAACAACATGTAACAGTTGCTCTGAGTGGAGACGGCGGTGATGAAGGTTTTATCGGATATGAAAGATATAAATGGATGAAGATGGTTAATCCTTTATTCAAACTGCCTTTACCTATCCGCGAATGCGCCTCGTGGCTAATTAGCTTGTCGCCAAATTATGTTCATAAGCTTATTGCCATGGGAATTTCGATGAAAGATATTCAAACCCTATACATAAAAATGATTGGGGGAATGGAAAACTCATGGGTGGAAAAACCTCACCTTGGATTGAAAAATGTATTCCTTCAAATACTGAGAAACCCTTCAAAATCTCTGGTTGAAAACCTTTCTGATTTTGATATCAAAACATATCTAAATGAAGACATTAATACAAAGGTTGATCGCGCTTCAATGGCGTTTTCGCTTGAATCCCGCTCGCCGTTGATGGATTATCGGGTAATGGAATTTGCCAGAAGTCTACCTACTAACTTCAAATATAGAAACGGGGTTCAAAAAAGGATATTAAAAGATGTTTTATATGAATACGTGCCAAAGGAATTGTTTGCCCGGCCTAAATCTGGTTTTACGATGCCTTTTAAAGAGTGGTTCAGAAACGAATTAAAAGAATATGTTTTAGATAATTTATCAGAGAGCGAGTTAAGAAACATTCCGGGAATCTGCGTCCGCAGAACAGGCGAAATTATCAATGAACATATGTCGGGCAAGTGGAACCGCTATCCGCAAATATGGAAATTATTAGTGCTCAGTCAATGGTTAAAAAAACAAAAAGAACACCAGCTCACTGCAGGGAAAATGGTTATTTAAGAAATATTACCTAGCAAAATGAATCGGAAAATTTTATTTATTACTCCGGCTTTGAACAAAGGGGGGGCAGAGACTCAGTTAACTAAGCTGGCGAGTTTCTTAAAGGACCACAATGAGGATGTGTTAATATTGTCATTGCTTCCTAACCACGATAAGGATATAGCTTTAAAGCGCCCTGGGATTGAAGTGATGTATTTAAACAATTGGAAGTGGAATTTTTTTTCAAACATCAATAAGCTTAGAAAAATTGTAAAGAGCTTCAATCCTGACATGGTTATTGCGTTTATGTTTGTTGCCATCATATTTGCCAGGCTCCTAAAGCCCTTTTTCGGATTTACCTTGATTTCATCAATCAGAATATCTGTAATTAACCGAAAATGGTTAATTCCCTTTAAAATGACTGCAAATTTTGACGACGGAATTGTATATAACTCCTACGCGTCGAAAGTGAATTTTGAACGCCGAAAACTAGTAACTGAACCAGGAGTTGTTATATATAACGGAATCGAACTTCCACCGATAGAAGCCTTGTCCAGGAAAAACAAATCCGAACAATTTGTTTGGGTTTGTATAGCTCATTTCAGGTGGAATAAAGACTATTTAACTCTTTTTAAGGCTATCGCATTAATCAAAAACAAGAATTTTCGTGTAGATATCTTAGGGAGTTTACAAAACGAGGTTTGGCCCTTAAAGATTATTGAAGAATTAAAAATACAGGATCGTGTCCGCTTATTAGGATTCAAACCCAATGCAACCGATTATCTTAGAAATGCAGATGCCTTCGTTCTTTCTTCCTTTTCTGAGGGTATGGCGAACGCAATTCTCGAAGCAATGGCAAGAAATAAACCAATCGTGGTAACCGATATAGACGAGAACAGAGAACTGGTTAATCCCGCAATGTGTGGGTTTCTCTCGAAGCCATCTAATGAAACAGATCTTGCATATAAAATGGTCAAACTAATGGAAATGAGAGTTGAAGACCGGGCTGTTTTGGCCCAAAATGGTAGAAGGTTCATAGAAGCCAATTTCTCGGAAGAAAAAGTTATGGCCGATTGGATGACGCTCATTAATCAGCACAGTAAGGAGCTCTCCGTATAGTATCCTGTTTATCACAAACGCATTTTCAATCTGAAAAAATTTCCATTACCAGGAAACAATGTCACTGATCAGCAACAGCTGATTACATGAATGGACTTTGGTTTATCTTCTTTCAGAAACAATCGTTTACATTTTGAGCATCAAAGTCTATTCGGCAATAATGCTTTCCCATGTCTTTCTATTCACATTCAATCAGCAAACAATATGTGCGGAATATTTGGAACCCTGAATTATAACAGTTCGCAAAAAAGTCGGGAAATCTTTAAAGGTTTGGTACACAGGGGACCAGACCAGCAGGACCGTATTGCGGTTGATAATTTGGAACTGTACCATACGCGCCTAGCGGTGCAAGATTTGACCGTTAGCGGTCAGCAACCCATGCATCATAATGGCTTATATATCGTATTCAATGGCGAAATATATAATCATCTTGAGCTGAGAAAGAAGTACGGGCTGGTATCTGCTTCAAATTCAGATACGAAGTCAATACTTCTCCTGTACGAAACTATGGGAATGCTCATGTTGAACGAGTTTGATGGCATGTTTGCTTTCGCGTTGTATGATTCTAACAAAAATCAATTATTTCTGGCCCGGGACCGTGCCGGAAAAAAACCCTTATATGTTTACAAAAAGGAGTATCAATACGTGTTTTCTTCCGAGCTAAAAACTTTGTATAAAGTTGTTAGGCCCGATATCGACTACAACTCGTTAGCTGATTACTTATATATAGGTTATCATTACCGGAAGGCTACACCGTATGAAAACGTTAGTGAGCTTGAAAACGGGCACTTTTTACAGATCAACACGAAAACTTTTGAAAGCACAAATGTAAAGTGGTTTGATATTGCTTCGTACTATAAAAATGCTAATGATGTTTTTTTTGACGATGCTGTACAACAGCTTGACGGCAAATTGCAGTCGGCTGTAAAAAGCCGGATTGAGAGTTCGGATCTTGATGTAGGATCTTTTTTAAGCGGCGGGATTGACAGTGGCCTGGTGACTGCAATTGCCGCCGAAAACTCTTCAAATCTGAAAACCTTCACCGTGAGAATGCCCGGCGCATATGATGAATCAGCATTGGCCAAACAGGTTGCAGATAAGTATAGTACAAATCATACAGTAGTTGATCTGTCTTTTTCTAACCTTAAAAATGATATAGAGCCGATTTTGGCGAATTACGGCGAACCTTATTGCGACAGCTCGGCAATTCCGAGTTACTACGTTTCGAAAGAAGCTAAGAAACATATTACCGTTGTACTGAACGGCGACGGAGCGGACGAATTATTGGGAGGTTACCGGCGGTATGTGCCATTCAAGCATATCGACTTCTTTAATTGCAATAGCGTAACAAAAGGATTTGCAAAAAATCTGCTTAAAGTTTTGCCCATTGCAAATGAGAAAAAAAGCAGATACAACTACATATACCGGCTTTTAAAAATTGCCAGTTATGATGATGCTCTAGAAATATACAACTCTGCTTCGTCAGACATTTTTGTTGGTTTTGAAGATCAGTTTCTACATAAACCAACACTAACAGACATAACATCGAATCTGGATGATATTAATGATCTCGACTTATCTTCTTTAAAAAAGATCTTATTAATGGATTTTCAGTCTATTTTATTTAGTGGTTTACTTCCTAAAATGGATATCGCGACCATGGCTCATTCATTGGAAGGACGCAGCCCTTTCCTTTCAAAGGATATTTTAGAGTTTGCACCAGGCTTGTCAGACCGGTTCAAGGTAAATAACATCACCACAAAGTACATTTTGAGAGATCTTGCAAAAAAGTATTTACCTCCGGATCTCATTAATCAGCCTAAAAGAGGTTTCGAAATACCCTTAAAAAAATGGGTAGACACAGAATTAAAGGAAATTATAGATGGTTACCTTCTGTCGAACGATACCTTGTATTCACAAATTATAAGGAAAAGTTTTATTGAAGATCTTATTGCCCGGAAAATAAAGGTTTCTGATGAAAGGCGGGCA
Source organism: uncultured Sphingobacteriaceae bacterium (assembly GCA_946887045.1). The sequence continues at coordinate 7,352 of CAMPKC010000059.1, read as the reverse complement.
AAAATGCTCTTTTGCGTATTCGGACTGGAGGTTTGGTATAAAAACCTCAACTAAAATAAAACCGAAATAAATACTGTTCTCAACGGCTAAGATAAGATAGCCGCAACCTTACCAATTTACATTTAAAAGCTATGAAAGTATTAGTAACAGGCGCTGCCGGATTTATAGGTTTTCATCTGGTAAAACAATTGATAGAGCGTGGAGATGATGTTATAGGAATTGACAATATCAATGATTACTATGATGTTAGTTTAAAATACGCTCGTTTACAGGAGTCGGGAATTCCAGCCGAAGAAATAGTTTACGGAAAAGATGTTCGCAGTATAAAACATGACAACTATAGTTTTGTAAAATTAGATCTTACAGACATAGATGGACTAAAACAACTTTTTTTGACTTCAAACTTCGATTCAGTGTGTAATCTTGCGGCTCAGGCCGGTGTCAGGTACAGTCTCACTAATCCGAATGCATATATTGAATCAAATATTCAGGGGTTCTTAAATATCCTGGAATGTTCACGTCAGTTCTCTATCAAGCATCTGCTGTACGCGAGTTCTTCAAGCGTATATGGTTTAAACGCGGAAATGCCTTTTTCGGCAAATCAGAATGTTGATCATCCAATCTCATTATATGCGGCTTCAAAAAAGAGCAATGAATTAATGGCTCATTGCTATAGTCATCTTTTTAACCTGCCAACCACAGGTCTTCGCTTTTTTACGGTGTACGGTCCATGGGGCCGGCCCGATATGGCCCTATTCCTTTTCACAAAAAACATTCTCGAAGACAAACCAATTGATGTTTTCAACTATGGAAATATGCAAAGAGATTTTACGTATGTGGATGATATAGTTGGAGGTATACTCAACACGCTGGATGAACCGGCCGCGGGTAACCAGACTTGGGATGCTAAAAATCCCGACCCGGCCAGCTCTAAAGCTCCGTTCAGAATCTTAAACATTGGTAGAGGTGCACCGGTTAGCTTATTCGGCTTGATTAATGAAATTGAAATAAATGTTGGTAAAGCTGCACAAAAAACATTTTTACCAATGCAGGATGGCGACGTTGCTGCGACATGGGCGGATGTGAGCGACCTGGATAAAACATTCAATTACAAGCCGCAGGTATCTGTAAAAGAAGGCGTTAGAAGTTTCGTTCAATGGTATAAGGATTATTATCAGCCCAAAGAATCAACAATTTCCGAAACTGAATACGGGGTTAAAGCTATGGCGTAATTCGGGGTTAATCCCTTAGCCAATCTCCTAAATTGCTCTGCTGTTGCCAATCGTCAGCATAAATTCGACCTCATTAAATAAACATTTATTTTCCTATGAAAAAGCTCGTTCGTATAACAACTGTGCCTGTTTCATTAGTTGTTCTTTTACGCGGACAGCTGCAATTTATGTCCCAATTTTATGAAGTGCTGGCGGTCTCGTCAAAAGGCGCCGAGTTAGATCTGTTAGAATCGCAATCGGGCTTGAGGATTTCGGAAGTGAACATGACCAGAAAAATTACTCCTTTGAAAGATTTGGCAGCGCTATGGAACTTGTATCGATTATTAAAACGTGAAAAACCGGAGATGGTGCATACTCATACCCCTAAAGCTGGCTTGCTGGGTATGCTGGCGGCACAATTAGCGGGCGTTCCTGTACGGTTACATACCGTTGCTGGCATGCCCTTACTCGAGCGACAGGGACTTATTCGCAAGGTTTTAGTTGTAGCGGAAAAGCTGACTTATATGTGTGCCACAAGAGTTTATCCTAATTCTCAGGCGATGATGCAGTTGATCGAATCTCACAGGTATTGCTCGCCTAAGAAGCTGAAAGTTATCGGCAACGGGAGTTCAAACGGTATAGATACCAGCATTTTCGATCCGCAGTTGTTTACATCTCAGGTAAAGCACGACACCCGGGCGTCGCTAGGGATTTTCGCAGACGATATAGTTTATTGTTTTATCGGACGCATGGTGGCTGATAAAGGTGTAAAGGAGCTGGTAGAAGCATTTGTTAAAATTAATCATCATAACCGCAGCACAAAATTACTGTTGATTGGCCCGTTCGAAAATGACCTGGATCCGTTAGACCAATCGACGGTCGATAAAATTTTGAATCATCCATCAATTATTTGGAAGGACTTTCAAGCAGATGTAAGACCATTTTTAAGCATTAGCGACATTTTTGTTTTCCCCAGCTACCGTGAAGGATTTCCGAATGTGGTGATGCAGGCTGGCGCAATGAATTTACCATGCATCGTAACTAACATCAACGGCTCTAATGAGATTATTCACCAGGAAGAAAATGGAATTATAGTTCCGGTTAAGAACTCTGAAGCACTTCAGGATGCAATGGAACAATTAACCCACAACCCGGCATTAAGAAAAACCCTTTCAATGAATGCTCGCCAAATGATTGTTTCCCGTTATGATCAGCATTACGTGATGAACGAACTTCTAAAGGAGTACCTGCAATTTACGGACAATTAGTTCTGAATGCACAGACTCTAAGAATTCATTCTAAACATCAAACGATATGATTTTTAATAAAAAACTCACAATTAATATGATTAAACATGAAAGGACCTTTTTTTAAAATTAGTGAAATGCTGAACGGGGAAATCCCCATGATTGATGCTCATGTACATACTGAACTGACTGATGGAAAGGGTACCATCGAAGATTATATCGATAAAGCAAAAGAGTTGAACCTTCGTTCTCTTGCTTTTACAGAACATGCGGACGATAACTCTACCTATTACGATGACTATATAGCAAAAAAAGATCATTATAAAAAAATAGCGTATCCTTTAGATCTTTACTTTGGGATTGAAGTGAAAGCAGCTCATACAGACGGCACTATAAATATTTCAAACCAAAAGGCTGAAATGGCTGATTTTGTTGTAGGCGTCCTACACCGTTATCCTGATGGAAATGGTGGATATCATTCCTTCAAAGAACTCGATCGGGATTGGGCAATGGATTGGGATTATGAACTTTCGAAAGAGTTAATTAAAAATCCTGTCGTGGATGTATTTGGTCACCCGGCCGGTGTTTATTCGAACTTTTTTGGTCAGTACGACACAGAAAAACTTAGAGACTTAGTTACTCTTGCCGCCGAAAATAATAAAGTAGTAGAGCTGAATTCCGCCGAGCGATACCGGCATGCATTTCCCATTATTTTTCAGCGTTGTGTTGAGCTCGATTGTTTGGTGTCTATTGGCTCTGATGCCCATACTACCGACAAATTGGGCCATGTAGTAACTCATCTTCGACAATATTTAAATAGATAATCATGAACGTAAATGTATTAATTACGGGGGTAGGTGGGTGCTTGGGCCAGTTTATACTTAAGGCATTGAAGCATTCAAAAATAAAACATAAAGCCGTAGGATGTGATTGCGACAGCAATTCGCTCGGGCTCTTCCAAACAGACAAAGCTTATTTAGTGCCCACGGCGTTCTCTCCCGATTATTTGAACAAAATAATTGAGATATGCCTGAGCGAAGAAATTGATATAATAATGGCGGGCAGTATGGTTGAATTACGATTACTATCGCGATTCAAGGACGAGATCAAAGAAAAGTCAAACGCCTTTGTGGTTTCGTCCGATATTAATACGTTGCAATTAATGGAAGATAAGTGGAGTTTGGTTCAGTTTTTAAAGCAAGCAGGTTTTGACTTTCCGAATTCGATTTTGGCATCTCAGGCAGACCAAATTGAAGACTTCGTTAGTACCTGCGGTTTTCCCCTGATAGTAAAGGATAGATTAGGATCTGGGTCAAAAGGTTTGGGAATTGCTAAAAATGAGCAGGAGTTAGATCAGCTAATAAAACAGATACCTAACGCAATAATTCAAGAATATTTGTTGCCAGATGATGAGGAATACACGGTTGGAGTTTTTGTTGGTTCCAACGGCAAAGCATCAGGAAACATCGTCATGAAAAGAGAGTTGGGTTTAGGTATGACCTTCAAAGCAGAGGTGTTTCCCGATTCAAAAATCGGGGATCATTGCGAGCGTGTTCTTGAGAAGATTGGATGCATCGGTCCGGCAAACGTACAGCTAAGAAATACAGAAAGAGGACCTGTAATTTTTGAAATAAACCCAAGGTTTTCAAGTACAACCTCGGCCAGGCCACTATTTGGATATAATGATGTGGCAATGTCTATAAACGATTTTGTGTTTAAGTTGCAAAATGATCGGCCAGACATTAAGAGCGGCAGACTATTCAGATATGTCGAGGACGTATTTGTCTCAGCAGACGATTACAATAAAATGGAAGCAGATCTAAATCGCAAAAACGAAAAAACCGCTTTTATAGAAGAATAATAAGCCAGTGTTCGGACTTATTTGCACAAACAGATTACCTCTTTTAGCCTCAGGTTCTGCAATACTTCAATTCCAATTTAACACATTATTTAACGAATCATGTACGCCATTTTTATAAAAAGGGGACTCGACGTCAGCTTGTCTTTGCTCCTGCTTCTTATTTTCTCTCCCTTGTTTATTGTTTTAACAGTGATGCTGTGGTTTGATACGCGCGGTAAGCCGTTTTTTACACAAATCAGGCCAGGTAAAAATGAACGTCTTTTTAAATTGCTAAAGTTTAGAAGTATGTCTGATAAAAAGGATAAGCAAGGTAATTTACTGCCCGATCAATTACGATTAAGCCAATTTGGACGGTTTATCAGAAAAGCCTCTTTAGATGAGTTACCTCAGCTGATAAATGTTTTGAAGGGCGATATGAGTCTTATTGGCCCGAGGCCCCTATTACCGCAATACCTCCCATTTTATCGTAAAGAAGAGAGAATAAGACATTTGGTAAAACCCGGTATTTCCGGATGGGCCCAGGTGAATGGCCGGAATAGCCTGGGGTGGGATAAACGATTGGCTCTGGATGTGTATTACGTAGATCACTTATCTTTTAATCTTGACTGTCTCATCCTTTATAAAACCATTCAAAATGTCTTTATCGCAAAAGACGTAATTATAGATGATAGCTATGACTTCTGCGACCTGGATAAAGAACGGCAACTAGAACAGAACAGTTTGCTCAATTAAGATGCTATTGAAACAGAAATAGCTGTGTCATTTAACTAACTAACAATCAAATCACTTTAACAAGATAATTCTCTTATGGCTTATCACATAATTACTATTCATCAAAAAGAAGATTGGATGAATTACGTCAGCAAATGTGTGTTGTATGATTTCTACCACACCTGGTATTACCATTCGCTCGAGCCATCCGGAGAGCCTTTCCTCTTTGTATATGAGGAAAACGACACCTTTATCGCTTTTCCTTTATTGAGAAGGATAATCGATGGAACGCCATTTAAAGACTGTACCTCAGTGTATGGATATTCGGGGCCGATTTCGAATGTTGACTTTAAGGATATGGATCAAGATATATTAACGAACTTTAAAATGAGCTTTTTGAGTTTTCTACGGCAGGAAAGCAATATATCAGTTTTTTCCCGACTACACCCGGTCATAAATCAACAAATACTGCTCGATCAGTTTGGCGGTTTATTTGATAATGGCAGAACTGTGGCAATCGATCTTAAAAACCCAATCGAAGTTCAGCGATCGAAATATAGAAGTAGATACCGGTCGAAAATCAAGCAATTAAGAAATAAAGGCTACCACTTGAAAATTGCATCTTCCGACGAGGAGATCCGCGAATTTGTAAATATTTACAATGCTAACATGACCAGAGTGGGAGCCAAGGATTATTATTATTTCAATGACGAATATTTTTTTAATCTTCTAAAATCGACCGAATTTGAGTGCAATTTATTACTAGCCTATTTTGACGATGAAATAACTTCCGGTATCCTGCTTACTTATTCAAATAACATTGTTCAATTTCATTTAGCAGCGACCAAAGCCGATTATCTTCACGACGGGCCGATGAAGGTATTAATAGACGAAGCCACATTATTGGGGAGGGAACGCGGGATGGATTACCTTCATCTAGGCGGGGGCCTGGGCGGAGAAGAAGATTCTTTGTTCGAGTTTAAATCGGGATTTTCTGACCTGTTTTTAAATTTCAAAACCTGGCGCTTTATGGCTGATGAAGCCAGCTACGATTCTATAGTAGAAGCACGTGGACTTACAAATTATTCTAACACCGAATTTTTCCCCCTTTACCGAATGGCAAATTAATGGCAAAACATACCAGAGTCTTTTCTGGGTACAGATTGTTATTTAATTCGCCTGTTTTCTAAACTTTCGTCTTTTTTCCTCAAGCATCTACCTCAAAACAATCTGCTATGAATTACAAGTTAATATCCATTTCTCAAAAAGAAGAGTGGATCCATTATGTAAACAGATCTTTAAAACACGACTTCTATCATACCTGGCATTATCATTCTTTTGTTCTGGCAGACGATCCCTTCCTTTTTATTTACGAGGAAGAAGGTACGTTTATAGTTTTACCACTACTTATGAGAAAAGTCAAAGGGTCGGCTTTTTTTGATTGCACCTCTGTTTATGGGTATGCAGGGCCAATCTCGAATATGTGTTTTAGCACTCTGAGTTCAAAAACCGTTAACAAGTTTAAAGCAGCATTTTTAGGTTTTTTAAAGTCAAAGCGTATCATCTGTGTGTTTTCCTGTCTTCATCCGATGATGGATCAGCAATCGCTTTTGAATATATTCGGTGGAATTTGTAACAGTGGAAAAACGGTTGCTATTGATTTGCAGACAAGTCTTGAAGTTCAGCGCATGAAATACAGGCGAGCAATTAGATCAAAGATCAGACAATTAAGAGAACAAGGATTTACAGTTAAAGAGGCAACAACGAAAGGTGAAATACAGGAGTTCGTAAGGATGTATCGGGCTAACATGATGAAAGTTAATGCTTCTTCATATTATTATTTTGAAGAGAAATATTTCTTTGAGCTGCTCGACTCACTCGAATTCGACAGTAAATTGTTGCTAACTTATTATAATGGCGAGATTACCGCTGGTGCACTTGTTACGTTTTCGGATCATATAATGCAATTACATTTGGTGGCAACTAAAAACAAGTACTTACAACATTCGCCAATGAAATTGCTGATCGAAGAAGCTAGTATCGTGGGGCGGGAGCAGGGGATGCATTTTCTGCATTTGGGCGGGGGAGTAGGCGGAAAAGAGGATAGTCTATTTAGATTTAAAAGCGGATTTTCTGACCTGTTTTTACCTTTTCAAACCTGGCAATTTGTTGCCGACGAAATTGTGTATAAAACCCTTGCTAGAGAAAGATTTAAACGGAACGATGAACAGTATGACAAATTTCCTCTGTACAGAAGCGGGTAGTAGCTTGTTTTCGAGGTAGTTACAAGAATTTTAGAATTTGGTTTTAAAAAAATAATTC
>CAMPKC010000058.1 GCA_946887045.1 uncultured Sphingobacteriaceae bacterium | reverse complement strand
GAAATGGTTTATTTATAGAGCACTAGTTAATAATGGCTTATCTTGTGTTGCCATTGGCAGGGTAGTTGAGCCTTTATAAAAAAATTAGTTTCCTCGAAAGGTAGTTAAACAAGGCCTTTTGTTGAATATTTACTTTGACCTGGTGTGTTGTCAGAAGATGGACCGTTTCCCGATTTTTACATTCACTAAGATTAAGGACTTTGGGGGCATTTGTACGGCTTTTTAAATTTAAAAAATGCCTCCCGGCTACGATGACGAAAATGGGGAGGCATTTCTGAATCAGATTCGGTAACGTAATGAAATGGTGGCGCCAATTGCCTGCACCAGCTCTTTTAAAATTGGGCTCGATGATTCCTTTTGACTCCATCCACTCTGGCCTTTTTTGCAGAGCGTCACGGTTGTTCCCTGAAGTAAAATTTGCGATTCTATAGTTCTATCAACCTGGTTTAATTTAATAAGTTGAAAATGGAACTTTGATCCCGCTACACTAATTGTAAATGTTTGTCCCATAGTTTATATTGGTATTATTAGGGATAACAACACCGTTAAGGTACTTCTTGTTTGAATTCTTCTGTGGGGTGATGCAGATACATTTGATGAAAAGTTCGCCCGCCATGATTTTTCCCATGTCAAATGGTTAAAACCAACTGACAACCCAGGCGAAGAGTTTCCAAACCAGAAATAAAACTAAGATGAAGAGCAGGATTAATACAATGATTGCGGTTATCCATACACTCTTTCCGCTCCCCTGATGCCGGCCCTCTTCGTAGTGCTCCCTGAGTAATTTGATGTTTTTTGAATTGGCTTTAAAAAAAAAGTCAAAGATCTGGCCTATAATCGGAATTGCGCCGATGGTGGCATCCAGTATTGCATTTATAGCCATTAGAGCTACAATTTTTCCACTGGCGCCATTTTTAGCCATGGTTAATATTAGGGCTGAAGATAAAACAAAGCCTGAAAGATCTCCGGCAACGGGTATAAGGTTTAAAAGAGGATCCAATCCGAACCTGAAATTTGTTCCCGGAATACGGAAACGCTCATCTAGTAGATAGGCAATTTGCTCAACCCATCTCAATTTCCCTGTAAATCTTACTTGAGCTGCTATATTTCTGTTTACCATTTTTTAATTTCTAAAGTTTTGTGTAACCATTATGCCGTAAATACCTCCATCAAGTATGCCAATACCCAATCTGCCGAACGATTTATGTAAAATATTAGCCTTATGACCGGGGGAATTCATCAGTCCAGTGTGCGCCAGCCGGAGTGTTTGTGCCAGAGCTAGGTTTTCTCCCGCAGCCAAAAAATTTATATTCGCTTTCCGTATCCTGTCTAAGGGCGTTGCACCTTCGGGACTAATATGCGAGAAATATCCTCTTGAAAACATGTCTTTTGAATGTTTACGAGCTACCTTCGCTATTTCCGGATCAGCTTTTAATGCTTTCAGTCCTACTTTTTGGCGCTCATTATTTACCAGCTCAAGCATTTGCGCTTCTAAGTCTGGGCGGGGCTTGGGGTTTTCAATTTTGAACCCGAGTTTAATAAATTTATCAGAGCCGGGATCAATCGTTAGTTTACTGATCGATCTGTTTACGTTGTCTAAAGCGGGTGAAAGCCTGGATTCAATTTTTTCAACTTCTGTGGCCAGTTGTGTCGCAATTCTACTTTCGCGCACTTCTTCACTCAACTTCTGATTTATTGGCAATAACATCAATAATGCGGCAGCTATCGAAGCGTATATTATCCCGCTTAGCATACCCGGAACAAAACCCGAAAACTTATTAATCTTGCTGGTATGACGGCGGGGCGGCACGAAGCTTAAGAATCGATCGCCTAAATAGGAAAAGGCAATGCGGATAACAATCAAAGTTATTAGAAAGGAGACGGCAACAGCCCAAAGGCCGGTGGTTACGCGTTGGCCGTCTAAAAATGAAACAATATAGGGGTAAAGTAAAAATGCCAGAGCCAAACCGCCCAGCCAACTAAATAGCTCAAGCATTCCGAGTATAAAGCCCTTCTGAACGCCGCTCCAAATTGATAGAAGAAGTATTATAACCAGCAGAAGGTCTATATAATTCATTTAATCGCTCAATATTTGACTGAACAAATAGATCAACTTATAGGTTCTGAGAAAATGAATTACCGCACAAATTGTGTGATTATTAGGCGTTTAAAATGTGTTGTTCTTCACATTTGCTTGTGTATATTGTAATGATATTGTAATTAGGTTAACAAAATGATAATTTTTTTTAAAAAAAGTTGCACAATTATTAAAAAGACCTTATCTTTATGTCAGGTTTATAATTGGTTAGTTAAAGGTCTCCACTCTCCCCGTTTGGAGGCCTTTTTTTTGTTTTCCTTATCCCGGAAAAGAATCACTTGCAGAGCCTTCAATAAAGCATCGTTCGTTTTTAAGTATTTCTATATATTCCTGTATCTCGAAGGTTTTTTTGAAATTTAATTCCTCCTTTTTAAAAGCTTTTTTTAGTTGTTTGCGATGCAAGGCTTCATAAAATCTGCGGGTTTCAATTGCGTTTTGTAAAATAAGTCCGGGCACGAGGGCCGGCTTATTATCATCGCCTATCGCTACCATGGTAATGTAGCTGGTGTTTGTGTGTTTAACAGCGTGGCTTCTAACATTTTCGGAGATGACTTTAATGCCAATAACCAAAGACGAGTTTCCAACATAATTTACCGATGCGAGCAATGACACAAGTTCGCCTACTTCAACCGGAGCGAGAAAGTCGACTGTATCAACCGAAGCGGTTACGCAATAAGTATCGGCATGCTTAGCCGCGCAAACATAAGCTATCTTGTCCATCAAGGATAAAATCACCCCACCATGAATTTTTCCACCGAAGTTTGAATACGAAGGAATCATTAATTCTGTAAGTGTAGTTTGAGAATAGGAAACTTTTTTGTAACCGTCCATATTGTTTTTTGATTGATATTTCGCCTTGCAATATTAGCATTAATGCTCAAAAGATTTATCCGTAAATATTCAGTTTGAGCGGGATTTGCTTCCTGGTAAATGCTAAAAAATAAAAAAGAAAAAACTACTATAGGAAAAAGGAGTTGTTAAAAGCACAAGTTAAAGGTACTTGTAAGAATCAATTATCTATCAAATAATCTAATTATGGAAAACACTTCAAACACTGATCAGCGAATGCTGACAGGAATGTTCAGAGACAGAGAAAGCGCCGAACGGGCATACAATTCATTACATTCAAGGGGTTATACCCAGGATGACGTTAATTTAATGATGTCAGACGAAACCCGGAAAAGACATTTCGAAAAGACTGATAACGACTCTGAACTAGGCAACAAAGCAATGGAAGGTGCAGGTGCAGGCTCTGCAATTGGCGGTACTGCAGGAGCAGTTATCGGAGCTATAGCAGCAATTGGTACAGCAGTGGCTATTCCAGGGCTAGGCTTGGTTGTTGCCGGTCCTATCGCAGCGGGTTTGGCGGGTGCCGGTGCTGGCGGATTAACCGGCGGTATTGTTGGTGCCTTAATCGGCTCGGGCATTCCCGAAGACAGGGCGAAGCATTATGAATCGGGTATTAAAGAAGGCGGCATTGTGATGGGCGTGAAACCACGTTCTGATGAAGATGCTGAATATCTTGAAAATGAGTGGAAAAGCAATAGAGGAGAATACATCTATCGTTAAATCTAAAGTCTTTTTCCTAAGAAGTCCGGCGGTAGCATTAGCTCTGCCGGACTTTTTTGTTTTCCCTACTCATTGCGCTCAATTTTAAAATCATTAAACATATTATTTGCAATGGAGTTATCATGACATGGAATGGATTTCAATGATAAGCAAACTGCCCGAGCAAGGAAAAGATGTGCTTCTTTTCGATGGCGGCCAAATCTACTTTGGCTATTACAGCGAGATATCCGGAAAATTCATAGTTGGAAACGATAAGGTTGAAGTAAATGATTTCTCTCACTGGATGCAGTTGCCTCCCTTTCCCAAAAAATAGTCCCTTTAGTGTGTACGTCGAGAAGACGCGTAGCGCTAGTTTATAATTGAATATGAAGAAAACTAATTTAATTGTTTATCCCGGCGAGCCTTTCCCTCTAGGCGCCACCTGGGATGGAAAAGGAGTTAATTTTGCACTATATGCCGACAATGCAACCAAGGTAGAACTTTGTTTGTTTTATACGGCCGAAGATGAAAAAGAGTACGCTACTATAAAATTAATCGAGCGTTCACATCATGTGTGGCATGCTTATCTGCCAGAAGTTAAACCCGGGGATTTTTACGGATACAGGGTGCACGGCCCTTACGATCCAGCGAACGGACATCGATTTAACCCCAATAAATTACTGATAGACCCGTATGCGAAAGCGATAGCCGGTATAATTAACTGGCACGATTCATTATTCGGATACGAAATGGGCCATCCCGACGAGGATTTAAGTTTCAGCGAAACGGATAGTGCGCCATTTATTCCAAAGTGTGTGGTTATAAATCCCGAGTTTGACTGGCAGGGTGTGGAAGCTCCAGAAATCCCCTATCATAAATCTGTTATTTATGAAGCCCACGTTAAGGGTTTTACGAAATTGCATCCCGATATACCCGAGAACTTAAGGGGCACTTATGCTGGATTAGCACACCCGGTGACTATTAATTATTTAAAAGAACTTGGAATTACAGCCATTGAGCTTATGCCGGTGCATCAGTTTGTAAGTGACAGGTTTCTGGAAGAGAAAGGGTTGCATAATTATTGGGGCTACAATACCATCGGTTTTTTTGCGCCTGATGCCCGTTATTCATCCGCAGGTGTTTCAGGCGAACAGGTAAATGAGTTTAAAAACATGGTCAAGGAATTTCACCGGGCCGGAATTGAAGTTATTCTCGATGTGGTATACAATCATACAGCCGAAGGGAATGAGAGGGGGCCGACTCTCTCTTTTAAGGGTGTTGATAACAGCTCTTATTATCGTCTGATGGAGGACAATCCGCGCTATTATAAGGATTATACGGGCACTGGAAACACACTCAACGCAAATTTGCCCAATGTCCTGAGGTTGATGATGGATAGCCTTCGTTACTGGATTCTGGAGATGCATGTAGATGGATTTCGTTTTGATCTGGCAGCAACCCTGGCCCGCGAACTGCATGAAGTGGACAGGTTAAGTGCTTTTTTCGATATCATCCACCAAGACCCGGTAATTTCGCAGGTGAAATTAATTGCCGAGCCCTGGGATGTTGGAGAAGGTGGTTACCAGGTTGGCAAATTTCCGCAGGGCTGGGCGGAGTGGAATGGAAAATACCGGGACTGTATTCGCGATTATTGGCGTGGAGCAGACAGTATGCTTGGAGAGTTTGCCCTGCGTTTTGCGGGGAGCCCCGATCTTTATCAGGATGATTATCGCCGGCCGACAGCTAGTGTGAACTTTGTAACGGCTCATGATGGGTTTACCTTAAGAGATTTGGTTTCATATAATGAAAAGCATAATGAGGCGAACGGAGAAGATAATCAGGATGGTGACAATCACAACCGCTCGTGGAACTGCGGAGTGGAAGGTGATACCGACAATCCGGAAATATTAGCTCTTCGTAAAAAGCAACAAAGAAATTTTTTGGCGACCTTATTCCTTTCTCAGGGGGTACCAATGCTTGTTTCGGGTGATGAAATCGGTCGAACTCAGAAAGGGAATAACAATGCGTACTGTCAGGATAACGAAGTTTCCTGGCTAGATTGGGCGAAAGCAGATACCGAGCTTCTGAAGTTTACAAAAAAGCTGATTAAAATAAGTAAGGAACATCCGTCTTTTTGCAGACGACGATGGTTTAAAGGACGTCCTATAAAGGGTGTAGGCGTAGAGGATATTGTTTGGTTTCAGCCGCAAGGCGAAGAGATGTCGGAAGAAAACTGGAGCCATGACTTTGCGAAATCCCTTGGTATCTATCTAAATGGCCGCGGACTTTTAGCCGTTGGCTCAAAAGGGGAAACTATTATCGACGATAGTTTTTATGTGATTTTTAATGCCCACCATGAGCCTTTAGACTTCAAACTTCCTTCAAATCTTTATGCAAAAGACTGGACGACGTTAATAGATACCCAAAGCTATTTCTGCGAAGAGGCAACATATCAGGCCGAAGATACAGTGAGAGTTGATGGTCGTTCAGTAGTTCTTTTACAACATAAAATACTCAAAGACGATGGAAGCAGAACGCTCTGAACGCTTTATAGGAATTAATTTCGATGAGCATGCAAATGCGTCTATTCGGGTATGGGCCCCTTATGCCGAAAACGTAGAGGTTTCCCTTCCCAACAAGCCTTTGATCTCACTAAAAATGGCCGGATTTGGATATTGGTCAGGAAACAGCAATGCAATTAAGCCCGGCGATTTATACAAAATCAGGTTAGATAATGAAAAGGAATTACCCGATCCTGCTTCACTATCTCAGCCTGAAGGAGTTCACAAAGCATCTCAGGCATTTGATTTAAATGCATTCAAATGGCAGGATGCCGACTGGAAAAATATTTCTCTCGAAGAATATATTATTTATGAGCTTCACACTGGTACATTTACGCCAGAAGGTACTTTCGATGCAATAGCCGGTAAACTTGATTATTTGAAGGACCTGGGTGTAACAGCGATCGAACTTATGCCTGTGGCTCAGTTTCCCGGAAAAAGGAATTGGGGATATGACGGAGTGTATCCGTTTGCCGTGCAGAATTCTTACGGCGGGCCGGCAGAACTTCAAAAGCTAGTAGCAGCCTGTCATGCAAAGGGACTGGCCGTCATCCTTGATGTGGTGTATAATCACCTTGGGCCAGAGGGTAATTATTTAAGCAGCTTCGGACCTTACTTTACCGAAAAATATCATACTCCCTGGGGAAACGCCGTCAACTTTGATGATTCAGGATGCGATGGGGTACGCGACTACTTTATCGAAAATGTACTGATGTGGTTTCGTGATTTTCATATCGATGCCCTGCGTCTTGATGCCGTTCATGCCATAAAAGATTTTAGTCCTGTGCATATTTTGCGAGAAATTAAGCTCAGGGTAAATGAACTGATGGAGGCAAGCGGACGCCGGCATTATCTGATAATTGAGAGTGATCTGAACGATACCCGCTTTATCAATCCACTTGAGGAACAGGGTTATGGTATCGATGCTCAGTGGATTGATGAATTTCATCATGCCTTGCGCGTTACTGCAGGCGGCGATACAAGCGGCTATTACGCCGATTTCGACGGTATCAATCATCTGGCGAAAGCCTACCGCGATGCATATGTTTACGACGGACAATTTTCGCCTCATCGATACAGGAAGTTTGGTGTGAAGGCAGAAAATAATCCCGGCAAGCAGTTTATTGTTTTCTCACAAAATCATGATCAGGTTGGCAACCGCATGCTTGGCGAACGAACAAGCCGGTTAGTGAGCTTTGAGATGCAAAAGCTAATGGCGGGAGCAGTGATTTTTAGTCCCTATTTACCATTGATTTTTATGGCCGAAGAATGGAGCGAACCAAATCCCTTTCAATATTTCGTCAGTCACACTGATCCGGAATTAGCAGAAGCCGTGCGTAATGGTCGGAAAAAAGAGTTTGCTGCTTTCCATTTTAAAGGGGAAGCGCCTGATCCTATGGCGGAAGCAACGTTTGAAAAATCGATGCCCGAATGGGAGATATTGAATTCAGAGCCGCATAAAACAATGTTTAAATATTACAGGCAGCTTATCGCCTTACGTAAACAGCGACTTGCTTTAAAAGAGTTAAACCGAAAAGAAATCAGCGTTAAGGTGGATGAGCAAAATAAAACTTTAACTGTTTATCGCTGGCATGACGAAGAGAAGATAATGTGCCTGATGAATTTTTCGCAGTCAGAGCAACCGGTAGAAATTCAGGCTCAGTTTTTAACCTGGCATAAACTGATAGACTCTGCATCGCCTGAATGGAAAGGCCCGAAAGCAAGTCCTGATGAAATCTCATCTAATCAAAAACTAAATCTGCCGCCAGAATCTTTTGTAGTTTATTACATGCTTAGAAATGAGCAGAATGATGAAGTATGGCAAATGCTGGGTCATTCATAATAGCTGATTCCAAACACGTATTTGGATGTGACACGGATACATGAAATTATCTGATAACTGGTTGTTTTACTTTCTCCTATGAATCCTATATCTACCTATCGCTTACAGTTTCATAAAGAGTTCACTTTTGATGATCTCGAAAAAGTCGTTCCTTATCTTCAAAAGCTTGGAATAAAGACAATTTATGCGTCCCCGGTTTTTGAGTCTGCCCCTGGAAGCACGCATGGTTATGATGGAATGAATCCACATAAAATAAATCCGGAGCTCGGAACAGAATCTCAACTTAAGGCGTTAAGTAACAAACTTCAGGGAATGGGGATGAACTGGTTGCAGGACATAGTTCCGAACCACATGGCTTTTGATCCTGGCAACCCCTGGGTTAAGGATGTATTGGAAAAGGGTCAGCAATCTGTTTTTGCTTCGCATTTTGATATCGACTGGAACAGTCCGGCAGATCACGGAAAGCTAATGGTTCCTTTTTTGGGCGCCCACATTGAAACGGTGTTAACGCACGAACTCAAGATAGAATACAGCGGGAACCGTTTCGTTTTTAATTATTATGATACCCTATATCCTTTAAGTCCGAGATCTTATGCAATAATTTTAAATTCTCAGAAAACAGAGCTGCTAGATATCAAGCTGCTAAGTCAGCAATTGGAAATGGTTCACCGGGTGACAGAACCAGAGATTTTATCCCGGCAATGGGACGAATTTCTTTTACAGCTTTTTTCATTGATGAGAAATCCTGATGTAAGGGATTATGTCGATACGAGTTTAAGGATTATTAATTCTGATAAAGATAAGCTTAAGCAAATTGTTGATGAGCAGCATTACCATCTTGAATATTGGGAAGAAACAGACCGGCAGATAAATTTCAGAAGGTTTTTTACCGTAAGCGGACTTATTTGCCTGAATATGCAGGATGATAAGGTTTTCGATCATTTTCACACTTACATAAAATCCCTTGTTGATCAGCAGGTATTTAGCGGTTTGCGAGTCGATCATGTCGATGGTCTGTATAACCCGGAAGGTTATTTGGCAAGATTGCGAAAACTGGTTGGAGAACAGCCTTATATAGTAGTCGAAAAAATTCTCGAGCCCGGAGAAAGCTTACCCAAAGAGTGGCCGGTAGAAGGCAGTACTGGTTACGATTTTCTGGCCATGGTGAATAATCTTTTTACCGATAAAGAGGCTGAGAAGGATTTTACCAGATTTTATAAAAAACTTAGCTGGGATAAAGGTTCCATTCAGCAGCAAATTCACGATAAAAAGGCATATATTCTTTATCAGCACATGGGCGGCGAGCTTGATAATCTTTATCAGCTTCTGCTGGATTTGGATTTGATCGATCGCGCGGATATTGAAAACGATGGCAGTTTAAAGAGTGCAATTGCCGAATTTTTGATTCAATGTCCTGTTTATCGCTATTACGGGAACCAGCTTCCGTTGTGCGATGAGGAATCAAATGCAATTCAAAGTATTCTCAACCAGATTAGAAACAGCAAGGTAGAATTGCATACCTCTGTTAGTCTCTTGGAACAGGTGTTTTTAATTAAGCCTCTTAAAGGCGATGAAGATTATAATTCCCGGGTGTTGAAGTTCTATCAGCGTTGCATGCAATTTACCGGACCTTTGATGGCTAAAGGTGTGGAAGATACGCTGATGTATACCTATAACCGCTTTGTTTCTCATAATGAGGTTGGTGATTCGCCCCTGGTATTTGGTTATACGCCAGACCAGTTTCATCAGTTAATGTTGGAACGTCAAAGAAATTGGCCGCTGTCGATGAATGGTACTTCAACACACGACACTAAGAGGGGCGAGGATGTTCGGGCACGACTGAATGTACTTACAGAGATTCCTGAAAATTGGATGGAAACAATCAGCCAATGGCGATTCCTGAATGAAAACCTGGCTAAGAAACATAATTTAGATGCTAATACTGAGTATTTCATATATCAAACTTTGATTGGCGCCTTGCCTATGCCCGATCAGGATGATTCTGACTTTAAAAACCGTATACATGAATACCTGGTAAAAGCATTAAGGGAGGGAAAACAACACTCTGACTGGTCGACTCCGGATGAAGAAAGCGAAGGATTCGTTCAGGAATTTGCTTCAGCCCTGCTGGATCGTGAAAAACCGTTTTATCGTATTTTAAGAAGATTTACCAATAAAATTGTTGATTTCGGTATCATCAATTCTCTGTCGCAAGTGCTGCTTAAGTTTGCCTGTCCGGGTGTACCCGATATTTATCAGGGTTGCGAATTATGGGATCTTAATCTTGTAGACCCTGATAATCGCCGTTCTGTTGATTATCAAAAACGGTCTGTTTTTCTTGATGGGCTTGATCAAAATGAATCTGATGAGGTAGTAGTTAAAAAGTTGTGGGAGAGCAGGTATGATGGCCAGATTAAGTTATGGCTGACCCATCTTTTATTGAAGCTTCGCGGTGATAACCCGGACTTTTTCGCTAAAGCGGATTACGTTCCGCTAAAAGTTAAGGGCCGATATAAAGAGCATATAATGGCTTTTGCCCGAAGATACAAACACCAATGGATAGTGGTCGTTGTGCCTTTACACGTGGCTAAGTTATGTAAAAGGCAAAAGAGTAACTTGGAAGATTTAAAGTGGAAAAATACACGGGTTTTATTACCGCCAAACGCTCCATCGGAGTTTAAGCATTTAATTTCTAACGATACACAGAAAGCGGATGATGAGATTTTGATCAGTGCCATTTTTACTGAATTTCCGATTGCTATTCTTACCATGCAGCATCTTGTAAGCGATAGATCTGCGGGGATTTTATTGCATATCACATCGCTACCCTCTCCCTTCGGGGTGGGCGATCTCGGTCCCGGAGCACGGCGCTTTGCCGATTATTTAAGCAATAGTCGCCAAAAGTACTGGCAGTTATTGCCTCTCAGTCCAACAGAAGCTGGTCAGGGTTATTCCCCCTATAGTGCCCTCTCCACCATGGCTGGAAATACTTTACTGATCAGTCCGGAACTATTAGCCGAGGAAGGTCTTTTAGAACGGTCGTCCCTAAAACAGTACTATCAAAAAGAAAAAAGCCAGGTTGACTATGAAACTGCAAAGCAAATTAAAGAGAAGCTTTTTAATGAGGCTTATCATGCTTTCTGTAATAATGGCTTCTTGAAATTGAATTCGGAGTTTGAACAATTTTGTAAATCAGAAGAAGAGTGGTTAGATGATTTCGCGATATATCTGCTCTTAAAACATCAACACGATGGGAATCCCTGGTATGAGTGGCCTGAAGAATTTAAGCTCAGAAATCCGGAAGCTTTGTTAGAGTTTTCCAATAATAACGCAGACGATTTAGGTAAGATTAAATGGCTGCAGTTTATTTTTTTAAGACAGTGGAAGGACTTACAGGAATATTGCAGGAAACTTGATATTAATCTGTTGGGCGATTTGCCTTTTTATGTAAGCAATGATTCTGCTGATGTTTGGGCAAATAAGGAAATATTTTGCATTGATGAGGAAGGTAAAATGAAAGGAATAGCCGGCGTACCTCCGGATTATTTTAACGATAATGGTCAGCTTTGGGGAATGCCGGTTTTCAAATGGGATGTACTTAAAGCGCAGGATTATGCATGGTGGTTAAAACGTCTGACGAAAAATTTGCAGCTCTATGGTTTGCTTCGGCTTGATCATTTCAGGGCATTTTCAACTTATTGGGAAGTTCCTGCGGGCGAAATATCCGCTATTAACGGAGAATGGAAATTTGGTCCGGGGGCGGATTTTTTTAAAGTATTGAAAAAAGAATTCGGAGAACTGCCTTTTGTTGCTGAAGATCTCGGCGAGGTTAACCAGGCAGTTTACGATTTAAGAGATCAGTTTGGTTTACCCGGAATGTCGGTATTGCAGTTCTCTTTCGGCGACGATCTTCCAAAATCGGTACACAGTCCGCATAACTTTATCGCTAACTCTGTTATTTATACCGGTACGCATGATAATAATACCACCCGGGGCTGGTTCAGGCAAGATGTGGATGAGCAGGTTAAGGAAAATATTGAAAAGTATACCGGAATTGCTGCTGATGAAAATAATGTCCACCTTATTTTAGCGAGACTTGCTTATTCATCGGTTGGAAAATTGGTGATTCTGCCTATGCAGGATATTATCGGCCTGAATGAGGAAGGGAGGATGAATACTCCGGCGTCTACAGAAAAAAATTGGGGCTGGCGTTTACAATCTAAACAGTTAAAACGAAAATATGCCAGAAGATTGCGGCAATGGGTAGAGATGTTTAATAGAGGGTAATCAGGAACGTTTATTTAACAGCCACTCTATCAATCATTTCTAACAATTGTTCGGGACTTAATGGCTTGGATACGAAACCTGATAAATTCGGATTCTTTTCGGCCAGGTCGAGATCATTTGGATCGACCGATGAAGAAACTAAATAGATGTCAGGATCTTTTTTCAGAGAACTTTTAATTCCTTCGTAAGATTCTAAAAACTCCCAGCCATTCATAAAAGATGTATTTAAGTCAAGCAGAACCAGATC
Organism: uncultured Sphingobacteriaceae bacterium; assembly: GCA_946887045.1. Next base: position 15,622 of record CAMPKC010000058.1, on the reverse strand, counting down.
GGGAAGAAGGTCTGTATTCGTCGAATTTCTTTTCAGAAAGTTGAAAAAGTCTGCACAATTAGGAAAATTTAGAATTTTACTATTAAAATGGAGCTTAGCAAGAGTACGGTTGATTATGAACTGATAAATTTGATCATCATCAACAACAGCAATTTTAGGCGGATTTGAATGCATAGTTAGACTGCAATGTAATAAATTTTAAAGTTTCGTGCTAAAATTTCTTCAATTGTTACAAAACTTGCCTGACAGGATAGAAAAAACCAAAAATTTAGAGAATAAATGACCGCCTTTAATGTTCATTAACCTCGCCATGCGCGATTTTTTCCTTAATAGCATCTTCTTTCGCAATCATATCTGCCAGGGTGGTTTCTGTAAGGATCTTCAGAGTAGCGTCCCGTACATCTTTCATCACATGACGTATGCCGCAATAAGCCTCGTCAATGCATTCTTCGCAGCGCTCGTAAAAATTTAAACTCACACAAGGGAGTAATGCTATTGGTCCGTCAATTACCCGTATAATGGCGGCCAGAATTATCTCATCCGCCTTTTTGATGAGGTAATATCCACCTCCCGCACCTTTTTTACTGCCCAGAAAACCATTGCGTTTCAGCTCTAATAAAATCGCCTCCAGAAATTTCTTAGGCAACTGTTCTTTAGCAGCGATTTCAGAAATCAGCATCGGCTTATTTTCCTTGTTTCTCGCGAGTGCCATTAAGGCCTTTACTGCGTATTTAGTTTTTTTAGTAAGCAAGGTTCTCTATAGAGTTAGTATAGCAAATATAGGATTTCAGCTCAGATATCGAGTATGATCGGAATCAGCAAATACCCAAGAATCATAAAGCCAATGGCTGCAGCGAAATATAATAAGTAGTTGATCGGTTTTTTTTTGGCTTCCTGTTTTTCAGTGTCCGACGCCAGTACTGAAGTTATATCATTAAGCTGACGAACCTTATCTGAAAAGTCTCCCCGCAGTTTTTTGCGGATATTTTCCATGTTATCCAGAACCTTATCCATTTCTTCAGGAAAGGTTTCATTAAGAACTTCCTTAACCCTTTTTGCTATGGTTGGAGATTTTCCGTTTGTGGATATCGCCATCTTTAGGTTCCCCTTCTGAACTACGGAGCTTAAATAAAAGTCACATAGTTCGGGTTTATCGGCAACATTTGTAAGCACCCCTTTAGCGGTACATGCAGTATGGATTTGTGTGCTAATCTCCCTGTCATTAATGGCAATAATGGCCAGGTCTATTTCCTCGAGGTCGGAAGCTTCGAAAGGACGTTCATGACAAGGGATTTTATACTTTTCAATGAAAGCTTTTACATCAGAATTTATTTCTGTGGCAACCAGGCGAATATTGGCTTTCGGACTGTTGTTGTAAATAGCAGTTAGCTTTTCTGATGCCACATATCCACCCCCGACAACTAAAGTAATCACTTTTTCCAGCTTGAAAAAAACCGGAAAAAGTGTGTTCTGCTCTTTAGGAGTATCGTTGGCGGCGTGGTTTTCAGAAACAATTTCCGACATTTTAAGCCTGTGCTTCCTGATTTTGCAATTGAGCGTTACGGTATTCTGTCAATTGCCGATTAAATATTTTTGATTGATTGATATAGTATTCAGCAAACTCTTTACTAGGCTCTTGCGTGTTTAACTGATAAACCAACTCCTGAAAACTTACATCCAGTTTAACTTTACCTGAGCTAACAAAAAACTCATCAAAGTCTTTAATAATGCCTGCCTGAGTATTGGTTTTTTTATCTTCCGAAACTAATAAAGCCTTTGCCGAATTGATAAATCCTGTATAAGCGTAGTATATAGCGTCAGAATATTCTCCCGCTGCGAAAGATTCATCAGCTTTTTGAATTTTCTCTTCGGCTTCGATCAGTAAAACAGCAATTAAATCAATCATTACACTGGCACACTCGCCGACACCAATTGCCGGTTTATAAGCCTCACTTTGTTCCCAGTCAATGAAATCATCATCAGTTATTCCATCATGTTTGGAAAGCGGGCTTAATAAATCGTAGAAGTAAATCTTACCTTGACGTGTATAATATTGATTGAAAAGTTCGCCTTCCAGAGCATTTTTTTGATAGTCATTTAAAACGTCTCTCAAAACCTGTGGTCCGCGTTTACTTGGAACCTTAACAATTTTTTCTGATGCCACGCCATTGCCGTCACCGGTAGGGCCACCACCCAGCAACACCTGCAAAGCAGGAGCAACCAGTGGTCCGATTTTCATGCTTGAGCCGTGAAAACCGATAGCAGTATTTGAATGCTGACCGCAGGCATTTATACACCCACTTATTTTAATGGTTATATCTTTATTGTAAATTAAATCGGGATATTCATCCTGAATTACTCTCTCCAACTCGCGGGTAATACCTGTACTGTTTGAAATTCCCAGATTACAAGTATCAGTTCCAGGGCATGAGGTAATGTCAGCAACGCTTTCAAAACCTGGTGTTGCCAATCCAAGTTCATTTAATTTCTCGAACAGGTAAGGAAGGTTTTCTTCTTTAACAAAACGAATAAGCATTCCCTGATTCTGAGTTAAACGAATATCATCAGAAGCCGTCTCGCGGATTATTGCAATCAATTTTCTCGCAACAGGAGTTTTAATATCTCCGTTCTGGATTCTAAGTCCAACGGAGACATATCCGGTTTGTTTCTGAGGGTATATATTGGTTTTTAACCACTGTTCGTATTTAACAGGATCTGTAATTTCAATTACCGGCACTGTGCCTGTAGGTAATTCAAAAGTGCTATTTACAGTTCTGTCAATTTTAAAGATCTTGTTTTTTAATGCAAGTCTCTCTTTTTCTGCAAGTTCTAATAATGTTTCTCTGCCGATATCCTGAAGCAGGTATTTCATACGTGCTTTCATTCTTTTTGCGCGTTCACCGTAACGATCGAAAATTCTGATAATCGATTCAGCAAAAGGAATTATATAATCTTCATGGATAAATTCTGAAGCTAATTCTGCAACATGAGGCTGAGATCCAAGCCCTCCGCCAAAAACAATCTTGAACCCACGAACTTCCTCGCCATTTTCGATTTTCACTTTAGGGATGAAACCTAAATCGTGTATAAAGGCATAAGCGGTGTCTTTTTCGGAAGATGAGAACGCAATTTTAAATTTGCGGCCCATGTCCTGGCATATCGGGTTTCTTAAAAGATACTCGAAAAAAGCATGTGCATATGGCGTAACATCAAAGGGTTCGTTCGGATCTACTCCTGCAAGCGGAGATGCAGTTACGTTTCTAACTGTATTTCCGCAGGCTTCTCGAAGAGTAATAGAATCTTGTTCTAATTCTGCCCAAAGCTCTGGCGTACGTTCCAGACTTACAAAGTGTATTTGAATGTCCTGACGAGTTGTAATGTGAAGATTGCCTGTAGCGTATTTATCAGACACGTCAGAAATGCGGTCCAGTTGCTTGGTAGTTACACGGCCGTAAGGAAGTTTAATTCGGATCATTTGAACTCCAGGCTGACGCTGGCCATAAATACCTCTGGCTAATCGTAAACTTCTGAATTTTTCTTCGTGAATTTCGCCTTCGCGGAACATCCGAATCTTTTTCTCCAACTCAATTATATCTTTTTCTACAATCGGATTTTCTAATTCAGTCCTGAAACTTTGCATTTCCTATAGATTTAATAGTTTAATTTGCAATATTACGCAAAAAGCATTTTTTATGAAAATTTAAGTTCACTCGGCATGTCAAATTGTTGTAATCTAAAAGAGTTTATGATTTGTGTAGAATGGGTTGTTGAAAATTTTACTACAGCCTGTAATAACCGCATTCAGACACCTGCAATTTGACCAAAAAACGTACTTTGTATAATTTTTTATAGCTTTTTTGCATACTTGTGTCTTAAAAAAATACCACTATGGCGGAAATAAATATTCCCCGACTCGATCTGAATGATTTTCTTGGCGGAACACCCCAACAGAAGAAAAAATTCTCTGATGATTTAGGTAAAGCCTTTACAGAGACCGGCTTTATAACTATTGCTAATCACGGCCTCCCGCCTGCTTTACTCACCGAATTATATGCTGAGGTTAAAAAGTTTTTTGATCTTCCTGACGATATAAAAGGGAAGTATGAGGATCCTGCTTTGGCCGGTCAGCGAGGGTATACCAGTAAAGGCAAAGAGAAGGCAAAGGATTCTAAAACGGCGGACTTAAAGGAGTTTTGGCAGCGGGGGCAGACGGTTACCAATGGAGATAAAGTGCAGGTAGAATATCCTGAAAACATGATTGTTGAAGAGCTTCCCCGGTTTAATGAAGTAACAAAAGAAGTTTTCGAAAAGCTTGATCTGGCCGGAAAAAATTTAATGTCTGCTATCTCTCTGTTCTTGGGTCTGGATGAAAATTATTTCGCTGATAAAATTCATAATGGGAACTCGATTTTGCGAGGCATTCATTATTTCCCCATTGCAGATCCCGATTCTCTCCCTTTGGGTGCAGTCAGAGCAGGTGCACACGAGGATATCAATTTGATAACACTGCTAATTGGAGCGAGTGCGGATGGGTTGGAAGTACTCACTGTAAACGGCGACTGGTATCCGGTAAAAGCACAGGGCGAAGATATTGTTGTAAATGTTGGCGATATGTTACAACGTTTAACGAACAACAGGCTTAAATCTACCACGCACAGAGTGGTAAATCCACCGAAAGAATTTATGAAGAATTCGCGTTATTCTGTTCCATTCTTTTTACATCCCAAATCATCGGTAGCTTTAACATGCCTGGATAGTTGTATTGATGAACAGCATCCAAAAGCTTATCCCGATATAACTGCCGGTGAATATTTGGATGAACGCTTAAAAGAAATTGGTCTGAAGATGTAGATTTAGTGGGATTCAGGATGAAGAACTTCTAGTTTTTCATCGCGTCTTTGATGGCTTTTTCGAATTCGTCCTGATGCTGGGTCCCGATAATATATTCCAGTCCGTCTCTGTCGGTAAGACTTACAGCATCTTTCCCGCCGGCATAAAATCTTATTTTTCCTTTCTGGTGAAGATTATAAACCGGATTATTTATCAGAAAAGTGCTATAAGGTTTCTTCTCAACTTTAACAATGCTGTTTAAGTCGATTTTAACAAGTTTCGTGGTCCATAAGCCGTCCAGAATCACACTTTTATTTTTAATGGTGGTTCGGAAATGCACCATAAACAGCATTAATATTGAAACGATCAGAATAGAGAATCCTACGATTAAAAAAAGTTCACCATTACGGTCGCGATTTTCGGTTACAAAATAAGCCGCAAACGCGAAGATTATCATCACCACACGAATACTAATGCGGTTGAAATCTCTTCCAAGATATTGCTTTTCAGTAAAAGTGGGCGTATTTGTCATTGCTGTTTTTGAATTTCGAATATAATAACTTTTTTTGTCTGCTCTGTTACCTTATAACGATCGTCCGACCGGTAACCGGCAACCCACAGCACATCTCCATTGCCGTTTTCTAATATTGGAATGTTGTTTTTTGTGTTAAGCGGTATCTTCTTTTCAGTAAAATAATCACTCATCTTTTTCTTTCCCTTCATCCCGAAAGGATAGAAATAATCCCCTTTATTCCAATGACGTAATTTTAGTGGGAATTGTAACAGGGTTTCGTCGAAAAACGCAAAATTGTTGTCGCCTGAGGGAATAAAATTTTCTGAATCAAGCACCTTTATTTTAACGTTTATCTGCCCCCAGTTAATATTACTTTCTCCTTTAAACACTAAAATTGATGAAAATTCCGCTTTGGTTCTGGGGCTTAGGATCAAAGCCATTCTATCGAGTAATAAAAAATGTGTAGCTGATTCAAATACTTTTCCCGGTTGCCCGTCCCACGAACGCGAGAGATCTTCAAGCACCGCTTCAGAAAAATTATAGGGTTTAAAAAGTTCGTACAGAAGTAAATTCTTTGGATTTAACTTTTTAAGATCCTGAAGTTCGATGTGTACATCCCCGTAAGGGAGCGTTTGAAAAATATCCTTTCGTAATTGTTCGGTTTGAAGATTCAGAAAGTCCTCCAGGTCTTTAAACCGGCGACTATTTGTTTCGAAGGTCGCTTCGAGGTGTGGATTGATTTCTTTTAATTTTGGAATAACGTCGATCCTTAATTTGTTGCGGGCATACTTGGCAGAACTGTTCGAACTGTCTTCGCGGTAGGGGAACTTATTTTCAGCAATTAAACCGTCGATCTCTTGCCGAGTTAAAAATAATAAAGGCCTGACCAGCTTTTCTCGTTTCGGCAAAATTCCATGCAACCCTGCAATTCCGGTGCCGCGAACAAGATTTAATAAAACAGTTTCTGTGGTGTCGCTTTGATGATGTGCAAGTGCGACATAATCATAGGCGTTATCCCTTCGAATTTGCTCGAACCAATCGTATCGTAGCTGGCGGGCTGCCATTTGCACAGATATTTTATGCTCCTCAACGAAAGCGCGGGTATTAAAAGTTGTACTAAAAAAGGGTGCATCAACTTGCCGGGCAAGTTCGCGTGTGAAATCTTGATCCTTCTCCGATTCATCGCCCCTGAGCTTAAAGTTACAGTGTGCAATACCAAAAGCAAAACCTGTTTCGTTAAACAAATGGGTCATTAAAACAGAATCTTTTCCACCGCTAACAGCAAGTAAAATTTTATCTGTGTGCGTAAATAGCTTGTTCAGCTCAACAAAAGATAAGAATCTGTTTACAGGCAACATTTTCCAAAAATATCTAAATATCTTGTATTTACCGGCTTAACATACTTTAACGCAGAGAGTATATTTAGATGCTTATAAAAAACTAATTTTGCAAGGTGAGAAAAATACTCTTTCTTTTTGTTTTGATGCTCGCTGTATTGCAAATCAATGCCCAAACCACTGTGCAGCTTTTGCAATCGCAATCCCTAACGCCGGGAAAGTCGGGCTTGCGGGTTATAAAACCTGTATTTGCTCAAGAGGGTACAACCTTAGCAGCTGATAGCGCACATTTTAATAATGTTGCCAATGCTTTCGATGCTTTTGGTAATGTTGTAATCACGCAAAGCGATGGTACCATCGTTTATGCCGATCTTTTGAATTACAATGGTAATACCAAGCTGGCATTATTAACCGGTAATGTACGTTTAGTGGATAAACAGGCTACCTTAACTACAAACTATTTAACGTATAATCTGGGCACCAAAATAGGAACATATATCGGAGGAGGGCAGGTGAGTAATCCACCCACCTTAATCACCAGTAAAACCGGTTATTATTTTGGCACAACAAGCGATGCTTATTTTAAGCATGATGTGGTGGTAAATACACCGGATGCACTGATAAATACCGATACATTGAAATATAATTCCATCAGTAAGATCGCCTATTTTTATGGACCTACAAATATTCTGAGTAAAAGCGATAAGACGAATTTATATACCGAAAACGGCCGGTATGATACTCAGTATGATCAGGCGTGGTTTGGGAAGAAAAATCTATACACCGACGGCAGTAAATCTTTAAAAGGCGATAGTTTGTTTTACGATGGAAACGCTGGCTTTGGAAAGGCGATAAGAAACGTGACTTTTGTTGACACCGAGCAGAAAAGTACTCTAAAAGGGAATGTAGGTATTTATCGCAAAGCGGATGAAAGTGCGCTTATTACCGGCAATGCCTATCTTACTATGCTTGCGGAGCAGGATTCGGCCAAAGTAGATACCATTTGGATGGCAGCCGATACTTTGTTTACCAAGCTCGTTTTCTTAAGAGATGTTGCTCCGCTCTCCGGAGAAAAAATAAAATCTGATGCCGAAGTTGTGGATGAAGAAGCTGTAATTATCGAAGGTCAGCCTGTTGCGGCCACCACAGTAGTTGATGGCCAGGCGCCACCATCAGTAGTTCCGCCAACTTCAACCGAGCCGGATTCGGTAGCTGCTGTTAAGCCTGAAGCAAAGCCAAAGCGACGGTTCTTCGGACTGTTAAAGCCTAAGAAACCGGATAGTAAAAAGGAAACAGCTAAACCACCTGCAAAAGAGGCTCGGCCAGCTGTGCAGGATTCTTCTCTAGCGCTTGCGTCAAAAGATAGTATAAATGCCCTGAGCGATTCGCTGAAGGCCAAAGCAGATCTTAAACTGCCCCTCGACACCACACGGACCAGAATTGTTCTGGCCTATCATAGGGTGAAGATTTTTAAATCGGATCTTCAGTCTAAATCTGATTCTGCATTTTATAGTTACTCCGATTCGACTATACGGTGTTTTCAAAACCCTATCATTTGGACCCAGGGGTCGCAGCTTTCAGCAGATACAATTTTTCTTCAGCTTAAAGATAGAAAGCTGGATAATATGCAGCTTAAAAAGGATGGCTTTATTGTAAGCACCGAAATGGATTCTTTAAAGTTTAACCAGGTGAAGGGCAAAACCATGACGGGGCTTTTCAGGGATAGTAAGCTTTACCGAATGCTGGTGGATGGTAATGCCGAAAGTATTTATTATACGCTCGAGGACAGTGTATATTCCGGTTTAAACCGAACTTTAAGCAGCAGGATGCGACTCGATTTCGCAGACAATAAATTAACGGACGTGATGCTGGTGCGCAAGGCAGAAGGAGATTATTTCCCGATTGAAAAGGTGCCTAAAGAAAAAGAAACACTAGAAGGTTTTATTTGGAAGCCAAAGGAGCGACCAGCGTCGAAAGAAGAAATTATCGGTGCTCCGAAAAAGGAGAAGAAACCCGCTGTTTCGCCAAAAAAACCAGTGGTCTCAGTAAAAAAGCCTCTCGCCACAACGAAAAAGCCTTAGCCGGCTTTCGATAAAAATGCTACAAGCTTGGCCATCGCCTTTCCGCGGTGGCTTATTTTGTTTTTCTCTTCCGCGGTCATTTCTGAAAAGGTTCGTTCATAGTCATCAGGCATGAATATAGGATCGTAACCAAAACCGGCTTTCCCCGAACGTTCTGCTGCAATTCTTCCTTCTGCGCTTCCTTCGAAAAAGTATTCCTGGCCGTTTAAAATTAAAGATATAACACAACGGAATCGAGCTGTACGGTTTTCATTATTTCCAAGTTTGTCCAGTACCATTTGCATATTGGCTTCTGTATCTCTTGAACCTGAGTAATGTGCAGAATATACACCGGGTTCGCCATCTAAAGCATCAACTTCAAGGCCCGAATCATCAGAAAAGCAATCCACCTGAAAATGGTTAAAAATATATCGGCTCTTCTGTGAGGCATTTTCTTCAAATGTGGTTCCCGTTTCCGGGATGTCTGCAACGCAGCCAATATCTTTCAGACTCTTCAGCTTAAAGTTACTGCCCACCATTGCCTGTACTTCGTCGAGTTTATGTTGATTGTTTGTAGCAAATACCAGAGTTTTCATGATAGAGGGATTAAAGATTGCGAAAATTATAAATAAGACAGGCGCTTAAAGCTTTTTCATTTCATCCCAAAACGCGCGTTTTTTATCAACGTTAGTAAGCATTTCGGCGATACTGAAAGTAGCCAGGATTTTAATGCCCTGGATTGAAGTGATTTGGTTTGACTGAATCCCGTCAATACCAAGTTGAGCTGGATTAGTTCCGAATAGCACGACTGAATTGCAGGCAAAGAAACTTTTTAAAGAGGAAAACGTAGCTGTTGGATAGTTATATAAATTTACAAGGGCAACATCTTTAATCTCCTGCTTTTTGCCTTTAAGGATGTTTGCAAGAGTTTCCAGTTCTTTGGGATCGATTGTTTTTTGTGCCGGGTCGTTGAAAAGGATAAGAATATATTTATTGTTTTCGCCCAGGTACTCGTAAAAAGCGGGAGCCTCAGACTGATTGCTTACAGGTGCGTTTTGTGGCACGGCAGTTTCGTTGGGTATTTCCGTGATCATCGGAACGGGTGCTGTTGTTGCAGGAGCGTCACTTGTCTTAAAAATAGCTTGCGGCTCCTCTTTTGTAACCGGAACTTCTTGAAATGTGTCAGATTTTATACTGTACAGATCATCAGTCATTAAAAAATTCAGGGCAAAAGGATCAGTCGTTTTCAAAGCGTTCATTTGTCGCAAAAATAAATCTATTCTGTTAAAAATAGTTAAAACATCTAAACGTTGTTAATACGGGTTTAATTTCAATTACCTTTACGCAATACTAATTTGATTAATTGTTGATTAATAGATTATATCTGATATTTTTGCGACAGTCCTTCGCAAAATAAATAAGCTGCATGGAATTGTTTTTATAGGCCGATAAGCCTTAACTTTTAAAAATAGAATGAAGAATTTTTTAAGCCTAATATTTTTATTACTTACTTCTTTTAGTACCCTTTTCGCCCAAAATAATATCACCATTAATAAAATCGTAGCAATTGTCGGGGATAATATTATTCTTCAATCGGATGTTGACCGGGAGTATGCCGACTACGTTGCACGTGGCGGAGCAGACAACCAGGAAATAAAATGTTACATAGTACAGCAGATGCTTACGCAGAAGTTATTGACTCAGCAAGCCGTAATCGATTCGGTAACAGTAAGCGAAGATGAGATCACCAATGAGGCGGACCGCAGAATGCGTGCTCTGATTCAACGCGCCGGTGGCCAGGAACGGCTGGAACAATTCTTAAATCGTTCGGTAATTCAATATAAAGATCAAATTCGTCCTGATATCAGAGAGCAGCTTGTTGCCAATAAGATGCAGGGTAAAATTACCGAGAACGTTAGTGTAACCCCGCTGGAGGTTAAACGCTTTTTCGAAGCTATTCCGAAAGATAGTCTTGAGTACTACAATGCTGAAGTTGAGGTAGGTGAAGTTGTGATGTATCCTAAGCTTACAAAACAGGAAAAGGAAGCTTTTCACGACAAAGCAGAGTCATTGCGTCTTCGTGTAAAAGGCGGCGAAGATTTCGCAACCCTGGCTCGTTTGTATTCTGAGGATCCGGGCTCTGCACCAGAGGGCGGAGATTTAGGATTTTTCGATCGTACTGTTATGGTAAAGGAGTTTACGGCTACGGCTTTCAAGCTGAAGCCGGGTGAGGTATCAAATGTTTTTGAAACAGAGCATGGGTTCCATATTTTACAAGTGATAGAACGAAGAGGAGAACAGGTTCATGCGCGGCATATACTTATAAAAATCTCTCCGACTGCATCAAGTCTTGAACGCACTAAATCAACAATTGATACAATTTATCAAAGTGTAGTTAACAAAAAACTGCCATTCTCTACTGCGGCGTCACTTTACTCTGATAATAATGAAACCAAGTACAACGGTGGAATGATGTTAAACGCAGAGAATGTTCAAAGCAGAACAACCTATATTCCTACAGATAAATTAGAGCCATCGGTGTTTTTAACAATTGATACAATGAAAGTTGGTGGTTATTCTAAACCTGAACTATTTACTGCACGTGACGGTAAACAAGGATATCGTTTTTTATACCTTAAATCTAAAACCGAGCCTCACCAGGCAAGTTTAGATTTAGATTTTCCTAAAATCAAAGAACTGGCATATACGGATAAGGTGAACCGTACCGTTAGCGAGTGGTTTGAGAAAAAACGAGGCATTACTTACGTGAAAATTGATCCGGAGTACCACACCTGTTCCAATATGAAACTTTGGGTATCTAAATAGTTATTAATGATGACATTCAATTCGGATATAGAAGCAGTAGATGCACTGTGCGCATCTTACCAGAAGATTCGTGAAGAAATTGCTAATGTCATTGTCGGACAGGATGAAGTTGTAAAATCCGTCCTTATTTCTATTTTCAGCAACGGGCATTGCTTGTTAGTTGGTGTTCCCGGTTTGGCTAAAACCCTTTTGGTGCAAACGGTTTCTCAGGTGCTTGATCTTTCTTATAATCGCGTTCAATTTACGCCGGATTTGATGCCTTCGGATATTGTTGGCTCCGAGATACTCGGAGAAGATAGGGCATTTAAGTTCATCAAGGGGCCTATATTTTCTAATATTATATTGGCTGATGAAATAAACAGAACTCCTCCTAAAACTCAGGCAGCTTTACTTGAAGCGATGCAGGAGAAAATTGTTACTGTTGGTGGACAAACCTACCCATTGCCGAAACCATTTTTTGTTTTAGCTACTCAAAACCCGATTGAGCAGGAGGGAACATATCCTTTACCTGAAGCACAACTAGACCGGTTCATGTTTAATGTATTTCTGTCTTATCCATCATTCAAGGAGGAGCTTCAGGTCGTTAGAAATACTACAGCTAATCGTAAAGTGGATCTTAAAAAGATTTTGACGGCCGAAGAGATATTGTTTTTTCAGCAGTTGGTCAGAAATATTCCGGTTACCGATAACGTATTGGAATACGCTGTTTCTTTGGCATCCAAAACAAGGCCGAATACTGAAACTGCAACAGATGAGGTAAACAAATTTCTGAGCTGGGGCGCTGGTCCACGGGCTTCTCAATACCTTGTTCTTGGAGCTAAATGCCATGCTGCCATTTCTGGTAAATATTCGCCCGATATTGAGGATGTACAGGCGGTGGCAGAACCGATTTTAAGGCATCGGATTGTCAGAAACTATAAAGCAGAAGCCGAAGGAATTTCTACCGAAGATATCATCAAACGCTTGTTGTAATTTTATCAAAATACCCTGGCGGGGAAGTTTACTCAGCTTTCGCGGTATCAGGAATCTCCGTAAATGCCTCGTATATTATATTCCAGACATAGCCTTGTTGCACTTCCCAAATCCGCACATAATTATAGTTTTTGGTTATATCTTTTTTTGTGATGCTTGCACTACCATAAGTAAACGCTAATTCGCCGCTATAAGATCTGTCGGCTTTTATCGGTGTACTGCTAAGATTATAGCCTTGTTTCTTCCAGAAGTCCATAATCATTTTCTTGCCCCTAATAGGTTCGAAGCCCGGGAAAAGAAGCCGACTTTCTTCAGAAATAAACTCCTTAAAAGCAATGGGATCATCCGCTTTGAGAATGGTGCCCATTAACTTATCAGAGCTGAATACAACATCTTCGCGTTGTTGCAAGCGGTTTCCTGATCGTTGCTTCAGATAAATTTCATTTTTAGGATTTTGAAATACCAAAGGGGTGGTTTTTTTGGGTTTTTGGTGTGGAACTCCGGCATCAATCGCCAGCTTCCAAACTCCTTTGGCATTTTTCTTCCAAACAGAAAGATAATCGCCATATTCAATTTTACTCGAATCGGTCTTTTGGTATGTGTATGGCCCGCTCGTAAAGCCCCAGTCTCCGCTTTTAGCTATTCTGGCAAACGCCGGACTCCAGTTTAAGTGCCCTAAGCTGTCGGATCTTCCTTTAAAATATTTTGTAGCATTAACCGGACCTGGTCTGAAAATAATTGTATTCTCATCAGAAACCGATAGAAAAGCTTTTTTAATGCCTTTCTCTTTCACCATTGCCGCAAAATAGTTTTCAGCAGAAATAAGCTGACTAACCTTATCTGTTGTTTGCGACACAGCAAGGCCAGTTGACGAAAATAATAGGACGAGCGTTCGTATGATAGCTATGCGCATAGGTATGTATTCACTTTTATAAGAGCGTTAAATTTTTGATTTTGTTGTACGTATGTCTGTGATTTATACTTTGTTCCAGGTGCTGCCCTCTTTCCCGTCTTTAATCTGGATTCCCAATTCCAGTAAGCCAATCCGTATTTTATCGGAAGTAGCGTAATCTTTATTGCTTTTTGCCTCCTGACGAAGTTTAATAATGAAGTCCATCAAATGGCTCAAATCGTCGGTCTGCGAGGTTTCTTCCTTCAGGCCGAGAACGTTAAATATAAAATCATTGATTAATGATTTTAACAGTTCGAGATCATTTGCGGAAATTGCAGTTTTACCATCATGAACGCTATTTATTATTCTTACAACTTCAAATAGTTCGGCAATAACGGCCGGACTGTTAAAGTCATCGTTCATTGCGGCATAGCATCGTTCCTGTATCGCAGTTATATTCACTTCCGAATTTTCGGACGTTTTTAGTTTGTCTACCAGGGCACAAGCGCTCATCAGGCGTTTAAAGCCTTTGTCCGAAGCTTCCAAAGCATCATTGCTGAAATCCAATGTGCTGCGGTAATGCGCCTGGAGCATAAAGAAACGGACTGCCATCGGTGAAAATCCACGAGTTAGCAGGGGATGGTTTCCCGTAAACAATTCATGCGGCAGGAATCCATTTCCCGCAGATTTGGACATGCGGGCACCGTTTACCGTTAACATATTCGTGTGCAACCAATATTTAGCAGGAGTTTTATGGTTGCAGGCCTGCGATTGTGCTATCTCATTTGTATGATGTGTAGCTGCAAGATCCATTCCTCCGCCATGTATGTCGAACGTATCGCCGAGATATTTGCTGCTCATTGCCGAGCATTCGATATGCCAGCCCGGAAAGCCCCATCCCCATGGAGAAGGCCAGCGCATTATGTGCTCGGGTTTTGCCTTTATCCATAACGCAAAATCTAAACGGCCGCGTTTTTCATCCTGACCGCCCAGTTCCCGGGTATTTGTCAGCAGATCGTCCATATTGCGATTCGTTAAAATGGTATAATTATTTTGCTGACTGTATTTATCTACATCAAAGTATACACTTCCATTTACTTCGTAAGCAAAACCATTTTCAATGATTTCTTTAACCATTTCGATCTGCTCTGCAATATGCCCGGTTGCTGTAGGTTCAATGCTGGGCGGAAGTGTATTAAACAGCTGCATTACATCGCGGAAGCCGATGGTATAGCGTTGTACAATTTCCATAGGCTCTACCTGTTCTAAGCGTGCCTTTTTCGAAAATTTATCATCTCCTTCGTCTCTGTCGCCTTCCAAATGGCCGGCGTCGGTAATGTTTCTTACATATCTTACTTTAAAGCCAAGGTGAAGAAGGTACCTGTATATCAGATCGAAGGATACAAACGTGCGGCAATTTCCAAGGTGAACATCACTGTAAACAGTAGGGCCACAAACGTACATCCCTACAAAAGGAGGATTTAAAGGTTCAAAAACCTCTTTTTTTCTTGTTAATGTATTATAAACAAGCAAATCTTTATTCATGATAAGGCATTAAAGTAAGCGCATCAAACTTAATTAATAGAGTTGAAAGAAAATAATTTCAATCTTCTTGATCTTTGAGTTCAAGATCGCTTCTAACCGGGTAATGATCAGAAAGCTTCTTGTCGATAATAATGTAGTTTTTAACATCGAACTCTGGACTGGTAAGAATATAGTCAATTTGAAAGTTGGGGAAATCGCCGTTATAGGTAATTCCAAACCCGCTTCCCTTTTCCCGAAAGCTGTTTTTCATTCCTTTTACGAGGGTATTAACTGCGTACGACACCGGTGTGTCGTTGAAATCACCTGCAATAATATAAGGCATTTTTGAGTTTTGGGCGTGTTCTTTCAGGAATTGAACTTGTTCGCTACGTTTAATGAATGCGTTTTTCATTCTCCGGCTCAAACGTTTGGTCGAATTTACATCGGTATTTATTTCCTTTACATCTTTTAAGTACTCATAATCTTCTGGCTGAAAGTTGATAGACTGTAAATGAGCGTTGTAAACACGTATTTTTTTGTTGTTTATTTTGAAATCGGCAAAAATCACATCGTTACCATTCGACATGTTCGGAAAATCAAGTTTGCCTTTATTATGTATGCGTAATTTTGAAAAAATTGCATAGCCATTCATCTCATAATCATTCCC
>CAMPKC010000057.1 GCA_946887045.1 uncultured Sphingobacteriaceae bacterium | reverse complement strand
GGCAATATTTTCACTACCCATACCGGAGTCGCCGCTGGTTTCGATTGTTTTTCTGCGAAATTTATCGAGGAATATTTGGATTCGTACGTACAGGGAAGGTTAAAAACATCTATGCACGACTTTCTTGCATTGGGGAGGGTAAACCCACAAGATTCTTCGGAGTGCTTCAATTTGGCTAACCTTGCAATTCGGGGCTGTGCACACCTAAACGGAGTAAGTAAGGTGCATCAAAATGTAAGTAAAAACTTATTTGCGCCCCTGTTTCGTCGTTGGCCATTTGCCGAAATTCCTGTCGGCGTTGTCACAAATGGCGTACATATGCCCACATGGGATTCTGCCGAAGCTGATCGACTGTGGACAGAGAGCTGTGGTAAAAACCGCTGGCTGGGGACGCTAGATGCCTTAGAACAAAATATGCGTTGTATTGCTGATGAAAGACTATGGGCGCTTCGGTGCGATTCAAAGAAAACGCTGATAGATCACATTCATTTGCGATATGCAAGGCAACTGGCCCTTAATGGGAGATCTCAAACCGAAATTGATAATGCCCGTAAAATATTTGATCCGAAGGTTCTCACCTTGGGATTTGCCCGACGTTTCACCGAGTATAAACGTACGAATCTATTGTTGAGTGATCCCGACCGGCTGCATAAATTACTTAGTCACCCCGACAGGCCCGTACAGTTGGTCATTGCCGGTAAACCTCATTCCCAGGATAAATATGGACAGGCACAGGTTCAGGATTGGATTAAGTTTATCGATCAGAGAGACTTAAGTAACAAAGTGATTTTCTTGGGCGATTACGATATGCAACTTAACGAAGAGTTGGTGCAGGGAGTGGACGTGTGGATGAATACGCCCCGAAGTCCTTGGGAGGCCTGCGGAACCAGTGGTATGAAAGTACTCGTAAACGGGGGGCTCAACTTATCAGTTCTGGATGGCTGGTGGAACGAAGCTTACGAACCCGACATTGGTTGGGCCATCAATAACCGCTATGATATTCAGAATATCACTGAGAGGGATAAGGCCGAGGCTGGGCAGATGTATGAGCTTCTGGAGCAGGCGATCGTTCCTGAATTTTATAACCGTAACGATGAGGGAATTCCGGTAGCCTGGGTTAAACGCATCCGCGAAAGCATGGCCCGGCTAACCCCGAAATTTTCGGCAAACCGTTCTGTTCGTGATTATACAGAGGACTATTACTTACCCGCCGCCGCCCAATATGCGAAGCGTTCAATGGACAATGGAAAGGCAGGAAAGATCATTGTAGACTGGAGGCATGAAATGGAGACGAAATGGGGAAGTATACGGTTCATAAATTCAACCATTGAATATCTCCAAAATTCCTATCTCTTTAATTTTGAAGTTTTTCTTGGAGATTTATCGACAAAAAATATTTGTGTCGAACTGTATGCGGATGCGACAGACGATTACTCGATTTACAGGCGAACGATAACCGAATATACCAGTATTGGTGAGGGTGTTTATCAATTCTCCCTTATTTTTGAGTCAGACAGGCCCGCAACGGATTTCACAGCCAGGATAATTCCGGTAAATGAATTAATATCCATTCCTTTAGAATGCCCGCTTATCTTATGGGAACACTAATGTATTCTTGAGTCTTGTGTTACAAATCATAACAGACCCCTTTCTCAGGTATGAGCGCCCTGTATCCTTCAGCATTTAATTCGGTAGCCATTGCGTTCATGCTCTCAAGCTCACCATGTACCAAAAATACCTGCTTCAACCTGTTTTTATCCTGATGTTTTATAAGGTCGATTAAGTCATCATGATCTGCATGTCCGCTCAGCAAATCAGTTTTCTTGATCGTTGCATACACAGCCAGTTCACGGTCGCGGATATGCACATAAGGATCCCCTCGCAATAAACGATGCCCTAATGTTCCTTTAGCACTGTAGCCAATGAAGAGTATGGTGCAATAGTAGTTCGATATATTATAGTATAAATGGTCTTGAATCCGTCCGCCCTCCAGCATCCCCGCAGACGAAACGATTATACAGGGCTCCAGGTAATTTGAAAGCTCACGGCTTTCCTTCATATCCTGAACATAAAAAAGGTTTTCAAACTCAAAGCCGTCGCCCATTTGTTTGTAAAAGTCTTGGGCATCCTCACTTAAGTGACTTAAGTATTTCCGGTATATTTCTGTGGCATAATTTGCCAGCGGGCTATCAATAAATATTTTAACCCGTGGAAGTATGCCTTTGGTAAAAATCTTATTTAAGCTATAAACAAGGGCTTGGGTGCGCCCGATACTAAACGCTGGAATAATTAGACGGCCCGGAGTTTTTATGCATGCGTTTTCGATTTCTTCAATCAGAACATCTTCGATTGTACTTTCTTTAGAATGAAAACGACCGCCATAAGTCGACTCACAAACTAAAAAGTCTAATGCCGGCAATCTTTGCGGATCGATGAGCACAGGATAATTTTTCCTTCCGATATCACCCGTAAAACCAGTCTTACGCTGTATTCCATGTTCGGTTGTTGTTATTACAACAGAAGCAGCACCAAGCAAATGTCCTGCTGGAATTAATTCAATCTCGATATCGCCGCTTAACCTGAATGGCTTGTTAAAACTTAACGTTACAAACCGGTCGGCCGCCTCCATAACATGTTTTTGAAAGAATAGAGGTCTGGGGCCCGAAGAATGCTTTTTTCCCCTTCTGGTGCTTTTGCTTTTTTTCTCAAAAATACTAACCGAATCAAGCAAAAGCAGCTCGGCTAAATCTGCCGTAGGTGAGGTGCAAACAACTTGTCCCTCAAATCCAGCTCTGATTAGCGTAGGTAAGTTCCCGGAATGATCAATATGTGCATGTGTAAGTATCACGACATCGATTTCACCCGGGTTAAAAGGGAAAAATTCATTTTCCTCTAGTCGGGTGTCTCGCTCGTAATCCAGTCCACAATCGACCAGAATTTTATAATCATTTATTTCAAGGAGGTGCATGCTTCCAGTTACCTGTTGGGCAGCACCCCAAATAGTTAATTTCATTAAAATAGATATGAGAGGTTAGATACGAGATTTGAGTATCTCAGTACTTATTCGTAAATCAAAAATCGTAATTCGTAAACATTATGCTTCAAACTGCAACTGGCTTAAATACCTGTACAATCCTTCCTCGTTTTTAAGAAGTTCTTCGTGAGTTCCGCTCTCAATTACAACACCCTTTTCCAGAACAACAATTTTATCGGCTTCGCGGATAGTCGAAAGTCTGTGAGCGATAATAATGGACGTCCTGTTCTTCATAAGAATTTCCAGAGCCTCCTGAACCAAACGTTCAGATTCCGAATCAAGGGATGAAGTGGCCTCATCAAGAATTAAAATTGCCGGGTCTTTTAATAAAGCTCTCGCTATTGCAATACGCTGGCGTTGTCCGCCCGATAATTTAATTCCTCGCTCACCAACTAAGGTGTCATATTGCTCGGGCAGGCCGCTTATAAAATTATGTGCATTTGCTTTTTCTGCTGCCGCGATGATCTCTTTATCGCTTGCACCAATTTTACCATACGCTATATTTTCCTTTATGGTTCCACCAAATAAAATTACATCCTGTGGAACAATCGCTACCTGATTCCTGATATCTGTAATAGCGAAGTTCTCAGCGGGCATCCCATCAAAAAGTAATTGACCCTGCTGTGCCTCATAAAAACGAAGAATTAAGGAAACTATCGTAGATTTTCCTGCACCACTAGGACCCACTATAGCTACTTTTTCTCCCGCTTTTGCATCGAAAGAAAGTCCTTTTAAAACTGTTATTTCCTTACGGGATGGATATGCAAAAACAACATCTTTAAACTCCAAGCTTCCGCTGATGATCTTTTTGGTATTATTCTCGACAGCATTAATAGAAATTGGCTCGTTCTGTTCATTTAATATTTCCATCACTCTTTCGCTGGCGCCAATTGCTTTCTGAACGTTTGCATACAACTCAGGGAATGTTCCCATTGCCGCTCCGACAAACATCGCATATAATATATAAGTAGTCATGCTGCCTACCAAAAGTTCGTTTTGCGATACCAGAATAGATCCATACCAAATAACACCCACAATGGTTCCAAACAAACAAAAGATAATAAAGGATGCAAATCCGCCACGGTAAGTGGCGCCTTTAAGAGCTATTTTAACAACTTCTCTTAAACTTGAATCATATCGGTTAGCTTCATAAGCTTCATTAACAAAAGCTTTAACATTTCCTATTCCCTGTAAGGTTTCTTCAACCACAGTATTCGATTCTGCCAGTTTATCTTGAGCTTGTCTCGAAACTTTACGAATAAGCTTTCCAAGGAAAATAGCCACTACCACTAACACAGGAAGAACAGTTAAATTGAGGAAAGTCAACTTAACCGAAATAATGAATAACAATGCTACTCCACCTATTAATATCACGATTTGTCTTAACATCTCGGCCAAAGTAGTTGTTAATGTATCTTGAATTTGAGATAAATCGGATGATAACCTGCTGTTTAATTCACCAACCCGGCGGTTGGCAAAGAAATCCATAGGTAAGGTGATTAATTTAAAATAGGTGTCGCGGCGAATATCTGCAAGAGATTTTTCTGCAACTTCTACAAAAAGTTTGATCCTGAAAAAGGAAACGAAAGACTGAAAGAACAGAATTATAAAAGAAATAATTCCAATAAGATTAATACTGGCAGGTATAAAAGCATATTTCTGATTTCCCTGTGCCGCGTCGATCATTGCCCCTAATAAAATAGGGAAGGCCAGGCCCGTTAAGCTGGAAAAAAATAGAAAAATAAGGCCGATAATGAACTTCCATTTGTAGGGCTTCAGGTAATTTAATAAGCCCGATATTTTGCGAATTGATTCCTTGTTTATTTTAGCTTTTGAAAGTTCCTGTTCGGGAGCTGTACCACTATTAAATCTGTTTCTTGCCATCCAATGTTAAAATAAAAAGCACCTTTAAAAGGTGCACAAAATTAGTGTTTTTCCTGGCTTAAAAAGCCACCCTAAAATCACTTGAGCGTCAATTAACTAAATTCAACGCGTACAATATCACCTAGATGCAGGCCCAGTAAACCACTTGCATTTCCTTTATTAATTGCTATCTCCAAATAATTGCTTATCCCAAAAAGGCAAAGCTTTTCGCCCTCCGGTACTTCGTTATAATGCCAGCTTAGCTGAGATATCGATTCGTTTTTTCTAAAGTATAACATAAAGTCCCTGTTTTGTTGAATTTTGGAAAACAGGTCTTTAGATATATTGGTGATAACATTTTGGAACGAGTCGATATAAATAACGCTTCCTTTAATTACATTATGCTCAATAACGGGCTGCAAGTGCACTTTTTCTTCCAGCTCATCGATGGGAATTCCAATTTCTTTCATTTTTCCTCCGGCTGCAAGGTGACAGGCAGCTTTGGCGAATATGTCAGTTAATGGAAAGTGCAGGAATTTCAGATCCTGCATAATACTGAGCTCTACAATTTCGGACGGGTGCTCATCAAATATTAAAGAAAAAACTCCATTGTCCGACCCTACGAAATAGTGTCCTTTATAATTCACTGCAAGGTATTTCGTCTTTTCATCAAATACAGAGTTAATTCCTATTAAATGAACGGTTCCTTTAGGAAAGTAGGGAAATGCATTTTTTAAAACGAAAGCCGCTTGTGGAATGTTAAACGCAGATATATTATGAGTGATGTCAATGATATTCACATTAGGCAATAAGGTCAGGATACTCCCTTTCAGGGCAGCCTGATAAAAATCTTTGTAACCGAGATCGGTTGTTAAAGTGATTATAGCCATTAAAATATGAATATTTATTATTAACCTTGCGAGAGGCTTATAACCTGCAAATATTGAATTTTAATTGCATAAAAAATCAGGAAACTAAAAAAACTGGAACTTGAACGAACTAAAAATAGATCTTGAGAATATAAACCCCGTAACACTCTGGGGATCAAATAATGAGTATTTTGAAGTAATAAAAAGGCAATTCCCCAAAATTAAAATCGTAGCCCGTGGAAACGAGGTGAAGGTTTTAGGAGATGAAGCCGAAATAGCAATCTTTACTTCCAGATTTTCGAATATAATTCAGCATATAGATAAATATCAAAGCTTAAGCACTAATGAACTTGAGCGTTTACTGGATGCTAAAATAAGCCTGCAATCCGAAGGTGAACCTGTGCAAAATTCCTCCGCCGGAAGTGAAGCAATAGTTTTTGGGCACAACGGAATTGTTGTTAAAGCCCGAACAGCGAATCAGCGGAAAATGGTTGACAGCATTACCAAGAACGACATTCTTTTTGCTATCGGTCCGGCGGGTACGGGTAAAACGTATACAGCAGTTGCTTTAGCTGTTAGAGCGCTAAAAAACAAAGAAATAAAACGAATTATATTAACTCGTCCTGCAGTTGAAGCCGGCGAGAATCTTGGTTTCCTTCCGGGAGATCTAAAAGAAAAAATCGATCCGTACTTGCGTCCGCTTTACGATGCACTGGATGATATGATACCTCCTGAAAAGCTGAAAGTTTATCTTGAAAACCGTACTATTGAGGTTGCTCCCTTAGCTTTTATGCGTGGAAGAACTCTCGACAATTGTTTCGTGATTTTGGATGAAGCCCAAAACACAACAGATATGCAAATTAAGATGTTTCTCACCAGGATGGGCCCTTCGGCGAAATTTATTGTAACCGGAGATGTAACTCAGATCGATTTACCAAAGAAGCAACAATCAGGTTTGCAAACCGCACTAAGAATCTTAACTGATATTAAGGGAATTGATTTCATTTATTTAAACGGTGACGATGTGGTGCGTCACAAACTCGTAAAACAGATTTTAAAGGCATACGGAGATATACAGTAGGAGAGCAGGGAATTTTAAAGGGTGAATGTTGAGCTTTTGACATAAAAAATTAATTTTGCCCCGTAAAATTTAATCTTTTTCATTCTCTATTTCTATAATCATTCATTTCATTCATGTCAGCAATAAAGGAAACTCATTTTAAACTACCCGGACAAACCAATTTTTATAAAGGAAAGGTACGGGATGTTTATACAATCGGAGATAAGCTTTTAGTAATGGTCGTTTCAGACCGTATCTCGGCATTTGATGTTGTGTTGCCGGAGCCGATTCCTTTTAAAGGGCAGGTTTTGAATCAGATTGCAGCGAAATTTTTGAATGCAACTCAGGATATCGTTCCAAACTGGGTGCTGGATGTACCGGATCCGAGCGTTACCGTTGGAAAAATATGTGAACCGTTTAAAGTCGAGATGGTAATCAGGGGATATCTTGCGGGTCATGCATGGCGTGAATACAGCGCCGGTCGACGAGAAGTTTGTGGCGTTAAATTGCCGGAGGGACTTAAGGAAAACGATAAACTGCCAGAACCTATAATTACTCCGACAACAAAAGCTTCAGTTGGGCATGATGAAGATATATCCCGGGAAGAGATCATTTCGAAAGGAATTGTGTCCGAAGAAGACTATACACAGCTAGAAAATTATACTCGCCTTTTATATCAAAGAGGAACGGAACTAGCTGCTGAGCGGGGGTTAATTCTGGTAGACACCAAATACGAGTTTGGAAAAAACGAAGGACGCATTCATTTGATTGATGAAATACATACACCCGATTCATCAAGATATTTTTATAAAGAAGGATACGAAGAGTTGCAGGATAGGGGATTGCCTCAGAGGCAGCTATCAAAAGAATTTGTGAGGAAATGGCTGATAGAAAACGGATTTCAGGGAAAAGATGGCCAAAAGGTACCAGAAATGGATTTTGAACTTGTAGAATCAATTTCAAATCGGTACATTGAACTTTATGAACATATTACCGGCGAATCATTTATCAGATCAGATTCACCTGAAATATATAAAAGAGTAGAAAAAAATATCATCGAGAGTTTAAATCGTTTAAATTGAAAATATTTTTTTAATATTGTATCAAAGCATTTATTTACAGGAAAGAGTGATATGAAGTTCTCAATAGACAAACACGAGAAGTACGTTTTAATTAAGTTAAATGAATCTAAACTTAATAGTTTGATTTCACCACAACTTAAATCTGAATTTATTCTTACCAATACAGAAGGCTTACGAAACATCATTCTCGATCTTTCGGCTGTTAAATATTCCGATTCTTCCGGCTTAAGCAGTTTGCTTGTTGGTCACAGACTTTGCAAGAATTCTGATGGCAGCTTTATAATCACTGGTTTAAATGAGAACATTAATCGCTTAGTAACCATATCCCAGTTGGAAAACGTTCTTTCTATCGTTCCGAGTGTTGAAGAAGCAATTGATTTGATCTTCATGGAAGAAATTGAAAGAGAATTAAAAAAAGAGGCCAGATAATTGCTGACGCATATGCATGAGGTTTGATGTAACTATTTTAGGCAGCAGCTCTGCAACTCCAATATATAACCGCAATCCCAGTTCTCAACTTTTAAATATAAATGAGCGTCATTTTCTAATTGATTGCGGGGAGGGAACGCAGGTACAGCTACTCAGGAACAATATAAAAGCTCAGCGTATTGAGCACATATTAATTAGTCACCTTCATGGTGATCACTACCTGGGCTTAATTGGCCTACTTTCTTCGTTGCATTTAAACGGCAGAACAAGACCTGTGTTTTTATATGGCCCTCCGGAACTCATGGAGATTTTGGATGTCCAATTTAAATATTCGCAAACTCAACTCAGATACCCGCTAGTTTTTTATCCAACCCAGGTGAATCATTCTGAGAAAATTTTTGAAAACGGCGATGTAACTATTGAAACATTCGTTTTAGATCACCGAATTCCATGTACAGGATTCAAGTTCGTTCAGAAAAAGCGTTCAAGAAAAATTCGTAAGGAAATTTTCGATGAGTTAAAAATACCAATCGACTTAATTCCTGAATTAAAAAGAGGAGCCAGCTTTACTGATAAAAAGGGCAGAGTTTATTCTGCCGATGAGCTAACAACTCCGGCACCAGCGCCCCGTAGTTATGCGTATTGTTCAGACACACTTTGTAGTGGGAGCTATTTAGATAGCATTAAAGGAGTGGACACTTTATATCATGAAGCCACTTTTATGAATGACATGTTAAATCGTGCAATTGAAACCTTCCATACCACATCTTTGCAGGCAGGAGAGATAGCGGTAAGAGCAGGTGTAAAACAATTGCTACTGGGCCACTTTTCCGCCCGATACCGCGAGCTTGATCCTTTGCTTGAAGAATGCAGAACGGTATTTGCTAATTCTAAATTAGCTCTGGAAGGACAAACATTCGAGATTTAACCGAATACCATCAAATCCATCTTAATGTCAGGTTGTTTTTACCCGACTCCAGAAATGAACTTTCTTTAACAAAGTGTTAGTCTTTTTTTCCTCCAAATACAGAGAAACTCACATATCGCTTAGGATTTGCTTTTAAATCGATCATCAGTTTATCAAGATTGGCAGAAGCATTATTCAAATTATTATATAGACCTTCATCATTTATAAGTTGCCCTAGTGTTCCCTGGCCGCTATTAACTTTATTAATTGCAGCTTGCATATCGGCAACAGCCTTGTCTGCATTTTTGATTGTATGCTCAAAATTAGAACGTGCAAATTGATCAGTAACTTTCTCCAGATTAGACATTACTGCATTAATCCTTTGGTTATTGTTTTTAAAGTTAGCTGACACTGATTCAAGATTACCCATAATTGCTTCGATACGCGTGCTTTCAACACCCACGAGATTATCAACCTTTTGAGTTGTTCCTTCGAGCGTTTCAAGTGTTCTTGCAATGCTGGCAAAGCTTTTATTAAAATTTCTCTGAAAATCCGGACTTATAGTATTATTTACAGACGTTAAAACAGAGTCGAGTCTGCCTATAATTTGTTCAGCTTTCTTTTGCATAGGCTGAACTTGTTCCATTATGTTTTTTTCTGAATTTGCTCTCAGAGTGTCGCCATCGGAAGCGTATACCTTACTGTTTCCAAGTTCAAAAACTATTGCTTTTCCGCCTAATAAATCGGTGCTTTCCAGGCGTGCTATCGTGTTTTTCGGAACTTCGTAATCAGAACTGATCTTAAATTGAGCCAGGATTGTTCCATTGGGTTGTAACTCTAATGCGGATACTCTACCTATTTGATAGCCGTTTACTAAAACGGGTTTTGAAACTGTTAAACCCTCTACGCTTTTATATGTCGCATAAAATTCGGTTTCGCTGGAAAAGACATTATTGCCCTTTAAAAAACTGTAACCTAATACTAGAATCGTTATCGCAACTGCAGCAAGGATGCCGACTTTTGTTTCGTTAGTAATTTTCAAAGCTATACGTGATTTTGTTGGGCAAAGATACTATTGTAATTCAACTTGTTTCTTATATGTTTGAATTGCTTTTAACAAACTATTTACAATTTCGTTTTGACCATACTCAGAAGTAATATATTCTTCTTCCTGCGGGCTGCTGATAAAACCTATTTCAGTTAATACGGCCGGCATACCGGCTTTTGCCAATACTGCCAGACTTTGTTCTTTTACTCCTCTGTCAATTCTTCCCGTGGCAACATATTCTTTTTGCATTAAAGTTGCCAAACGGATGCTCTGGTCTCTGAATTGATTTTTCATCAATGAAAAAATGATGATACTCTCTGGGTCATTAGGGTCAAAACCCCCATAATTATCTTTATAATCTTTTTCCAGAAGGAGAGATGCATTTTCGTGTATAGCTGCGTCCTGTTGCCCTAAGCGGTTAAACCCCGATACCAGGGTTTCTGTCCCTCTAACCGAGGTTCTGTTTCTCATGCTTGAAGGCATTGAATTGCAATGAATAGATATAAAAATGTCTGCCTTGATTTTATTCGCCAATCCTATTCTTTCATAAAGTGGAACAAATACGTCTTCTGTTCTGGTATAAACCACTTTAATATCAGGAAGCGTTTCTTCGATAGTTTTTCCCAGTTTAAGGGCTACTTGTAAAGCAACATCTTTTTCCCTGGCTATTAATCCGCGTGTGGTACCGTCGTGTCCTCCATGGCCGGCATCAATTACAATTGTTTTAATACGGAATGGCGCCGGCTCTTCCGTTTTACTTAAAGAGTAAAAAGGATGGAATAATACGGTTATCAATATGGCTGTAACTGTTTTCAAAGGTCTCTTCTCTGCACTTAATTTTCTAATATTCATTTGCTTGTGAAAACATATTTTAAAAAAGCTATTTCTCCTATTTTAATTCTGCTTGTGTTTTAAAGTTTCGGATGGCAGTAACGATATTTTTTACAATTTCATTCTGTCCTGATTCAGAATTCATAAATCTTTCTTCTTCCGGATTACTTATAAATCCTATTTCCGTTAGTACAGAAGGCATGCCCGCACGCTGCAGGATAAGAATGTTTTGTTCCTTTACGCCACGATCAACCCTTCCTGAAGCTATATATTCGTTCTGGATCAGTTTTGCAAGTTTTATACTTTGATCTCTGAACTGGTTTTTCATTAACGAGAAAATAATCATGCTTTCAGGATCTTTAGGATCATACCCTCCGTATTTACTTTTATAATCTTTTTCTAACAAAATATCAGCATTCTCCCTTATTGCCACATCTTGTTCATCAATTCTTCCAAAGCCGGCAACAAAAGTTTCTGCTCCTTTAATGCTCGTTCTGTTTGTCTTTGAACTAGGCATCGAATTGCAATGAATTGAGATAAACAAGTCGGCTTTAGTTCGATTTGCCAGATTTGTTCTGTTCTCATTGGGTACAAAAACATCAGAGGTTCGTGTATAAAGTACTCTTACATCCGGAAACGTATTTGTTATCGCTTTTCCTAAACGTAGGGCGACTTGTAAGGTTATCTTTTTTTCTGTTGAATATTTGCCCAGAGCTCCAACAGCTTTTCCTCCATGTCCTGCATCAATTACAATTGTTTTTATACGATATTGATTGACTGAGTGGTTATTAGTGAAGGATGGGAACAGTAGAGATGTTAAAAAAGTTAAAAATACAATATGCAATCTTTTCAATGGGTTTATTTTCATTAATTTTGAACTCGCATTTATCATTGCAAAAATAATATTCATTATCAAATTTGAAATTTATCAAAAAGTTTTTTGTGAGAAACCTGTTTTTGATCGTACTAATATTATCAAGCCTTGATATCTATGCGCAGCAAAGACCTCAAAGGCCTGATACATCCCGAAATATATCCCCTAAAACCGATTCTCTAGCTATAACGGACAGTTTAGCAAAAAATTCTAAATCCGCTTCAGGATTAAGTTCAGAGATTCATTACAGTGCCGAGGACTCTATTAAATTTAGCATTGATGGCAATATAGTTTACTTATACGGAAATGCACGAATATCTTATGAAGAGATGGAATTGTCATCCAGCTTTATCCGACTCGATCAAACTAAGAAACTGCTATTTGCAAGTGGACTGAAAAATAAGTATTCAGTTTATAAAGGCAGACCTATAATTAAACAGGGCTCTGAGCCACCGGTTACCTCCGATTCTTTAACCTTCAATTTTACCTCTAAAAGAGCGCTTTCTTATGGGGTACTCACAGAAGTAGAGGGTGGATTTATACAGGCACGTAAGTTTAAGAAGAACGAATACAACGAAGGATTTTTTACAAATGGAATATACAGTACCTGTAGTTTGCCAGAGCCGTACACTCATTTTGGAATCCATATAACCAAAGGTATTGTTACTGAAAAGCAAATAGTTAGCGGTCCGGCTTACCTGGTTATCGAGCATGTACCCTTGCCCGTCGCCCTTCCTTTCGGATTCTTTCCCAAAACCAATAAGCGCGCATCAGGACTTCTTTTTCCAACGTTTGGTGAAGATGCAAACCGAGGCTTTTTCATGCGTGGGCTGGGTTGGTATTTCGGTATAAACGATTATTGGGATGCAGAAGTCAGAGGTTCACTTTATAGTAAGCTATCCTACGAGTCTAATCTTTTAGCCCGGTATAGAAAAAACTATAAATATAGCGGCGGCTTAAATTTAAGTTATGCCTCTTTAAGAAATGGAAACGGCATCGAAGGTACGCCGGGTGCTAAGCCGAGTACTAGCTTTAATATTCAATGGACCCATTCTCAAAGTGCGGAAGCGAACCCCGGAACAAGTTTTTCGGCTAATGTAAACGTCGGAACAAGTTCATATTTCAGAGATACCAGGGTTGCCGGAGATAGAATTGAGCAAGCGACGAATAACAGTATTTCGTCAGGTATAAGCTATCAGAAAACATTTGCAAATAACCTGTTTAATTTTGGTGCTACCTTAAGACATAACCAGGATCTTACCCGTCGGTTGGTTACACTCGACCTGCCTACCTTCAATTTGGGGATGAGTACCCTAAATCCATTTGAGAATAAGAACAGCGTGGGAAATCCGAAATGGTACGAGCGCATTTCCGTTGGATATAGTATGCAGGGCTCCAACTCCATTAACGGTGTACGTGAAGATTCGCTATTCAAGAAGTCCACATTAAAACAATTCAGAAATGGCATTCAGCATAGTGTACCCATAAGTATGTCGTTCAACTTGCTAAATTATTTCCAGTTCAGCTCTGGAATAAGTTATGGCGAGCGCTGGACATTACAAACTATAAGGAAAAGTTATGATGAGAGCATTGCCGGTAATATTCGGATTGATACTGTTCAGGGCTTTAGACGAAATTATAATTATTCATTAAATGGTGGACTGAGTACGAAGCTCTATGGTATGTATCCTTTCCGAAAAGGAAATCTGATGGCTATTCGGCATGTTTTAACTCCAAGCTTTGGATTTTCCTATGTCCCTGATTTTAGCGGCAATAATTTTGGATTTTATAAAAGCCTTTCTAATTTCGACGATATTCCATTAAATAGTCCGCTTAGAAATACACGGTATTCTATTTTTGAACAATCGCCAGGTGGCGGACCTGGTCAGGGCCGTTCGGCAAGTATGAGTTTTTCGTTCGAAAATAATATAGAAGCGAAGGTTAAGTCGAAAAGTGATACCACCTCAGCTTCTCAAAAAATACCAATTATTCAGGGACTTACCTTTAACGGGAATTATGATTTCACAGCAAAGGGCTATAATAAACTTTCAACCATAGCTTTTGGAGGTCGCACAGCATTTTTCAAACAAAAGCTTGGCATATCGTTTCAGGGAAACTTAGATCCATATCGTTTAGATAGCCTTGGCCAACGGGCAGGATATTTATTCAGAGAGGGCGGTGGGTTAGCCCGACTAGCCAGTTTTTCTTTCTCAACAGGGTTTAATCTTAACCCCGCTGCGTTTAAAAGAAGACAGGAGGATTTAACGAACAGACAAGATAATCCTAACACAACCCAACAACAACAGCAAGACATTTCTGAGATTTTGAGAAATCCGAACGGATTTGTCGACTTTAGTGTTCCATGGAATTTAAGTGCGTCCTATAGCTTTTTCTTTTCAAATAACGGTTTGATGAAGAGTATTACAAACAACTTAAATTTTAACGGAGACTTTAGCGTAACGCCAAAATGGAAAGTTAGTTATCAGTCGGGCTGGGATTTTAAAGCTAATAAATTCAGTACTACATCTCTTGCAATTAACCGCGATCTTCATTGCTGGGATCTGGCATTTAGTTGGGTTCCTTTCGGCTTATATAAAAGTTATAGCGTAGATTTGCGTGTAAGGGCATCAATACTTCAGGATTTAAAACTAAGCCGCCGAAGCCCTTATAGCGGTGGTTTCTATTAATGATATTAGCTGAGATAATAACAATTGGCGATGAGATTCTCATTGGGCAGGTTGTAGATACCAATTCTGCATGGATTGCCGGTAAACTAAATGATGCAGGCATACGTGTAAAGCAGATTACCTCTGTTTCTGATGATAAAAATCACATCCTCGAAGCGCTTAATGCTGCTTCACAGCGTGCTCAGGTGATTTTAATCACGGGCGGTTTAGGTCCGACAAAAGATGATATTACAAAGGTTAGTTTGGCTGAGTTTTTTAAGGTCGGTTTTAAACAAGATGAAGCCACCCTTGTAAACGTCGCCCGCATTTTTGAACGCACTAACCGTCCTTTGCTCGAAACAAATATCAGACAGGCTGATGTGCCAGATAATTGTACGGTGTTATTAAATAAAAACGGGACAGCACCCGGAATGTGGTTCAACTCCGATGGAATTATATACGTATCGATGCCGGGAGTTCCGTTCGAAATGAAATACCTGGTGGAAGAGGAAGTACTTCCACGTTTGCGGAAAGAACTTCAATTAAATTCTATCGTTCATTGTACCATACTGACTGCAGGTCTTGGAGAATCATTTCTGGCAGAACGAATTTCATCAATAGAAGATTCGTTGCCTGAACATATAAAACTGGCTTATCTTCCAAATTTAGGTCAGGTTCGACTTCGACTAAGCGCATATGGTGGTAACGAAGTGAGTTTGAGAGCCGAAATACAGGTCTACGTTGACGAGATAGTGAATATTCTTGAAGAATACGTTGTTGCTACTGAAGATATAGCTCTGGAAAAAGCCATTCTGGATCTCATGGAGCAGAAGTATTTAACTCTATCGGTAGCCGAGAGCTGTACCGGTGGTTTTCTTTCTCATCTTTTTACGCAACATGCAGGTTCAAGTGCTGTCTTTCTTGGTGGTGGCGTTACTTACGCAAATGAATTAAAAATAAAGATCTTAGATGTATCTCCTGACACAATAAATGAATACGGTGCGGTAAGCGAAGAAGTTGTGAAAGAAATGGCCTGCGGTTCTCTTAATAAATTCAATTCAAATTATGCTATCGCAATAAGCGGCATCGCAGGTCCTGGTGGTGGAACCGTCGAGAAACCAGTTGGTACAGTGTGGGTTGCGGTTGCAGGAAAAAAGAGGGTGATAACCAAAAAGTTCTTATTTGGTGGTCGCAGACGGCAAAATATTGAAAGGGCAGCCATTAGTGCCATGACATTACTTTTCCACATCCTGAAAGAAGAACATCGATAAGTCCTAAAAAGGTTTATTTTTGCTGATTCATATGTCTCAATTTGAACTAGTACTTCCCAAAATGGGCGAAAGCGTTGCTGAAGCTACCATTGTGAAATGGTTAAAGCAACCTGGCGATCAGATAAAAGAAGACGAAACAGTTGTGGAAATTGCAACCGACAAAGTAGATTCGGAAGTACCATCACCAGTTTCAGGAAAGTTAATCAAGTATTTATTTAAAGAAGATCAGGTTGCCTCCGTAGGAGATGTGATTGCTTTAATTGAAACCGGAGACGAAACATCATCCGAACCCATCAAAAAGCAGGAAGAGATTGTTAATCATACCAGTCCGCCAATTCCTGAAAAAGCAGAAAATACTGTTGAAATAGAAATTCCCGGGATTGAACATATAAAAGACAAACAAACTCGTGAACCAGTGGTGCAAAACAGCACTTCGAGGTTCTATTCGCCATTAGTAAGAAGTATTGCTGCTGAAGAAGGTCTTTCAAATGACGAACTTGAGAAAATCCATGGCTCGGGGGCAGACGGTCGTGTTACAAAACAGGATATTCTGGACTATATAAACCATCGTTCGTCGGAAACAAGCTCAATAGAAAAGCAAAAATCCAGCATTCCAGCCGAGCCCGAGCGAAGCCATAGTACATCTACAATAATTTCTGGTAATGATGAAATTATAGAGATGGACAGGATGCGGAAGCTTATTTCTGAGCACATGATGATGAGCTTGCAAACTGCTGCTCATGTCACATCCTTTGTTGAGTCTGATGTTACCAACATCGTAAACTGGCGGGATAAGAATAAAGCTGAATTCGAGAAAAAGGTAGGTGAAAAAATAACTTATACTCCGATTTTTATTCAGGCTGTCGCTAAAGCCATCAGAGATTTTCCGATGATTAATATCTCTCTTAACGGCACTCAGATAATTAAAAAAGCAGATATCAATATTGGTTTGGCAGCTGCTTTGCCTTCAGGAAACTTAATCGTTCCCGTTATTAAAAAAGCAGACCAGCTAAATTTGGTTGGTTTAACAAGATCTGTGAACGATTTAGCAAACCGATCACGAAACAACAAACTTCAGCCCGATGAAGTTAAAGATGGAACCTTTACCATTACAAATATCGGTTCTTTCGGAAACATAATGGGAACCCCTGTTATTAATCAACCTCAGGTTGCAATTTTGGCAATCGGAGCAATCCAAAAAAAGCCTGCTGTTATAGAGACCGAATATGGTGATATGGTAGGCATCCGTCAAAAGATGTATCTCTCATTATCGTACGATCATAGAATAGTTGATGGGGCCTTAGGAGGAATGTTCTTAAAGAGAATAAGTGATTATCTCGAAGCCTGGGATGTAAATTACCAGATATAATTATCAAAAAAAGGCCTGTAAGTTCGAAAATACAGGCCTTTTTTTATTCTAATTTGAAATCTTTTTGCATGTGAGCTACCGGATTGTCGGTAGCGGAACTTTTTAGAAATTTAATAATTTCATAAGTCAATATTCCTGTTTCGATTAAGAATCCGTCGTGACCATAAAAGGAATCAATCTCTAGATAGGCCGCTCCCGGGATTTTTTCCGCCAATAATTGTTGTTCAGAAGGAGGAAATAATAAATCGGAGCTAATACCAATAACTAACGTCTTCGCGGTAATTTGTTTTAAGGCATCCGAAACAGAACCTCTGTTACGGCCAACATTGTGGCTGTCCATCGCCTTGCTTAAATACCAGTAACTATAAGCATTAAAACGTTTAACTAATTTATCACCCTGGTAATTTTGATAAGAAGATGCCTTAAAATGGTCTATTTTTTCTGTGGTATCTTCCTTCTGGGATATTCCGTAGGTTTGATAGTTGCGATAGGATAGAAGAGCAATACTTCTTGCTGCTTTTAATCCCTTCATTCCGCCATCAGGTGTGTTCTCAAAAAAACTTGGGTCACTCGCTAGTGCCAGTCGCTGACTTTCATTAAAAGCAATACCCCAGGGAGAATGAACTGCATTAGTAGCCATTAATATCAGCTTTTTAATGCGGCTAGGCTCGGATATGGCCCATTCTACAGCTTGTTGTCCGCCTAATGATCCGCCAATTAAAAGACTTATATCATCGATTTCAAGGTGATCTGCTAAAAGCTTATGTATAGCAGCCATATCTCTTACATTAAACTTCGGAAAAGATAAATAATAAGGCTGCTGAGTTTCCGGATTTATACTTAAGGGACATGTGGTGCCGTAATGCGATCCCAGGACATTGGGGCAAACGATGAAGTAGTCTTTAGGATTAAAAATATCATCCTCTCCAAACAATCCATTCCACCAGTCAAATACATCAGAATTGGCAGTTAATGCATGAGAAACCCAT
Organism: uncultured Sphingobacteriaceae bacterium; assembly: GCA_946887045.1. The sequence continues at coordinate 10,643 of CAMPKC010000057.1, read as the reverse complement.
ACCACATTGTCTTTCTTTGTATTCAGTGTGCCAAATGTTTGATAAGCTATCTCCAGTTCTGAGATCTCATCTCCATTTTCAAAAGTAAACTTGTCTGTATATGTGAATTTTCTTGTATTCATGTTTTAAAAAGTAGAAGTGTTTTCACTTCATGCATCATAAATTTTCGACTTAATGTATTTGATGATTAACAGAATGAATAAGTCAAATACATTCGAAAAAAATTCACATTAATATACGTTGGATTGGATAAGAAGGGGAGAGACAATGTCTTTTCTTTGTTCATGGTTTTACATAATTTATATCTTTCCCGGTGTTGCCGGGAACAGGATTTGGCACCTTTTCCGACACTGTGCCGGTTAGGTTGTCAGCGGGTCGTGGAGCCTGTTCTCTCACCGCTTCTCTATAAATCAAAACCTTTTGAGAGGTATTGACAGAATTTTATTTCACTAAATTAGCCCAAATATACATCCAAATGCACTATTTGCCAAAATTATTCTGGATTATTTTAATGCCTGTTCAAGGTCAACTATTAAATCGTTGATAAACTCTAAGCCTACTGAAATGCGAAGCAGGTTGGCCGGAGTTTTAGTGTCAGGTCCCTCCATTGATGCCCGATGTTCAATTAGACTTTCAACGCCCCCCAAACTGGTAGCCCGGGTAAACAATTTTAGCTTGTTCGAAACATTTCTTGCGGCGTCCGAGCCTCCTTTCACTGTAAATGAAAGCATCCCGCCGAAATCACTCATTTGAGATTTAGCAACATTATGAGAAGGGTGCTGGGGTAATCCCGGATAAAATACATTTTCAATCTTATCATGGGTTTGAAGATAAGTAGCAATTTTCATAGCGTTCTGAACATGACCTCTCATTCTGTAGGGCAAGGTTTTTATACCACGAACGGTCATGTAGCAATCGAATGGGGAAGGGACAGCACCGGATAGCGCCTGATTTGCTTTGATTTTCGACCAAAAGTCATCATTGTTTTTGGTTATTAGTGCCCCTCCTAACACATCGCTATGGCCACCTAAATATTTAGTTGTAGCGTGCATTACGATATCAGAACCTAAATCTAAAGGGCGTTGAAAAACGGGTGTGGCAAATGTGTTATCACAGCAAACGATGATGTCATGTTGATGAGCCAGCTTAACGATAGCCTGTATGTCGGAAATTTTTAAGAGTGGATTTGAGGGTGTTTCGATCCAGATAAGTTTGGTGTTTGGACGGATTGCAGATTCTATTGCCGACAAATCAGAATAATCGAGGTAATCCACCGTTAATATCCCTGCGAAAACGGTATTAATTAAATTCCGTAATCCATGGTACATATCGTCAGGAGCAATAATATGACTGCCGGGTTTTAATGCCTGGAATACCGCGGAACCGGCAGCGTTTCCAGAGGAAAATGCGCAGGCATCAACACCACCTTCTAATTGAGTGAGAACATTTTCTAACGATTTTCTATTTGGATTGTCTGCTCTTGTATAGATATAGCCGCCTGGAAATTCACCGTCTAGCCCCCGCTCAAAAGTAGTTGAAAGAGTTATCGGTTGAACAACTGCTCCGGAATTGGGATCAGTATGATTTCCTGCATGTATTGCTATCGTTTCAAGTTTCATAATTCCGCTTTTAACAAAGATTAAATTTTCTCTGATAAATTCTACATTAAAAACAAGGCTTAAAAGTATTGTTACACCAATATGATAGGACAATTTGTGGCTTTATTGTATTTTTGAGCTAATGGACGCAGAACACAATCTCCACTCTCTTTTATCTGATAATAATCTTGATGTTGAGCTAAAAGCTATCGCGGAAAAAGTATCTAAAAATGAGCGAATTAACTTTGCTGAAGGGGTGGTTCTTTATGAAAAAGGAGAATTAGGTTACCTCGGAATTCTGGCTAATTATGTTCGTGAAAAGAAACACGGAGATAAAACTTTTTTCAACCGGAACTTTCACATTGAACCTACAAATCTCTGTGTGTATGATTGTAAGTTTTGTTCCTACTCGCGTTTATTAAAACAGAAGGAAGAAGGTTGGGAATTTACCATGGACGAAATGTTCGAAATGGTGAAAAAATATGATGGACAGCCAGTTACAGAAGTTCATATTGTCGGAGGAGTTTTGCCTCAATATGATGTTGCTTTCTATTCTGAGTTTTTTCGTAAAATTCGTGCACACCGACCTGAACTTCATATCAAAGCTTTGACGCCAGTTGAATTTCACTATATTTTCAAAAAGGCGAAAATAGATTATACCACAGGCATGAAGTTGATGAAAGAGGCGGGTTTGGACTCTATCCCTGGCGGTGGTGCAGAAATTTTTGATTCTGAAATTCGTGAGCAAATTGCTAAAGATAAATGTAACGCAGAACAATGGTTGCAAATTCATGAAGAATGGCACAAACTTGGTCAGCGCTCGAACGCAACAATTCTTTACGGACACATTGAACAATTCCGGCACCGTGTAGATCACATGGAACGGCTTCGTCAATTACAGGACAAAACCGGTGGATTTCAGGCTTTTATTCCATTAAAGTTCAGGAACCAGGATAATCAAATGTCTCATGTACCAGAAGTATCAGTGATTGAAGATCTTCGCAATTATGCTATATCCAGGATCTATCTTGATAATTTTGATCACATAAAAGCTTATTGGGCAATGATTAGCAGGGAAACAGCACAGCTATCCCTGAACTTTGGTGTGGATGATATAGATGGCACGCTTGATGATACTACCAAAATTTACTCAATGGCGGGAGCTGAAGAGCAAAACCCGGCAATGAGCACAAAAGAGCTCGTTGATCTTATTAAAAATGTTGGCAGACATCCGATTGAAAGAGATACACTTTATAATGTAGTAACCGATTATAAAGAATTTAAGTTTGACGATGAGCCCAAAGTTCAGTTTTATAAATTACCTGTAATAAATTAAAGATTTGGAGAAAACGATTTATTTGATTCGCCACGGTGAAACTGATTTAAATAAGAGGGGAGTGGTGCAGGGAAGGGGCATGGACACCGATTTAAACGATTACGGTAGGAAACAAGCGGAAGCATTTTATAATACATATAAACACGTTCCCTTTGATAAGATCTATACGTCAACTTTAAAACGGACACATCAAACTGTTAAACGATTTATTGAAGATGGGATTTCCTGGACTCAATATGCTGGTTTGGATGAGCTGGCATGGGGTATTTACGAAGGAAAAGAAAGCACTGAAGACATGAGGATTGCCTTTGCCCAAATGATGGAGGGCTGGACCAAAGGACATCTTCATTTAAAATTTGAAAATGGCGAAAGTCCTTTAGAGGTTAAAGAAAGACAATTAGAAGTTCTGGAAAAGCTAATTGCAGAAAATGAAGCGAAAAACATTCTAATATGCATGCACGGCAGAGCAATGCGACTTTTTTTATGTCTTTTGACAAACCGACCAATTTCTGATATGGATGAGTTTCCACATCAAAATACAACTCTTTACAAACTGTATTTCGACGGGAATAAATTTGAAATTATCGATTTTCATAATACAGATCATTTGAACGTTTTTTGTGAGCAAGATTAGAGTTTCAGCTGTTTCTTATACCAATACCAAGCCATTTTTATACGGTCTGCAGCATGCGGGAATTTTCGAAAAAATTGATTTAAGTTTAGATATTCCTTCAGAATGCGCACAAAAACTAATTGAAAACCAGGCTGATATAGGTTTAGTTCCTGTGGCCGCACTTTTAGAGATTCCCGGGCATGCGATCATTTCAAATTACTGCATCGGCGCAAATGGCGCAGTAAATTCAGTGTTTATTTTTAGCGATAAACCAATACATGAAGTTAAAAGCATCAGACTAGATTCTCAATCCAGAACCTCAAATGCATTAGCAAGAATCTTGCTCGAAAATTATTGGAAGGTCAACCCTGATTTTACCACAGTCGATCACGCTGATGCATTCGTTGAGATTGGTGACAGGACATTTGGAAAAAAAGACAATTTCCGCTTTGTTTATGATTTAGCCGAAGAGTGGAAAAATTTTACCGGCTTAGAATTTGCATTTGCAGTATGGGCATCTAATAAACCTATAGCTGAGGAATTCATAACGGAATTTAATTCGGCACTAAGTCTTGGGATAAAGAATATCCAAAATGTAGTTGCAGAATTACCTAAACGGAACGATTTTGATCTTGAAGATTATTTGATAAACAAACTGGATTATTCGTTCAGTGATTCAAAAAAACAGGCAGTCGAACTATTTTTGAATTATTTGAAAGAGATCAAGGATTCTGAGAAAGCGCTTTTCTAAAGTTGATTCTTAGAGAATAAAGGCTATTTAACATGTGTCTCATAATTAATATTATGTTAAATAGATTTTAATGTAAAACGTATGTCCGTAATTCCCTCCCCGCTATCCTCAGACTGAACTGATACACTTATCTCGTCACTTTTCGACTGTCAGCCATGGGGCGCTTTCAGGTAACGACTGCCCACCCCGACCTTACGACTGCAAAATAAAGTAAAAATCATAGCAGACTATCTTTATAATTGCAAATATTCTATTTAGCTTTTGTTAGCCAAAAACTAAGCAATTAAGCACTGGTAAAAACACAACAATTTTGATCAATGAGAGGAAGAAGAAACTGGGCAGCATATTCTAAATTTATTTCATCACTAAAACACCGTATTTGCCTGATTAATATCATGTTATGACTTGACTTCTATTGACTGAAACAGGGCCGAAGATTTTTATTTTTAAATAAAAATCAACAAAATGAAAACGCTATTTATATACTTTTTAGCATTATTTACAGTGATTTCTGCGGATGCATTTAGCCAGGTAACCAAGGCACCTGTAAAGACAAAACAAACCAAACAGGATACATTAAAGACTCCCAAGATTTTCATCGACGCGAAAGGTGGAATTCATGCTCACGGTGGCACTAAGTTGGGTTACATTGATAAGAATAATATCGCATGGAATACTAAAGGTCAGAAAATCTATTTTATTGATAGAAACGGGAATGTTTTTGATGGGAAAGGCAAAAACTCGGAAAAGCCAATAAGAATGGTAACTTCTATGACCTGGAAGGTGTAAATGTTATTAGGGTAAGGGACAAAGATCAGCAGATGTGTGAAATACTAGACCCAAAGGGGCATAAGCTTGGCACTACACATAAAAATTACAAATTACATGCATGTGCAGCACACTGTTTTTTCTTAAACGAAAAGAAGAAGAATTAAGGTTATTAAATCACCAAAAGAAAAATGTCTTTGTTCCGTCTATCTCTCTTCGTTCAAACCATTTGTGTTTCATAACGTTTACTTAGTACTATTTAAACGATTATGGAAACATCATACCATGAAAATTATATCCGTCAGCTCCATCATTTATTAGATGCTGTGAAGAAAAGTGAAAAACGATTTGTCGAAGCCGCGGAACATATCGACACTGCTGAGTATAAAAATCTGTTTAATCATTATATCGATGAACGTGTAAACATAATCACGGAACTTAAAGAAGCCATCACAAAATTGGGTGGTACTCTCAGTTCAGGCGATCAGGCTGAAATCGAAAGACCTCATTCAACAGAAGCAAAAACTAATCCTGATATTAAAAAAGAACAACCGATACTTGAGCGAGTGAGAACTTCTGAACGGGAAGTTCTGGAGGCTTATGATGAGGTGTTACAAGGAACGATTCTTGAGGAATTTGATTTAAAAACACTTCTTATGGGTCACAGATTAACTATCAGCGAAGCTTTTACAGAACTCGATAAGAGATATTTCGCACATTTTAAATTGAGTCAGCCATATTAGAAGCATTATGCGTTCCATTTGGAAGGGTTCCATTGGTTTCGGACTGGTAAATATTCCAGTTAAGCTCTATTCTGCCGTGCAAAGTAGTTCGTTGGGACTTGATATGCTCGACAGCAGAGATCATTCCAGAATTCGTTACCAACGCATTAACGAAAAAACCCGCCAGGAAGTACCCTATGAAAAAATAGTAAAAGGCTACCCTATCAACGATAATTATGTGATTCTGGAGGACAAAGATTATGAAGATGCGAGTCCAGAAAAAAGCAAAATGATTGAAATAGAGAGCTTTGTAAATATTGATGAGGTAAATCCAATGTATTACGAAACTTCTTATTACTCTGAGCCAGAAACTCAAGGCAGGAAAGCCTATGCCCTGCTCCTACAGTCGCTAAAAAAATCAAAAAAAGCAGGGCTTGCCCGTTTTGTTTTAAGAAGCACCGAAAATCTCTGTATTATTCATCCAGTAGAAAAGGTGATCGTGATAACAAAGATTCGATTTGCTGAGGAAATACGTTCGTCTGAAGAGATACTTACGCCTGACGATGTAGTTGTGAATAAAAAGGAACTGGATATGGGGTTGGCGCTGGTTAATCAGTACAGTAGTAAATTTGAGATCGAAAAATTCAAAGACGAATATCATCACGAGCTCCTGCGAATTATTGAAGCCAAAGCCAAAGGCAAGCGTCCTACAATAAAGAAATTAAAACCACAAAAAGCATCCGACGACAATTTGTTTGATCAGTTAATGCAAAGCCTGAACGCCAAGAAAGGAGCTTAAGATGGGCCTGGGTGAATATAACAAAAAGCGAACGTTCAGTAATACGCCCGAACCTAAAGCTGCCATTAAAAAGTCTGCCGGATCACTAAAATTTGTGGTTCAGAGACATCATGCCTCGAGACTTCACTACGATTTCCGATTAGAACTGGATGGAGTTCTAAAAAGCTGGGCCGTTCCTAAAGGACCTTCATTAAATCCCAAAGATAAACGACTGGCTATGATGGTTGAAGACCATCCCTACGAATACAGAACTTTTGAAGGTGTAATCCCTGAAGGAAATTACGGTGCCGGTGTAGTAACAATCTTTGATGAAGGAACTTATGAATCTATTGAAAACACATCCGGCGAAAGCGAATTAAAAAAGGGATTAGCCGAGGGAAATCTTAAGTTCCGCTTACATGGTAAGGTTTTAAATGGAGAATTTGCATTGGTAAAGCTTAAGAATACCGAAGATAATGCATGGTTGTTAATCAAGCATCGTGATGAGTATTCTACAGATGAGAAATTCGACAGTGAAGCTTTGGTTTCTGAAGAAATTAAGAAGAAAGGTCTTGAGCGCAAAAAGAAGTCCAATTCTAAGCAAGCGGCTACCGTCACAAATAGAAACGTCGAGAAAGCTCCCCTAATTAAAGGAGATGTTTCAAAAAAGATAAGTTATAAAGCGATGCTTGCCAAGTTGTCTGCTGAAATATTTGATAACGAAAACTGGGTTTATGAGAAAAAACTTGACGGTTATAGGGCACTTGCCTATACCGGAGATGATGTGAAATTAATTTCCAGAAACGGTATAGATTTTAGTCATAAATACACTGAGATATTAACGGCACTTAAAAAGTTAAATGTTGAAGCCGTTATCGATGGTGAAATTGTTGCTGAAGATGATTCAGGAAGAAGTGATTTTCAGAATCTACAAAATCTTGCCTCAAAGAGAAAACATGTCAATCTTAAATACTATGTTTTCGATCTCCTCGCCTTGAATGGTCATGATATAAGGGCTTTAGAATTGGTGAAGCGTAAGGAATTGCTTAGAATACTAATTGAGAAGCTTGCCGACCCTGCGATTATTTACAACCCGCATGTCAAAGAAAGTGGCACTAAATTGTATGCGCAAGCAGAAAAAAATGGATGGGAAGGAATTATTGCGAAAAACGGGACAAGCTCTTATGAGAGTGATAAGCGTTCAGGAAATTGGCTAAAGTTTAAGCTTCAGAATTCTCAGGAAGCAATAATAATCGGATATTCTAAGCCAGCCGGCAGTCGGAAGTATTTTGGTTCATTAGCCTTGGCCATGTTTGATAAGGGAAATCTGGTGTACATTGGCAATTGCGGAACTGGCTTTACTGAGGATGTTTTAAAAACACTCTACAATAAACTAACTCCCTTAATTACTGAAGAAAAACCAGTTTCTGAAAAAGTTAGTCAGGAAAAAAATGTCACCTGGGTTAAACCAGAAATGGTTTGTGAAGTAACTTTCAGCGAGTGGACAGGAGATAAACATCTTCGCCATCCTGTGTTTAAGGGCTTACGTACTGACAAAAATAAAAATGAAGTACTGCAGGAAGTGCCTGAAAATACTAACGTCTCAAAGAAGAAAATGAAAGCCACCTCGCCTAAGCCATCAGACCCAAAAGCTCAGAACGACCCAAATGATAGGGAAGAAGTTTATGGAAAGAAAATCCTTAAACTTACAAATTTGAATAAGCTGTATTGGAAGAATGAAGGGATTACGAAAGGGCAATTGATCGAGTATTATCGTTCAGTTTCAGATTATATTCTCCCCCTTTTAACCGATCGCCCGCTTTCTTTAAACAGACATCCAAATGGAATTGACGGGCCAAACTTTTTTCAAAAAGATTTAGACACTGACCAGATTCCCGACTGGATAAAGCACCAACCAATGTATTCGGAAAGTGGTGACAAAACCATTGACTACTTAATTTGCAATGACCTCCCTACCCTTCTCTGGATGGTTAATCTGGGATGTATAGAAATCAATCCATGGTTAAGTACCTATAAGAAACCAGAGCTTCCGGTCTTTGCTGTTATGGACCTTGATCCTAATGATGTTGAGGATTTTACTGAAGTTGTTCGTGTCGCGTTAACTGTAAAAGAAATACTTGGCAGCATGGAAATAAAGTCGTGGATCAAGACATCAGGCTCCAGGGGACTGCATATTTTTATTCATGTTGGCGGGCGATACGACTTTGATATTGTCAAAAATTTCATTCAATATCTGGGTCAGATGGTGTTGAAGCATCATCCGGAAACTACTAGCTTAGAGAGAAGTCCTTCTAAAAGAAAGAATAAAATTTATCTCGATTTTTTACAAAATCGCCGAGGGCAAACGATTGCCACCGCCTACTCTGCCCGCCCGAAACCAGGTGCCACTGTCTCCACACCCCTGGATTGGGATGAAGTAAATGAAGATTTGAATATCAAAGCCTTCACTATTTTTAACACATTGGATAGAATCAAAAAGAAGGGCGATCTGTGGAAAGATATCACCAGGGAGAAAGCAAATCTGAAAAATGCTTTAGAGAAAATTAAATAAAAAAAGCCGGAGCGATTGACTCCGGCCTTTTTGTCAACTGGAATGTTACTTTAATGTAGCTAATTTAGCGTCTATTTCAGCTACTTTTTGTTTGTTTGATTTCGCATTATAGTAGGCGCGTAAATTGGTCCACGCAATCTTAGATTGAGGGTCTATTTCAGTAGCCTTAAGTAAGTAAGGCAGTGCCTTGTCAAATTCGGCTGTAGCTTGTGCTTTGGCTTTATTGTATTCGGTAACTTGGGCAGCCACCAAATTTTTATTTCCGAATTTTTTGTTGGCTGCATTGTATTTCTCAATACCGCTGTTCATAATTACAGTACCCAAATTTATATATGCATTTAAAAATTTTGGATCGATAGCTATCGCTTTTTTATAAGCCTCTTCAGCCTTTGTTGCATCGTTTATAGCATTGTACGCAATTCCTAAATAAAATGGATAGTCTTTATTCGCAGGTTCCTTTTGCATTTGTGCTTCAATCTTGCTTATAACTTCCTTGTTCCTGCCTGAGTTAATGCTCAATTCAATTTCTCTTGCAACCAATTGGGTACTTTGTGGGAATTTATTATAACCTTCAGTAAGAACTTTTATTGCTGCTGCTGTATCCTTATTGGCCGCATATGATTCTGCTAAGTTGGTATAAACATCAGGCAGGTAAGTAAAATTCGTACTTAATAAATCTGTGTAGCTTTTTATAGCAGCTTTATAATTCTTTGAATTCTGAGCAGATACTCCTGCATAATAGTTGCTGATTGTATCACTGGGTAAAAACTCCAAACCTTTGTTAAATTCGGTATACGCATCAGTATAGTTCTTAGAGTCAAAAAACTTTTTACCTTTTAAAAGTTGAACTTGATAAAGAGTTAATTTTGCTTTCTTAATGTTTTCTTTGTTATCAGCATCTGCGTCTAACTCTTTTGCTTTAGCCAACGATGTTTGAGCTTCTGTTATATAATTTACTGATGCAGAAGTACTGTCGTTATAAGCCATCTCAGAATAAAGTAAAGCTCTCATTCCCCATAATTCCGGATCAGCTTTCGTTTTATCGTGTAAAATAGCTCTGTCTATAGACTCTTTAGCCGACTTCATAAATGGTGCAGCCAATTTAGGCGTGCTTCTGGCCATCTGCAGATATTTTGTTAAGTTGTCTTTTGCAGAAATTACTTCTGATCTCTGTGCGAACGCAGATATCGAGACGCATGTTATGATTAATCCAAAAATTAAAGACTTAAAGTTCATTTTTTGTTTAGTTTAAGATGATTTGACTCAATTTATTTTTGATTCGTTTTAATTCTACTTTATTTCCAGTGATATTATAAAGAATAGTCAATGATTTTAAAACATTGATTTCATTTGGCTTTATCTCTTCCGCCTGAACAAGGTATTTGGTTGAATTAATTAATAAATCCCGTTTCTGCTCAGAAGACTTTAAATACGAATTTAGGTAAAGTAAACCTAACGCATAATTTCCTTCGTAATTATTCTGTTCAAAAGAAATAATTTTTTTA
>CAMPKC010000056.1 GCA_946887045.1 uncultured Sphingobacteriaceae bacterium | reverse complement strand
ATATATCTTAGTTTAATACTAAATGTTTTACTTGTATCCCATAGTCATGCTCAGCAGAACTTTTATCAAGTACGAAGTTCACAACAGAATACTTGGACTTATAACGCAGTAAAACAAGGAGACTATCAAATAGGTTATGCTTGGCTTTGGGTAGAAGGAACAAATAAAGAGGTCGATTTAGAAATTAAAGTTGGGAATAACATAGTTAAACAAATTACTGCTAAATCAGAAATTGCACCATATAGATTCGAAACCCGTATAGAAAGTCTTAGTCCGGGGGCAGTAATATCAATAAAGGCTACTCCAAAAGATGGAGCAGCTTATAGATTAAGTTATCGTATAGTTCATGCAACACCAGATTTTTCTGGATTAAGTAATTTTGATGTCGATTCTTACGGTGCAGTTGGTGATGGTACAAATAATGACTATGATGCAATTAAAAGTGCTTGCACTGCTGCAGCAAATGCTGGTGGAGGCAATATCATATTCAATGGCTCTAAGACTTATTATGTGGAAGGACCACTAGGTTATAAGTTACTTGATTTTATTGATAAAACTAATATAAATGTCAAGGGAAATGGTGCTAAAATTATTTTACATCCAAAGGGGAATTTTATTAGCATTGATAACTCAGAAAATATACAAATAGATGGCTTTACAACCACATATTCACCCTTACCTTACTACCAAGGGAAGATATTAAATATAAATACAAACGGCCTGTATCTTGACATGAAGGTTGATTCTAACTATATGATTCCGGCTAAAGGCAAGTATATATCTTTACAGGAGAAATTTGGCAGGTCATTCTGGTCAACTGATGGGAAAATGGGAGATGGTAGACATCTTGGAGTGGATAGTACTGCACAAATAGGAAACGACACCCATGCAATAAGAGTTTTTTTTAAAGCGGGAGAAACCTCAGATTTAGCTGCTTCTATACAGAATAATGCTACGGATTTTATAGCTCCTGATAAAGATTTTTCACATGCGGTGGATTATAGAAACGCGGCTTACTGTTCTATTCTGCGTAGTAGTAGGATTAAAATAAGCAATATTCTAACTCATTCAATATGTCATTTTGGTTATCTCATCGGCAGTAATTACGGCCCTATAACTTTTTCAAATACAGATATAATAGCTTCATCCAATAGCGCTATGCATGTTTCTTGGCGAGATGGCTGGCATGTATGGGGTAATCGATATGGTGTCATGATAGATGATGGCGATTTTGACGCAGGCTATATGTATGATGATGTATTTAGTCCGCATATATGTGTTCCCACTGTAACTAATGTAAATCAGAATGTTATCACTTTAAAAACCAAGTCCGGAGAAAGTTTTGAAAAGTACACGGATAGGAGATTATGGTTATTGGGTGATTTGGTGAGTTTTTGGAATAGTGAACAAACAATATGTCATGGAATGGCTCGTATAACAAACGTTACACAAGGTGCGAGTAAATCATTTATAGATATAACCTTAGACAGTGCTTTAAATATAAATACACAAAATACCTACGCTATTAATGAAGAAACCATTAATCGAGATATGGTAGTTCGTAACTCCACCACTAAACCTGCTGGCAGAATAACCTCAGTGCGACAACGCACACCAATATTGTATCAAAATTGTGATTTCAAGAATATTCATTTCTGGATTTATCAAGGAGAATTCTGGCGTCCACGTCCTCGAAATGTAGTATTTGATAATTGTATTATTAACGAAAGATTGACATTTAATGTAGATGATACCTGGAATTTAACAATTAAAAACAGTCAGATTACCCGTCAGATCGATTTAAACAACGCTACTAGGGTGATAATAGAAAACAGTTCTTCTGATGGCCTAATAATAAAAAATAATTCTAGAGCCTATATATTTGGACCAAACTGTGAAGGGGTTAAGAGTTATGATAAAGACGCTTCATCATATATCTATACTACCAAGCCAAAAGAGTATCCATCTTTTAGCCCTCCTTTTTTAGTAAAATAAAACAATTATCTAGGAGCCGAAATAGAATTGAAATTATTCTGCTTCGGCTATAGGTAAGGGAAGGTTTGAAGCCTGCATATTACCGAGTAGATCCGGAGGTAAGAGCACTGGAGATGAGCGATTGAAACGCATCATTGCCAGACAGGCTCTGGAGATTGAAGTAAAATCTGAGCTTAAAAAAAACACCCATTCAAATCAAGACAAGAAGATGATCGTCTCTCAGTTTAAGCATCTGATTCCTTCCAGGAAGGTTTTATCCTGAATTGATTGCCCAGAAGTGTGTATTATTATAAGAGCAGGAATGTAAAGCGCGGAGCCAAGCCAAGTACCCATACCTTAAAAATTAATGCTCCATGGTTGAAAATCAGGTGGCGTTTAGCTGTTATTTGCTATAAACTGATACCTTCTCTTAATTTATACATTTTATTTTGAATGGTTAAAGAAAGTTCCTATTATTGTAAATACTTACCAGTCCAAACCATACCAATTTTTATTGGGTTGGTTTTAAGTAAATTGTTATAAACTTAAAGAATTCAACTATTCATGCGCAATTACCTTAATCAGTATTCTAAAGGTATATTCTTTGTTTTTCTATTGATATTCACTTTTGTGTCTCATGGTAATCAATTATCAGATTTATCAAAGTGGGATGCATTTTGGATTAGTTTCGGAAGTGATTCAAATAAAGCAAATAGCTGGACGGCGTTTAGGAAAACAATAGTTATAAAAAATGTACCATCCAGTGCTATTACAGCTATAAGCGCTGATAGTAAATATTGGCTTTGGATTAATGGAGAGTTAGTGGTTTTTGAAGGCGGAATAAAACGAGGGCCTACACCTAACGATACCTATTATGATGAGATAGATATTTTAAAATCAGGAATAAATACAATAGCTGTATTAGCTTGGTATTTCGGAAAAGAGGGTTTTTCTCATAAAAGTAGTGGAAAGGCAGGTTTTATTTTCGATTGTCAAACTCCCGATTTTCAGATTTTAAGTGATAAAAGCTGGCGTTGCACATTAGTAAAAGCATACCAAAGTGCCATTCTTTCTGTACCCAACTCCAGGTTGTCCGAAGCTAATATTCTGTATGATGCTCGTCTTGATCTTGGTAAATGGCAAGAGGATAATTACCCGGAAAACGAAATGATGGCTGCTGTAGAATTGGGCAAAGCAGGTGTCGCTCCCTGGAATAAACTTATACTACGCCCTGTGCCATTATGGAAAGATTTCGGGCTAAAAAAATATACTAATCAAAAGTTCTCCCCAAGTTCTATAGTTGATACTATTATATGTGAACTCCCATATAATGCTCAAATTACACCTTATTTTAAGTTGGAGCCCAGTAGTGGTCAAAAGATTGTTGTTTGTACCGATAACTATTTGTTTTATAATGGAGGAGACCACAACATTCGGGCAGAATATTTAACCATTTGAGGTTTCGCCAGGAGGCTGAAAGTTTAAAGCAAGTAAATAAATTAAAAAATAAAGCAAATAAAGATGAAGAAGATCATTTACATACTAGGTTTATTAAGTTTAGTTTTTTTCGTAGCATTCAGCTCAAAAAAATATCATAACTTAAAAAATGTCAACCCAATTCCTCTTTCTCAAATTGAGGTTAAAGGAGAATTGTACTCTCGTATAGTTAAGAATTTTGATCGTTTAGAAGAAACTAAATATCAACCTGCAAATCTGTTTCTGACAGATAAACAGTCGGGCAATTGGCCAGGAGATACAGAAGGTAGAACAATTTTAGGTTTAGTGATGGATGCACAAGCTACTAAGCGTGAACCAAAATATTTGAATGAAATAATTCGCCTAATACCGAAAAAGTTAAATGCTAAAGGGTACATGGGTAAAATACATCCTAAAGGAGTAATGGATGAGCAACAATTTGCTGGTAATGGATGGATGTTGCGTGGTTTATGCGAGTATTATGCTTGGAAAAAAGATAAAGCCGCATTAGATATTGTAAGATCAATTGTAGAAAACTTATTTATTCCAGGGAAAGGCTTATACAAAACTTATCCTATTGATCCTATAACACGTACTAAAAATGTAGGTGAGGCCATGGGGAACATAGATAAGAAAATGAATGATTGGTATTTATCTACAGATATAGGTTGCCTCTTTATAGGCATGGATGGTGCAATCCAGGCTTACCAGTACGTACCTAGTGAGAATTTGAAGCAGATTATAGATGAAATGGTGGCCAGATTTTTAGAAATAGATTTGATTTCAATAAAGGCTCAAACACATGCAACATTAACGGCAATGCGTGGCCTATTAAGATATGCCGAAATTACAGGAAATAAGGCGCTCATAAAGGAGGTATCCCAAAGGTGGAAGCTTTATGAAACATACGGAATGACTGAAAATTATGGAAATTATAATTGGTTCACCCGATATGAATCAGCTACCGAGCCATGTGCTATTGTTGACTCATATATGGTAATTTCACAATTATGGATGTTAACCCAAAATCCAGAATATCTTCCTTATTTGGATCTTATCTATTACAATGCATTAAGTCATGGGCAGCGCCAAAACGGTGGATTTGGTTGTGATAAATACTTACCTAGCGATAAAAACTCAATTATAGTTCATCTTGAGGAAGCTCATTGGTGTTGTACCATGAGAGGCGGCGAGGGATTAAGTAAAGTAGCCGAATATAGTTATTTCACCAAAGGAAACTCCATTTACGCAGTTCATTTAGCTGATAATAAAGCAATATTTAACCTCGGAAAAAAAAGTCATTTGACGATACAACAACAAACCAATTATCCCTTTGATGGAGAGGTTAATTTCAGAATTTCGAAGGTGAAAAATGCAAATGGAGTAAAAATATTTATCAATGCACTTTCATCATGGGCCGATAACTCACAAGTACTCATTAATGGCAAGAAAACCTCTTTTAAAGTTAAAGATGGATTTATTGAGCTAAGCAGGAATTGGCAGGAGAATGATCAGATTAAGTTTCTCTTTACAAATAAAATTCGGGTAGAAAAAGTAGTTAACAAATACAATTATACTAATGGCGAACTTAAGGTTTTTAGTGGACCTTTATTACTGGGTTATTCAGGAGAGAAAAACATACAAATAGGAGAAACTATGCACATCAAACAGAATTCGCCAATGCTGTTTACAGATTCAAAGTTAAACAATCAATACACTCCTTTATACCATCTTATGAGTAGTGAGGTAATTAAAGGTAAATATAAAAAGCAGGTTATATTTCCAAAAAACTAATAGTCATATAAAATTTTATTATGCGGCTTTTTTTACCAGAAAAGTGCTACTAGCTCTATTTTTTTTTTAATAAATTTCTTAAGTGTACAAGCTCAAAAAAAGCCCAATATTGTTGTAATATATGCAGATGACTTAGGCATTGAGATTTAAGCTGCTAAAGTTACGCATAGATTTTAGCTAATCTGAAAAGAAGAATTCAGTATCTCGTACTCCTCTTGAAGTAGCTCTGAAGGCTTAACTTTGGCATTGAAAGATTCGGCCGATGCTGGAACCATGGTGGATGCCGATTATCCATATGAATTTTCGGTACCGTTACCTACAAGCGCAGATATCTTTAAATTTAAAGTGGATGCGGAAAAGTAAATGGGGAAATCATAAAATCGGAGGAAAAAGTCATTGGAGTAGTGCCAAATTAGTTATAGAAACAGAGAAAATGGACAGACGAAAATTTATAGCTCATTCCTTTGCCGGTGCTGCCGGACTGACATTCATTCCCAATATCAGTCTAGCCGACACAAATAATATTCATTTCAACCCAAGAAATAATGGAATTGCGTTACTTGACGGTAATCGTAATGTTTTAAATCCAATGGATAACGGTAAAGCATTGATCAATCCTTCGATGGGCTGGACTTTGCATTATTACGACAATAATATAAGATACTATGGTGACAGATTAGAACCTTCCGATACTATGGATGATTTTCCGGGCTTATCCACTGTTTATCTCCGTTTGCCGTGGTCATTCATAGAACCTGAGGAAGGAAAATTCCAATGGGAAATTCTGGATACTCCCGCCCAGCGATGGATTGACAAAGGGAAAAAAGTTGCTCTTCGAATTACTGCCAGTGAGCCAATGATGCGTTGGGCAACTCCGGAATGGGTTGCAAAAGCGGGTGCTAAAGGATATGAATGGGGAAAAGGTCGAAATCTGAACTGCTGGGGAGAAACATGGAAAAGCAAGGAGAGTTTGTGGGAGCCTGTATATGATGATCCTATTTTTTTTGAAAAAGCAGAAAGTTTTATCAAAGCGATGGCGACTCGTTACGATGACAACTCAAATATATCCTTTATTGACATTGGACATTTTGGGCTCTGGGGAGAAGGGCATACCGTGAACAGTACCAAAATTGATTATCATATCTCTGTACTAAGACAGCATATAGATCTGTATTGCAAACATTTTAAAAAGACACAACTCTGTATCAGTGATGATTATGCAGGATACAATAAGCTTGGTTATCGTTTTCCAATAACAGATTATGCTTTCTCAAAAGGTGTCACTATAAGGGATGATAGTATTATGGTGGGAGCTTATCCCATACATTGGCGACACGATGAGATGGCTCAGCTATTCTGGCATGATTACCCCGTTATCCTTGAAACAGACCATTACGGAAGTGGCTTAAAGAAAGGTACCTGGAAAGATGATTTGTTTATAAAATCGGTAGAAGAGTACCATGCCAGTTATATGTCCATTCATTGGTGGCCTAAAGAATTTCTGGAGTCTAACCGCGAAGTGATCGATAAAATCAATTTACGTTTGGGGTACCGATTGAACCTAAAATCCATAGAATGGCCTGAAAAAATTGCAGTAGGAGAACCATTTGAGATTACGCAGTCATGGGCGAATGTGGGAGTTGCCCCCTGCTATCAGGGCGGTTATCCCTGTATAACCCTAAAAGATGAAAAAGGTGGAATTATATCGGTATTAGCGGATAAAACACTTAATGTAAAGGCGTTGCAAGTCTGGGAGCCACAAAAAGAAATTCCGGAAAAAATTATGTCAACCTTCACTGTTGCTGCTGCTTTTAAAGATCCTGTAAAAACCTTCTTCAGGGCTGCAAAATCAGGTAAATACGATGTCTATGTGTCGGTTGGGAAGGAAGATGGAACACCTGTTTTTGAACTTCCTTACAACGGTAACGATGGTCAAAAAAGATATAAAATGGGACAAATAGAAGTTTTGGACAGGGGTATGAGAGTATAATCAAAGTTGTATTTATAGAAAGACGAAAATTTATAAGTAGTTCAGCTATAGGAGCCATTGGATTAACAGTAGTTCCTTGCAAAAGTCGTACAAAAGGACAATTGGAAATACATTCGATATAAAAAAATTGCTCTGTGCAGGAGGAATTGTTTGACCTCAAAAAACGATCCAGATGAGTTAAATAACCTTGCTGCAAAGATCACATAAGGAAATGCTGCACAAATTAAGTAAACGATGTGATGAGTCATGAATTTCTTCAGGATAATTAAAATATCGAATATGAAAACAAAACTTATCATTCTTTATCTATTATTTGCAAGCTCGATCTCATTGCAATCGCAAAACGTCGTAGCTGAAAAATTGAAAAGCTTTGAGACAATAATTTTGAAATCATTTGAAAATGAAGTAAGACCACAGCAATCTTTTGTTTACAAAGAATCAAATGGTCAGGAACTAAAAATACATGGATTCTTCCCTCCCGCCAAGGCTACTAAACGTCCTTGCCTGATATTCATCCATGGAGGTGGCTGGAGTGGTGGAACCAGTAGAGGTTCCATGAAATGGTGCAGGTATTTATCAGAACTTGGATGTGTCGTTTTTACCGTAGATTACCGTTTATCCAATGAAGATAAGGGTAAAAAACCAAACATTTGCCTGGAAGATACCAAATCAGCAGTACGCTGGGTACGCAAAAATGCGGATAAATTCCATATTGATACCAGCCGTATAGCGTTGGCAGGCAGTTCAGCCGGAGGGCATCTCGCCGCAGCTTGCGCAACAATAGAACCTTTTAATGATCCAGATGATGATTTAAGCATTTCGTGCAAGCCCACGCTTTTATTATTGGCTTGTCCTGTGATTGATAATGGTCCCGGTGGATATGGATACGACAGGGTAAATGATTTCTGGCAGGAATTTTCTCCCATTCATAATTTGAATGATCAACTGCCTCCTACCTGTATGCTGTTAGGAGATAAAGACACTTTAATTTCTGTGGAGAGTGCTTTAAAGTTTGCTAAAGCAGTTAAAAAATCTAAAAGTGATAGTGAATTTTATGTTTTTAGAGGCGAAGGTCATATGTTAATCAAGGCAAAGATTTATTGACAGAGCCTATGATATTAACCTATTACTATTGGCATAAATTCTTAGCAGAACATGGATATATTGATAAGCCCCAAAGGCTTAAAAATAAACACAAAAGTATGGCAACAAAGTATAAACTGTAAGTGGAACAATGTTTCGTCACATACTACTCATATAATTAAAAGCTCATATAATATGAAATGTAAGATAATAATAACATTGACTGTTTTTGTCTTTATAGCATGTAAGACTAGGTTCTCAATTGAGGAAAAAAGATCACTACGGCCAAACATTCTTTGGATAGTTGTAGAAGATATGTCTTCTCATTTTGGCTATCAAGGAAATAAATGTGTAAAAACGCCTAATGTTGACCGCTTGGCGCAGGAGGGTATTGTTTATAACAATGCTTATACAAGTGGACCAGTTTGTTCGGCTAGTCGTTCAGCAATAATTACTGGAATGTATCAAACATCTATTGGTGCACAAAATCACCGCTCCTCAAAAGGGACCTTGAAAATTCAATTACCAGAAAATATTAAAACCATTCCAGAAATATTTCGAGAAGCAGGTTATTACACTTGTAATGGAACAGAAAGAATCGGACAGGCTGGAAAGGAGGATTATAATTTTGATTATGAATCTAAAAAACTTTACAACGGTGTGGATTGGTCTGGCAGAGCAGAACGCCAGCCTTTCTTCGCTCAAATACAGTTACGTGGAGGTAAATTACGTAATGTTCCAAAATGGCAAGATGAGGTAAATAAAGGGTTAGACAAATCATTGCTAATAAAGCCGGAAGAGGTGACAGTTCCACCATATTATCCTGATGTAAACGCGTTTCGTCAGGATTGGGCTGACTATCTGAACGACGTTCAGTACACGGATATCGAAGTCGGTAATATATTGTCTCGTCTTGAAAAGGACGATTTATTAAAAAATACAATTATTTTTTTTATAACTGATCATGGTGTAAGTCAGGCAAGGGGAAAGCAGTTTTTATATGATGAAGGAACAAGAATTCCGTTTATTGTTTGGGCTCCCAAACTGTTTAAAAATAAATCAATTGATGACTTAATTAGTAATATAGATATCTCAGCTACTTCTTTACAATTAGCTGGGATTAGCATCCCAAGTTACCTGCAGTCTAATTCATTATTAGGAAGTGAGTATAAATCTCGTGATTTTGTTATTAGTGCTCGCGATCGCTGTGATGAAACTGTAGATCATATACGCAGTGTAAGAAAAGGTAACTTTAAATACATCAAAAATTATTTAGCCGAACGCCCTTATTTGCAGCCCAATGCATATAAGGATCATAAGCCGTGGATGAGAGTCTTGAAGGACCTGGATCGAGAAGGAAAGCTTAATAAGACTCAAAAACTTGTTACTTCTAAAATACGCCCGGTTGATGAACTATATGATTTATCAACAGATCCTTTTGAATTAACTAACCTTGCTTTCAATGGAAAATATATTAATAAGTTAAATGAGCTGAAGAAAATACTTCGGGATTGGATCGTTGATACTGGCGATAAAGGTGATACACCAGAATCTGAAGCTATGTATGATAGCAACATGGAGGCATATCTTAATGAGATGAAACGAGGGAAGGAGTTGGATCAGGTGCCCATAATAGAAGAAAATATTAGAATAATGAAAAAATGGGCATTAGAAGGAAAATAGCAGGTTAAATTTTGGGGTATAAACTTTTCTTTATCAAACTCTTCATCCACACATGGTCTTGCTTAAATAAAAATTGGATAAATGAACAAAATTCTTTTAAGTGTCTTTGTATTGCATTTTATAGCTAATAAAGCCACAGCACAAGCTAATGAAATTCAGAAACAAGATAGCCTTATACTTAAGGTTCAGGATTTTGGAGTCGTAGGCGACGGTAAAACAGATGATGGGCCAGCCCTTAGAAAATTGTTTGAAAGAGCTTCCACCCTCCGTCGTCCAGCAAAAGTTATCTTCGAAAAGAATAAAACTTATTATTTGGGAAAGGAAAATAGTCATCCTGTAGGTAGTATGTTTCTTGATCGTGCCAGTGACTTAATTGTTGATGGGAATAATGCTTTATTACTAGTAGATCCCAGCCGTAGACCATTTGAAATCTATCGGTCAAAAAATATTATCCTTCGAAATTTTACAATAGATTATTCTCCCCTTCCATATACTCAAGGCAGAATTACCAAAATTAATAATTCAGACGGATATCTTGAATTTCAGGTTGATGATGGTTATCCTCAACCCTTTGTCAGAGACGATAGCTATTATACGGATAACCGAGTTTCAGACTGTACAACCATTAATGGCGAAAACTTAAAGTTTTATCAAGGGCATTCTCGGATATCAGGAGTGAAAGATCTAGGGGACCATAGATATGCTGTGACTTACCGGATGCACCGTCAGGATAAGGCAAGTGCTGGTGATTATTTTGTAATGAAAGTGTGGCCGCCAGACATGGATGGCATTTATAATTCAGCATTAAAGCCTTCCGAATTTGGGGAACATTATGTAGCGAATTATGCCAATATTCAAATCAATCATTCAGATAAAATTACAGTCGAAAATATCATTTCCTATGCATCACCCAAAATGACGGTAAATGCCAGAAGTACTTCAAATTTAGTCATTCGTGGTTTGATAATCACCCGGCGACCGGGACGTGTGTTGGCCAGCTGTAGTGATGGAATCCACCTGAAAGGAAACGAATGGCAACCTCTGATTGAAGATTGTTACATTGAAGGTACACTGGATGATGCTATCCATATCAAAATATCGGGAGATAAAGTTGAGGAAGTTGCCTCTAAATGTAAAATGAGAATTGTCCACATGGATACTAATGATAATACTAATCTTGGCATTGGAAAAAAGGTAATGGTTTTTGATGCCGAAGAAAATAAGCAGCTAGCTATAGCTGTGATTAAAGATTTCGAGCATATAAACCATCGAAGTGGATGGGTTACTTTAGATAGAGAAGTTGAGAATCTTAGGATAGGCACTCGGCTTTATTTGCAAGCGGAAAATGAAGCCATTATTCGGAATTGCCAGTTTGGGACACAGCTGCAACGTGCTATTTTGACACATCAACCAACAACGGTAAGGAACTGTGCTATTTTAGACAACGGGAAAGGGTTGGATCAGGCACTGGCAACTCGTGGCATCGAAGGTCCCCCATCCCAGCGTGTTATTTTTGATAATGTTACTTTTCAAAATTTGAGCGATGTTGGAATGCAGGTTAACTGTCCTTCAAAAGATTATAATCAATTGGGAACGCCTCAATTGATTATAAAAAGCTGCATCTTTAATCTCCCAGTTGGTGTTCCTGCATTGAAAATAGCAAATTCAAATGGAGTGTCTATGGTTGGAAACAGGTTCGGTTATGCTGTAAAAAAGCCAAGCATAGATAAATATATCCAACTTACAAATACCAAAATGATTGAATTCTCAAATAATGCTTTTCAGAAGGGATGGATAGTCTGGGACAGCGACAAAGATGGTCTTGCCGATGCTTTGGAAATCGAAGGTGATGCGGATAAAGACGGCATAGCAAATAAATTTGATACGGATTCGAATAACAATGGTATTAATGATTTTGATGAATTTAAAATGGCCAGAAATCCATTTAATATTAACTAATGTATCAATCATTTAATTACAATATGTTTTGCTTCTTACGGAGCCCTACAGGAGTAGAGTTGGAACCATCCTTGTAAAAATTCTCACAAAAAAAAATGAATAACCCGAAACAACGAAAAATGAAAAAAAACTCCCTTAAACGGATACCATTATGGATATGGCTCCTGTTTATCTTTCATTCCGCTACTGGCCAGTATAATAATATTAATTCAACTGTAAATTGGAAAGGCCAATGGATTACAGCAGTTGAGCAGCAAAATGAAACGAATAACTGGACCGCTTATAACAAGACATTTAAAGTTGAAAAAGTGCCAAGCATCGCTTTAACCAAGATTGCCTGCGACTCTAAATACTGGCTGTGGATAAACGGGGAGCTGGCTGTCTTTGAAGGGCAGTTAAAGCGAGGTCCTTCACCGAGCGATACCTACTACGACGAAGTGGATATTGCACCGTATCTAAAAACCGGTGATAACTATATTTCTGTATTAGTATGGTATTTCGGGAAAGATGGCTTCTCTCACAACAGCAGTGGCAAGGCTGCCTTGATTTTTGATTGCCAAGCACCTGACTTTGAGTTACTCTCGGATAATAGCTGGGAAGCCTCCATCCGGAGAGAATTTGGGACAGCAGGTCTGCCTTTGCCTAATTTCAGATTATCAGAGTCCAGTATACGCTACGATGCCCGTATAGGAAATTTTGATTTCACCCAAGCGGAAGCAAAGACTAAAGGATGGGGAGGTTCGCGAGAATTAGGCAAGCCACCGGTTGCTCCTTGGAATAACCTCGTAAAACGACCTATTCCACTATGGAAAAATTTCGGAATGAAGAAATATGAAAATCAGAGGACATTCCCTTTTGAAAGCACAGGAGACACTATAGTTTGTAGACTACCATACAATGCACAAATAACGCCCTATTTTAAAATAGAAGCCAAAGGAGATGAAAAAATAATACTATTGACAGATCACTACCAAGGTGGTGGCCCCTATAATGTACGTGGTGAATATATGACACGTAAGGGAGTACAAGAATACGAAAATCTAGGCTGGATGAATGGTCAAGAAGTATATTACGTCCTGCCCAAAGGAATTAAAGTCTTGGATTTGCAATATAGAGAAACGGGCTATGCCAGTGAATTTTCTGGAAGCTTTGATTGTAACGATGATTTTTATAAAAGATTATGGACAAAGGCGGAGCGTACTTTATACGTTACCATGCGCGATACCTATATGGATTGTCCTGACAGAGAACGCTCACAATGGTGGGGAGATATGGTCAACGAAAGTGGCGAATCTTTTTACGCTTTAGATCCTGAAAGTCGTTTTCTTACTAAGAAAGGAATCTTGGAGCTCATAAATTGGCAACGAGAAGATGGTACCATTTTTTCTCCTATTCCTTCAGGAAATTGGGATAAAGAACTTCCAGGGCAAATGTTGGCGAGTATCGGTTACTACGGTTTTTGGAATTACTATTTAAATACCGGAGATAAAGAAACAATTGCTAAAGTATACGATGGTGTAAAACGTTATCTTGATGTTTGGCAGTTGGACAAAAACGGTGTCTTGGTAAAACGAATGACAGATGCTAGTAGTAAAGGTTGGTACTGGGGTGATTGGGGAACCAATATTGACAAAGATTTATTAATGAACGAATGGTATTATTTAGCATTGAAAGGCTATAAGAATATGTCTCAATTACTAGGTAAACAGGAGCAAGTGACTTGGGCAGAAACTACTATGAGTAATTTCAAAGTATCGTTTAACACTATGTTTTGGAAGGGAGATCAATACAGATCTGACAATTACAAAGATGATATTGATGACCGTGGACAAGCCCTTGCTGTAGTAGCAGGATTGGCCGATGCCGATAAGTATAAAGCCATTTATAAACTGCTAAAAACACAAGAATATGCCAGTCCTTATATGGAAAAGTATGTTTGCGAAGCTTTATTTTTAATGGGAGAATCGGAATATGGTTTAGAAAGGCTGAAAAAACGTTTTCAACCTATGGTAGACAATAAAGACTATTCTACCCTATTTGAAGGTTGGGGTATTGGTAGAAATGGATACGGTGGAGGTTCAACAAACCATGCATGGAGCGGTGGTGGTTTGACCATTCTGGCACAATATGTTTGTGGATTGTATCCTCTAGAACCTGCTTGGAAAAAATTTATGGTAAAACCTGATTTGGGAGGTCTTGAATTTGCAGAAACTGGGAACGAAACCATAGCGGGTAAAGTCTCCGTAAGAATCAGCAAAATTAGGTCCGGAATGAAAATGGAATTGGTCGTGCCACACGGAAGTGAAGCCATTGTATATATTCCTGTCAAGAAAAAGATGGTTGTGATTAATGGACACAAAGTAAGCTCCAAAGATAGAAAGGGAGGATATAACTTGTTCACTCTTAAAGGTGGTAATCATAAGATTGAAGCAAAGTAAATAGCTAAAGGTAAAATTAAAAACAGATAGAAATTGAAGTAACTTTATAAGGAATTCAGTTCAGCTGCTGCAGGAATGATAATCATCCCATTATGTAATATGGAGTTTAGTAGTATTTTAAGCTCTCTGGAGAAAATCCAACAATAGGAATAATCTTATGCAAAAAGGAAAATAAGCCCGTTGTAGAATTTACATTGCCGGAGAATAACACGCAGATCTATGCTAACGAATATAAGCTGTATCTTCCGAGTAAAGAGGATTTGAAAAGGCAACTGGAATAATGATGGGCACAATTCGATTTCACTTGTTAAGCTCCCTCACTGTAAGTGAGTAAATTTGCCAAGAGAGTGCCTGATAACCCGAAAGGTACAGGGGGATTTAAGGGCCGTGAAAGCTCTTGAGAAGAAACGAGTGTGAGATATTTGCTTTTCAAAGAATGCAAGTGCCTGGGACTCTATTCCGAATAATCCTTTCCATAATACAGGTTCGGCGATTCTGTCACAACACTAGGTTACTTATATATATTGATTACATAGGTGTTAATCTCAAAAGTGGAAACCACCCGTTTTAGACGCCCACACGAAGTGGTGAGTTGCCATGACGGACCGGTCAGTTATATACACGAAATGATATTTAGTCATACAAAATTTGCTGTTGCCGGAATATCCTTGCCATTTTTTTTTGCCTTAGGTATTTGGTAATGAGATACTTTCCAGGTTCATAAATCATGGAACTTCAGGCCTTAAAAACCGACTGTCGCCCTGGTTTTCTTTAACCAGCAATTGTCAAATCCAGGTATGTTAGCAAAGGAAAAAGGCTTATTTCTCGACATGGGATACCGCTAGAAAATGGTGGAATAGAGGATGCTCCTAAAACGCGAGTAATTATGGGGTGCTACAGGGCGGGTGAATTTGGGGTCGGACTCAATATTAATCACTATACAGCTGGGCTGATACAGCAAACAGCTGGTATGGCTATAATAGCTTATCATTTGCCTGTTGGTGCCGACGATGAGGAGTTAAGTGTAGGCGTTTCTTTAGGAGTGTTAAATGAAGGGATCAATACGGATAATCTCCTTGGTGAAGCCGATGACGAGGTTCTTTTAGAGAATTTGAACAAGCAATTTGAAGTTAACGGAGATATAGGTTTAGCTTATTCAGGTAAAGGATGAACGTTCAAGGAGCTTTGCGAAACTTTAGAACAGCTTTCACTCCCAAAGCGGATAGGGTAGCTGGAGGCTCCACCTTTTTTACTGCAGTCAGTTATAAATTTGAAAGCGGCAAGCTGCGAGGTAATGATTAGAGACGTTTTACCGTGCCTGTCTTCAATGATTTCCATCAAGGCAGCCCTGCTCTGGGCGTCAAAGGGCTGAATCCCGAAGTCGTCGAGTATCAGCAATTGCTGGCATATACAACCGGACATCTTCGTGTATAGATGCTGCCCAGTTCAGGAACTTATCAGGTGTCCAGTCAGAAACAAACTGGTGGGTGGAAGCCAGATGGTCCTTATCGGTGGTGTAGTTGTATGGGCTTTTAATCCGCTTGTGCAGGGCAATCCGCTCATAATGACAGTAAGCCTTTACTGATGATCCGGAGTATAGTAATTTGATCTTTCTGCCAATGAAGCGGTACGGGACACTGTAATAATGCTTATCCGGTCCAAGGCAAACATGGCCATTCTTCATCACCGTAGCCTGATACTGCTTCTTAAACTCATAAGGCAGTACCGGAAGCGGAGCGAGTGCCGGACGCTCTACTTCTTCAAACTGTAGTCTCCGGCTATAGTTCCGGCCCTGCAACAACTGGCTGTTATGAACTTCCAGGGCTACGCGGATAGCCGCATTTAGTTCCATTAAAGAATGAAAGACCGCTTTTCTTAAGGGAGCATAGATCCGGGTATACATGATCTTAACGGCTCCCTCTACCAGTGTCTTATCCCGGGGCCTGTATGCTCTGGCCGGAAGTATAGTGGTTCCGTAATGGCCAGCAAAATCAGCAAAAGTCTCATTCAGGGTAGGTTCGTACCGGCTGCTTTTGGTGACGGCAGACTCAGGTTATCCGGCACGATGGCTGCCGGTACACCACCGATATAATGAAGGGTGTTTTCACAGACTTGAATGAAGTCTTTCTGCTGCTGGCTACGGCCTCCACATGGGTGAGCTGGCTGGCACCCAGGATGGCTACAAACACTTCTACAGCAGCAATCTCACCGGTCTCTTTATCCGTAATACTTAGCTTTTTACCCGCAAAATCTACATAAAGCTTATCGCCTGCTTTATGCTCCTGATGCATCACCGGGTTTACCCTGCACTTCCACTGGCGGTAATAATGGCAAAACTGGCTGTAGCGATACCCTCCGGGAAATTCCTTGAATAGGCTTCCCAGAGCATGTGACGATTAACTCCCGTGCTTAGCTTCCTTGTCGACATGTGGAAAACAGCGCAGCAACGACTGCATCCGGTCGTGGGGTGGAGGCTCTTTGCTTTTGCCAAAAAAGTCTTCCAGTTCTTTATCGTTCAATGCATTGATCTCACAAAAGGTAAAGCCGCTGGCGGTAAAGGCTTTCAGATAACGCTTTACCGTATTGCGTGAAGTATCGCTCTTAGAAGCGGTCGAAAGGATGCTTTGACCCTGACTATGCATCCGTAATATTTGTCGTATCTTACTCATGCTGATTGTTGAATTGGCTATGCTTTTCAGAGTCTATAAACCCTGTTAAAGATGGCTGATTCTACAGCATTTAAGACTTCTTCGGGGATGGTCAGTTTGGACCGGAATCTACTGGTCAGTTTCCTCTGGAATCAGGTGGTCAGCTTGGCCCGGAATTAGGTGGTCAATTTCACCGGAATTTCTAGGCCAAACACCTCACCTGGCTGATTTCCGTATACTAGGTAGTAAAAAAAATGCATATCCGAACTGGCGTAATCGTGGAAAATCTATTTTTGATTTGGAAAGTAGTTTTGCTTCGCTTACTAAGTAGTCAATTGTCCAAGAAAGATGTACTGGAAAATGATGATAATAGATAAAACCAACATCGGGAACGTTATAAGATAATTTGGGTCTTGCATCAAATCGGTAAAGGTGGTGTAATATGACCCGAATGCTACTAATTTGTCTTTGCATTCTTGGTTAGTTTATTTCTTAAAAATATCATATTCAGGATTCACACATTTATCTGGTGCCCCGTTAAACACTTTTTCCAATTCTTCCCTGCCCGCCGGATACCTCCCTTTATCATCGGTCAGTTGCTGCCATTCTTTGAGAAATTTTCTATGTTTATTTAATATGGCCGCATACTTTGGATCAGAAGCAAGGTTATTCAGCTGGTTGGGATCATTATTTACATCGTATAATTCCTCAGGCAGGCGCTGTGAGGCATCGTGATATGAGGACTGAAGCGGACTCAGTTTTCCTTCCGAATATAATCTTCTTAAGTTAATAAACGTGGCATAACCATCACGGTATCCAGCCTGATACAAAGGGCGGTCTGTCATGTAATTTCTTATATACAGATAGTTGCTAGTCCGAATTGCGCGTACATGATCTATGGCTATACCCATACGGTCTCTAGCTGTAACAACAAATTCCCTCCCTTTATAATTTTCATCAAAAAGGTTCTTCCCTTCCATAAACGAAGGGATCTTAATTCCGGCAAGTGCAAGCGTTGAAACAGAAATATCAATACCAGTCACTAAATCATTTCTCACCTTTTCTTTCTTTTGAAGCTGCTTATATCCATCCGGCCAATGAACAATCAGAGGTACTTTTGTCCCTTCCTCGTAGACAAACTGTTTTGCCCTGGGCATTTGGCAACCGTGATCTGAAAAGAAAAACACAACAGTATTTTTCCATATTCCATATTCTTTCAGAGCCTGAACAATTGCCCCAACCTGACTGTCGCAAAATGCGACCTGTTCATAATGGCGTGCAATGGCATTTCGGAAGACGGGGTTATCGGGATACTGAGGCGGTACGTTTATCTCACTTTCCTTTAGCCGGCTATAGGCTGGGTATTGGCTGCCAACCTCTCCCTGGTATTTGCCTCCCGGGAGTTGTATCTGTCCAAAAAATTTCTTTCCCTGGAGTTGTTTCAGCCAACTGAGGTCGAGCCCCACCAAATGATCTTTAACCATGTTCTTTGATGGTCGTTCAAATTCAGGAGAAAACAAATCCTCTGATTGGTATGAAAAATTATAGTGTGTTTTTGCTTCATTGAAAGTGATATACCCAGCTTTACGAAAAAGTTCAGGGATGGTAGTTATTCCAGCAGGAAGTGGTTTTTTCACCATTGTCTCATGATGATGCAAGCCATAAGTGGTTTGCATCGTTCCGGTTATCAATGCAGATCGTGTTGGAGAGCATACCGGACAAGGCATATAGGCATGGCTGAACCTTACCCCCTTTGCTGCAAGTGCATCAATGTTGGGGGTTGGCATGGTATTATCGCCATAGCATCCCATCCAGTCGCTCATATCATCCACATATATCCACAGGATATTGGGAGGATTAATCTTCTGAGGGAAAGCCAACATACTTGTAGCAGAAAATACAAATAATGATATCAGTTTTTTCATGGGTTTATTTTTTTATTCTCTCTACTTTTAAGGCTTTGCCAAGCTAACCGAATCTGGCATAGGAATGGATTTAACAAGATAGTCCATACCTGTTTCAAGGGGGAATACTATTGCTCCATTATGTTTTTCATATTGCTGAACCTGGGAATTAGATCCGTCAATTACCTGAACCAAACTTGTGTCCCAGGAATTAACCTGAACTCTGATTTTAGAGGCCTTTCCATCCTTAGAATGAAAAGTCATCTCTGTTTTGTTCTGAATTGGATATACATATGCAAACAAGCGTCCGAATTTTTCTTCGATAACTATACCTTTGCCTCCAATAAACAAAGGAGTTTTCCCGATAGGCATAGGAAAATCCTTAAGTGTGGAAGGTCCTGAATATATTTTTCCGTTGTCGTAATCAATCCATCTTCCTTTTGGTAAATAGATATCTCTGTTATCGGATGTAGCATAATTATCTCCGTAAAGAGGACACGCCATCAGCGATTCCCCAAGCAACCACTGATAAGAGTGACTTTTTGTATTAGCCAGACCATATACTCCCGGATCATGGGGATATGCAAGAGGTAAAGGAGTAAATGTGTAAGGAAATCCGGTTTCTGCCACGTCTAATGCATAACTGTAAATATATGGTTGCAAACGCTTGTGTAAAAGTGCTGCATCGCGGGTTATTTCCACCACATCTTTCCGTCCCAAACTCCAGGGTCCGTATCCAAATGACATGGATGGGTGTACCGCAGCGTATTCAGCATAACGCATCATATATTTGGCTACACGTTCAGGTGAAATATTATTTTTTTCCATCTCAGTCCAAACCTCGGTACCCCCAACAATATCGGGATAGACATACGGGAAGCCGGAATAAGCAAGGCACAGTCCGTTAATTGGGCCTCTGTCCTGGCTTTCGTAAAAATTTAGGTCATTATACCGATGAAGATCTCCAGGCGATCCCAGATAGTTATTCCTGAGCATTATAATAACACCAGCTTTGGAGAGGCGGCGATTTACCTCATCGCATTTATCGTCACGTTCAAGCTTATCGAGATAAAACATCAGATCTTCCTTGAATCCATCTACTCCGGCATCTATCCACTTCTGACATTGTTCCACGTACCAATCAATGGCTTTTGGGTCCTCAAAATTGAGCAGATAGCTCGGGTAACCACCTTTATCCGCAAAATTTATTGCATGCCCGTCTTTATCAGATATTAAAAAGCGCTTCTTTTGAGCTTCTATAGCATAAGGGTTACCCTCGCGAAAGGCAATCCTTAAGCCTAGAAGTATTGATAATCCCTTTTCATCCATACGGTTAAGAAAGGCTTTCGGGTCTGGATATTTTTTTTCGTCCCACATACCAAAAGAAGTAGTGCCCCATAGCTCGCTACTTCCGGAGGGCCAAAATCCTGAACCAATCACCATCCAGCTCAAGGGATATCCAAGTTTGAGATAAGTATTGATGTTTTCTTCTACGGTTTTGGCGCTTGTTGTCCAGCCCAAGGCACCAAATGCTTCCCAACCCACTCCAAAAAGATCGTATTTAGGAATAAAAAATGGGTAGCCTTCTGCTTTGCGTATAACTTGTAACTCCTGGTAAATACATTTAGGATCTCCTATAATATAATACATGGCATTCATTGCTAGGCTCGCCGATGAACCATGAGCTGCTTCGTCATCTGTAAGTCTTACTATCTTCTTTCTCGGCTCTACATTGATGGCTGCCAGACCCTGCTTAGGGTGAATCACAAAATTACTTATCAGGCGACCTTCGTGATGAATATCCTGGCATGTTCTTGCTCCCATATAATCGCTTGAGAAACCACTGACTTCTGCGCTCTCGCGTCCTAATGCTCCATGATCACTTAATCCGTATGCCGGCGCTATTGGAGCTGTACGAATCAGAATGGCATTTAGCTCAGCTTTTTCCGGTTTTACAGAGAACTTTAGCCTGTTCTCCATAAGTTGAATACTAACCTCTGCTTTATCACCTTTTGTGTTTCTAACGTTAAAGACTGCTTTGTTTTCATTTTTTGAAATCAGACGTGTACTCTGGATATCGAAAACCCGGCCTGGTGTCATTTTCTGAAGGCTATCAGAAGGCAAATCGGTGTCAACATCTGCCACAGAACCAAACTGTATACCACTGATTGGATGAGCAAAAGCAATTCTTTCAGATTCACCGTTGTAAATGTCAAAGCGAAATCCTTTTGCTTCAATCTCAATACGGTAATTCTTGCTTTTAAGTATAAACGTTGTTTTCCCGTTTTTAGTGAGTGATGATACCTGCCCGAAAGCTACTATCGGTAGTATTAGAATTACGATCATCAAGAATCTTAATGCTTTCATTATTAAAATGTTAAATTAATAAGATAGAATAAAGTACATCTAATTCGATTCTCGTATAATTATGCTAACAGGACCTGTCAAACCAGAAGGATGAAGCTCTTTTCCTTTGATATGTCCCCACTTCCAACCCACAAACGCCTTCCGACCTGTTGGACTCTCTTTTCCCTCCAATACCCAGTCCGGAATTTTAGCAAGTCCCATCCCCTTGGCTGTCGAGCCGGTATTTGTGGTCCACTCGCTATCTTCAGGCAATTCCTGATCTCCGATGACGCGGTTGATCCACAGATTGGCCACATTCACTTTAATGGCATTCGTACCAGATCTTAAGGCTTCAGTGATGTCAATAGTAAATGGGTATTTCCAAAGAAAACCCAATGATTCTCCATTAACGAATACTTCAGCAGCCACATTTACCTCTCCCAGGTTTAAGATCATTTTGGCTCCCTCCTTAAGTTCTTCAATATTAATTTGATTTTCATAGGAAATGGTTCCGGAAAAGTATTTTACATCAGCGTGATCGTGTTTTGCGATATCCGTTAGCGCCTCCATTTCAATAGGCGCAGGAGCTCCGTTACCATCAAATGAGACTCTCCAGGATGTTGTAAAACTTAGTTGGGCAATCTCTTTTGCGGGTTTATAATGATTGGCGCTATCTTCTTTTATCGGGTTTCGGAACAAAACAAAAACAGAACCTGCCTCCTCCAGTCTGAGTGTTACCTCCATGCGGCCGTCCGCTAATTTTTTATATTCCGGTGCTATGATTATCTCGCCTGTCACGGCATCCCACAATTCCGGTACTTTACCAGCTATTCTGAATTGCGCGTTAATTGTTTTAGGTTGATAATGCTGGTTGCTCACAAAATAAACGTCCGTCTGAGCTGTTTTCCTGTGGATAAACTCCATGCCATTCCCGGGAAATAAAGTTTTTCCATACTGCCCGGCATTTTCCAATGAGAAATTAAAATCAGGCAGAACTTTGTACGCTGTTAGGGCATCCTGAATACTTTCCATTTCATAAACTACTCCTTTTCCATAGTTGTTTTTAACAACGGTTTTGCCATCACATTTGCCCCATATTTTGGCCGCGAGGTTTTGCAGTTCAGTTTGGGCAGCATCTGCGTTATTCAGACCCGGCACCCGTGTTGGTTTATAGGCCACAACGACGGCTCCATCTTTAATTAATTTTTCCAGTACTTTCAGCACTTCCGGCCTCATGTGTTCAGACTTCATGACAGCAAGAACGGCATACTCCAATCCATTGGGCAATAGGATTCTTCCATCTTTAACGCTTGCAGATTCAAGTATGTCCCGGTTGCAAAAATCGTAATCATAACCAAATGGGATGGCCGGATTCAAGTCTTCTCTTAACTCAGGATGTACAGGAGCATCTTCGCCAACAAAATACAAAATATCACTTGCAGGATTCCCTTCCTGCAACATATACTGGCAACGTGCCATATAGTCAAACCAGCCTTTGGCCGATCTCCACCAGGTGTTGTGTCTGTTGAAATGCGAGCCATAAGACCCAAGAACCAATCCGGGTTTCTGTTCGAATGGGCTGTTTGTATAGCCGTGTAGCCAGAACTGATTTATCCCTTTGGAATAAAACCAGTCGCCCTGTGCCTTGATATCGCGCGGACTGCATTCGAATATCCTTTCGGGAGGACCTGTAAATGCCTCTGCACCAACTACCTTACGATTATACACATGGGCCGATGAAGATGATAATTTTGTTATGCCACCGTGGTGATTTGGATTATTGACCCAAAATTCCGTAGCTGGAACATCGACATACTTATTGGTTGAGAAATCATCGGTATTGCCAAAATTACCATATCCTTCGGCGGCAAAACTGATGTTGTTTTCGTGTGCCAAGGTCTGGAATCTTCCATAGTAGTTCTTCACAATTAAGTCACTAACGGTTTTACGAAAATCCCATAGAAATTTTTCCGTTTCTTCGGTACTACCCATCACTCTTCCCGCTATTGCTGGTAAATAGTTACGTATGTCATACCCGCTTGTTTTCTTAAATTCCTTCTCAAAGCCTTTTGTCCAGTTCTGATGTCCGGCTTCATAACTATCAATGGTTACAGAAGTTAGCGTACTTTTGTTTCCCTCCTCCCCGGCCAAAAGCATTTTCATTACCGATTCCTCCCAATGGATATCAACTGCCGAAGCGGACATTTTATCCACTTCAAGCCCTTTCCCTCCTTTGGGTGCAGGATGGTTTGAGCGGCCTGTTGGCTGAAAGCCTACACGAAGTATGGTCCAGTTTCCTTCGGGTACATTCCATTGCAAATTGCCATCTTTATCCAGTTTGTCTGTCAGGTCAATTATCTCATCAAAGCGCACAATTTCCTCCTCCGGGGCATCTTCTATATCTCTGATATACCGTGCCATTTTTGAGTAACCCGCTTTCTCCCACCAACGGCTGATGCGATAGGGTTTTCCTGCTATTTCACCCTTTGGTGTTGGGAATGCCAACAGCGCAATGTCGTTGTAATATCCTCTTAGGTGCTCGCGCGGCATAAAGTAACGCAAATTGATCACCGTATCGTGTTTCATATCACGCTCCAGACCCAATACTGGTTTTGGGATGCTGAGTTTGCCGTTAAATTCGGTGGGGCCCGTGATTTGTTTTTCGGTCCAAACCACCTCTTGCATGGCGTTTTCAGGTGTATTCCATGGGCCTCCTGAAGTTGCCCATCCCGGGCAGTTCATCACACACATTTCTAAGCCAAGGCGTTTTGCCTCGTTTTTTGTGTGAATAAATATGTCCCACCATTCATCACTGCCATAGGTTGCAGATCCCGGTGGTGTTCCTTCTGCTGCATTAAAAACCCTGAAACCTCCGATGCCCATCGATTTCATATCCTCCAGGTCTTTGGTAATACCTTCTTTGGTGAGATGTCCGTTCAACCAGTGATACCATACCTGCGTTTTTGCAGAATGAGGGGGTGTTTTAAAACCTTCTTCGGACCATTCATTTTGACTGGAAATTAGATTTTTTGGTTTTTGTAACTTTGCTAGTACCTTTGCTGACTGTTTACTTACCTCAGATGTAGATACCGGACTTTGAGCGTAGCTTATAGCTATACTGACTAACACTAATACAAATCCCAATGAAATTAATTTCATTCTCATACTGTTTAAGATTTAAGGGTTTAAACCAACGTCATAATTTCCACCAAATTCATAGTCAATTATCGACCACTATATCCGGGATTCTGAACTAGATTCCGATTAGCAACCAAATCATTATACGGTATGGGAAATAATATATATTTAGGGTCATCCATGTAATCAATATTCCCAATACTTTGATTCTTGTAATATTGAAAGCTTCGCGTTTTAGCGTCTTTTACAGTTTGATTATAAATTCCCCAACGAACTAAGTCATTTCTTCTTAGACCTTCAAAGAAAAATTCACGATGACGCTCGGCTCGTAACTCTACACGTAACTGATCTTGCCCTACTGCTGTAGTATTCCCAATTCCGCCACGGCCTCTGGTCATATTAATATATCCTTTCGCTATATCTAGGTCTTTATTCTGCTCAATCAATGATTCGGCATACATTAAAAGAACATCTGTATAGCGTAATAAAGGAATATCAAATGCTGCATTACTGAGGTTGCCGAAGTCAACAAACTTAGTTGCTACAATAGCGCTGGCTCCGCCGATAGCGGAACCAGTTGCATCTACATCTATTAAAGTTGTACCCTTTGTTCTTCCAACATTAGCTTTTCTTCTCAAATCATTTTTATAATAAACACCGGTTGGATTTGATTCAATGGGATTTATAATATCGGCTGAAGGACGAAAATTATATTGCCTAGTCCAGGTTTGTAGTCGGTTAAATGACCAGCTACCATTTACTGAAGAGAGAGTTGAATTATTGCGACTGTAGAAAATATTTTCTGTATTAACAGCTTTGGTTGCTTCTGTTGGGAATACTGGAAACATATCTCTATAAACAGGTTGGAAACTTAAACCATATTTAGCACTATTATCAATGACCTCTTTTAATTTTGATTCAGCCATAGCATACATTTCCTTTTTGTTTAAAGGTTCTCCTGCCATTGTAAGATAAACCTTCCCTAAAAGTGCTTTTGCAGCGGCCTTTGTTGCCCGACCAGAGTTGAGGTCGGAATACACATATTTATCGTCTAATCGCTCTTCTGCGTATTTAAGATCCGCAATTATTTGGTTATAAACTTCTAAAGAAGAATTATTTGCTGGGAATAGATTGGATTCCACAGTTGTTATCAATGGCACGTTACCAAACCAATTTATAAGGTCAAAATAGGCATATGCTCTAAGAAACGCAGCTTCAGCTCGCACTCTGTCGGATAAATCTCCCGCATTTGAGGGATTGACATAAGTTAGAACGTCATTTGCGCGACTTATAGTTAAGTACCTATTACCCCACACGGTATTGAAATACGCACTTTTTTCATCAAAAGTCAATAAGTTCAATGCGTCTCGTATGAAAACAGGAGTTCCAACGTAAAAAGCATCGTCTGCTGTTAATTCAGATACAAAGAAATTCTCATTATTTAACGCTTCACGCCTTAAGAGGGCGACGTAAATTCCATTAACGGCAGAGACCGCATCACTGGATGTTCTGAAAAATTTATCTGCGGTGACTAAACTTCTAGGATCTTCTTCCAGAAATTTGTCACAAGATTGGATTATTAAAGTAAGCGCAAGTAGTGTATATAAAAATGTATTTCTCATAATAATCTATATTTAAATAATTAAAATCTGAAATTAATTCCCATTAAAAATATTTTCGAAAGAGGATAACTTCCGTTATCTATGCCTCTGGCTATCGTGGTATTTGATGCTGTACCCTCGGGATTTATTCCTGAGTAATTGGTCAGAATAAACGGGTTTTGCGTAGTTAAATAGATTTTTGCACTTTGCATTTTGATTTTCTTAACAAAATCAGAATTTAATGTATAACCCAGCGTGATACTGTTAACTCTTATGTAAGAAGCATCTTCAACGTAATAATCTCTCGATGTTCTTATGTCAGTGTAGGCTCCAGCACGTGGATAATGTGTGGTTTGGTTAAACGCTGTTAGTTTTTCTACAGCAATAGGATCCATATCAGGGGTAATTGCTCGATATCTATTTTCAAAAAACTTATAGGCAGTATTATTTGCACCTACTTCTGCCATCCTCGCTACAAAGGCATTATAAGCGCTGGCACCATAGGAGAAGCTCATAAATACATTTAAGTCGAAAGATTTATATGAGAAATTATTTCCAATGCCACCAGTAAACTTTGGAAGTGCATTTCCAAGTGGCACTAAGTCAGCGTCATCTAATACATTATTTCCATTGACATCAGCGAACCGAGCATCGCCTTCTCTTGCGCCGGGCTGAAAAGTAGCAGGTTTACTGGCAAGACTTTCTGGATTCCACACAGGTAGCGTTCGATATCCATAAATCTCACCAATAGGTTTTCCAACATAAGACCTTGTTACTCCTCCGATTTCTGTTCCACTTTGAATATAATCCAAATCGTCAGCAAGCTTTACTAATTTGTTCCTATTAAAGCCTATGTTTAAATCACTTTTCCAAAAAAAGTTTCCTTTAAATGGCATTGCAGTAAGATCAATTTCCAGACCCTTATTCTGCATTTTACCAACATTTTTAACTGTCCTTGAAAAACCTGATGTTAATGGGACTATCACATTATAGAGTAATTTATCCGTGTTTTTTTGATAAAGATTGACACCCAGCGTAATGCGATTTTTTAGGGCAGCGATATCTAAACCTAGGTTGACGGATTTGCTTTCTTCCCAAGTAAGACTTGAATTTGGGAGACGTGAGGGCGTATATGCTGTATTTACAACACTTCCAAAATTGATATTTGACCCAGAACCATAAGTTGATAGAGTAGAGTAATCACCTACAGATTGGTTACCTACAATACCGTAGCTAGCTCTAAGCTTCAAATCTGAAAGAAATTTTACATTTTTCATAAATTTCTCATTAAGGATTCTCCACGAGGCTGCTGCTGATGGGAAAAAGCCAAATTGATTGCCTTTCGCAAATCTAGAAGACCCATCATATCGGCCTGTTAAAGTGACTAAATATCTGTTATCGAAACCATAATTAAAGCGTCCTAGAAATGATGCTAATTGATTTCCTTGATAATTACTTCCTGGAGCTTGAGGACTACTGCCTGCTGAAATATTATCGAAGCTAGTTAGGTCGTTAGGGAACTCTCTTATTTCTGTAAAGAAGGAAGTAGTTTCATACTTTTCAAGGGTTGTACCTACTACTCCGTCGATCTTATGTTTTCTAATTTTAGTATTATAATTAAGAGTTGATTCATATAATAACTTCTTAGATTGTCCATTATCAATCCTAGCCATACCCTTCCAAGCTATTTCAACGGGTAACGCACGAGGACGATATGTTTGAGCTAAAGCTTGTCTTGCAATTACACCTAATTGTCCGTTTAATGTAAAACTCTTATTAATTTTATAACTTAAACCAAAATTCCCAACAAGTGTTTGTGCTGTATTTAAAGACTTGTAGTCATTTATTAAAACATAAGTATTGTTTGAGGGTTCTTCAGTTATCGCCCCTAAGACTTGGCTCTCAAGATTAAACCGAGGATTATAAAAAATAGTTCCTAAAGTAGGATCTTCATACACTGAATTTCCATATCTATAGTCGCCTAACCTATTATAAGATCCGTCTGGATTAATCATTGGGACTAATGGTGAATATGATAGAGCACTGGTAAAAAGTCCGCTACCCAAACTTGAGGTAATGGGATACCCAGAATTTACTGTCCTATTATAAGTTGCTGTAGAAGTAAATTTTAAATTTTTCAAAATGTTACTCTCAAAATTTAGCTTAGCGCTGTTTCTGTTTAAACTTGAGTTTTTGTAAATACCTTGTTGGTCGTAATTTTGGTAAGAAACGTAATACTTACTGATACTTGTTCCGCCCGAAATCGATAAATTTGCATCTTTAGTTATACCTGTACGACTAACTTCCGTTAAATGATCATAATATTTAACATTTGGGATTTCTTCGGCAGTGTAGCCTGGATCAAACCCCCGGTATGCTTGTCTTTCATTAACTGCGGTTATTTGATCTGCTAAATTGAGCCTATCCACCGGGAAATTTAATTCGGATAAAGAATGGTTGTAACTAAAATTAATTTTAGGTGTTCCTAGTTGTCCTTTTTTTGTAGTAATAAGTACAACGCCATTAGCTCCTCGAGAACCATATATGGCAGTAGCTGATGCATCTTTAAGGATCTCGACACTTGCGATGTCATTTGGATTAATATCTGCAAGTGGATTTGTTACGGTATTAGGAGCATAAATACTTCCCTCACTAGACTGAACAGCGTCAAATGGAAGCCCGTCGATTACGTAAAGAGGTTGAGAGTTACCAGAAATTGAGGACATCCCGCGAATTTCTATGCTTAAACCCGCACCTGGCGCCCCTGAAGCCTCCTGAACAACAACACCTGAGGCTCGTCCACTTAAAAACTGTTGAAAATTAGAGAAACTTTTATCGCCTATATCCTTAGCATTTATTGTGGATACTGCTCCCGATAAGTCACTTTTGGCCATTGTACCATAACCTACTACTACTATTTCATTCAAAGAATTTGCTGAAGGTTGCAATTTGATATTGAGTGTAATTTGGTCCCCAACCTTAACAGATTGTTCTAAGTATCCAACAAAACGAAACGTTAAAATGTCTCCAGTTTTGGCTTGAATTTTATATCGACCGTTTAAATCTGTAATTGTACCCTTAGAACCTTTAAGAGCTACCGTTGCACCTGGCAAGGTTTCATTTGTCTCTGAAGTAACTACTCCTGTTATTACGTTTTGTTTTTGAGCAAAAACGGTAACATTGAGGATGAGTGTAAAAAAAATGAAGCATAAAGTCCTAAATCTTCGATTTTTGTGTGATGTGATAGTTTTTAGCATGGTCAAGTTGTTTATTGGTTATAACTACATTTATGATAAAAAATTAAAATTCATTTTTTTTAAAATTTTAAGTTCGTATGAACTTAAATGATATCTAAATGCTTTTTGAAATACCGAATAAACTAGTAGGCTAGTTTCGAAGAGAAGATTAATGTTTAAAAGCAGTAATGTTTAAAACATTAAATTCTGTGTATTAGGT
>CAMPKC010000055.1 GCA_946887045.1 uncultured Sphingobacteriaceae bacterium | reverse complement strand
ATTGGACTTTCCGGAATTAAAGGTTTTGTGCAGGTTAGAGAGTTGGATCATTTTTGTAATTGTTTAAAATCTAAGCAAGTTAAACGATAAAATCCTTGGAAGGCTGACGATCAGCAGCACAAACATTGCAGTGACTAGTTTTAAAAGATTAGCATCAATGCCGATACTCAATGTAAACGCCAGCACCAATTGAAAAATAACGACACCTGCTATCACCAAAACTAAATTGGCCCAAACAGATTTGACCTTTAACCACAGAATTAGGGTCTCTCCTATTATTACCGAACCCAGTCCCACAATTACAACTCCAATACCCATATTAATATCAGCGAAGCCCTGAAACTGTGTAATCAGGTATCCGCTTGTTGCTGTAAGGCAATTCGCAAGGGCTAAACCAATGATTTTCATTGTATCGGTATTAACTCCCAGAGCTCTTATCATCGTTTCACTGTTTCCGGTTGCACGCATTGCTATTCCGAAATCCGTTTTAAGAATGTAGCCGATCAGCAGCGCAAGAATGGACACAACTATAAGCAAAATAATAAAAGTGTTTTGATTTAGATCGTCGACCAGCATCCACGCGCTGAAAATGGTTGAAAAACTTAACAAGGGAATATTCGAACGACCCATCACCGACAGGTTAACAGAATATAGAGCCGTCATCACTAATATTCCGGCTAAGAGCGGGTTAATTTTAAGTTTAGTATGTATCAATCCGGTTAATGCGCCGGCAAACCCTCCGGCCACCATAACCACCGGAAGGGCAAATACTGCCGGAACTTCTCTGACCAACAATACTGCGGTAATTACCCCACCCAACGTAAAACTTCCATCTGTAGTGATATCTGGGATATTGAAAATCTTCATCGAAATATAAATCCCCAGCGCCAAAGAAGAAAAACAGAAGGCTTGTAATAAGGCGGTTAGATAAAAGTCCATCAGCTTAGTATTGAATTCAAATGTCAGAAAAATTATCTCCTTTTTCAGCTACGTAACAACGGAATAACAAAACAGCTTTTCCAGCAAGGGAAAGCTAAGAGTTTGTTCTTCAGGTGAGAGCTAAATGTATATTGTTTAATATCAAACCTGATGCGCATTTTATGGCTCAGATATTGAGGATTTTTTAGCCAGTAAAATATCAATTAATGTCGCCAAACACCCCAAAAATGCCGCGTTTACACCTCTATTTATGGAGAAATATGAACTAGGTTTGATATAAATTAAGATTGCCATGGAAACACTAACCGTAAACGACAGCAGAATGTATTCTTTAATTGTATTGTATGATATGCATACAAAATTTTTCAAAAGTGCATTGGAGGGGATTTCTGATGAGGATGCCCACAATCGACTGAATACCAAAGCGAATCATGTTGCGTGGCTTACAGGCAGCCTCGTTCAGCAAAGGTATGAATTAGCAAATGCCCTTGGCATTAACCAAAAACAATCCGCTGACGAGCTTTTTAAAGATAACAAAGGAATTCAGGATGGAATAAGCTATCCTTCGTTGCAGGTATTCATAAAAGATTGGGAACATATTTCGCCCCTTTTAAAAGAAACGCTAAATAACACTGATGCCCCAAAATTAGACGCCAATTTTGAGATGATGCCGGGCATGACGATGACCTATTATGATCTGATAACTTTTATAATCTATCGTGAGGCCAATTGTATAGGCCAAATTGCTTTGTGGAGAAGACTTCTTGGGTACGACCCGATGAAGTATATGTAAATTCGAGTTATTTACTTATATTCAGACTTCTCTTAATTCGATCTCCCAAATGGTCGTATAAAGACTCTTGATGAAATGTTAAGCGGGGAAAGAAATTAATGAACGAAGTAATTAACTCAAAAGACGTCTTAAATTTTGAACTTTTTTTTGAAGTATCTGCCGATCTTTTGTGTATCGCGGGGTTTGATGGATATTTTAAAAAAATCAATCCAGCGGTTTCTAAGCTATTGGGATATACTAACGAAGAATTGTATTCGAAGCCTATTCATGAATTTATTTATCATGAAGACAGAGAAATAACTTCGCAGCATCGGAAAAAACTTTTAAAGGATACACCACTACTAAATTTCGAGAACCGGTATGTTACAAAATCAGGTGAGATTGTGTGGCTCGCATGGACGTCAATACCCGTTTATAATGATGAAATTGTTTATGCAATAGCCAAAAACATCACCCATAAAAAGAAACTTGAAGATGAT
The DNA here is from genome assembly GCA_946887045.1 of uncultured Sphingobacteriaceae bacterium. The sequence goes on along the minus strand of CAMPKC010000055.1, from coordinate 29,561 downwards.
AGAAACTTAATTATTGAGCGCCTCACCAAAGTAAATACTGATTTAAAGCTTCTGACCTATACCGCATCACATGATTTAAGATCGCCTGTTAATAATTTACTCGCAGTCTTTGATCTTATAGATATTTCTAAAATTAAAGATGAAGAAACCCTTGAGTTCATTGATATATTGAAAATAGCTACAGGAAGCCTAAAGGACACGTTAAATAGTTATGTTGATATTCTGAGCCAGAAAAACAGTCTTAAAATCCAAACCACCGACGTCTATTTTAGTGATTCTTTAAGCGAAATAGTTCAGTCCCTGACTTCATTATTACAAAGCTCCCGAGCCGTTATAAAATCCAATTTCGCCGAAGTTGAAATAGTAAACTTCAATAAAGCTTATATGGAAAGTATATTTTTGAACTTAATCTCAAATTCTATCAAATATGCAAGACCGGGTCACCCGCCCGTAATAACAATTCGTTCGACGAAAATAAATGGAAAAACTGTGCTGATTTATTCGGATGAGGGTCAGGGCTTTGATATGGAGAATGTGAAAGATAAAATTTTTGGATTAAATCAAAAATTCCATGACCATGCCGACAGCAAAGGTATTGGCCTTTACCTGGTTTACAACCATATTACCAGTTTAGGTGGTACAATATCTATTGAAAGCAGCGTTAATGCGGGTGCAACCTTTACAATATCATTCAAAAATTAAAGGTGTTTCAGTTTTTAATTTTCTGCCGAGTTTAAAAGCGTTTAGGTGATCGTGTAAAAAAGGAACATCATGAATATATTCTAAAGTTTCATATATTTTTGCAGCATGGAGCAGATTAATCTCAAAAGGCTTGCTAAAGAATTAAAATTATCCGTTTCTACGGTTTCGAGAGCATTGAGTGACAGCCACGAGATTAGTCAAAGCACTAAACTGAAGGTGCTATCCCTTGCAGAAAAGCTAAATTATCATCCTAATCCCTACGCACGGAGCCTGCGAAAACGAAACAGCAACACCGTTGCGATTATAATTCCTGAAATAGAAAACAATTTTTTCGCGCTGGTAATAAATGGTATCGAAAAAATCGCTCAGCAAAATGGCTATCACGTATTGATTTATATCACCCATGAAAACATCAGGAAAGAAATCGAATTTGTAAGCCACCTATTAAGCGGAAGAGTTGATGGGATTATTATGTCATTGTCGGGGGAACCGACCGACGTCGATCATATTGACAAGCTTATTGAAAATAATGTTCCAGTCGTGTTTTTCGACAGGATTTCTGAACAGACTCAAACCCTAAAAATCACCACCAATGATTCGGAAAGCGGATACCTTGCAAGCAAGCATTTAATCGACCGCGGTTGCAAGAAAATCGGTTATCTCGGCTATTCAAACTCATTATCGATCGGTATTCATCGGTTGAACGGATATTTAGAAGCCATGCGGGAGAACAATATCACGATTAATGATGCATACATCTTAAACTGCACATCCGATCACGAAGAGAGCTATAAAAAAATCAAAAACTTGTTGGAGTCTGATAACAGACCCGATAGCATATTTGCGTCTGTTGAGCAACTGGCATTAATAACATACGAAGTTTGCGCGGATCTGAATCTGAAAATACCTGACGATGTTAAGGTGATAAGTTTTTCCAATTCAAAAATGGCATCGCTGCTCAATCCTTCCCTAACTGCAATTGTACAGCCCGCCTTCAATATTGGCATGGCAGCGGCTAAAGAGCTGTTTGAAGTTTTAAACGACAAGAACTCTTCGCTGGAAAATAAGACTGTACAATTATCCTCGTCGTTGATAGAGAGGAAATCGACAGCCGTGAATGAAAAGTAAAAAGGTAAAAGTAAAAACAGGAAAGAGAACGATTTGGAGTTTGTCAACTCCAAACCGTTGCTATAACTTATTCTGGCATACTTCTCAAAATCCCCAACTCTAAGCCACGTAATTCTGCAAGACCTCTTAATCGTCCGATTGCTGAATACCCAGGATTGGTTTTCTTGTTTAAATCATCCAGCATTTTGTGTCCGTGATCAGGGCGAAAAGGCATCCTTACATCTTTGCGTCCTTCTTTAACACGCTTCTTTTGCTCTTCAACCAAAGCCTTCATCACAGCATACATATCTACATCCCCATCCAAATGATCGGCTTCATGGAAATTACCTTCAGCATCTCTGCGAGTACTGCGCAAGTGAATAAAATGGATTCTATGGCCAAGACGCTGAACCATGCCGGCTAAATCATTGTCATCTCTGACACCAAACGAACCGGTGCAAAAAGTTAAACCATTGTTATGTGATGGCACCGCAGTAAAAAGATCGTTTACATCCGCTTCGGTGCTTAATACCCTTGGAAGTCCAAGTATTGGAAAAGGCGGATCGTCGGGATGAATACAAAGCAATACACCCGCTTGCTCAGCAACCGGGATAATTTCTTCGATAAATTTAAACAAGTTTGCCTTGAGTTCTTTAGGACCAATATTATCGTACCCTGCCAATACTTTCAGAAATTCTTCAAGCGTATAACCTTCTTCAGAACCAGGGAGGCCTGCAATGATGTTTTTTACCAGTAATTGCTTATCGGCATCAGATACATTTTCGAGAAAAGTCTTCGCTTTCTCCTTTTGCTCCGCTGAATAAGTTTCTTCAGCACCAGGTCTCTTCAAAATATAGAGTTCAAAAGCAGCAAAAGCTGCTGCTTCAAAACGTAAAGCAGTTGACCCGTCAGGCATCTGATACTCTAAATTTGTGCGGGTCCAATCTAAAACCGGCATAAAGTTATAGCATACTATATCGATACCACAGGCACCTAGGTTTGTAAGAGACTCTTTGTAATTATCAATATAAAGCTGATAATTCCCTTTACGCTTTTTAATGTCTTCATGCACCGGAACGCTTTCAACTACCGACCATGTTAAGCCGGCATTCTCTACTTCAGCTTTACGCTTTAAAATCTCTTCTTTTGTCCACACCTGTCCGTTTGCAATATGGTGCAAAGCAGTTACAATACCGGTAGCTCCGGCCTGTTTAATATCGGATAAGGAAACGGGGTCTTTCGGTCCATACCATCTCCAGGTTTGCTCTAGGCTCATTTTAGTTAATATAAATTTTAATAATTAAACCCCGCTAAATGCACTGAATCCTCCGTCAACGGGAATAACCACTCCGGTAACAAAAGATGATCCGTTGCCACATAACCACAGTAAAGTTCCTGTAAGGTCATCAGGTGTACCAAAACGCGACATTGGGGTGTGAGAAATAATTGTGTTGCCACGATCGGTTAAACTACCGTCGGCATTAGTGAGCAGCGTACGGTTTTGATCTGTCAGAAAGAATCCTGGCGCTATAGCGTTTACACGGATGTTAACTTTAGAAAAATGCACCGCTAACCATTGCGTAAAATTGGAAACTGCTGCCTTAGCTCCGCTATAAGCGGGAATTTTAGTAAGCGGACGGAACGCATTCATGGAAGAGATATTAATTATAGATCCCCCATTTGCAACCATATCTTTTGCGAAGATCTGCGTAGGCAGCAATGTTCCGATGAAGTTAAGATCGAATACAAATTTTATTCCTTCCGGATCTAAATCGAAAAAGGTTTTCAAACCGGTGGTATCTTCAAGGTCGTCAGGAAACAAGTGGGTCTTTGAAGTGGTACCCAGAGGATGATTTCCCCCGGCGCCATTGATCAAAATATCACATGGACCGAAAGCTTCCAACACCTTTTGATGAGCCGTTTTCAGACTTTCCACTTCAAGAACATTGCAGGCAAGACCAATTGCCTCTCCCCCATTTTGTATTATTTCGTTGGCAACTTTTTCAACCTTTTCGGCCGTTTTACCCAAAATAGCAACCTTTGCCCCTGCCCTTGACAGAGCAATAGCCATAGCCGAACCCAACACTCCACTACCGCCTGTGATTACCGCTACCTTTCCTGAAAATTCTAATGACATAAATTTGAGTTCTAAAAATGGTTTGTATCTGCAAATTTGATTAAAAAAAAAGCTGTTTCCGAGTAATTAATTCATAATTCTACGGAAACGTTTCCGTAACAAATAAAGCAGAATTAATTTGCTGAACTGAGGTGTCTGATCTTTCGTGACGCCATTGAGGCAAAATTATGATTCTGGAAAACGATCTTTAAAATACTGTCTTCGCACACTTCCATCACAATAAAATCGCCTGAGGTAATTTGCTTTGTGTTTCCCCATGCATGGCAAAGCTTGCCTTTCCGATTCAGAATAGCTTCAAACTCATTGCCATCGCCCCAATAATAGGGACTGTCAACCCATGAATAGTTTTTGCCATAACCATACCGATCTATTAATTGAAGCTTAAGATTGTTAAAAAGCTGAATGAAATTCGAGTGATCTACCTCAAACTCTATTGTTCCCTCAAAAAACTGGTTGTCGACAAATTTCAGATAAGCCTGCTTACTTTCAATCCCCGCAAACTTTAATCGGGATAAAAAAACCACTTCTTCTTGTTCATCGATTGAGTGAAGCTGAGCGCCAACTTGTTGAGCAGTCAGCAATGCTTCGTTTCTGGTTGCTCCAAATTTGATTCCCATAAATGAATGAATCTGGACAACCTGCGAACTTGCAATAAAAGGAATTAGGATAAATACACAAAAAATGTTTTTCATAACCTGAGATAATATTTGTAAATATTTTCTACAGCGTTATAATGAGTTATGCGCTAACGGATATCTGGTTCAGGCAAGATGAATTGTGATCAGGTAAAATTAAATCATAGATAAAATTTAAAGTTTTATAAAAGCATAGTTCCCATTATAAGTAGATGAAAATATAACGAAATCCTAAGGGTTTTGTTTGTGAGTTAAGGGTTTAAGCGGTGCAACTCGACGATGGTGAAACCCGGGGTTAATCAGAATTTAAGATTAATCTTAATCCATGCACTTACCTCTTCCTGGCTTTTTATTTCCGCAGGCAAACTATCATGAATAAGTTTTTCCATTTTATTGCCTGTATGAGAAAAACGATAATCCCACAATAACATAAGTTTATTGATCAAATAAACCACCTCATTCCCCTCCTTCGGATTAAATGCGGTGCCATCTGGTTTGCCCGAAACCCTGGTATCAGTATTCGAAAACTGGGTCCACTGATAGTCTTTATAAAACAGGTTTTTTGTGGAGAATAGTATCATAATCAGCTATTGTATAAAGATACGTTAATAAAAAGTAACATGACCGATAATATCTCGGATGCAAGGTAATTAAGAAGAGAGATATCGCTTTAATATAAAGTTTACCTCGGCAGCATGTGTAAATACACATAGATGTCCGGCACCTTGTACGGTGTATTCCGGTTTACACAACCGGACAGGGAATACCCTGTCCCGGCCACCATGAATATGAATATTCTCTGAAGGCACATCCACATTCTTCCACCGGCTAATTTGTTTAAAGGCCCAGGTCAGCATCCCGGGATCGGTTTGATGCAGAAATTTAGAGATAAGAATCCTTCCTTCTCTATCAAGAGGGCCGAAAAACCAGTATAAAAACGGAAGACCGAACGCAAATAGCTGGTAAGGCAAAACTCTGTATATCCGAAGTTTGCCGGCAAATCTATAAAGCAGAGGCAGCTCGGTTTTTTTCCGCACCGTTGAAAAAAGGATAAGTCTAAATGGTTTAATAATTTTACTGATTTCTATAGCCACCATCCCGCCGAAAGACAAACCAACTAATATGAACGGCTCACTGGCATCTATCTCCTGGGAAAGTTGTTTGGCATACGAATCTATCGTCTCATCCCATTTTACAGGCATCCATTCAATATGATGCATTTCGAAACCCGAGGGAAGTGAAACTCTTTCATAAGCTCTTTTGTCCGCACCTAGTCCACTTAGGAAGTATACTTTCATTCTAAATCATATAATCTTGTTAAACGTGTTGCCGGAATTTCTATTCCAAAACTATCAATTAGCAATCTTACACAGAACTCCTCAGAAACCGGAAAATTTCAAAATGTATAAAGAAAACTATTAGGTTGCCTGTAATGTTTAATTCTTGTGCCACCAAAAAGCAAACGCAAAAAGCTATACTCAATCATTTTTCATTCAGACACACCTGCGGGAAGGAAATTTGATATAATATTGCTGTGGCTAATTTTGCTTAGTATCGTTTCTGTATTCGCAGAAAGTGTGGCAACGATCAGAAAAGATTATGCCACTTTTATCGCTGCTTCCGAATGGTTCTTTACCATCTGTTTCACAATTGAATACCTTTTAAGAATTTATAGTCATCCAAAAAGATTCAGCTACATATTCAGCTTTTATGGTATAATAGATCTTTTTGCAATAATACCAGGTTATCTAAGTCTGTTGATTCCAAAATTCCAGTATCTGTTAGTAATAAGGGCTTTGAGATTGCTGAGAGTATTCAGAATTTTAAAACTGACCCGCTATCTGAAAGAAGGCGATGTCTTAAAAGCTGCGCTGAGGGCAAGCATGTATAAAATAACAGTATTTCTGGCTACTGTGTTAACGCTGGTAACCATCGTAGGCACGCTGATGTATGTTATTGAAGGAGAAAAGAGCGGCTTCTCCAGTATCCCAATGTCTATTTATTGGGCCGTGGTAACCATTACCACCGTTGGATATGGCGATATTTCGCCAAGCACTCCGCTGGGACAGCTTCTTGCAGGAGTTTTAATGATAATCGGCTATGGAATAATTGCAGTACCTACCGGGATTGTATCCGCGGAAATGATGAGAGCATCAAAAGCTGCTCTGGAACCCTGTAAATATTGTGGCAGCGCCATCTACCCAAGTAACGCCCGGTTTTGTTCAAACTGTGGAAAAGAACAAGATAACGCCGGAGAATAACGAATTCCAAATCACGGTGAAAAATCACTTCAAAGTTTCACCTGTATAAATCCTCCGTTTACCGAAAACTTCCTTCAACTAACCTAATAAGGATTTGAGAGATGTGATTGTCAGAGTAATTTTGATTCAACAAAAGATATCAAACTTATTAATCACCAAAAAAAAACGATATGAAAACGCTAAAAACTTTGACCGCCGCATTATTAATAGTTTTAACCGGCAGTGCTTTTGCCAATGATGATGTTAAAAAAGCCAAGCTTCAACTGGACCACACAGTAAATACGTTTATTGATGCTGTCAGCCATGGTAAGATCAACGATTTGGCAGAGGTTTTGGACAGCGATGTAAAACTCACTTTTACCCGCGCCAATAAAATATACAATTACAATAAAGCAGAAATACTAAGATCAATCAAACCTTTGAAAAATATTGAACAGAACTGCAATACTGATTTTAGCATTATTGAGGTTAATCCGAATCAGGCAATCGCTAAGGTGACTATGAAATACAATGGATTTTCCAAAATCAGTTTGGTAAATATGGTTAATTCAAAAACAGGCTGGAAAATCACAAATATTTCAAACACATATTTATAATCAGGAGACTTCGTCTTATTTAGTGAAATGTCGCAAAAATCAAAAAAGCGCTTGGTGTTTGTCAAGCGCTTTTGTAATTAGCGAACGAATAATCAGCTTTTACTTGTGTCCTTAATATTAAGGGCAGCATTTTTCAGAATCGTTATCAGCTCGTCCAGCTTTATAGGTTTTGATATATAATCATCCATGCCCGCTTTAAAGCAAGCCTCTCTATCTTCAGGTAAAGCATTCGCTGTCATAGCCACGATCTGAGGTTGCCTGTCAGAACCGGAGCGTATCATGCTGGTGGCTTCAAGTCCATCCATTTCGGGCATAAGCATATCCATAAAGATCATATCATACTCCTTGTTTTGCAGCATCCCTACAGCTTCAACACCATTATTGGCCAAATCGACAGAATAACCTAACTTAGTCAGAATCCGGGTTGCCAGCTTTTGGTTGATCAAATTATCTTCAGCTAATAAAATCGTCAAAGGATGTTCTGTCGCAAAATCTTCCGATAAAAGAGACGGAGCTTTCTTTTCTTCCGGTTCTTCCTTTCCTCTTCCTTCTTTCAAATCGGATTGAATGGCTTTAAACAACGCTCCCTGCTTCACGGGCTTTGTTAATATAGAAGAAAACAAATGCGGATATTGCGATCTCTTTTCATCACCAATGGCACTCAGTAAAATCACAGGAACGTCGGGAAGAATTTCTTTAATTTTTACAGAAAGCTGCACTCCATCCATTCCGGGCATAAGCATATCTGTTATTATAAGATCAAAATCTTTTTGATTCTCTAAAATAGTAAGTGCATCATTTGCCGACAACGCGGCTACCGGGATAAGTCTCCACTGCTCCAGCTGACCTTTAAGAATAGTCAGGAAGTTAGGATTATCATCAACGATCAGCACTTTCTTATTCTCGTTACCCTGGGTATTAAGATGTACATATCGTTTTTTTGAAATGGTGGAAACCGTGCTCTTAACATTGAACGAGAAACAGGTTCCTTTACCGACTGTGCTTGTGACGGTAATGTCGCCCCCCATTAGCTTCACTATTTTTTCGCTAATTACCAATCCTAATCCTGTCCCACCATACTTCCTTGTTGTTGATGAATCAACCTGCGAAAAGGCTTTAAATAACCGGGAAATTTTATCTTCCGGAATTCCTATGCCCGTATCTATAACGCTGAAAGAAAGATCAATTTCGTCATCAACAAATCTCTCTAACTCCACCTTAACAAATACTTCGCCGTGGGGCGTAAATTTCAACGCATTATTAATCAGGTTTATCAATACCTGGCGCAACCTGTGGCTATCGCCGATTATATCTACCGGAATCCGCGAATCTATCTGATAAATCAAATCCAAACCCTGAGCTGCAGCTTTGGTGGCGAATAAATCCATAACACCTTCAACACATTCCCGTAAATTAAAATCCTGCTGCTCCAGTTCGAGATTGCCCGATTCAATTTTGGAATAATCCAGAATATCATTAATAAGGTTTAGTAAAGCTTCGCCACTTGTATTTATAATATTAACATACTCTTCCTGTTCGCTATTTAATGGTGTTGAAGACAACAGATGCGACATTCCGATAACTCCATTCATTGGCGTTCGGATTTCGTGACTCATGGTAGCCAAAAAAGTACTCTTAGCGCGATTTGCTTTTTCAGCTTCTTTAGTTGCCTCAACCGCCCTTAGTTTTTCGACCATAACAGCTTTGATGTATTTTCTTTCATTAAACACACTTAAATAAGAAAATGCGCAACAAAGAAGGATCGAGATTACGCAACTCTGGTAAAACTTAGCCTGAAGCTTAGCTGGCGGAATGTATTGATATGGACTCACATCTTCTGCTATGAAAAGAGTTAGAAGGAAGCAAACGGCACAAAAGGATAAATATAAAATCATTTTTTTTGTGAAGTTTTGGCTGTCCTCAACCAGAAATGGTATTACAAAAATCAGAGGTAAAAAATACATATAAGATCCGGATGCTTTTCCCTGAAGTATGGTAAGCACCGAGAAAAATAAACTGACCGATACAACAATAGCTACCTTGGTGTACTTTTCGTAACCCTTATGTGTAAAATACCAAATAACACCCAGTATACAAGAGTACAGGGCAGCCATTCCAGCCGATAAATATAGTTTCTGAACGAGGTTACCAAAAATTATCGGGATGGAGAGACCGATAGAATACTGAATAAACTTTATCGACCGTTTCGAAACTTCCTTTATATCTATTAATACTTGTCGAGAAGAGATTTCACTTTCTTTTGCACTTTCACTCATCATAACGTCTTCTGTTGGCAGGTGTCTACGCTTAACGTCAAAATAAGTTACCTGGTATCTTAACACGAGCGGCAAACGGTTAGACCACGGTCATTATTAAAGTAACATATTCATCACAATTTTAAAAAACAATGGATTCTATCAGGAAATTTTTATATTTTAATAGCATAGAATTTCCTTCAACTACCAAACGAAACCTCATGAATATCAGTTTAATGATTATTGATGACGATCCTGTTCATCATAAACTAATTCATATAGTAGTCAATAACGCGAAAGCTAATATTAAATACCAGTGCTATTTGCAGGCTTCTGACGCTTACTCCTATATCCTCGATAATAATCACAAGAGATTACTGCCAAACTTGATACTGTTAGACCTAAATATGCCTTTAATTTCGGGCTGGGGATTTCTTGAACTATTCGAAGCAATAAACCCGCTTTTAGAAAGGCAGATTGACGTTATCATTCTAACATCGTCGGTAAACCCTGCGGATAAGGAAAGGGCATCGAACTATAAGTGCGTGAAGGGATTTTTCAATAAACCTTTTACAGAGGCGATGTTAAAAGACATTCTTAGTTCCTCCTTCATTTCAGTAAAAAAATAACTTCTGCACTTTTCTTAAGGCTGTGGAAGATCATTTTTATAGGTGACAAAAATTTTATCTATTCGCCGGTCATCCATGTCGCCAACTTCGAGTTCAAATCCTTTCCATTCAACTTTCTCGCCCTCTACGGGGATATGTTTTAACTGATATAATACTAATCCACCAAGAGTTATATAATTCATTCCTTCCTGGTTGTCGTCTATTTTAAAGTAGTTCAAAAACTCATGAAACGGAAGTTGTCCGTCCACTATCCACGAATTGTCGCCTCGCTGAGTTATCTTGCTTTCCTCATCATTATGATCAGGATAATCGCCAACTAAAGCATCCAAAATATCATCAATAGATATAAGTCCTTCGATAGCAGCATACTCGTCAACTACAACAGCATAGTGCGACTCACTTTTTTTAAACTCCTCCAAAACCCGGTAAGCTGGCATTGTTTCATGAACATACACGGGCTTCCGCAAGTGATTCTGAAGCTTAAAGTTTGCTTCATCTGCAAAAAACAGATCCTTTATATGTACAATACCCGCAATTTTATCTAACTTTTTGTCGGACACCGGATAAGCGGAGTGATTTTCCTTATTCAATTTCATCTTGATTGTGCCCAAATCATCGCTTATATCCAGCCAGGTTAAGTCGGTGCGATGGGTCATAAGCTCCCGCACGTTTCTGTCGCCCAAAGAAAACACCCGTGAAACAATATCCTGTTCGATGTTTAATATCTCTCCCCGCTCTGCACTATCCTGAACAATGGCTTTAATCTCTTCCTCGGATATAATTCCATCCAATTCGTTCTTAATACCAAAAATCCTGAAGAAAAAATCGTTTGTAATACCTAACAACCAAATAAACGGCTTAGCAATGTACGAGACTACTCCCATTGGACCAGCAACGATCGTCGCGATTTTTTCGGGAAATATCAATCCGACCTTTTTGGGAATAAGTTCGCCAAAAACGATTGAAAAATAAGTAAGGATGAGTACGACAAGAACCACCGCTATGGTATCAGAGTAAGGTTTAAGTAAACTGACCTTTTCTACAGTGAGTCTTAAATCATCAGTTATTTTAGCCCCGCTGAAAATACCTGTTAAAATACCAACCAGGGTTATTCCAATTTGTACCGCAGAAAGAAAAGTATTTGGAGAGTTTGCCAGCTTTAGCGCCCGTTTAGCATTTTCATTGCCTTTTTTCGCCGCCATCTCAAGCTTAAACTTTCTTGACGAAACGAGGGCTATTTCACTCATAGAAAAGACACCATTTAATATAATAAGAAAAGCTATAATTAAAATTTCCATTGATTTTTTGCATCAAACAATAAAGGCCCCGATTTTATAAAAGAGCGTTTCACTTCATTTGTTTGTTGCCCTTTAAAGAAATACATGGTAATCAGCAAAACCGTGCATTTTGCTTTATCACTGATTACAATAAGCAGATCTGACACAGAATGTATTGGGAGTATTTTTAGAATCGAAAAATTCGTCAAAAAAAAAGTCTTCAAACGGGGAGAATGAAGACTTTTAACTAACCAATTATAAACCTTCACAAAAATAGTAATATTGACAGAAATTCAAATGAACTTAAAAAGATTTAACATTTTTTTAACAATTGCCGGCAAATTTTAAAAAAAGAAAAACCCTCATCGGCTGACAAGGGTTCTTTAGGTCATATTTGGATAGTTGAGTCTCTAAAAGTACCTATATTTTAGATATTTGCAAAAAACCATATAAAAATCTCCGCGAAATTATAAATTTCATAATAGCCACACAGCAAACACTGCGAATGCAGCATGAACATAACCGACTTCCGGATAATAGCGATTTACAGAGGGAGTTTAATAGACATTATAAAGAGAACCATCATTAAAAAAAACCTAAGCAGCATTGAGTTGTTCTTTATCAAAAGCCGCAAATGGAAAATTTTAAATTTGGAGATAAGGTAAAACTTGATGATGGCAGGGATGCTATCGTTCAGGAAGATCAGGATAATGGATCGGATGAAATTAAGATCATGATCGAGGGAGATGATTATGCGCATGTTGTGCATGCAGAAAAGCTAATGAAAAGAGTTGAGTAATAAGAATAAGGCAGCGATGCGAATACAGCGTGTTTCTAACACTGCATAAATCCCTGCTTTAAATTTTCTGTCTTCCCCAGGCCAACACCTTAACGCCGTTCGAATAATGTGCCAGATCCGGCTGTTGGCCCGATAAGCATATGTCACCGATTTTGTAGTTTAAGTTCAGGCGATCAATCTCTACATCATTTATTTTCCATTCTTTATGATGAATATCGTATCGAAACATCTCGTTGTTAATATCAAGATACAGGCAGTACCGTTCAGTCAGCCAGCTATCTAAGTTACTTTTTTGCACCAGCTCTTTCTTGATTACGAATTCTGCGTCAAGAAAGAAATTCTTAATCACATTACTGGATTTATACTTTTTGTCTGTCCGCTGGATATGTGATTTTTCGTAGGGTAATCCCGACAAACTTTTTGCTATGAAAGCGGATATATACTTCTCTGCCTCAATATTCAAAAAATACACGCCTTTTTTATTGTCCTGATCAATATATGTCCTGAGGTTTATTTCGTGAAAATCAGAAATATAACTAAGTGATGGTAAATATCTAGGTCGTATGTTTTGCATGGTAAAAGCCACTAATGAAACATAACATCGTCCTCCAAACTTATCTATGTTCAGGTAATCAGGCACACATCTTCTAAGAACTTCGAAAGGAACTTCCCAATGTAGAAAAAGCGCTTTGTTCCACTCCTGATAATATTTCCATTGCCCGGAAGGAATCTCAAAAGACCTGTGGAGCGTATCTGTAAGAATGTTAAGAATCTCTGTCATCAGTTTCCGGTTAACACAGACTATGAGCAAACAAGGCAATTATTAAAATCAACAGTTTCATAGATGGATTATTTAATGTATCTAAACACGTTATTTCTCAACAGAGACCCTTCGTCTAAACCTTAACAATTTGAGTTTAAAATTATCATACACTATCCCTAAAAGCAACGCTATCCCAGCTACCACGAGAGTATGAAGTCCTTGCGAAGAATAAAACACTCCACCGATTATCCCGCCAAAAAAGAAAAAACTAATGATTGTTAAACGCAACCTTATTGAAGAGAGTAATTTATTCTTCTGCTCTTTTTGTTTGTAATAGAATAACTGCGATAATTCTATACCAAGGTCTGTAAAAAGTCCGGTAAGGTGCGTTGTCCTGACTGTGGCATTCGATATAGTAGTAACCAGGGAGTTTTGCAGCCCCATTGCAAACAACAGAGCAAAGGCGATGATGTTCGGGTATGTGTAAACGATGAACCCACCAAACAGTGCAATAACAAACAAAATTAAACTCTCGATAATAACAGGTATAACATAGGTGTAAGTATCATTTTTTCTCAAAACCAGCTCGACCAGTACACTGGAAACAAACGAACCTAAAAAGAAGAAAAATATAAAAAGAAAATAAACAAAGCCCTGCAGGATGTTGAGGTTAAAAACTTCTTCAACCAGATACGCAAAATGCCCGGTAACATTTGTCGTGAGTCGCTGTACTGATAAAAACCCGACAACATTTACGATGCCGGCAACAAAGGACAACAAAGAAGCGATTCTTAAATTGTGTCGTAAGGTTCGCGTTTTGCCATGGTGTCTAAACATAATAAGGACGATCTTCTTGCAAGAGTGGCGAGATACCGCATAAATTTTATTAAATGTAAAAAAATATCACGTGTGAATAATCAATAATTGTCTCAATGGTAAAAACCGTAGCACACATCGTCTAATGACAGAGGGAGGCAGACACATCTAAAGCAATATTTACAATGAATCATATGCGCAAAACCAATGTATATCAGCACAAGTATTGACACCTGTCAAGTATCTATAATCAAATCTGCGGTACATTATCCCTAGCTAAAAGAATTAAAATGAAAACCATATTTTACTTCTCCACCGTGTTTTTCCTAACACACATTAGTCTACATGCCCAAGATCAGAAAGACAGTACCGCGGTCAAAAAAGATAAACAGATAATAAAAAAAACTATGAAATTTGAGATTCCGAGTTCATTACAGGAGGAGCATAAGGAACTGCATCACACTTTAGAGAAGTTCACACAATTACCCGGAAAAACAGGAATGGCGGCTAAAGAGGTGGCTAAATTACTTCACCCGCATTTTATAAAAGAGGAAGAATATGCCCTGCCCCCACTGGGCTTACTTGGCGATTTATCAAAAGGAAAGATAAGCGCTGAAATGAAGCCTGCAATTGTGCTGTCGGATAAACTGAAGCAAGACTTGCAGCAAATGCTTTCAGAACATCAGCAAATTGTTGCATCTCTTGAAAAATTAAAAAAAGCCGCCAAAGAAGAAAATTACCCAGACGTTTTACGGTTTACCGAAACATTAAAACTGCATGCACAAACTGAAGAACAAGTACTTTACCCCACTGCAATTTTAATTGGCGAATACTTAAAGTTAAAGTTGTAATAGGCGGTTTCGAATCAAATTCCATCCCTTTTAAAGGGATGAAACTTGCTCGTTAATTTAATTACGCTCCCAAAAAGGTGGCGGAGTTATGCCAAGCGAACGCAGGTAAACATACGCCTGACCTCTATGATGAATTTCATTATCAATGAAATAAAAAAGCGTGGAATAAACCGGTCCTTCATACAATCCAAAAGCTAAATCCACCTCCTGAAACCTTTCGGAAGAGATTTGCGGCCATAACTCATTAATCTGTCCGGTTACTTTATCCCATACATTTAGCAGCTCATCTTTAGTTTTTGGCATATTTCCATTAACATGCCCCAAGTCGTTCAAAGATTTCCATTCTCCGCTAACTATACCTGAAATACCTCCTTCTGCCATATCAATCATCTCCATCGCCATTTCAGAAAAAGGACGCATCCCTGCTATCGAGTAACTGAAAAGTTTATCTTCAGGGAATGCCTCGATAATCCTACGGGTAAGGGCGCGATGACCTTGCCAATGTTCAAGCAATTGGTCGTGATTAATTACAAAATTTGCAGTTTCTGTCATTTGATTTGTTTCCATGATTTTTGCTTAATTTGTTATGAAACAAAGAAACGACCACCCAATGACAGCCCTATGTCAACAGTGATTTATAGAACATAAATTTTTGTTGCTTTTTTGAATGGCCCGACAAAACGCACCGTAGTTCGACTTATTGATGATTTATTCGCATGTTTGATAGCTTCGCGCCAGGACCATCATTCGTTAATGCCACTTACTATATTCCATTTTATATAAATGAAAGCCCGGGGCCCAATAATCCTCAACTATTTCGATTAATGTAAACCCTTGTTTTTCATAAAAACTGTATGACAATTGCGAAGTTCTGACTATCAATGTTTGCACGTCTTTAAACTCCCTTATTTTGTCGATTCTATGTTTTAGCAGAATGCTGCCCAACGATTTTCTTTGAAAATCGGGATGTAACATATCCCAGCTGATTATACCTGTTGTTTTATCTGGAGAGAAGTTAAAGCCGCCGCTACCGACGGTTTGCGTGCCCAGTTCAAGTACAAAGTAGTATTCAATCTCATTTTCCAAATAATAAACAAGGTCGCTTTCTTCCTGCGGAGAAAAATACCCGGGTGTGTTTAACCTCAATAAATTTAGTATGGCCTGTTTATCTGAGCTTTTATACTCGCGTATTATTAATTCATTATGCATTGGCTCGGTTTATAACAGCGTAGTTTACCCATCGCTAATGTACTTGAATTAGCTAAATAATATAAACACACATTTACTCGAGCGCTTTTTACTCCAGAAAAATCTAAGGCGCACAATGCCACATCGCAACAGGCCGACGCTTTGCCATGACGACGAATTATGTTGTTGGCGTTGTTATAGATTAGTACAACATCCATAAACCAGACAAAACACCATAGTATAAACGAGAAAAGGTTCGATATAACGACGAATATGTATGAGCTTGCTTTGTTCGAAGCCTCTACTTTGCAGTAAGAATTCCGCTTTCGTTGAAACATATAGCATGGACGCTATAACAGTATATGCGGATTTATCAACAAGCCGTTGGCAGTTGTCTTTGAACTCTGGCTAATAGTGTCGCTTCCGTAAAAGGTTTAGCTATAATGTCATTAGCGCCTTCGTCAGCTATCGTATTGTAAACATTATGTAAGCCTGAAATAATGATCACTGGGATATGCGATGTTTTAGGATGAGACTTTACTGCTTTGCAAAGATCTCTTCCATTCAATTCACCTAAAAGAATGTCAAGCAAAATCACATGAGGTTGGCAGTCATGAATTAATTTAAATATATCATTACCTGTCGCAGAAGTAACAACCTGATATCCAGCCTGAGTCAGAAACATTCGAATTACCTCAAGAACATTTTCATCGTCGTCAATGACTAATATCTTTTTACTCATCAGTTAACCAATTTATATACTTAAAACGCTTGTCAATTTGCGAAATTATAAAAATCAGGAGGAAATGCAACAACATTTAAAATTGAGTGTTGTCATAACAACGAGGCGTCTATTTTGTTTAGAACATCAGTTAGGGGCTATTACTATTGATAAAAAAATCATTGAAAAAAAATCTCTAACCTTTCTCGTCAACCCGATTATGAACTTGTGGATGGCAGAAAGGACTCCAGACTATAGCAATAAAACCTTAACCCCCAGTTGTTTGGTACGATCAGAAATTATGTTTGCAAGTGCTACAGACAATCAGAAACCTACATCTATTATCCCGAGATGTATCGTCCATACCCGCATTTATTTATCAGGTATGTAATAAGCGATGAAATGATCAAACACAAAGCAGCTGTTACCGGAATACCCACAACCGGGCTTATAAACAACCAGGATATCCCAATTTTTGACAGAAGCGTTATGACAAAAACATGCGATAAATATATCCCATAGCTATACTTACTGATAAACCTTCGAAAGTTCGTGAACCATCCATTTTTGAAATCAGAATGCTTAAGAAACAGAAACAAGCCGATGGAGGTAATAATAACATTCGGACTCAAAAAAGAATAAAAGCCTCCGTAAAATTGCCCGGTATGTTTTGTTAATAAGTATGTACCAAGTACTGTAATTAAAATCCCCGCTAAAAACAGCAACAGGGAAACAAATTTAACTCTCTTATCAGTGAATCTGATGGTCAGTAAATATCCCAAAATGGGATACCCAAGAAAACCTGAAAAATAACTTAAGTCCAGTTTTGGCTTAATTCCAATCAGGAAGGGAAGATTAATTAATATCGCGATAAACCATATTACAATATAATATGAGATCTCATTCTTTGTGCTATTTACAATCCATTTGCTGACTATGGGGATGAATAAGTAAATCCCACAAATCATATAAATGTACCATAAGTGATAAGACGCTCCGTTTTTAAGCTGAATCAGGATATACTTACTTAATCCAACAGCATCCAGACTGGCGCCCAGCCGCTTTGTACTTAAATTATAGAGGATGTATACAAAGCTCCAAAACACGAACGGGAGTACTATTCGCGAGAAACGTTTTTTTAAGAAGTCGGCAATTTCATATGTCCGGGGTAATATTAATGCTCCTGTTAACATTAAAAAAACCGGAACGCAAAAACGTGCCGAACTATCTATTACATTCGCCAGCCACCAGTCGCGGTTTGAAACAACTCCATAACGAGACACCACCGGCGCTGATACATGTAGCAGAATTACAGCGATAGTGGCAAACGCTCTTAAATCATCTGCCCAAAATACTTTCTCTTTGATCATCTATTGTGCTTCCTGACTAGCTTAAACATAATTGTTCTCATCTCAAGCCAGGCATTTGTGGCCAGCATACCTGCAACAAAGCTATTATTTAAACACGATTTTGTGAAATGTGCTAAAAAAGTGATGAGGGGGATGGAAAACCGATTGCTTCGATAACTCGGCATAAAGCTTTACCATTGCCTATCAGGACGATGACGCCTTAATGCATACCCCCAACTTACTTAACCTTCAGGTGGAGACTGACGATGTTTGAGTTCAGGCCAGTGCTTCGTGTATAATGCCCATATCTTATCTCCATCCCACTTAAATGGGAGAATCCAAAGACACCTTTGGGCGGAGCCAAACGAATTCCCGCGCCAAAGAAATTACTGTCGAACCTGGATAAATCAAAATCACTGGTAAAAAAAGATTCAGATACAGAATGCTGGGCGAAAGGAGCGAAATAATCCGCCTGACTTTGCTGATAAAAACGATAAAATGGGCTGATAGAGATAAATGGACTCAACTTTACAGGTGTCTCTAATTCGAAAGTATTGGCATTTACACCCCAACTGTCCATATAATACCGGTAAAAAGAACGAAGAATGACTTTATTTCCCGCAAAATAGTTCAGCCTCAACCCAATGGGGAGCTTATACCTGTCTTCCGGAAGCGTTTCTGATTGCACAGAATTATCGGTAAAGAACACACGCTGATATTTTGTTGCTAGTAAACCGTGTTGGTAGGCCGGTTCAATCATAATCAGTGCCTGCAATCTTTTATTAATCACTTGGGAGACAGAAAGCGAACCGTTAAATGAATTTCTGGGACTCTTTTCATTACTATTGTTTTCATTTCTAAGTTCAATCGGATATATCACTTTCCACGTATCTAAAAACGCCTGAAGCTTTAAAGCAACTTCGCGATTTTTATCCTTAGAAATCTTAGAAAAGCTAATTCCCCCTCCTACGGAATTGTAGTCGTATTCGTTTGAGAAAGATGCGCTTATACCGATGGTACTACCCTTCTTCTCGTTTTCTATATTCCAGGATAAGGATGGGTAGATACGGATATCAGACATTGAGGCTGAAGAAATAGTAGATGGATCTATTTTATCTGATGAGGCTGAGGTGTAAGTATCTACTCCTAATTCAAAATTAAAACGATGCTTTATGAATGGTGATTTCCCATATTTAGATAACTGTAAATCAATAGTATTGGCTATATCCGTCAGGTGCTCCGTTCCGATTCCACCGGTAACCGCAGAATTATTTCCGTCCTGCTTGTAATAGGATGATACGATATTTATTTCATCTATAGAAAGCTTTCTGCTCCTGTAAACTGAGTCGGATGGTGCTGCCGATTGGGAGAATGCACTCAAAATACTGAAGTACATTCCGGCAATAATTAATGGAATAATTCTCATAACCACACATATTAGTTACAACCACAACCTCCACCGCTTTTTCCTCCATTCGCTCCCGAGGCACCTTCGCGGTACAATTCAAAGCTCTGTTCAAACTTTTGAATCTTACGCGATGAAAGTTCCATTTCAGAATCGTTTAACAAGTTCTTTTGGTATGGCCTAACGCTGCTGCAGGAGGAAAGTACTGCACATAGCACCGCGGCAGATAAAACTGATTGACTAATGAATCCTGGCTTTCTCATAACTCGTTGACTTTTACATTAGTTGAAGTATACAGCCGATCGTTTTCATCTATAATAACACACTCAACACCTTTTATCTGGTTAATCAAGTTTATGCCTGCTGCTATTCCCATAACCATTAGTGGCGTCGCCATTGCATCAGAAAATTCGGCAATCGGACTAATTACCGTTACACTTTTAATTCCCCGGACAGGCATTCCCGTCTTAGGGTCAATAGTATGAGAATATCTTCGACCGTCTACCACGATGTATTTCTCATAATTACCCGATGTCGCAATGGCTGAACCACTAATTTCTAACATGGAAAAGGCTTTTGACTTTGCATTCGGATCAGCTATTCCAGCTGTCCACTGTTTACCATTTGGTTGTGTGCCCCAGGCAGTTAAATCTCCCGCTGCATTTACAATTCCACTACTAACACCCTGTTTAATAAGTTTAGCTTTAGCCATATCCGCAGCATACCCTTTGCCTATACCCCCAAAGCCTATGCGCATTCCCGATTCAGGCAGATAAACGCTGCAAGTTTTTTCGTTTAAAACTATCCTTTTATAATTAATCAATCGCACCAGCTCTTTCGCGGTGGCAGCATCAGGAAGAGAGCTCATTGTAGTATCGAAATTCCAAAGGCGCTTATCGATAGAGCCATAGGTAATATCAAAGGCACCGCTGGTTAAGTCTGAGATCCGGATAGAACGCTTAATTATGTCAAAAACCTCGCGACTCACTTTAACGGGCTTTACACCCGCATTTGCATTTATTAAACTTGTTTCACTGTCATCACTAAAGGTAGTAAGCATTTTTTCGATGCGTCTGATTTCATCAACAGCTTCCTGTATCCTTCGTTGTGCCCATACTTCATCCTCGCTTACAACGGTAATCTCGAAGCGATTTCCCATCAACTTTAACACCTGTCTGTGAATTTCAGGCACCGCAATTGAACTATTTTGAAGCATTTACAATGGTACTTATTTCGTTTATAAACCTGGCCGGCGTTTCATTAGGAAAGCCTTCCCACTCTTTTAAAACTTTACCCTGGGCATTTACAAGAACGGTTAAAGGGAACTTGCCATCTTTATTATACTTCTCTGCTAACAGCTCATTCTTTTGTATCTGTTCTTTACTGAGCTGATTTTTTTTCGAACGCGGAAAATCGGCACGGACTAATATCAGATTATCGCCGGCATATTTTTCAAAAGCTTCGGTGCTGAAGATTTCATTTTTCATCCTGATGCAGGGCCCGCACCAGTCTGATCCGGAAAAATTAATCAACACTAATTTATGAGAAGAGACGGCTTCTGTTTTAGCCTGAGTGTAATCGGTAAACCAGGTGGGCCCTACAAAAAAGAAGGCCGAAACGAAGGATATCAATAGTAATTTCATAATTTCTAATTTGGCGCGTTGTATTATACTAACTCATATTATAAAACTTTATTACCTGTAATTCAGGCAAATACTATCCGCTAATCATTGTCATCATCTCTCTGATTTTCTTGAACAGTTATGGTCGAATTAATCTCGGTATGCCTGATCTGACCGCCTAGATAACCTGTTCTGGCAACTATACCAAAACCTGCAAGTGATATAAAGAGTGTGATCCAGGCCAGAGAAAAAGAATAAGATGATTTTCGATAGGCGAAAAAAAGTGCAAGCAACGAAAATAAACCTAGAACTATCATTGCAATCAAGGCTGTTTCTGCCGACTCCTCATGTTCATGTATCAGGGTTTCAGAAATACCTTGTATATGTTCTACCGTCTCCTCCGCGGCTTCTCCGGTCTGGTGGGATATGAATCCTCCAATCGATGATATAATTAATACAAGATAAGCTGCTATTGATGTTTGTTGAGTTTTAGTGGCAAGTCCATAGGCTAACACCATAGCTCCCAGTATCGATCCAAAAATGGGAAGATGGGTGATAATAAGATGCAAATGAGTCTGATCCATAGTTAAAGTTGATCAGTTTTTTTTAATCGACAAATGATTGTAGTAGGCTGTCGATATGATTAATATCAAAAGGCTATCAACAAAATACGTCAGGGCAAAAAGATGTTTGGATCTAATTCAAAGGGGCGATAACAGTGTAACCCACGGCTCCACGTTGAATAAAAGGCATCGCCTGAAATTTCAAATCTTTTTGACCCAGGATCTTTTTCTTCAGCCATGGATAAAGGAGGTAGGATGCCTTGGTAGATAGAATACCGACACCTGCACCGGCCAGTACGTCACTGAGATAGTGTTCATTTTTAAGCATTCTAATAGCGCCGGTTGCTGCTGCGACTGAATATGCCGCATACCCATACCAGGGTGATCTATCCTTGTACTCTAGCCTCATAAACTCCGCGGCCCCGAAGGCAATGGCAGTATGGCCAGATGGAAACGAGCGAAAGTCTCCTTGTGAGGGTCTTAGTCTATGGGATTTATCTTTGAGAAAATCAACAGATTTGCTCATAATAATATTTGACATCATATAAATAGCTGTGCGGTCGAAAAAATCACTCCTCCCTTTTATCCCCAAAAAATTCATTGAGTAAACAGCAACGATAGGCGCGTAGCGCAGTTTGTCGTCCAAATGCGTCGAAAACCCCGCGTTTGACTCCATGAGCTCACGACTTATTTGTTTGTCCAGAAATTGAACAGGTTTATTTTCCAAAGATATCAATCCATAGGAAAGCAACAAGGCCGGGGCTGCCCGGACAATTATTTTTGATGCTCCCCCATTTACTCTTAGGTTGTTATGGACTGCTTTAGAAGAGTCTGGAGAGTCAATGGCTGTATCCTGTCCATACAAAGCCGATTGAAAGAAAATTACATTAAGGATAATAAATAGAAGGGGTCTCATTTCAACGCTTTTTTAAATTTAAGCAATTGAATAACAATTAAAAAGCGTTAAAACATTTCTGCCGGCGACGCTTCTTTTTTATCAATTCAGCCTTTCTAACATTGCTTTCATTTGAGCAATTTCCTCTTTTTGAGATTTTATTATTTGTTCAGATAATTTTTTCACTTCAGGATCTGCAATATTTGCCTTTTCACTTGTCATAATAGCCGATGAATGATGTGGTATCATTGCTTTCATATATTGCGTATCGCTGACAGGCGTCTGTGTCCTGAGGAGAATTAGCGCTAAGATGAAAATTGATATGCTTAACACGGAAATAATTCTGTTTAACTTTTTGTCCTTATACATCATTTTCATAAGTGTGAGCATAAGCAGGGCCATGGGTGACACCATCAACAGCGACATATAAAGTCGAGAAAAACTTAAATAAATATGATCTGCCTCGTCGACATTTAAAAACATTACGGCGTACATAATGCAAAACGAGATTAAAAGCATTATTCCAAATTTCTTATAATTTGCATGATGCATTTCGGGGTCCATTTTTTCCATTTTTATTTTCGGTTAGCAGGTGCAGAGCTTCTATTGATCTTATTCAGATAAAAACTCCGTCGATCCCAAGTACATAAAACCCGTTTAGCATCTGGTTGTTTTATTTGCTCTGTATTAGCCCTGAAGGCCCCGGTAAAACCATCGCATTCGTCGTTGCGTCTCGGCGGCCTCAAAAATAAGTCCACTTTTCTCCCCTCTCACTTCTTTGATGCTTTCGCCCGGTCGTTAAAGTCTAAACACAAATTTACCCAATACTCAAAGTCGGTCTTACTTTTAAATCCCTCCGGCTCCACATAACAATACCCTTTGTACTGTCTATTTCGCATTGTCATGGGCAGGAATCCGGTTTTTTCGGCCACCTCTAGTGTCAGCGCCGGATCGAAGCGACACATTAAGTTTTCTCCGCTTACGCTGACACACATTTTTTCATTAACCATAAAGGTGAGTCCGCGAAACATTTCTTTTTCTTCAATTTTTAGCTTCGGGAATTGAGCGAGGTACTCCCTTATCCTGTCCGCTAGTTTGGTGTCGTAAACCATAAGTATGTTTTCGTGTTTATATCAATGCTCCCGGGCTGGATTGTCTCCTATTTCCTCATCTCCCGTAAAGCAAGCTTGGCAACCAAATCATCAAGCATTAAGCGAGTATCTAAATTGGTGTAAACCCGAACTTTACGACCTTCTGAAGTTTCTTCATATAAGCCGGAATCATTAATTCGGGGAGCAGATTTTATAACATATTTACTTGACGCGGGGTCGGCTTCCCACGAAGTTTGCAAAGCCGTCAATAAAACTAAAGGACTATCGCCTAAAACATATGCTTCGCCAAGCGAACGCTTTGCTCTCTTCATTAAGTCCTCCAGCTTTTCAACTAAAAATTTCCCTGTGATGCCCTTTGTTTTGATTTTATATACCAATTCGGGATATGAATATAATGCTTGCCTGTATGCATCCCGGGGTATTTGCCAAACTGGAATATCTGAATCATTGAAAATCACCTGACTTGCTTTTATATCAATTCCTAAATTATACTCAGGATTTTTTCCATGTGGCGGGGGTATTGCTAATCCCTGGTATTCTGCACCGCCTATCCATACCAAAATAATTCTCTTAGCTATTCGAGGCTCTATAAGATAAGCGCTGGCTATATTTGTTAGGCCAGCACCACAAACCACATACAGTGGCATTCTTGTATCCTCACGCATGGCTTCCTTTACGATAGCTTCCGCGCCTTCTGATATTACAGGTGCTTTAATATCAGTTAGACCCGAAGCTCCGCCCTCATAAACAGGAAATTTCCCTGTCAATCGCATTATGCTTAAGAGCTCTTTCACTTGTGTACACGCATACGTTGCGGTTTCCGAGGAGCCATAAAAGCCTCCTTTATAATGCTGAGAACCGATAATGCCTTTTATTTCAACAGATGGTGATAGTATATGATGCGCTAATTGAAATAATCCATCGGGGTCTCCGCCAAAATCATTATCAATTATGACACGAACTCTTGGCTTAACAGTCTCATTATAATATACAGGATCATTCTGAGCAAAAACAGGCAATCCGTGGAACAAAATTAGTCCGAGCAAAAATCTTCGAATAATACGCATCATTTTTTAAATAATAGTCACTTTATGGATTTATCAAAGTATATGACGTCAACATCATTAAGTTCTGTTCGTTTCATTTTATGTTTTTCATCCCAAACTTTATTCCTAACAAAACCAGCTCCTACCCAACAATCATTTACTTCCAGACCTCTGACGATTTTCAAAATATCAATCATTAAAATATCGTTTTCAATGATTTCAATGAGTTCCTTTTCTAAAATCAGGTTCATATTTTATAATTAGTCCTAAACCGCTGTTAGCGAATCTTTGTTCTTCATTCGCTAAAAGTTTTTCGACCCAGTATTTAGTCGTTTAGCGAATTAATACCCTGTTCTTTTAGTTTCTCCAATGCGTCCTTCATTGCTTTAACTTGTTCGGCAGGATGTGGCTGCCAAACTGTAACCTCGCCGACAACCCTAAATGGTTCGGTTGAACGATAAGATTTTGTCGGATTGCCCGGGAATTTCTTGTCGGTCAGATCGGGGTCGTCCTCAATTGCTCCCGTTGGTTCTACTAAATATATCCTTTGCTGCCCATCACCAACAGCGAGTTCAGCGCCCCATATTGCCGCATCTAATGTTGCCGACAGGAAAATATACTTTGCGTTTTTTCTTTGTCCGAAGTTTGAGTTGTTGCCGGCTATAATTTGGTCGCCAACTTTTAAGTCAGCCTTTGTACCGTGAAAGTAAGTTTGGGCAAAAGGTGATGCACCCTGTTTAATTAAATCCTGCTCTTTTTGTTCCATTGCCAAAGTATATTTTTAATAGATTAATGTTGTCTTCAAATCGTTTCACGGTGCATATTTCTCTCGAAGCGATCCCATAAGCCAGCACAAGGCACCAGCAATAAATCGCCATTCACTAATGAGAGTACGAGCTGCAAAGCTCGCACCAGCCAAACCGACGTCAACTCATCGTTGTTCTTTCAGGTTCGTATGTCAGTTCTACAACTCCCGATTTAAAAGCTCTGGTGCCTGTTAATTTCAATCCAAGTCGTTCTTTCAAGTTCTCAAACAAAGGCTTGCCACTGCCCAAAGCCACCGGGTGAACAGATATTTTGTATATGTCAATCAATCTCAAGTTGATGAATGTCTTAATAAGGTTTGCACCGCCGTAAAGCCAAATATCCTTGCCTCCTTGTTTCTTTATTTCTGCCACCCTGTTGGCAATGTCCGAAGAAATGAACGTAGCTTTTTCGTCAGTTCGGTTTTGACTCGAAAAAACGAATTTATTTTTAGAGTGTATTCCCCGCCACATCTCTTTCTCTGCCGAACTTGTATTTTCATCAGGTTGAAAATTCCCCCAGGCATCGTAACTCACTCTTCCGTAAAACATCGTATCAATACTTTCAATGAATGCGTCGAAGTTCATATCATCGTCCATTATACACCAGTCAATTTCTCCGTTCGGCCCTTCAATAAACCCATCTAAAGTAACTGCAAGATTTAAAATTACACTTTTCATTATTCTTATATTTTTCTTGCAAATAAAAAGAGATACATCTTTTATGCCTTGGAAAAATGCGACAAATTAATTTGTGTGGGTGCCAGTCCGGTGTTACGTTTAATTTCGTTAACAAGATGTGAATGGTCGTAAAAGCCGCACTCGAACGCAATATCTAACAAACTACGTTTATCATCAGAGTTTTTAATCAGGTTTAAAGCATTTTGAAAACGAACAATGTTTGAATATCCTTTTGGAGAAATACCCACATGTGTTTTGAAACTACGCTCTAGCTGCCTTACGGTTGTGCAATTTCTTTTAGCAAGCTCGTAAATGCTTAATTGTCCGTTTGAGCTATGAATATTTTCTAAAACTGATTGTAATTGATTGTCTCTTTTTCTAATTCTGTCTGTAAAAAAGCAGTTGAGATACTTTGCAGGGTTTTCTAGGATCTTATCAATACTAAATGAATGCGTTTTCTCAAGTTCAACGGTGCTATCTGTCAGTTCATTTTGTGCTGCGTAATTATAAAAAACTGAAAAACTTGCTGGCTTGAAACACACTCCTAATAAATGTGTGTTATTGCTGATGAAACTGTCTTTAAAAGATGTCATAGCGCCAACCACATAGGTTTTACCAAACTCCATATTAACCGACCCGTTATCTGTAATACAAGTGTCCCCTAAATTCAAAACCAGTCCTGCACATCCGTCAGGAAAATTTCGCTCCCATTGTCGGTCGCTTTCGCCACCTTTCAATTCCCAAAAAGAATGAATAAATGGTTCTAATTCTATGCAGGGCTTTATTTCTTTGTGTTCCATAGGTATGGTGGAGTCGGCTTACAATTATCGCTACGTTTGGGGCTCTGCGACAATGGCGGATAGAAAGCAATCATTATCGCCGGGCACCCAGCATATTTAAAGGTAGAAAAAATTCGAGAATTACGACCCTTGCTGATGCGAGGCCGTTGTTATGGCCTATCTACTATGTAATTTAGTTCCGTTACCCCGCAAGTAAATTGATGAGTAGTCAATAGGTTGAGTTTTATTTTGTCTTTGATGTCCGTAAACAATGGAATGCCTTGTCCAAGAATAATTGGATTAACAAAGAGCCAGTATCCGTCAATTAAGTCCAGTTGACTAAGTGAATGTGTTGCTGTCGGGCTGCCAAAAAGCAAAATATCTTCACCTGCCTGTTGTTTTATTTCATTTATTCTGTCCGATAGGTTGTCGCTAATAATTTTTGTGTTAGGCAAACCCGCTTCTTCCAATTTTTTTGATAAAACAACTTTGTGAACTTTGTTATACCACTTAGAATGTTCAATATCGTGCCTGGTCGCGGTCGGCTTGTCTGCTGCGGTAGGCCAGTAATTTTCCATCATCTGATAAGTTACCCGGCCATATAATGCAGTGTCGCCTCCGCTTATCCGCTTACCCACAAAATCAAAAATTTCTTCATCAACTTTAATCCAGTCCATTTCTCCTTTGGGGCCCGCAACAAAACCGTCAAGCGATATGTGCATAAATGAAATTATTTTTCTCATTTTTTAATAATTAGGTTAGGCAGCAAAATTACTTATTTAAGGAGGTATAACGAGTGTGTAAAGGCGACGTTTTGCAGGGTTATTTGCGGCAAAAATCAATTCGTCAGAGTCTGCAAAGAGACTGTTACGATTCAATATTCGCAATAGACGCAACTATTCTTTTTGAAGCACCTGTAACTACCGCTACTTAGTTTTTTAATTTACGCATTCTTTCTATTATTTATAATTTAAACTGAGCCTTTGGCAGAATTACCAAAGGCTATAATTTTGAAAAAATATGGTCAGCTATTTTGGCGACAAATAGGTTAGACCGCCATCAACAAGTAGTTCAGCACCAAGCATAAACGATGAATCATCAGAAGCTAGAAACACCGCTGTTTTGCCAATGTCAGATGGTTGTCCA
Source organism: uncultured Sphingobacteriaceae bacterium (assembly GCA_946887045.1). The sequence continues at coordinate 1,423 of CAMPKC010000055.1, read as the reverse complement.
ATTCTACCTATCGGCATTACATCTGCCCAGTATTTTTTTACAGCTTCAAGTTGTTCGGCAGGAATAAATTTGTCGAATACTGGTGTATCTGTTGTACCTGGCGATATCACATTTGCTCTAATCCTTCTATCTAAAAGGTCGTTTGAGAATCCTTTGGCAAAATGAATAACAGCCGCCTTGGTAGCACCATAAAGTGAAAATGATGTATATGCCCGATGCGCTGCATTTGACCCGATAAGAATAATAGAACCACCATCATTCATATAAGGTAGTCCTTTATGGACAGTAAAATAAACACTTTTCAGGTTCAAATCCATTGTCTTGTCATAGTCGGCTTCGCCAATATCTGCCACAGAACCAAATGCTGCACCTGTAACTGCACCACCTGCATTGGCTACAATCACGTCTATTTTACCAAAGTTTTCAGATGTTTCTTTAAACACTCTCTCAAGGTCGGCAAGATTGGTCACATCGGCATTTATGGCTATAAAATTATCACCAAGTTGATTCACAGAACTATCTAAAGTTTCCTGATTTCTGCCAACAATAGCCCCAACTGCACCTTCGTTTTTAAATGCTTCAGCTATACCAAACCCGATACCGCTATTGCCGCCTGTAATCACTGCTACTTTGTTTTTTAATTTACTCATTTTTAATCTTTTTTAGAATTACCCTGGCAAAGCTACCATTGATAGTTTATTTTTGTAACCATTATAGTGTGTTCTGGTTACTATTGGGTAACTACAAATTTTTAAAGCATGAGAGACGAAAAGTTTTGCAATTCAAATTGCCCGTTTACGAGGGCTATTGGCACAATCGGTAATAAATGGAAGCCGATAATTATAAATGTCATTGGCACCCGTAACATTCGTTTTGGTCAGTTAGATGCCATAGTACCACACATCTCAAGGAAAGTACTAACCGAACAGTTAAAAGAGTTGGAAGAAGATGGACTATTGACAAGATTGGCATATAAGGAAATACCACCAAGGGTAGAATACAAGTTGTCTGAAAAAGGCTTAGCTTTTTTGCCAATTTTAGAAAACATAAAAGAATGGAATTTAAAATTTGAAATCGTTCCAATAGCCAAAGAGGAAGATTACAAATAGCATTGACTTTCTTCCATTTGTTTACTTCTAGTGTAAACTTTCGTTCCGCGCAGAGTCTCCTCCTTCAGGGATTCTGCGGCGCTACAATTTTAGACAAATCAATATCCTGAAGCTCCAAGTAGTTTGTAACAGGGACCCACCCGTGCTCACCGACTATATAAAACCTTGCAGAACTATGTTCATAATCTTCCGGATTCTCAACTAACCGGTCTTCTCCCCTGCTTGCATTTTCGTGAATATAATTAGCCCCATCTGACGCAAAATCCGCGTTAGTGGCTGATGTTCTTTTGTTTTATCGGTATCCAAATTTCTTC
>CAMPKC010000054.1 GCA_946887045.1 uncultured Sphingobacteriaceae bacterium | reverse complement strand
ATTTGCAGATCGCTTACCTGGCATGGGTAACATTTGCGAGCGTTCTGAATGCATCGATTTGGTATCTTAATAAATAGTAGTCTTCTTAAGGACTGGGAATCTTTCGCTTTCTGTACCCCTGGAATTATTTTAATTTCAGCTTCATCATGATATCCGTCTGCTCATCGTCGCCTAAATGAAAAATATGCTTGTCAAATTCAACGAATCCATTTTTCTTATAAAAAGTTATGGCCCGCGGGTTTTCTTCCCAAACACCTAGCCAAACATAGTCGGCATTTTCCTGCTTTGCAATTTGCATTGCTTTTTCGTAAAGCAATTGTCCCACATTTTTTCCATGAAATTCTTTTAAAACATAGATGCGTTCAATTTCGAGTGCCTTGTCATCTTTTAATTCAGTTTGTGATTGTCCAAAATTCAGTTTTAAATAGCCAATTATTTTATTGTCAAGGCTGGCGAAATAAAATTCAGAACTCTTGTTATTAAGTTCGGAGGTTAGTTTTTCTAAGGAAAAGCCTTCTTCCAGATATCTTTTCATATTGTCGCTGGAATTCGCGGCCGAAAAAGTTTCGAAAAAAGTTTGTCTAGCAATCGTTTGCAATTGGTTGACGTCGATTATTGATGCTTTTTTTATATCAATATTGTTCATGCTGAGGAGTTAGCTGTTTTAACGTTTTTAATAGAGATTTGTCAATCTATAGATTAAGAATAATTGTTTCGCCGGACTTTAGCTTATAGTATACTTTTCCCCGCCTGTCATTGTACATGATTAGGAGTCCGATAGAAAGCAATGGTCTAAGTCCATCACTTATAGCATGGATTTCCAGCGTATTATTTCCGGGAAGCAGATCTACTGTGTAGGTGTATTCAGGCGAGTCCCGTTTATACAAAGGAAGCAGGATGGCTTTGGGGCCCACCTGCATGCCATTAAACTTTAAAGCAACAGAATCATAATCCATACAGTCGAAATCCCAGATTTGAATTCTTAAAGACCTTTCTGTGATAGCGGTATTTGATGTATTTGGTGCTGGGAATGCAGTTTCAGCTGCCTTTGTCCGGATTAAAGGTTTGGATATTAAGGTGGCCGTCGCGGTGTCGTTTTTTCTCTGCGGCTCTGCCTTGGGTACCGGTTTGGGAACTGGTTTTTTTGCAACTGGTTTTACGACCGGTTTTGCAGGTGGTTTCACTTCTTCACAGGCCGGCAATCCCCAGGTAAAATGAGTGTACTCCTCATAATTTGATGCAACTATGGTGACACAGGTAAAGTCGCCCTTAAATCTGACTACGGCATAGCCTTCCATTCCCTTCATACTGGTGCTGCTTCTATATTCCATTCCGCCGCCGTCGTATATTAATGTGTAAGGTTTGGAGAATCTTAGTGTTACGTGGTCTGAGGCGTTTGTCCTGCCCAGCGTCGCAATCATCAATACAGGGTCTTTTACCGTTTCTGAGAAACACATGGTGATTTTACCGCCCGGGTTCCGCGTCCAGGTAAAGGTCGGGACGGTCGTGTTGGGCATGGGTGAAGAGTACCTGTTAAATCTGTTGTAGCCCCATATGTCATTAGCAAATGAAAAATTGAAGTTTGAATAAATAGTAAGGCCAATCTTTTTCCCTTTATCATTTATAGTGCCTCTTGCCTTTTTTCCGGAAACGGTTTGCCAAACGGCCCAATCTATCTTATCACAATTGTTTGGCACCTGTAAGGCCTGTTTAGAATTTGAGTGTAGATTTTGCTTTTCAGGTACAGCAAATAAGGTGTTTTTAAATTTACTCGCTTCGTTAGTTATAAAACGCTCACTATAGATCGCTAGAGATTCAATAAGCAGGATATATAACAACAATCTGGCGCTCATAGGTTAAATATAGACTTTTAGGCTTTTCGTAAGAGTTAAATTATGTTAATTAAAACTCTATTCTAAGACATTGCTGGTTCGGAATATAATTTAGGACTTAATTTTAAGAAGATAGTTACAGCGTTAAGATATATTCTCCGGAGAACTGAATTAACAATGCTTTTGCCAATCTAGGGAAATGATTGGTCTGGTGTGATTAACTCGTAGAGACGCTGACAAACACTAAATCAAGGGAACTGGAACAGGTTGGTTTACTCAAAACACTTTTAAATAAAAAAGTCTTAGCGCGGTGCTAAGACTAGATATGGTATCCGTCCGGCGGATCGTAATGGCCTTATTATTTTTTAGAAACCTTTTTCTTATTAACTATCACATTTTTCAGTTTAAAGTTTTCTATGATAGAAGTATCTATCTCAAGAAAATTCTTCGCTGTTACTTCAATATTTTCAAATGTGAAATTGGATAATTTAGCTTTGTAACCCTGAGTATTGCTGTTCTTATCCGCTATGCCCACGTTGAAGAAGTTATTGCAATCCAGTTTGATATTACGCATGGTGATATTGCTTGCGGTAGATGTACCCGAAACCTGTTCGCCTTTGAGGTCGAAGAACTGAGTCCATGGGCGTATAAATATGAAGTTTCCTATGTCATGACCTTCGATGTCCTCCACAAGCACATATTCGTAATTCTGTGGGGTGTCAGGTCGCATTTTAAGCCAGAGTAAACGCTCGGCATGGTTTACCTTTATACGGCGCAAAATGATGTTGCGGTTGTGAATGGATTCGCTTCCGAAGGTTAGAGCGCCATGGCAGAATCCATACGTGCAGTCTTCAATAATGATATTATAGTTGCCTCCGTTATTCGGATCCTTGTTGGCATGCGGGCCTTTTCCGCCCTTCAGCGCTACGGCATCATCGTTTACCGACATATAGCAGTTTTTGATGAGGACATTTTTACAGGCATCTATATCCACGGCATCGCTACTCGGAGCTTTTACTGGTTTTTCCGGAGAGTATATGTATAGGTCGAGAAGCTTTACGTTTTCGCATTTATAGAGGTGAGTCGTCCAGAAGGGCGAATTCATCAATCTTACGCCCGAAAGCTGAACATTCCTGCTGTTTGAGATGAAGACCAGCCTCGGCCTCATTTCATCCATATTGGTGGTGTTAGGATTAAATTGACGCCTTAGCCAAAATGATTTCCAGTAACGCAATCCGTTGCCATCGATGGTTCCTTTACCTGAAATTGTGAATCCGTCAAGGCCATCGGCATTAACCAGAGCAGCAAAATATTTCAGGGTTTGTCCCTCCATACGCGTCATTAACAGGGGGAAATTGCTGATGTCGTCGCTGCCTTTTAGTTTGCCGCCTTCTTCAAGATGCAGGTGCGTGCCCTTCTTAAAAAACAGCGAGCCGCTCAGGAAAGTTCCTTTAGGAATAACGACCACACCACCGCCGTTTTCAGAGGCTTTGTCTATAACTGTTTGTATAAGCGTTGTCTGAATGACTGTACTGTCGTTTGTGATACTATAGTCTGTAATGCGGTAGTGTTTTCCCAGCTTACTGATATCTGTAGGTTTGTTTTGCCTGAACCATTCTGGTATCGGCGTTCCATCCGGGAATACTTCCTTTGCAAAGGAGGTAAGATTCAGCGTTATGGAAACCATGAGCAGCAGTGCAAGCCTGGATTTTTTTGTGATCATTGAATTTCTGTTTTCTTAATTGGTTCAGGAACGTTTTAAACATTCCGCTGTGATCGAATATTGTGCAAATTTACAAAATTGCCAATCATGAGTTTGCTCTTAAATCAATTACCCGGGCAATCATCTGTAATAATCCCGTTGCTGAAAGACATACTGAGCTCGCCCTGTGGTTAAGATCTATCTTTGAATACAAGAGATAGACTTTGTTTTCCTTTTGGAAAGGCGGATAAATAGACATTCTTCGGGGATTTAAATTGGCTACAAACACATGAGAATGAGGCTCGACTATCATTCAGTCTGGCCGGCAACTAACTTTTTGCTGATTTATGATTTGATTATTTTCAATATTAAAAAGAAAGCAAATCGAAGTCAGAGATGAATCCGTCTTCTTAGCTTTTGTCACCACATAGATGCCTGTTGATTGTTTTGATATTTTCATTAACTGCAGTTCGCTTATCTTTTGCGAGTCAAAAAGATTTTTAAAGTACAGTGCTTTTTCCAGATCTACAGACTCTGTATAAAACTCAGCTACTTCCTCCCAGTCTTTTTTGTTTATATAAAGAAATAAGTTGTCTATTACATCTGAATAGGTGGTGTGAAAATCAGTTTGGCCGGAAGTACTGCTGTCCTTATTGATTGCAGAAGTCGGCTCGGTTTTTTCAACCTGGGGGGCGCGACTGGTTTCTCTTGTGCAGGCCGAAGCTATTAGTGACAGTGCAATATAGATAAGACAGGCTTTCATGATGGTTTATATACTAACAAGTTTTGTGCCACCGCCTTCGGCTGATATAGAAGTACAGAAGGGAAGGAGAGGAAAAGCCGATGAGGATTTATTGAAAAGAATATTAAGTTCGGGTTGGTGGTGTCGCGAGCCAAAGAAAGAAAAAATACACCTTTTATCGATCTTGCTGTTATCAAAAAGATGTTTGCCGATGCTGAGGTTTATAACATCTGTCGCGAAAGCGCCATTAGCCAGGGGTTTTAATGGGTGCTCTGAAAATTATTTATTATTAATATTCAATGAAAAAACCAACAATAGGAATTATCGGACTTGGAAAAATGGGAGGGAATCTTGCCCTGCAGGCATTGGAAAAGGGTTATAAAGTGGTGGGTTACGACCTGCATCAACAAGAAGATCTTCAAAAGCAAGGACTGGAGCAGGGGGCGAGTTTAGAAAAGATGCTCGAAAAACTTTCATCGCCCAAAATGATTTTTATTTACGTTCCGGCCGGTGCGGTCATAGACCGGATTATAGAACAACTCTCAACATTAATTTTAAGTGGAGATATAGTGATTGATGGTGGAAATTCTTATTGGGGAGATTCTATTAAACGCGCTCAAAAGTTAAAAGAGCAGGGTGTATATTTTGTTGATTGCGGTACAAGTGGCGGCGTTGATGGCGCCCGTAAGGGGGCATGCTTTATGGCGGGAGGCGAGGCCGAAGCGATGGAACATGTAGCACCGGTTTTAAAGGATCTTGCTGTTGAAAATGGCTTTGTTCATACAGGAGCACCCGGTTCTGGTCACTTTGTGAAGCTTGTTCATAACGGAATAGAGTTTGGAATGCTGCAGGCGATAGGAGAGGGCATGGATCTGCTTTCGCATTATCGAGATGAATTGAACTTCGCTGAAATTTTGAAGGTTTGGAATCATGGCTCCGTCATCCGTTCGTGGTTAATCGAGCTGATGGCGAAAATGTATAATGAGAAACAAGGTTTTGAATCTGTTCCGTCTTATATTGAAGATACTGGCGAGGTAAACTGGCTGGTAACCGATGCCATGCGCATGGAAGTGCCGGTGCCGGTAATTGCACAATCTGTCATGCAGCTGTTTGCCTCCCGTGATACAAGCCGGATTTCGGATAAAGCCATTGCCATGATGCGACACGGCTTTGGAGGGCACCCTTTCGGCGAAGATGAAGGTATAAAGTACGAACGTAAGTTCGGTAAGATTGAAAATGTCGAAAGTAACTATTTATATAAAAAGAAATCTGAATAAGCAAAAAGGTATTAAAGCAAATAAAGAACCCCTAGTTGGATGTTATCCGTTTTCTAAAAAACCCGGATATAAAGTCATTCCTCCATCTACATAAATCGTTGTGCCGGTTATGTAGTCACTTTCGTGAGATGCTAACCAAACAGCCACCTTGGCGATATCTTCGGGTAAGCCTATTCGCTTATAGGGTATCAGCTTCAGTAGTTCTTTCTTTTTTGCTTCGTCCTTCCACACTTCATCGTTAATGTCGGTTGCAATGGCGCCAGGAGAAATACCATTCACCCGTATTTTTTTTGATGCAACTTCTAGCGCTAGTGATTTCATGAGCATCAAAATGCCACCTTTTGATGAGGCGTAGTTAACATGTCCGGCCCATGGAATGATATCGTGTACCGAGCTAATAAAAATAATATTTCCGACAGCTTTTGATTCAAGGTCAATAGGCTCTTTCTTCTCAAATTGCTTGATCGCTTCGCGGGCACACAAAAAGTTGCCTGTTAGATTTGTGTCAATCACCTGGTTCCAGTCATCCAGGGTCATGCTGGCAAACGAACTGTCTTTTTGAATGCCTGCGTTGCTTATTAAGATATCCAGAGTTTTGTATTCGTCGACAGCTTTTTGAAACATTTTGCTAACCTCGTCTTCTTTACTTACGTCAGCCTTGTAGATAAAGCCTTTGCCACCACCTTCTAAAACCTTTTCAAGTGTATATTGCGCACCCTCGTCGTCGCTATTGTAATTAATTATCACATTAGCACCTTGTTGTCCGAATGCTATGGCAATTCCCTGGCCTATTCCCGAACTGGCACCTGTTACCAAAACTGTTTGATTTGTTGCTTTTGTTGACATATTTAATGGTTATTTACATCTTTATTACGACTGTCGGTTAATCGCTTATCCAAGGTTACAGGCTGCGACTTTTAAACCAAATCAGATCGTGTGAATGTTGAGAAATAACTATTTTCCGGTGGTTTTGTTCTGATGGGGAGTTTCCTTAGTCTTTTTGGAGGCGCGGATGATAGGGTGATTGGAGGGCGTTTATATGAGTTTGCTGGAGATCCTAGGGCGTTATACTAACATTGGAGAAGTAGTTTTAAGTAGGTACTGTTGACGTTGTTCACCCCATATTTTCTTCCAATCACCACATAAATTTTAGTCTGTCTTATGTGTTTAGTTCCTTTGACCAATAAGAAATTAAATATGAAAGTAAAGCTAAAAGCATTGCTGTCAGGATGGGCGATTCATTCTGGAATATTCCTTGCAGGATTTTTCCTGTTTTACGCTGAACGTTATATCACCAGCACACATGCATATTTTAAGCGCACACCTCCCTGGGAGTATTTTATAAGGCATGCTTTTTATTCAACAGATTACCTGCATCTACTTCTTTCCCTCCTGTTTATCGAGATAAATTACCGGTATTTTTTTAAAAAGCTGCGTTTACCCGTATTTGTACTCATTTGTTTATTAGTTGGTGTATGTTCATTGGCTCTGATCTGGATTTTTAACTTTGAAAGGTTCCAAAAGTGGGGCGTGCCATACCAGCTGGCATTCTATGTTGCAGGTTATGCCCTGGTTTACGCGATAATACGAGACTATATCCATAAAATTCGGCATAAGAAAGATATCCAGCTTCAGCAATCTAAAAGTGAGTTGGATACCTTAAAGGCTCAGTTAAATCCACATTTTCTTTTTAATAGCTTAAATTATCTATATGGCACCGCGCTAACAGAACAGGCTCCGCAAACTGCCAATGGAATAGATAAACTGTCGGAAATGATGCGGTACACCATAACCGGTATACACGAAAATTATGTTTTACTGGAAAATGAATTGAATTTTATGGAACACTACCTGGAGCTACAGCAGGCACGCCTGCCTCAAAAAGATAGCATCAAGATTGATATTCAAATCACTCGCTCAACCAAAGAACAGCAAATCGCACCGTTGCTTCTTTTGCCATTTATCGAAAATGCTTTTAAATACGGTATAAGCATGGATGAGCCTTGCTTTGTTACTATAAAGATCTTAGTAGTAGGTTCCAGTCTGTATATGGAGATTTCTAACAGCATCAGCAGCAAGCCTATTGAAATTAAGGGAAACAACACTGGTATTAAAAATGCCATCAAACGTTTGAACTTGCTTTATCCGGATAACTACAAACTTAGCCAAACAGATAACGGGAACGAATATAAAACACTTCTTACCCTGAAATTAAACCCTTAAAAAAATCATGAAAAAAACTAGACTACTAGTGATAGGAATTCTGTTGCCCTTCATCGCTTTTGCCCAAACAAAGGTGGGTAACAGCTTCACATTACATGCACGTATTGCGAATTTGCAAAAAAGCACACAGGTGTTTTTGGCCTATCAGTTCGACGGTAGAGAGATTCTCGATTCGGCAATTCAACATAACGGAGTATATACATTTTCAGGCTCAATCGAACGGCCATTACGTGCTTCGATGGTTGCGGATCATGAAAGTTTAGGTAGCGCGGGACTGATGAAACGTCGTACGGGTCTTGATGTATTGAAATTCTATATCCACCCTGGAATTATCAATCTCGAGACAGAAAAGTTAAGTGGGAGCCCTACGTTTTCAAACTCTGTGATTAACATCGATAATGAACGGATTAAAGCTATACTGAAACCGATCTATGACGAACTGGAAGATCTTCGCGATATGCAAAAAGCAATAGCCTTGACAGGTTCTAAGTCAGCGAATGATTCGCTGAAAAATGAGGCAATAAGAAAAAAAATAAAAGATGTTATCTCTGGTATAAAGCCTGCCCAGAAGAAGTTTATAGATGATAACCCAAACAGCTATATCTCCTTAGTAAAATTGTGGGAATATGGGGGTAGTTTTCCAGACCTGAATGTTATAGAACCGATGTATAATCAGCTTGCTGAATCTGTAAGAAACAGTATTGATGGTAAGGAATATCTTCGAGTACTTTATAACCGCCGAAATCTGATAGTTGGCGCAAAGTCGCCGGACTTTATTCAAAATGATACAAGTGGTCATCCGGTTAGCCTTTCATCATTTAAAGGTAAATACGTCTTACTCTATTTTTGGGCATCTTGGTGTGGCCCTTGCAGGAAAGAAAATCCTCAACTTGTACAGATATTCAATGATTTTAAAGATAAGAATTTTACTATATTAGGCATATCCCTTGATGGTGTGGACGGTAAAAATGCCTGGCTTAAAGCCATAAAGGATGATGGTTTAATCTGGACACAAGTGTCGGACTTACGGAAATGGGAGAACCGTGTGGCACAATTATATAGTATAACTGCCATCCCTCAAAGCTTTTTGATTGACCCGAATGGGATTATTATTGCAAAGGGAGTAAATTCCAAAGAACTGCGTACAAAACTAGAAGAAATATTATCTAAATGATTAAGGCAATTGCTGTAGATGATGAGCCGGTAGCGCTTGATATTATTAAAAGCCATGCAGACAAAGTGCCCTTTCTAAATTTAGAAGCTACCTTTTTAAGCGCTACTGATGCTTTTGATCATATTAACGTAAGTTCCGCGGACCTTATTTTTCTGGATATTTCTATGCCCGGTTTATCGGGTCTGGAATTCGCAGAAATGGTAAAACATAAGGCACAAGTTATTTTAACGACAGCCTATCCGCAACATGCTTTGAAAGGTTTTGACCTGGCCGCTACAGACTACTTACTTAAGCCCATTAATTTCAGCCGCTTTCTGCAAGCTTGCCAGCTTGCAGAAAACCGGGCTCAATCAGGATCCGCTAAAGCTCCTCAGCCTGAATGTTTATTTGTAAAAGATGGACATACCTGGTTAGCAGTGAAATTGGATGAGTTACTTTATATTCGCGGCGAAGATAATTATGTCAGTTTATTTGTGAATGACAAACGTGTTCTTACCCGAATGACACTAGCAGAATTACAAAGAAACCTCCCGGCCCATCAATTTTTGAGAATCCATAAATCTTATATTATTTCTTTATCCAAAATAGAAAAGTTGGAAAAGCATCAGGTTACTATCGCTGAAGCAAAGATTCCCTTGACAATGATGTCTGCGGATTCGTTATTGAAAATATTAAAAATGAGATGATTATATTTTTCAACCTATTGCCTGAGAATTCCTAACCAAGTTGGTGTAGAGCTTATTTAATCAGCGTTTACCGTCCGTTAAGCGTCTTTTTCAAACCGCTTTATTTCGCATGCGAAGGCACTTTTACTTCCTGGCCTATCACGACATTGTTAAACACAATATTCTCTGCATTGCTGAGACTTAGTCCGGTAGCAGCAGAGTCGATAGTCATATTTGAGAAGTGTATGTTCCTTACTTTCTTCGAAGGATAACCCTGGATTACAACCCCGGCATTCGTTGCTTTGCGGCATTTTACATTATCCACAAAAACATTCCGTATATCGGTTGCAAAGCCTTTTCCTTCGCCGTGGTAATAAGAGGTAATAAAAAAACAGTCTTCCACTTCGCCAAACTCAACGTTGTTTACATAGATATTACGGATAAAGCCGCCGCGGTCGGGGTTAGATTTTAAATAAATACCGCGCTTGCAAAAGCCGCCGTATGTACAGTTTTCTACGAAAACGTTTTGTACTCCGGCCGACATTTCACTGCCAATTACTACACCATGCAAACCCTTAAATCTGCAGTTGCGGATGATAATGTTTTCCGACGTAATGCCGGTTCTCCGGCCTTCATGATCACGCCCCGCTTTTATTGCCACATTGTCGTCGCCGTTGTTGAAATCAATGTCCTCAATTAATACATTTTTTGAATACTCTGGATCAAAACCGTCGTTGTTTCTATTAAAAGCGTCAAACTTCACTTTTCGAGCCGTGATATTTTCAGACTTCAGGAAATGGACACACCAAAACGGTGAGTTTTTTATGGTGACACCCTCGATCAGGATATTTTTACACTCAAAAAACTGGATTAATTGTGGCCGCAAAAAGTGTCCCTCACCGAACATCCGTTCCTTCAGCGGAGTATTTTCATGATTCATTTTTCGGCTTAAAAGCTGACTTTCTTTTTGCTTTTCTGCCCATTTGCTAAAGGAATCGCGGGCGTTCCCATCGATTATTCCCTCACCAATGATGGCGACATTTTGGAGTTGATATCCATAAATAAACGGACTGTAGTTGTAAAGAAAGGTGCCCTCCCAGCTGGTAAGCACAGCAGGCAGATAATCTGACGGGTTGGTTCCGAAGATAAGCTTTGATCCTTTTTGTAATTCGATACATAGGTTATTGGTTAGATGAATCGGTCCGTTGATGAGATAAGTTCCCGCCGGAACGATAATTTTTCCTCCCTTTTGTTCCTTGCAAGTCTGAATGGCTTTGTCAAACGCCGGTTTGCAATCTGTCAACGGATCACCGATTGCGCCAAATTCGGTAAGAAGCATGGTGTTTTCTGAAATTTCAGGTGGGATGATATTCTTAAGGATATTATCTCGCTTTTCCGTTCGTGAGAGTTCTTTCTCTGTCGAAAGATTGCAGGAAATGCAGTAAACAGAGATAAAAAGGAGAAATAAATATTTTTTCATACAGAGTCGAAAATACTATAAAGGATGTTTTTGATTTGTTTTGGCGGCTCAATATAAGGATTCTTGTTTCTGAAAGAAAGCTAATAAATGTCCAGCACACCTTACGTCTTAGAAGAAGCCGGAACATCAAAATATACTTTTTTATTGACTTTCATTATCCGGCTATCTGTGCGGGCGTGGTAGTTTCGCCAAAAATCATGATAATGAAAGAGAAAAGAGATTTGTGTTGAGAGACTGTTGTGTCACTCAATCTCGCAGGTGAGCTTAATCTTCAGTAATAATGTTTTTGAGGTAGGTTCTAAACTCTGTTCCCTTCCCGATCTCAGAAAAGACTTCGAGATATCCATGATTTTGCTCTATTATGCGTTTCACAATACTCAGGCCCAAACCGGATCCGGTACTCTGCTCTGTTAATCTTTTGAATGGTTGAAACAACAAATTCAGATTCTTTTTAAGATCGATCCCGATCCCATTGTCTTTTACTGTCAGAACAGTATAGTCCTTTTCTTTTTTACTCGAAACTTCGATAAGTAATGGGGCGTCGGGACGTCGGTATTTTATTGCATTGGTAATTAGATTACTTAACAAGCTATTGATATGTGCTGTAAAATATTGCATTTCCGGCGCCTGGCTGAAGTCTGAAATAATTTTGCCGTCTATCTCTTTCAACGTCTCGTGATCCTCACTTAAAATTTCATTAAGCAGGTGTTTAAAATTTACAGTTTCCACCTTTTCGGACCGCTTTTTTTTGATATCGACTAAAGCAGTCAAGCCTTTTAGCTGCTCTTTCAATTTAATGCAATTGCGTTTGATTGGAATAAGAAAACCAGTTAATTTTTCGCTTGAGCTTTCTTTTATTGCCAAATCTGTTAACAGGCCAATAGAAGTGAGCGGGGTTTTAAAATCGTGAGATACTACATTTATAAATTCATCCAGTTCTCTGTTGAGGAATTCCAGCTCTTCGATTTTGCTTTTTAATTGATTTTCCACATCCACCGTTCGGGTTATGTCATTTATAAGCAGCAAATAATGTGGCTTATCATTCTCAATCAGGAATGGGGAAATATTTACTTCAAGAAACTGGTTGTTTACCTTTATGATTTCGTGTACGGGCTCGGATTCTGAATCCATCCGGATGGAATAATCTTCTCCCGGAAACAAGTCAGACCATTTTACGGGATAACGTAAGTCCAGTTTTCTTCCAAAAAATTGTTTTGCTTTTAAATTCGCACTGATCACTTTCTTTTCTTTGTTGAATACGATAGCTCCAATGGGGGCATTTTCTAAAAAAATTCCGAGGTTGTGAAAAGTCGTGTCCCTGCTGGCTGAAAGGGGATATATGGTTTTCTCCTGTATTTTCACGAAACTTCTTCTCTGTTGGGTGCGCTTAATTGCACTTTCCAGAACTCCTGAAATATCCTTTCCTAGCTGATATGGAATGACGACCGTGTTTTTGCCCACATTGTGGCCAAATTGAATGGATTGTTTGGTTTTTTGATATTGTTCCTGAAAGGCGAGAACAACAATAGAAACGAGAGGATTTTGTTGATACCCCCGTTGAACCTGTTGCAGTGCGTTAATTGTAAGAGGTCCGATTAAAAAAACGTCGGCTTCCTCAAGAGTGTTTTTATGAATATCTGAACTCAGCTGTGTAATTGGACTTAACTGAATTGAAGTATTGGAGCTGAGCTTATTTTGAACACTGTCCGGAATTTGCCCAAAACCTATATAAAATATCTTTGACACGTAGCTGGTTGTTAATCTGAAAGTATAGGTTGATCCAATAGCACTCTTCCTACCCAGGTATATAACAAGTCTGTGGTAGGAGACATGACATGAGAGGCTCTTGCATCTCTTAGAAGCATTCCGAGATAAGAATTGTTTTGATAACCTAAGCCACCTGACAATGTCATGACTTCATTGACAACATCCACGCAACAATTCGCAACTTCTGCCTTTGCGCTCATTATACTTAACATTGCTTCCTGTGGATTTCTGTCGCCCAGTGCAGCTGCGTGATAGACAAGCCTTCTGGTTCGCTCGACGTTCGACCAGAGTACACCAAGACGATGTTGGAGCAGGGAGACACCCGACAATGAGGTTCCACTGTGCGAATAATGGCGTTTTGACAGGGTTTGTTTTGCTTGGTTTAGTGCTGCTTCGGCTATTCCAAGATAAGTACCGGCCATTGCCATCAAAAAGTAAGGCGTTACTACGTTGAATATATACCAGAGCTGATCTCCCTTTTCTCCCAAAATATGATTCCCCGAAACATGGACGTCGTTTAGAGCCATACGCCTTGAAGAATTTCCACGCATACCCAGTCCATCCCATGGTTCGCCCCACTCGACACCGGTGGCGGATTTGTCGATAAGTACACACGAGAATTCATCCTGTTCCGCCTCGGCGCTTGCTCCCAGGGTCGATGTAACATAAGAATCAGCGTGACCTCCGTTAGTCACAAATGACTTAACTCCCGATACAATAAATTCTTCCTCCGTGACCGCAATTAAAGCGGTTTGGGGAAAATAAAAATGTGCACCGGTGCCCGTTTCACTTACAGCCAGGGTTGTAATATGATTCCCTTCAGCAATTGGAATAAGATAATTTTGTTGTTGCAATTCGGTGGCCTTTGCCGCGATTACAGCTGATCCTACGCAGTGCATCCCAAAACAAAGGCCTGCAGATGAGTAGGACTTACCCAGTTCCTCGCTGATTCTTACCAGTGCAAGTAAGCCCTGGTCCAGGCCACCCAAAGATGCCGGAACTACAAGACCCGTGAGTCTTGATTCCTGCAGTGCTCTCATAGTTTTTTCTACCCAGCTTCCGTTTGCGTCTGCTACCAACGCTTCTTTGCTCGCAATTTCTTTTCCAATAGTAGCAGCTACTTTTACAAGTGATTCGATTTCCATTATTATCAAGATAGAAAAACATCCAGGTGGATGAGATATGTAAAATTATAATCGAATGTAAGATGTCATTTACAAACGTCCATGATTAACAGCAGTACAATATGCTACAATCAAAAACCGGATAGATACAAATTGTTTGCATGCCGGTGCTTTTATTAGCTGAGATCCAGGCAAAATCATTTAAAATTGGTCCGCTTATACACGGGTTATACCTTTAAATTATTTCACAACCCTGATCTTAAAACTACTGAAACCAACCAGGCCTCTCATATCGCTTCCCTGCACAATTACGGTATAGGTGCCCGCATTGTCAGAAGAATAAAAAGAAGTTATCCCCAAGCCATCGGCGTTGGTTAAAATATTGGGATCCCAGTGCAGGGTTGAGCGCAGATCTGATAGTTTGGCTGTGCTTGCAGCATTGTATTTAGGCCTGTAAAATTCTTTCGGAAAGGTGAGGGGCAGGGGCCGGTATACGGCTATGCCCGGGGTTCTTCTGAAAAATATTCCCTGGCCGGTCCGTGTGGTGATTTCGAGGTAGGCGAGGTCGTTACTGTTTGTGAACTGATCGCGAATGCTTTGCCGTGGCGCTCCGGGTTTAGCAGCAGGCATCATTCTCCCTGCATTTCCAATCTGCTCATCGATACTTAAAAATGAAGAAGAATACGTGCTCGTATTTTTCAGATTGTACATCACTTCGACACCCAGAATCTGATCTGCGGATAAACTTGCCAGGGCATCATTTATGAAATTGTAATATTGATTAATAACAGGAGGGTCATCAGGCATATAAAAGCGGTTGAGTTCCACTCCATCTACCACGAATCTTGCTTTTTTATCGTTTACGTAAAAGAATTGATCCGCATCTCTTGATCTTACAGAGAAGCCCTTTACATGGTCCTGCAGGAAAGCCATCAGCGACTGATTTCCTGCTTTTTGTGCGTCCTTTTCATCAATGATCTGATCGGCTTCTCCAGGGCCGTTCAGGTTTTTAGACTTAGGAATACTCTTCTTTCCAGCAATCACAACCTCCGTGAGTATATTCTTACCGCTGATCCGTAATTCTTCAGCTCTTAATTTCCGCTTATTACTGAGTAGTTGTAACGACCTCGGGTCGCTGTTAACGAACCATGGAGTATCGGTCATGTTTTGCTTTAGAGTGAAAGGCGCAGGTTTAATTACATCCAGTTCTAAGCCAATACCAAAGCTTCTGCCTTTTGAATTACGAGACTGAACAATAAAGCTCGCGGTGTCTGCAAGGGGCAGATTTTTAAAAACAAACCGTCCTTCAGCATTTGTTATGGTGTCTTTTATCAGATTAAATTTCCCTTTTGCCAGCAATAACATCTTTGCATTGGAAACAGGCTTATTCAAAACATTAGAAACTCTTCCGGATACCTGCATCTCAGGCTGTGCGGCGTACACAGGCTTGACAGCCGGATTAAAAATATCTTTCCAGTTATAGCCTACCCAACCCTGTGTCAGCATTAGCAGATCCAGCGCTTCTCCGGCAGTTTCTGCCTCACTAAGGTACCATGCCGGGTCTTCAATATTCCCCTTCAATTCTGAACCGAACAAGGTGTGAGTGATAATATTTTCTTGCTGTAGCTCTGCCTTAATCTGAGAATCATCTGTAACCGCTATTGATAAGCTGGTCTCAACCGGTTTTCCTTTCGCATCGGCTACCCGGATGCTTAACGGAACGCTGTCTCTTAAGTGGTATTCCTCTTTGGCAGATGCAATCTGAATATTCAGATGGTCCTTATGATTAATAAAGGTGGCACGCTCATTTATCGGTTCGTTTTTGCTGTTAAATAATGTGAAGTGGACAATACCGGAAGGAAACACTCCCTTGGGCACTTTCATACGTATCCTTTGTTTGTTTGCTTTAAAGAGTGCTGTAAAGAATGGCTGTCCTGCAGAAAATCCCATCAGTTTATATTCCTGTTTATCAAGCAGCTCGGCGCTAAAAAGAACGTCGACACGTAAAGAATCATCTGTCGCGCTTTTACCAATCTGTAAGATTGATCCTAAAGTTTTAAGCGCAGGCAAGGCCACTGTCTTTGTCAACCCATCACCCCATGTAACCACAGCCTGATAGGTTTCGCCAGGTATCGGGATCATGTTGAAAGAGCCCATCCCTTTATGCAGCGACTGAAATTCTGTCATGCTTTCGCCCCGACTGTTTTTCAGCACTCCGCTAAGGTTAATTCCCTTACCATAGATATCAAGAGCTTTAAATGCGACCCGGCTGGGCAGACCGGCCACCAGGTAACCGCCTTCCGGCATAAACTGAAGGTCGATATCCGGAGAGAAATCCATTAGCAACGGAAAACTAAGCTGTTGTTTGTCGCCAGCCTTCTCCTGCACTTTCATAGACAAAGGTCCTTTGATAGTATTCAGATCAATGCGGCCATCAAGTGTCCTATTTAAGGTTTCATATGTGTTTTTTGCAAGGGTTTTACGTCCGTCGCTAAGCTGCCATTGCAAAACTTTATACCCTAATACGTCATTGTCAGCTCTTTTAAACTGAAGAGAATAGTTGAGATTTTTTTCCGCAACGCTTGCCGTAACTGTGTTCGATTGATTAACAAGCCAGTGATTCGTGGCCGGGCTGGCTATATAAATGCGCCTCGTAAAAAAGCACTCTTCACCGAAGTTTTGCATCCAGTTGGTATAGCCTCTTAAAGTATAAAACCCTTCCCTGAAGTTTTCTTCCTGAAGAACGATCTGTCCCCATGACAGGCCAATAACCGCGGGCACCGAAATGCTTTTCACCACCACAGCACTGTCGGTTACCAGGTCCAGATAAACGATACCGCTTTTGGCAGAATACGAACCGCTTCCATTGAAAAGGTATGACTTAAACCAAAGAGTATCGCCAATGGTGTAGAAGGACTTATCGGTATGTACAAATAGTTTTTCTGAAGGTAAACGTTTGTTGAAGGTGTCTATCGCCGAACTGAGGTAGGCTAAAGGATCAGGTGTGTCCGCGCCATTAACAGAGGTTTTGCTTTGTGCAAACGTTTCTGCTCTGCCGAACAGAATAAAGATTACTGATAGAAACGGAAAGAGGTAATAAGCAATTTGTTTTTTTAAGGGTGTAAGCATGTGTGTTTAAGGAGATAAGGATAGGTTTCTGTATCGTCGTTTATAACGAGGAGTTTATTATAAATGTTAATAAGCGAACAAGATAGGAAATGTATTGAAGTTTTTGAGGTGTGTCTGGATAGAGAAAATAAATTTGTGTAGTTAAATAGCTACATTTATATTTGTAGCCAAATAGCTACGCAATGAATTTAAGACGAGACGTATTTCAGGCCATAGCAGACCCGACACGAAGGGCTATCCTTGTGTTGGTTGCATCGCAATCTATGACTGCCGGAGCAATCGCAGCAAACTTTGACACTGCAAGGCCCACAGTTTCAAAACACCTGCAAATACTCACCGAGTGCGAATTGCTTAAACAAGAGCAAAATGGGAGGGAAGTCCATTATCACTTAAATCCTAAAAAGATGAAAGAAATAGCAGACTTTATTGAACCATTCCGAAAAATGTGGGATGATAGATTTAATAAACTGGAAACCATTATGAAAGAATACCAATCAAAAAAATAAAAGATATGGACCAAAAAACTAAGATTCATGCCGAAGACGGCAAGCAGGAAATTTTGATTACAAGGGAATTTGATTTGCCTTTAGAATTACTTTTTAAAGCCTACGCTGAACCAGAGTTTGTTGAGCAGTGGATGGGGACAAAAGTGCTGAAACTTGAAAATAAAAAGCACGGCGGCTGGCAGTTTGAAACAAGCGATGCTCAGGGAAAGGTGGTGTTTCAGGCCAATGGGGTAATTCATGAGTTTGTTCCGAACAGGAAAATCACCCGCACATTCGAAATGGAGAATACGCCCTTTGACGCTCAGCTCGAGTTTTTGGAATTTGAGCAACTTACAGATGATACCAGCAAACTCACTATGCATATTGTATATCGATCTGTCGCACTCAGAGACGAAATGCTGCAGCTACCCTTTGCTCAAGGCATAAATATGGCCCATAATCGTTTGGAGAACATTTTAAGTAAATTAAAATAATATACCATGACAAAGACAACTAAAATCATCTATTGGATTGCCACCGTCTGGCTTTCATTAGGAATGCTATCTACCGGAATAGTACAATTAATTAAAATGAAAGAGGAAGCAGATATGATGACACACCTGGGTTATCCTCTCTATTTTTTAACCATATTGGGCATTTGGAAATTGTTGGGTGTTGTAACAGTGCTTATTCCTAAATTTCCTATACTAAAGGAATGGGCTTATGCAGGCTTTTTCTTTGCAATGTCGGGAGCTGTTTTTTCTCACCTGGCCATTGGCGATGGCGCAAAAGATTTTTTTGGGCCAGTGCTATTATTAATACTGACCGCGACATCATGGTATTTCAGACCGGCGGATAGAAAAATCAGTTCTTTGACCTCAATAAATAAATAACATGAACCCTAAGGCAGATTTTTATTTTAAAGGCAAGTGGCAGGAAGAACTTGAGCAATTAAGAATGACCGTTCTCGATTGCGGATTAACCGAAGAGGTGAAGTGGGGTTGTCCTTGCTACATGTTCGGGAAAAGTAACATTGTATTAATACATGCGTTCAAAGAATATTGCGCGCTTTTGTTTTTCAAAGGTGCTTTGTTAAACGATGCGAATGGCATCCTGATCCAACAAACGGAGAATGTGCAGGCAGCACGACAGATCCGGTTCACCGATTTTGGGGAAATTGTTAAGCTGGAGCCCATCCTCAAAGCATATATTTATGAAGCAATTGACGCGGAAAAAGCGGGTTTGAAAGTGCTTTTAAAAAAGACCGCAGAGTTCCCAATGCCCGCAGAATTTCAACAAAAAATAGATGAAATCCCTGTCTTGAAAACTGCTTTTTTTAAGTTAACACCCGGACGGCAAAGAGCATATCTTCTTCATTTTTCTGCGCCCAGGCAATCCAAAACCCGGGAAGCAAGGATTGAAAAATGCATCCCGCAAATTCTGGGTGGAAAGGGATTGAATGATTAGTTTATCTCTCAGTAGAGAGTTGAATTGCGTTTCTTCCCTGAGCATTGAATTGTTTTTCTAAAATGAAATGCAAGAAGGGGTAACCTCCAGCAGAATACCTGAAAAGATGACTCTGCTGGAGAAAGCTCAGGTTTCCCTAGCTATTTGCACCACCATCAATCGTAAATACCGCCCCTGTGGTGTACGCGGCATCCTCACTCACCAAATAAGAAACCATCGCAGCAATATGCGCGGGCCGACCATATTTGGGTATAGCCATAAGGCTCCTTTGAAAATCTGCCGAGTCAGAGTCTTCCGGATTCATGTCGGTGTTTACAGAGCCCGGTTGAACAAGGTTCACGGTGATTTCTTTTGATCCAAGTTCTCTAGCCAGGCTTTTTGTAAGTCCCTGTAAAGCACTTTTACTCATCGTGTACAATGTTGCACCGGCAAATGGAACTTTATCGGCCATGCCGCTTCCGATGGTAACAATTCTTCCATTCGGGTTCATCCATTTAGCTGCCGCCAGGCAAGCCTCCGTCACCGAACGAACGTTTACAGCAAAGGTGGTGTCAAAGTCGCTCATGGTATGTTCGTGAAAAGGTTTTCCATTAAAAATGCCGGCGCTGTTAACAAGGATATCGAAGCGGCCATGCTCTTCAATAATATTTTCGATCACTTTGTTTATCTCTCCATCGATGGCGTTATCCGCACGGATAGCCTTTGTCTGATATCCTTGTTCATTAAGCGAGTTGACTGCTTCTTCTGCTTTTTGCTGACCGTTCACATAGGTGAAGTGTACAAATGCGCCCCGTTCGGCAAGGCACTTAACAATAGCAGCACCAATTCCCCGGCTGCCTCCTGTTACCAGGGCAACCTTGTTCTGTAGTGTTTCCATATCTAATAATTTTTTCATGCAGCGAAACTAAAAGTAAACCTATAGATTTGCCTGTACCGATAAAATTGTTAGGTATTAACATAAATGTAAGGTATGCGAAAGGAGAGCTCTAAGAACCTTGAGAATGAAATTGCACTAAATCAGGGATGTGGTATGGCCTATACATTGAATTTGATTGGAGGTCGATGGAAGCCTTCCATTTTGTGGAGGCTGGTTGCCGGAACCATGCGTTACAGTCAGCTGAAAACCTCGATGCCGAATATTTCTGAGCGTATCCTGGTACTGCAGCTTCGGGAACTGGAAAGCGACGGACTTATAGAGCGTATTGTATATCGGGAAGTTCCTCCGAAGGTTGAAT
This sequence comes from uncultured Sphingobacteriaceae bacterium, assembly GCA_946887045.1. Next base: position 13,047 of record CAMPKC010000054.1, on the reverse strand, counting down.
ATTGTTTAACACCGCTTGGCCAAAGCCTGAAGCCTGTGCTTCAAACACTGTCAGACTGGGGAGATGAGCATCGCATCGAACCATAATGGTAGCACCATTCTATTGGAACTCATAAAGTGGTCTGACTATTCTATCACTCTTCTTATTGTTTAGATATAGCAACACTTGCAACAGTTTGCCAGTTGGTCGTCACTTGACCGTAAAGCAGTACATCTTGCGATCCGCCCTTCCAGATAGCGTATGTTCTTATATTATTTGGTCCGATGATATGGCTAGGCACTGTCTGAAGTAATTCAGTGGAGATTCCTGTTAACACTTTGTTTAGGTCGAAATTGAAAGTCACTTTATAATTGTCTTCAGGATCAATAGTTATGTCGGTAACGGCAAGATTGGCTTCGAATGGTAATGAGCTTGCTACTATTAAACTATCTCGTCCTCCCTGAGTATTTATAAATGTCCCTCCAAGGTTAAAAGCTAATTCAGAGTAGGGCGATTTTTTTAAAAATAATTTAACTTTTACATCCTTGTAAGAACCTGCAGGTAAGCGGATTATTCCGGCTAAAGCATCTCCACTAAAAATGTTTGCGTTCTTTTCTACCACAATGGTCGTATCAATAAGATTGCTGCTCTTACCAACAAAAGATATTTTTTCTATATAAATAGATGCTGATGACCAGTCAACAGAAACCCTGGTTTGCCGAAACGCTGTTTGATTTTATTGCGACTGCCTTAATTCCGGTACCTGACGCTTTTGCAAAGTATGATATTTCGCCATGCCCACTTTTGCCTTTTTCAGGAGAATCGTCTTTTTTACAGGACGTTGCAACGGATATTATTAACAGTAAAACGAACAAGTGCTTAAAGGTTATAGATCTCATATTGGCTTATAGATTGTTGATGGATATTCTTTAATATATGCAGAAGAATTAACACCTGAAGGGATGTGTTCGTCTTTACAAGGTTTGGCAATCAATCCTTGCATTCTTTACTTGCAAATCTGAAACGCCCACGATCGAAATTTATAGGCACCCCAGGTTTAAAATAGGACCTTCCCATCTTAGTTTCGATCTCGCCTACACCAAGAATCAGGCTGTCGCCCTTCATCAAAAAAGCAAGAGGATTTTTATTAATCCTTTCCTTATAAGTTCCGACAGTATATGAATAATCTGCAAACAAAGTATCCCCAATGCGCCGGCCTGTAAATTTACCATCATTGTTAGGATTGTTCCAGAATTGGATTAGAAGATCTCCTTCGATTTTTTCCCTATCGAGAGTCCGGATATTTAAATACGCAGTATCTTTCTCGTAAACCGCTATATAACATTCCGGTTTAATTGCAGAGATAGTGTCATTCTCATTTTGGCTGGCCTTTTTGCCACTTCCATCGCAAGCAGTAAAAAAAAATAATGCCAGCGGCACATAAATAATAAGTAGTGAAAATTTCATAATTAGCTAGGTAAGAACCCTGTAAAAATAAGGATAATAAATAAAAAACATGTATACATTTCATTGTGTTGGTGCACAATTTTCACAATGTAAGAATGAGGATGTGATACGCGAACTTGCTTAAGATCTAGAGGCTTTTCCTAAAAAGGCTTCAATCTTTTTGCCAGCAGTCCAGTAGCCAGCGAAATATCAAGATCTGCTGCAATTACACCGGTTCTTCCATAAATTTCGTGCTTGATGCATGATCCGTCCGGACTGATTATTGCACTTGCCGATTCGGGATAAATGGAAGCGTAATTTGAACTAGCAAAGTATATGGTATTTTCCAGCGCTCTCATCATCATTGCTTTTTCGTAATACGGATTTTCTTTGTGGCCCCATTCTGTAAGTTTCGTGCCATTGGTATTGCTCCCGGCAAAGTGAGGGTGGAACACAATCTGAGCGCCGTTCCTGGCGGCCCATCGTACTAATTCAGGATAACGAAAACCCTCATGGCATATAGTGATCCCAAATTTTACACCATTCACCTCGAAAATGCTTCGTTCTGTGCCTGCAATCCAGATGTTATCCTCTGTCGGGTCCAGCTGGTTTTTGGTTTGATACCCCAATATTTCACCTGTGTCTGATATCACATGCGCCATGTTGGTAACTCCCTCCGGAAGGTACCAGTCCATCGGAATGATAACGGCAATTGAATTTTCGGCAGCTATTTCGCATACTCTGTTCAGGGCCCATTGCAACTTCTCCGGTGAGCGTTCTTCAGCCTTATACTCCATGCCCGGATATCCGGGAATGTAAGACTCGGGGAAACAAATGATTTCAGCCTTTTCTTTTACCGCATCTTTTACTAGTTTTTCAAGCCAGTAAAGGCCATCATTTATTGATTTCGGAAAAGGAGGTGAGGCTAATGCTATTTTCATGATGCAAAATAAGCAAAAGTTGGTTTAGATATCAGATGCTATGATTTACATACAATTGCAGACCTTTCTCATCTTTGTTAGAGATAACGATTAGCGTAAATCAGGAATACAATGTGGCGGATACATTCAAAATCTCGCATCAAGAGCTTTCAAAAAGGAGTTAAAGGTACTTTGTGAGTAATCAAACAAAACTCAATTAAACTCTATTGCGCAAATACCCCCTATAATTGCCGCATTTCGGTATCTGTAGACATTAATTTCTAATTAAGTTTACAGTATCAAACATACTATAACCACGGTAAATCATACAGACAATGAATATGGATATTCAAGATTACAACAACTCGCAAATAGATGAAGAAAGGTTAATCTGCAACACCCTATATCAGGAAATTAACCAGAATTTACCCGAGGCGGAAAGCAAAATCTGGCATGGGCATCCGGTATGGTTCATAAACGGGAATCCTGTTGCAGGTTATAGTAAATTAAAAGGTGGGATTCGATTGTTATTTTGGAGCGGACAGTCATTTGAGGAACCCGGTTTATATCCCGAAGGTACTTTCAAAGCAGCCGAAGCCCGTTATACTTCCAGCGAACAAATTAACCGCGGCGATCTTGAACGGTGGCTTGCGAAGGCCCGGAACATACAATGGGATTATAAAAATATAGTGAAGCGTAAAGGTGTGTTAGAGCCTTTGGTTGGCCTTTGATTATCAAAGTTTGCGGAGGAGCATAGCTATAAACCACTATTATTTTCGAACAGATCGGTCTATTCCCAACTGAGCATTGATTAACGGAGTTTTTGGTGCCAGGAAAAAACCTGTTAAACTAGCAAACATGATTGGAATCAGGGATTGAAAACCTGTCATCGTTCCCAAAAGAATGATGATACTTACAGGAGTGCGGGTTACGCAGGCCACAAGTGATGCCATGACACACACACTCACTAATGTTAGGTTTTGACCAGGTAACAATTGGTAAATAATTACGCCCAATATAGTACCTGCAAAAAATAAAGGAATTATAAATCCTCCACGCCAGCCAGACGTCACTGTAATAGCAATGGCAAGGAGTTTCAAAATCAGAAGTGCAAGAAGAAATTCAGTTGAGAAGCTTCCGGTTAATACTTCCTGCAGCTGGTCGTGTCCGAAGTATCGGGTTAAAGGCAGAAATGAAGCAATTGTCCCAAGTATAAAACCACCTAAAGCCAGTTTAATATAAATTGGCACCGTAAAAAAATTGAATACCGACTTCAGCTTTTTCACCATAAAAATAAACAACCATCCAATAGCTGCTCCTGCTAAAGAATAAAAAATAGCATAAAAAATATCATTAACCTGAGGATTGGAGTAGGATGGGAATGTCCAGGTTGGACCTAAATTCAGGTGGGTAATCAGAATGAACATCAGGTAACTGGCGCAACTTGCTACAAGGGCTGGCATAAAAGCCTGGTAATATCGCGTTACCTGTTTATGGTCTAATATTTCCAGAGCAAACAAGCTTCCCCCAAGCGGAGCTCCGAACAAGGCGGTGAAAGCCGATGCCATTCCAGCAATAGTTATTGAACGTATGTCTTCTCCTTTAAATCCCAGCTTTCGGGCGATGTATGTTCCTGTTGAGCCGACAACCTGTACCAGTGGCGCTTCCGGCCCTAAACTTCCTCCAACAGAAATACATAATAGCGACGAAAGGATCATTGATGGATTGCTTTTTGGATCTAAGCGCCCTTTGTTAAAATGAATATTATCTACTATCAGATCAATTTCACCTGGGTCGCCTAACTTATGTATAACTAAGCCCGCTGCCAGGCCGCCGATGGTCATTAGTGGAATTACATAAATTCCTTCAACGCCTGCAAAAAGTTCCGTTAAATGTTCTAAAATAATCCAGTAACAGCCTGCGATAATTCCTCCGATTAGGCCTAATATAGTCCAGATCAGAAACAGTTTGTTATAAACAAAAGGGTTGAATTTTAGTGGTCCCTGTAATGTATCCTTAAGTTCAAAAACCCGTCTGTTCGTAGAAAATCTCATTATCCTCAGTTAAAGTTGCAAATGGACAAAATATCAATTGTTTTTCATAATAAATTTATAGCTATCTCGCATTAGCCTCTCATTGTGAAAGAGTCTTCCCAATTATGTCCTCGTTCCTTTTCTAGAAGTTGGTGTATTTTCCCGGACTCGAATCTATTCACGCCTCGTTAATTTTATGTCTTTATATTGGCAAGGCAATTGAAGGATTTATGGAAACGTGGTATTAATCAACTAATGATATGAGACAACTATATTTTTTAGTACTGCTCCTGATGATGTTTAGCTGTAAACAGGTAACTAACACCACAAATACTGTACGTGATTCTGCTCATAGCAGTGAAAACCTTGTAGTTACAAATGAAAAACCGTTGGAAAGCGCAGCCTTCCGTGAATTTACTTTGATAAGAGGTGGCATTAAACTTCGGTTGCGCGATTGGAAAAACACCATTAACCTGGAGAAACTTGGAGTTCCCACAGATACTTCATCAACCATCTTAGGGGAGGGTGCAGATACGCATCGGGGTTCTCTTGTTAAGAATTATAGTTATAAAGATATTCGGCTTAGATTTTTTGGTCCGCCGGGTGGAAAAGACCTCTGGCTACTGAATATGGAAGTTACCGGCCCTGATTGGGAAACCGCCAGAGAAATCAGAGTTGGCGACGATCTTAATCGATTGAAAGAACGATACCCAAAGGCTACCAACCAGTTTTCGGGGGATAAGAAGATTTATAGGTTTGCCGAATTCGAAGGTGTTATAGAATTTGTACTTAAAGAGGAAAAAATATCGATGATTCAAGTTAGGTATGAAATTCCTTAAACGTGGTCGTTTTCTTAGGCGGGTGTAAGTGCAAGGGATAGATGAAGAGGTATCAGATTCTATCTACTTATTCTTTATTTTCTTAGAAAACTCATTTTGCAAATTACCAATTGCTGTGTCGTATTCTTTTCTGTTCATAAAAGCAGCTGGGTTATAGCCTTTGCCAGGCTTATGTTTGGTATGAAGGGCAAACTGGTTGGCATAGGAGCCAAGCTAGCTATCATACCATAAATTCTTCATTGCGTAACCGAGCATCCGGCGTGCTCATGATGGTACAGGATGCATTTATGTATTCTTAATATTAAGTTTGAATTACCAATTTAAATCTATCGGGCAGTTTCCAGTTTAAACTCTATTTTATTCTTAATAGAGCGTGAGTATGTGTGATTTTTTGGGCATTATAAATTGAGTACCATTTATAGTTGTTTATAAACCAAATACATCATTATGCAAAAAAAGATTACTAACCATGAATGGCTGGGGCCGTTCAGATTATTTCGTTTCCTTTCAATTCTTATTCCACCAGGGATTTTAATGCCTGATATTTCCAAAAGAGATTGGTCAAAAATCCTGACCTGGTGAGATAAATGTCTTCAGACTAAGTCAATAGTTAGTGTTTTCGAACCCACGTTGTCAATAATGGCAATTTGTGTCGTGACACTACAGAACTTGCTAATCAATTAATAATAAACCATATAAAGAACATTATGAAAGAATTTTTACAAGAAATTATTTTTTTGTTGGTCTGTCTTTTGTTATTCCAAACGGCAAATCAAAAATTAAGGAAAGGTCGAACTCTCAGTTTATCCCAAATGCTGAAGCTTAGGTTTAAAGAGATATTTCTCCGGAAAGCGGCTTTCAGGGTTCCTGTCTTTACTGTTTTATGCCTTTTTAATTTCAATTTATCCTTTGCGCAACAATGGACTGTTTTAGGCAACGAGAGCCAGATATCTTCTGTTTCCTCCGTTTACACAAGCATTACAGTTTTAGACGAAGTACCTTATATTGTTTACAGGGAGAACACCGGACCTGTTGTGAAGGTAAAAAGAAAAAATCCTGTTACGAGCAGCTGGGAACAAGTGGGAGGTAATATAGGTGCCAATCTCACTTATACAAGAATTTTACTTGATAAGGCCAGCAATCTTTTTGTAACCTATGTCGATGCTTCTAATGGAAACAGATTAGCCGTAAAAACGTACAACGATAGCACCCAGGTTTGGGAACCTCTAAACGGTGATGCTAACAACTTGTATGTTTCTGCCGGGTCAGTTAACAATTCTGTATCGCAGTATAGTTCGACGCCACGTAGTTCGCTGGCATTCGATTCAGATAATAAGCCATACATCGCTTTTAGCGACGGTGCCAATCTCACTCCTTATGTAAAAAAGTTTGACGGAACCTCTTGGGTGACTGTAGGCTCAACTCCGGTGAATGCATTGGCAAAGGCTGTTGCTGTGAGCCTGGTGATTGACGAAGCAGATGTACCCTGGATGGTATTCTGCAGTTTATCAGCTACAAACTCTACAACGGGCAGTATGGCGTTGTATCAGTGCAATAATGGGATTTGGACGCCTGTAAATGTAAGCATTGGCGGTATTCGACACACAAGTATGGCACTGAATTCGGCTGGCAACCTGTCTATAGCCTATTTCAATACAGGCAATAGCAATAGAGCTACGATAATAGTGTACAACAAAACTGCGGGAACATGGAGTTCTGCGACGAGTCTTTCCTCCAGGGATGCACCCAACATCAGCCTCATCAGGGATATTTCGGGCAATCTGTATTGTTCGTTTATCGATGGCATTTCAAGTACCTTCGCCAGTGTGGCTCGTGTCTTTAAACAAGCTGCAGGTGCTTCGGCCTGGACGGAAATGAAAGATCCTTCTGTAACAAGAGGAATCGACGAGCCAGTGGGTAACCTCACGATCGCTGCGGGAGGTGAATATCCTCTGGTGGCTTACACGAAAACGAACTCGAGCAATATTAGTACTCCTATCGTACGAATATATACACCACCGGCCGCACCGGCAGTTCTCAGCACCAATGCAATTTCCAATATCACTACTACTTCAGCGGATGCGGGTGGCGACATAGCGTCAGATGGCGGATCAGAGATTACGGAAAGAGGCGTGGTTTACGGCAGCAGTGCAAATCCAACCACAGCAAATAACAAAGTTGCTGCAGCTTCCGGTGGTACAGGATCGTTCACGGTTACCATTCCCGGTCTTACTCCTGCAACATTTTATTATGTGCGGGCTTATGCCATAAACAGTGGTGGTACAACCTATGGCAACACCATAAGATTGAACACGCTGGCTGTACCAGATGCAGTTGTGACCACGCCGAAACAAATGGAATACCTGAACCGTGGACTGGTAGCCGTTCGTAAATCCAGCAGCCAGGTATTTGTTAGCTGGCGGATGCTGGGTACCGATCCGTCGGGTATTGCTTTCAATATTTACCGCGATAGTGTGAAGCTTAATGCGACGCCTATTACAACTTCAACCAACTTTTTGGATAACACCTCAATCAACGGTACGTATACAGTGAAGCCAGTTAACGGCGGGGTAGAAGGTACTGCATCAGTACCTGCGTCTGTTTGGGCAAATAATCAATTATCCATTCCACTACAAATTCCTCCAGGTGGAACTCTTCCAGATGGAAGGACGTATGGCTATACCGCCAATGATGCCAGTGTAGGTGATGTAGACGGAGATGGAGAATATGAGATCTTCCTGCGATGGGCACCAACTATCGAAAATCATAATTCTGGAGGGTACAGCGGCAAACAAATATTCGATTGCTATAAGCTTGACGGTACTAAACTTTGGCGTATCGATCTGGGTATCAATATGAATGCCGGGCCTCACTTTAACCAATTCATGGTGTACGACTTTGATGGTGACGGCAAAGCCGAGATAATATTAAAAACCGCCGACGGCACAATAGATGGTGCGGGTAATGTTATTGGCGACGCAAATGTTGACTACCGAAATTCTGCCGGATGGGTGCAACAAGGACCTGAGTTCCTGACTGTTTTTAACGGCTTGACAGGCGCTGCAATGGCCACTACCACCTACCAGCCAGCCCGTGGTCAGGTATCAGACTGGGGCGACAATTATGGTAACAGGCAGGATCGTTTTGTATCGGCTGTAGCTTACCTGGATGGTGCGCGCCCGAGTTTAATAGTTGGTCGTGGTTATTATGATAAACTGGTACGTGCGGCATATGACTGGCGTGACGGACAACTTACTCTCCGCTGGATATTTGACAGTAAAGATCCTAATGATCCTGCTAATAATTTCTATTCTAGTCAGGGTAATCATCAAATGACTATAGGCGACGTAGATGGAGATGGTAAGGATGAGGTTATCAATGGGTCAAGCGCGATTAACGATAATGGTAAACGTCTTTGGACTTATGGACAGGGTCATGGTGATGCCCTGCACATGTCAGATATGGATCCCGATCGTCCAGGTCAGGAGATCTGGCAGTGTCTTGAGTCGCCAAGTCAATATAGTCCTCATGGTCTGAGACTTCTTGACGCTAAGACCGGCGAAACTATCTTCGGTGTTAATACCACAGGCGATGTGGGCCGTGCTTTAGCCGCGGATATCGACCCCAACCACCGAGGTTATGAAATGTGGAGTTCTACCGGTAATAATCTTTATAATGTACAAAACGGTCAGATTGGAACTAGTAAGCCCTCTGGCGGCAGCCAGGCGGTTAACCATGCAGTATGGTGGGACGGAGATTTAGGTCGCGAATTATTGGACGGTACCATCATGGACAAATGGAATCCTAATACAAAATCATTGAACCGCTTGTTCACTATATATCAGGCAGCTCCGGTTTCTTCAAATAATGATAGTAAGAAAAATCCTGCCCTTACAGCCGACTTGCTGGGTGACTGGAGGGAGGAAATTATCTTACGCCGTTCGGACAATACAGCGTTGATTCTATTCACTACCAATATTCCTACAGAGCATCGTATATACACGTTGATGCACGATCCGCAATACCGTACGGCAATTGCATGGCAAAACTCAGGGTATAATCAGCCGCCACATCCAAGTTTCTTCCTTGGCTATGATATGGCTGAAGCCCAAGCTCCTAACATTGCTGTTAAGTATATTGAGGCACCTGCTGTTAAGGACACCACGACAAGTACTCGCGTCGAGGGATGTGATGCTGTTATCAATTACGCCGCAGAAGCATCGGGGTATCCCGCTCCTGAACACACTTATACATTTACCGGAGCAACTACAGCTTCCGGCAGTGGTACTGGGTCTGGCAGTGTGTTTAATAAAGGGCTTACCAGGGTTACTATTACAGCTATTAATTCTTCGGATACAATTAGTTATGGTTTTAACGTAAGGGTGATCGATTCCATCAGTCCTGTTTTAGCAGTTCCATCTGCTCAGTTGCTGTGCTATAACGAAACCGGCTACACAATTCCGGCTGCTACTGCTACCGACAATTGCGGATTAGTTGACGTTAGCTATAGCATAACCGGTGCTACCGAAAGAACCGGAACTGGTCTGGATGCAAGTGGAAGCTTCAATGTCGGTGTTTCTACCATTACCTGGACGGTTACAGATGCTGAAAACCATCAGGTAACTGACAGTACTTCTGTGATCCTGAACGCGCCACTTATTGTAAATATTCCTGATGTATATGCCGTGAACCAGACTTTAGATAATAAGAATACCCTATACATTGGGTATGGCCCAGCATCTCTTACTTTAAGTGCGACATCAACTGGCGGTACTGCTCCTTACACTTACCTTTGGAGTACAGGAGAAACAACAGCTTCCATTAGTGCAAGTGCCGCGGGTTCCTATACGGCCACTGTTACAGATTCGAAAGGTTGTTCTGCTGTGGCTTCAATAGCAGTGACTGTTATAGATGTGACCTGCGGGACTAAAGGCGATAAGGTGATGGTATGTCACAACGGGTCAGCGATTTGTGTTGCCTCCAGCTCTGTTCAGTCCCATCTCGATCATGGCGACAGCTTGGGCGGATGTTCAACAAATAGCACATTAGCTATTTTGGGCGCTTCGGCGCTTGAGCCGATTGTTACTATAGAACCTTTGGTGTTGGTGTATCCGAACCCAACGACCGGAAATTTCAGGCTGAGGTTAAGCAGTGCGGACAATGGAAAAGTTTCCATTGCAATTTATAATATTACCGGTACACTTGTAAAATCAAGCACCGATATCAAAAACGGAGCTTTCGAGAAAGAAATGAATCTTCAGGGTTTACCTGCCGGTACATATCATATCAAAGTTAATCTTGGAAACTTCACCGGTACTCGTTCAATTATTCTGAACTAGTTTATTTTCAATATCTGACTAATTAAGAGCCTTCTTGTATACACAGGAAGGCTCTTAATTTTTGTCAGCACTTGAAGGAGCGCGCAGTTTTCCTGCTTTCGTTTCATTTCTAAACGCGACAGTCGTCTTTGCAACCTGTGTGAGAAATATTGAGCAGAAAATATGCCTTCCTGAATATTGAAATTTTTGAAGAACAAACCGCTGAATGGTGTTGTTTTTTGGTGTACAATGCGCAGCAATTTTAAAAAGATAAAAACAATGGAAACTAAAAACAAAACGCAGATCGTGAAGGACTTTACCGAAAAGTCGATCCTTGTATCCAGAGAATTTGATGCTCCTCTTGCAAATGTATGGCGTGCCTATACCAACAGTGAAATTTTAGATCAATGGTGGGGACCGCAGCCCTGGAAGGCAGAAACTAAGAGAATGGACTTTCGAACTGGTGGCGAATGGTTATATGCCATGGTTGGTCCGGATAATACAAAGCATTGGGGAATAATGAAATATATTTCAATTGACCCTTTAAAACGGATAGACTTCCAGGATGCGTTTTGTGATGAGAACGGAACATTAGATTCTGCATTACCAATATCGACAGGCAGTAATGTTTTTACAGAAACAAGCGGGGCAACGAAAGTCGAGTTCAGGATGACCTATGAAAGGGCAGAAGATATACAAAAATTAGTGGAAATGGGTTTTGAAGAAGGAATCAGCACCTGTTTTGATCAGTTAGAGGCTTTGTTGAGCCGAAATAATATTTAGCAGTAAAAGAAATGCAGGTCAACTAAAATAAGTTCCCGGGTTATACTTATCAGGCTAACCCGTCCGATCCCTGACTCAGTATTTTTAATGCCAACATCTCAGATGTTGCCAGGTCGAAAAAGTCTTATTGATCGATGAACCTGCTTATCCTTTTTTTGCACTTGCAATTATAACAATGCCGCCAACAAGTAAAATACCTCCTAAATAAGGGGGCCAGTTTACTCTTTCTTTTTTCTCAGCAGAAACCTGTATGGGGCCGGCATCAATTAACTTTTCCTTGTCGGTATAAGTAAATCCGGTCCATATTAACATGATGGCTCCGATTATTATCATTGCGAAACCAATAGTTCTTTTCATATCTCTTCGCTTTATAAGTACTAAGAATATATAAAGCATTTGGTTTGCTTTAAATATTAATCCTCAATCAGCCCATACAAAAAGGGAATGAGGATTCGCTGGCTCGAGACATGTTGCCTGCTTTACTCAACCTTGTATTTATAAACATATCTGCCAATACGTCCCTCTGAATCGATTCCTTCGGCAATCACACGATACGTTCCACGGCCATCGGCATTATAAAACTCAATGAACGATTTGCCGGTAGCTTTATCTGTTTTTATTTTCGGATCCCAATGTATAGTTGTACGAAGATCAGTACCTTGTATGGCTGCTGACGTCGTGTATTTTGGCGAATAAAACTCTCGTGCGATGGTATATCCTTGCGGTATAAACTTCACTTCTCCGGGTTTGGGCAAAAGGTTTCTGATATCTTCCATCTTCATCTGAGGTTTTTTCTCAACTACTTTTCCGTTAATTACTAAAGCTCCATTGCTGTTATAAGTTCGGTTAACAAGTCCCAGTTGATCTTTTAAAAAAATCTCAATCGATTCTATGTCGGCCGAATTTATATTGTTGAGGTAGTTAGCATCTACCGGCATACCATTAAAAAACACCTGCATAGGGGTTTTATTTCCTGCATTATAGTCTCTGTTTACATAAAAATTTTCATTCTCATAAATTACCCCGGTAAGCATTGATCGCACACAAGTGAAAAAATTAGGGCAGTTCGAAATCCGGTCTTTAGTAATTAAATGATCAGGCCAGGCACTTAAGCCGCTAAGAGTTGGATAATCAGAGTGACTGGGCACCTTTGATTTTGCTGTGCTTTTTATAACAACTTCCTTAAGAACCAGCGATCTTTTCAGTATCTCTTTATTGTTTTTCAGATACTTATTCATCGTACTATCAAGATTCAGATCTTGCGGCCATTTTATCGTGCCGATACCTGGCTGAAAAGCAGTGGGATCTACCGTTAGCATCGGATTCTTGTTGCTATAGTCTGCCGACGTAACAATTACCTGAGATGAATCAGAGACAACAATATTCGGGAACTTAAATACTCCCGACCCATTAGTTACCGCATAAGCTGTATAATACTTGTCAGGTATTCTTAGCTTTACATTCGCCTTATTTAAAGGCATACCAGTCGAATTCCGGAGAATACCGGTTACCTCTATGCCCTGTTCAGGTAAGAAATATATTTGTGGATTTTTATCAGCAAGAATATCGGGGTATAAAAAACGACGATACCCTTGTGTAAGCATCAGCAGATCCAAATTTGCCTCAGTTTTTTCAGTAACTTGGTTGAAATAGTAATTGGGCTTTTCAATATATCCTTTTAATTCAGATGTTAGCAACAGATTGCTCAAAATAGTGGTCTCCGCATTAT
>CAMPKC010000053.1 GCA_946887045.1 uncultured Sphingobacteriaceae bacterium | reverse complement strand
GCGGAACCATAAAAGATGCCGCCGGCAATAGTGCAACCTTAACTCTTGCAACACCGGGTGCCGCAAATTCACTTGGTTCAAATAAAAATATAGTGATAGATGGTGTGGCGCCAACAGTTTCGGGCGTAACTTCTTCGACAGCCAACGGAACTTACAAAGTTGGAGATGTTATAGCAATACAGGTTGACTTCAGCGAAGCCGTAACCGTTACAGGCACTCCTCAACTAACTCTTGAAACCGGAACAACAGACCGGGTAGTCAATTATGCAAGCGGCAGCGGAACCAGTACCCTAAGTTTTAATTACACAATTCAGGCTGGTGATATCAGTAGTGATCTGGACTATACAGCAACCAACGCATTAGCTCTAAATAGCGGAACCATCAAAGATGCAGCCGGTAATAACGCTACTTTAACTCTTGCATCACCGGGAGCAGCAAATTCTTTGGGAGCAAATAAGAGTATGGTAATAGATGGTGTGACTCCAACGGTCAGCAGCGTATCTGTACCCTCGAATGCTACTTATATCGCAGGCCAAAATCTTGACTTCGCTATCAACTTTAGCGAAAGCATAACGGCAAATACTGCAGGCGGAACACCAGCGCTAAGTTTGACAATTGGCAGCACCAGCAAGTCTGCCGATTACCTGAGCGGGTCGGGCAGTTCTGCATTAGTATTTCGCTATACAGTCGCTTCAGGCGATCTGGATGCAAATGGCATTGCAGTAGGATCCATGTCGTTAAATGGTGGCACCCTTAGAGATGCAGCAGGTAATAATGCAACACTTACGCTAAACAGTGTTGGCTCCACCTCTTCTGTACTTGTTGACGCTGAGGCGCCTACGGTAAGCTCGGTAAATGCACCGGCAAACGGAACTTACAAGACCGGGGATCAGTTAAACTTTACCGTTAATTTTGCCGAAAACGTAACTGTTACAGGCTCACCTTATCTTGCCATTACAATCGGCTCCTCCACGGTGAATGCAGCATATGCCTTAGGAAGCGGTGGCCAATCTCTTGTATTCCGCTATACTGTAGTTTCGGGCGATGCTGACAATGATGGTGTAGCCATTGGAGCGCTCTCCTTGAACGGAGGAACATTGAAAGATGCTGCGGGCAATAACGCTACTCTTACCTTAAACAGCGTAGCTTCAACGGCTTCGGTATTGGTGGATGCTGTTTCCCCAGCGGTAAGCAGTGTATCCGTTCCCTCAAACGGAACTTATATCACCAGCCAGAACCTCGACTTCACTGTGAATTTCAGCGAAAACGTGTCGGTAAATACCGGTGGGGGTACACCTTATATTGGTTTAACCATAGGCTCGGCCAATGTAAATGCCGCCTATTTATCCGGAAGCGGAACCTCCGCTTTGGTCTTCCGCTATACAGTAGCATCCGGCAGTGCCGATACTGATGGAGTTGCCTTGGCATCTTCCGTCACTCTGAATGGCGGTACACTCAGAGATGCTGCCGGCAATAACGCCACCCTTACTTTAAACAGCGTGGGTTCAACCAGCTCTGTTCTTGTTGATGCAGTTGCGCCTTCAGTAAGCAGCATCGCTCGTGCCGATGCTTCCCCAACAAACAGCAGTTCTGTTGAGTATACAATTACCTTCCCTGAGGGTGTATCTGGCGTAGGTACAAACGACTTCACCGTTACTTCCACCGGTACCGCAAGCGGATCTGTGGCCCTAATAACAGCAGTGTCGGCCAGCGTTTACACAGTAACGGTTAACAGCATTTCTGGAAACGGCACACTAAGACTGGATTTAAACAATAGCGGAACCGGAATCACCGATGTACCGGGAAATGCTATTTCGGGCGGATATACCTCCGGTCAAAGCTACACTATAGATATGTCTGCTCCGGCAGTCAGCAGCGTTAGTGTTCCTGCAAACGGGACTTATAAAACCGGCAATAACCTGGATTTCACTATCAACTTTACTGAAAATGTAACGGTTAATACCAGCAGTGGTACACCGTATATGGGATTAACACTGAATACTGGCGGCACGGTGAACGCTACTTACCTTTCAGGAAGTGGCACTTCGGCCCTTGTATTCCGTTATACTATTGCTAGCGGCAACCTGGATACTGATGGTATTTCAGTCGCTTCTGCAATTACAGCTAACGGAGGAACACTTCAGGATGCCGTGGGCAACAATGCCACGCTTACTTTAAACAGCGTAGGATCCACTGCGTCAGTATTGGTTGATGCTGTTATACCAACTCTCACAGCCGTTGGTATTTCTTCTAATAATACCACTTCCATTCTTGCCAAAACCGGCGATGAAATTACCCTTAGCTTTACAGCGAGTGAAGCCATCAACACACCAACGGTAAGTATTGCGGGGCAGAATGCCGGTGTTGTTAATACTTCAGGTAATATCTATACCGGTAAGTACACCATGACCAGCGCAGCTACCGAAGGTACGATCGCTTTTAGTATCAGCTTTGCCGACGCAGCAGGTAACAGCGGAACTGCTGTTACTGTAACTACAAACAGCAGTGCAGTTACTTTTGATAAAACAGCTCCGGCAACACCTGCCAGTCTTGCCGGAACAAGCGGTGATACACAGATCGTGCTGAACTGGAACGCGAACTCAGAAGGTGATCTAAAAACCTATAAAGTATACGGTGGAACAAGTGCGAATCCAACAACGCTACTTCAAACCATTATCGCTCCAACCAATACATATACTCATACCGGTTTAACTAATGGTACTACGTATTATTATCGTATATCGGCAACAGATAATGCCGGAAATGAAAGTGCAGTATCAAGCGATGCAACAGCGGTTCCGAAAGCCCAGCAAACCATAACTTTCAACACTATTGCAGCAAAAACATATGGAGATGCGGATTTCGATGCGGGCGCAACTGCCAGTTCAGGCCTGGCGGTAAGCTATACTTCAGACAATTCTGCGGTTGCCACTGTGATTTCTGGTAAGATACATATTGTCGGAAACGGTACGGCAACCATAACTGCGGCGCAGGCGGGCAATGCAGCTTATAATGCAGCTGCCAACCAGTCTCAAATTTTAACTGTAAATAAAAAGACACTTACAGTAGCCCTGACCGGGACAGTCAGCAAAACTTACGATGGCACTACAACTGCTGCCCTTGCTGCGGCCAACTACAGTTTATCTGGAGTTGTCGGATCAGAAGCGGTAATTCTGAATAATCCAACATCAGGTACTTACGACGATAAGAATACCGGAACCGGTAAAACTGTATCGGTAACCGGACTGTCAATCTCTGGTGCTGACGCAGGAAACTATGTCCTTTCTGCTACTGGTGCGAGTGGAGCTATTGGTGCTATCTCTGCTAAAAGCTTAACAGCTTCCCTGACTGGTACAGTCAGCAAAACCTACGATGGAACCACAAGCGCTGCCCTGGCAGCCGATAACTACATCATGTCTGGTGTCATTGGTACCGAAACAGTAATCCTGAATAAGCCTGCATCAGGTACATATGATACTAAGAATTCAGGCACCGGAAAAATCGTATCGGTAACGGGACTGTCCATTTCGGGCGCCGACGCCGGAAATTATGTACTTACTGCTACTACCACAAGCGGCGGTGTGGGCACGATCTCCGCAAAAAGCTTGACCGTGTCTTTAACCGGAACAGTCACTAAAACCTATGATGGCAATGCAACCGCCACTCTTGTTTCTGGAAACTATAATCTCTCTGGCATAATCGGTTCTGAAACGGTAACACTCAGCAACCATACGTCCGGAATTTACGATGATAAACATACCGGTACGGTTAAAACTGTATCAGTAACAGGATTATCTATTTCGGGCATTGATGCCGGAAATTATATACTAAGCAATACTACCGCAAATGCGGCGATTGGTACTATCACCAAAAAAGATATCACACTAACGCTTAATGCTGCACCTTCAATTATCAAAGAATATGATGGTACAACTTCCGCGATATTAAGCTCAGGCAACTACAATCTAAATGGGCTGGAATCCGGCGATGTGGTAACAATAAGCGGTACCGCAGTTTATGATAATAAAAATGCAGGTGTTGGTAAAACGGTAACGGCAAACTCTTTTGTCGTTTCAGGTGCACAAAAAGATAATTACAATCTTATCACTGCATCTGCGATTGTAACAGGAGCAATCTCCACCAAAACACTTACTGTAACGGCAGACGACAAAACCAAGTTCCAGAATACAGCCAATCCGGCATTAACGGTAAGTTACAGTGGTTTTATTAGCGGAGAAGATAAAAGCAATCTTCAAACGCAGCCATTCGCAACTACAACAGCATCTACTGCATCTGTATTGGGAACTTACCCGATTACGGCAAGCGGCGGCGTGGCAGCAAACTACAACTTCAGTTATGTAAACGGGACATTAACTATCGTACCGGGAGCACCAACAAGCCTAAGCATCGCAGCGGCAACAGTTTATGAAAACCAGGCATCAGGCACCGTTGCGGGCACGCTGAGCTCAACATCAGACGACCCTTCGGCAAGCTTTACCTATACTTTGGTATCAGGAGCTGGAGATACCGATAACGGTAAATTTACAATAGAAGGTAACCAGATTAAAACAGGTGCACCTTTGAACTTCGAACAGAAATCAAGCTATTTTGTAAGACTGCGCTCTACCACTCAGCACAATCTTTCTCTAGAAAAGGAGCTTATTATCACTATTAGTGACGTAAACGAGCAGCCAACACTTAACGATATAGATAACCAGGTTATCTGCTACACAACCAGTGAGCAAGCTGTTACTATAAGTGGTATCTCAGCTGGCGCAGATGCCGGTCAGTCTACCACTTTATCCGTAAGCTCAACAAACAATGCCCTCTTCGAGAGCATTGAAGTTAGCCAGGCAAATTCAGCGGCGAACGCAACGGTTAAATATAAACTGGCAAGTGGTGTATTTGGAAGTGCAGTGATCAATGTTATGGTAATGGATGATGGTGGCACGGCTAATAGCGGGGTGAACACCATTCTGAAAAGCTTTATCCTTCAGGTAAACCAGTTGCCGGAAATAAGCATCTCATCGAACAAAGGATTGGAACTTTCTAAAGGCGAGGTGACGGTGTTAAATGCTGATGTAACAGGAGGCAACAGTGGCTTAACTTATAGCTGGGCCGGTGCAAACGGAATCGTAAGTGGTCAAGGCACGCAAAACCTTACGGTACGTCCGGCTGAAACTACTACTTACAAAGTAACGGTAACGAATTCGAATAACTGTAGCACTGTAAAGGAGATTACCATTAGCGTAAATGCCGACTACAAGGTGGTAAACGGAACGAATCTCGTATCGCCGAACGGCGATGGTGTTAACGATAAGCTGGTTATCCATAACCTGGATATGTACCCTAAAAACGAAGTGAAAATATTCGATCGTGCGGGACGCTTGTTGTACAGTCAGAAAAATTACACGGACCAGTGGGATGGAACATTGAATGGTTCACAACTGGCAGAAGACACCTACTACTATGTGGTAGACTTCGGACCAGGCATAGAGAAGATTAAAGGATTTATTTCAATTGTTAGAGATTAAGATATTTTAGATGAAATCACTGATGAATACATCACTAAACAGAGTAGCAGCAATGGGCATTATGTCCATTGCCTTCCTGCTAAGCACAAAAACAGCAAAGGCGCAATTAAACCCGCTTTCAGGCATTTATTTTCAGAACGAATATCTCGGTAACCCCGCAATGGCTGGTATCAATCAAGGCTTAAACCTGAACATGGGATTTCGTCAGCAGTGGTCTACCATTCCCGGAGCGCCAAAGACACATTCTCTGACTGCCGACTACGGAACCGGGAAAAAAGTAGGCATCGGACTAAATATTTATAATGATGAAGCCGGATTAATAAAGCGCACCCGCGTAATGGGGACCTACTCTTATCATCTCCCTTTAAACGATGAAACACAAAAGCTGCGTTTTGGCATTTCCTTAGGCTTTATGGATGATCGGGTAATGAGTGAGCAAATCAATGGAGACCAGAATGATGTTTCAGTAGGTAAATTTAACCAAAGAGAAACCTATATAGACGGCGACTTCGGTGTAGCATACACTACAGAAAGGTTAACTATTCAGGCTGCAATTCCAAATATGAAAAGCTTTTTGCAGAAGGAAAGCACTGTGAGTGTGGCCGATCGTTCTACATTCTTTTCAGCAGCCAGCTATAAATTCTACTTCCCCGAAGCTTTAGATGGATTTGGAGTAGAACCCAAAGTTGCTTTTAGAGGGGTTCATGGCTTTGATAACATTTTCGATTTCGGAGCTAACTTTACGGTCGCGAACAAAGCCGCAAACGTAATCGCTGTATATCACAGCTCACAAAGCGCCACTATTGGGCTGGGTGCAATCATCAAATCGGTAGGTTCTATTACAGCTAATTACACCACCGCTACCGCTGCCTTAAGTAATTATACTGGAGGAAACTTTGAGTTGAGCCTTCAGCTTAGTTTAACGAAAAGAAAGGATTGAGAATAGCTGCAAAAACTAAAAGTGACAACCAGCCCCAGGCTTATAATATGCCTTGTTCATTTCATTTATTAGAGTTAGCATTCGGCTAACAAAAAAAGTGAACGCATTTTTAAACGCGTTCACTTCAATTCTCTTTATCAAATTTGTTAGATAGATTTAATTAACAATAAAGGCTAAGGTGCTACAAAAGCCCATTGCTGGTTAAGGCTTCCATTAGAACCCCAGAACTGCATATTACCGCCGTTAACCGTACTACCGCCGGTATCCAGGCATTTACCGTTAGCACGATTAAATATCTTGCAATAACCATTTCCTAAATCTACTATTTGCCATTGCTGATTAGGACTACCACCATTGCTCCACTGGTGAACGGTAGATCCGTCAGCTGTGTTATTATAGCTATCAAGATATTTACCGCCGGTTACACAGCTTATTTTATAATAACCATTGCTGTAAGTAACTACCCATTTTTGGTTATTGCTGGTTCCGTCAGTATATTGCTTAACAATGGCACCATCTGTAGTAAGGCCATAATTATCCAGCATTTTTCCACTAGCCCGACTTCTTAAACTATAGGTACCATTGGCAATTGGTTTTGAAGATGCATCGCGATAATAGGTTAATGAACCATAGCCTGGCTGATCAAAAGTAGTAGCATGAATTGTGGCGTCGGGGCCACTTTCCGGACGGTGAAGTGCTGCACGTGCAGCAGTGTTTGGAACCGAAACGCCTAAGCGGTTAGCATAATGATTGTACACCATCTCATATATTGGCCTCATTTCACCCCTTTGTGCCGCTGAAATTATGGTATGAGAGTTAGGCGAACAATTAGTACCGGATCCCCAATTATAGGTGGTAAAAGGAACCGTATTACCATTGTTATAGCTGGCAACATATTCCGCACCCTGCATAAATCTGCTGCTGCTGTAGGTATACATATCTATTCCCTGATTCCAGGCCATTTCGCAAAAAGCACCCATCAGGCCTACACCCAATTGAGCATGTCCCTGATCCCGGCCGCTTTCCTGCCACTGACCTAAACCTCCTGCATGCAAAAAGGGAACTGCTTTTAAAATGGATCCATTTCCCGCGCCCGTTTTAAAATAGTTAATTCCTTTATCAATTATTGTCTGATTATCACAAAGGATTCCGATGGCAAGCATGGCCGCCATATTGCATAAATCCCAATTTGCCCAGTAATTAGTGATACATGCGCCGTTATGGTCTCCGCCAAACTCATTTCCTACAAGGAAGCGTTCGACCAAAGGATAATAATAAACATTCAACATATAATCTTTAAAGCCCGCTTCGTCAAACCCTGGGTATCCCTTCATCATTTCACCTACATTGGCAAATTGATATCCGAAAATACCTGAGGCCAGGTAGCGGTCCGCATTGCCTGTAAGCGTAGTATGTGTACTGGACCAATGATTCAGAATATCCCTAGCTTTATCACCGTTAGCTGTAAACCCTTTAATTTTCCATATTAGAGCATTTTGATACGCAGCAGCTACATCCTTATAAAGCAATGCTACATTATCTCCAGTACCACCACGTCTTATAGTGTCGGTTGCACGGGATGTCCAGGTAGAAGACGAGTGAGGACTAGCCAATAGCAGATCCCAGCTTCCTTTCCATGGCTGGGTGCCGGCATTTACTTTTACCCGCATTCTTTCATAATCGGCTTCGGTATGAAGTATCCCGCCGGCGTGAGTTATTGCCAAAGTCTTGTTCTTGTCTTGTTTTGAACTCTGACCCAAAACATTTTCGTCCTGCAAAGACGGTTTTATATCTTTTTTACATGCCCCGACAAATAACAGCAGAGCTGAACATACAATTAAACTTACTTTTTCTTTCATTTTGGTTTATTATTTTGATTAGATAAGAGAATTCATTTGACATATAATTCTAATAGATATAGCTTCATTCCTGAGGGGATTATTGGAATTTAAACTATTGGTTTACAGACCCAATATCGGTAGATAGTTTCGGTCAGAACGGAGGGAGAGTGGTCAAACAGAAGAGGGAAATATTGCAAAAAGCTAGCTGGAGGGTAAAAGAGATTCCCGCAGAAATCAGATCAACAAGACGAAATTTTTAAATTTTCGGCCACCTAACCTGCCTCTGCTCGTAAAAGCTTCCTTTTTTTTGTTGCGCTGCAGAAGAGTTTTCCAGAAACCTGGCGTCGAAGCTGGGTCCATACGGGGTCCGTGTGCTGAATATTCGCTCCTCGGGATCTCCGGATTCGAGAGTATTCAGGGAGATGATGGAAGAGTGAAAGTTGATACTATGCTCAAGCAGCTCTCAAGAAAGCCCGCCAATCCTCGCACCGGTTTTCTGAAAAAAAGTTCTTAATAGAAGATCTTCTTTCAAAATGCTCTGCTTATGCACAAAAATCCGTCAGGCTGTTTAAGTCCTATAACCCTTGCAACAGCATCTGGCTGTCACTTAGTTTTTAACACTAGTGTTGTTACTACAGGGTCAAGTTGGTCTGAGTCTATAGTAAGGCGAATGCCTGTTTTATCCTGATTAAACTTAATCTTTTTACCATTTATAAATTTGCATTGCACCAGTTTCCGATCGATTGCCGGCAATTTGAGTTCTGTACTTCCTGCTGGAAGGCTCAATAAATGAACATAGATCTTATCGCCTTTTTGGGTCGCGCCATATACTCTATCCAGAGGCTCGAAAGGGCCGGGACGTGTACCATAAATACTTTCTCCGTTCTTTTTCAGCCATGCACCTGTTTCTTGCAAGCGGGCCACATGAGCGGCAGGTATCACGCCATCAGCATCGGGGCCCACATTAAGCAGCATATTGCCGCCCCTATCTACCACATTTACTAACATAGTAATCACCTCCTTAAGAGACATCAGATTTTCCGTTTTATTATATCCCCAGCTTGATCCACTTAGGTTTAAACATTTTTCCCATGGTATGTCAATGATAGGTCCTTTTACTTCTGCACCACCTTCATTAACCTGAAAATCACCAAACATACCCGATCGCGGATTAATGAGGATATCCGGTTGATATTTACGGACCATCGTATTCAGTTTAAGTGGCTCCCAAAACCAGGCTGCGTCAACATCTCCGCCTTTGTGCGCAAGCCAGCCGCCATCATACCACAGAATATCGATTTTACCATAATTTTTCATCAATTCTTCCACCTGGCCATATCCTTGTTGCTTCATCAGTGCTGCATTTTCAGGCAGACCCTTCGGGTCAAAATAACCCGGGAAACGCCAGTCCATTGGTGAGTAATAGAGCCCTACCGCTAAGCCAGCTTTACGGCAGGCCTCAGTATACATGGATACAAAATCCCGGCGTGAAGCGGTTTCCATGCTGTTAAAGCGACGATAACTGGAAGGGCTGTTCCATAAAGCGAAACCATCATGATGTCTTGATACCATGACCATGTACTTCATCCCTGCACGCTTGGCTATAGATGCCCATTCGTCAGCATTAAACGATTTTGGATTAAATTGATCCGCAAGCTTAGCGTATTCATCTGCAGGAATTTTTTGATTAAACATGGTCCACTCGCCTGTAGCGGGAATGGCATATAATCCCCAATGAATAAACATTCCAAATTTTTCATCTTTCCACCACTCAATCTTTTCAGGGGGAAGATTTAGACCAGCACCCTTCACCCCATTTATTCCACCTTTAAAAGCATTATTGCCTTTTTCCATGGACTTTTTTTCGTCAGCTCCCATTTCCTGGCCGGCTAACTTTAATGAACATATTGAAAATGTAAATAACAGAATTACAGTTTTAAGGTTAAGTCTTGGTATTATCATGGATTTTAAGTGTTTTTATTCTTTTAAATGAGTTTGATTAGTGTCGTGTTTACCTCTTCCTGCTAAACCGATTTACCATTTTCACACCAACAATGCAATATCCAAAATGAATATACGAATCAAATTGCAATCGACAACATTTACAGCAGCATTTCTAATCAAAAGCGTCTAGCCAATTGCCAATTTAATCAGGATATTTACTCTTCCTTCACGGAAATTAACATTTAGATTAAGCAGCAACCCAATTCTTCAATGCGATGGCTTGTTGAACGTTGCTGTCATACAAAACGACAATCCTCATTTTTAGAGTCTAAAACCTAAGATTAAAAATCCGGACTTTGCACCAGAAGGCAGAATATCAAAAACTCCCCTCTTCCCAACTTTAACTAACCAACTCCTTTTCCCATTTAACAGGCGCCGCTTTTATTACAGGCATGCGGTCAAATTTTCCGCTTAAATCAGGAGCGCGTTTTGACATCATTTTAGTGATCACCATGTGCATCCATATAATGCTAAAAATAGCAAGGCCACAAATGAACATCCACGAGCTTGTCCACAGCCCGGTGAGGTTAAGAAGATATCCAAATAAAATCGGCCCGATGAAGCCGCCTAGTCCCCCAATTAAGCCCACCATACCCCCAACAAGCCCGATTTGTGAAGGAAAATAATCGGGAATATGCTTAAAGACAGCAGCCGTCCCGATTCCCCAGCAAACCCCTGTCAGTAATACCAGCATAATGAACACCCACTTATTTGCCTGGAAATATATCTTGGTTGTTCCCTGGGCAAGCAATTGCTTCTTTGAAATTTTATCGCCGGCTTTAACCCTCACCTCATGCCATGATTCTTTAGCCGGCAATAGCAATACCTGATTATCTACGTCGGCAAATTTATTAGTTCGCCGAACAATCGGATAACTTATACCATCAACCTTAATCTCTTTTGCGTTTACTTCGGTAACAACACCTGCTTCGGCAGCCATTATGCCCGAACCTGGCGAGGTGATTTCCATCTGCGGAATTAAAAGCAAAAAGCTTAAAATTATAGTTGTACTCAAAACTCCATACATCACCTTCCGTGCTCCGTACTTATCCGACAGAACGCCTCCCAGAATACGGAATACACCTGCCGGTAAACTGAAACACGAAGCATATAGCCCTGCTTCTACAAGGCTGCAATGGTATACGTTTACAAAATAGGGAACCAGCCACTGAGAAAAGGTTACAAAACAACCGAACAGCAGGAAATAATACAATCCGAATCTCCAAACCCTGACTTCTTTTAAAGGCGATAATAGCTGCCCTAGTGGTTTGCTATTTGCTACAGGCTTCTTGTTTTCGGCGAACAGAAAGAACGATAAACCTACTGCTAAAAGAACTACCGAATAAATTACCGGGAGGTTTCTCCAACCCTCCGGATTAGCTCCATTATCTGTAAGACTGTTTAATAAGCTTGGTCCAATCAATGTAGTTAGCGATGCGCCGGCAGAACCCATACCAAAAATACCTAATGCCCGCCCTTGCCAGTTTTTTGGATACCATACCGATGTAAATCCAATACCAACCGCAAAGCTTGAGCCCGCCAGGCCGAAGAAAAAGCTAAGAACTAAAAAGTCTGAATAAACATTTGCCTTCGATAGCAAAAACATCGGGATAGCACAAACCACAGCTAGCGTACCAAATACCCATTTACCGCCGAACCGGTCTGTTAAAATACCCATTGGCAAGCGGCAAACAGCGCCGGTTAAAACCGGGACCCCCATCAGCCACCCTATTTGCATCATATCCCACCGAAAGATGCCATTATCAGTTAGATAAGTAACCAATACGCCGTTAATCATCCAGGCAGAAAAGCACATCAGAAAACCGAAGGTGCTTAAGGCTAAAATTTTATGAGATTTTAATGTTGGACTTGCTTCTGCAATCATCACTGTTTCTTTTTTAGGCAGATACTCTTACGCTGAGATCGATTGTTATGGGCGTTTAATCGGGTGTTTGGGCCTTCTCTCCCCCGGGGAGAGATGCTGAAGGCAGAGAGGTATAAACCCAATGCCTCTCCTCAAGGCAAGGGGAATACAAATCGCTTATTTTATTTAATAAAAACACTCGGACACAGGGCACTATCTGTATACTGTAGTATAAAACTCTTTAACGGTGTGCTTCTTAACTCCTCCCGGCAAATAATACAACCAGAAAAATCCTATCAGAAACAGGAACAAAGAAGCGAGAAAAGCCGGGAAGGCAATATCTTTATGCTCTGCAAGAGCATTATTCAATGCGGTATACAACAGCCATATCTGCATAGCTACATTAAATATCATAACAATGATTAAGGCCAGTAATAAGGTACTGATTTTATTGGGATGGGCCTGATTCTGGGCCTCTCTAAACGTACTCATACAATTAAACTGTTTCTTTCTGGTTAGATTCTACAAATGCCTTTACATAAACACCATCTGGTTTTTCCAGCACGTCTAAACGTGGAAGCGGTCTTGGCGGCGGCCCTGCAAGAACCTCGCCGGTAAGTGCATTGAACCATCCGTTATGGCATGGGCATTCTATTTTTCCAGTGCCCGGCTTGTAAAAAACGGCGCAGGATAAGTGGGTACATTTTTGTTCGTAAGCACGCAGCTGGCCGTCTTCCAAATGAATTAAGACATAGGGAATGATGCTTCCGCTGATTACAAACGAACGGGTTCCGCCTACCGGAATGTCGCTTTTCTTACATACAAAATGCTCGCCTTCAATTTTCTGTTCAGGAAAGAAATTGGCCTTTACAGCAACGGCTCCGCTACCGGCAGCAAGCCCTCCTGAAACGAGACATAAAAACTTTGCAAAATTGCGACGCGAAACCTGGGTAGATTCCAGTTGCTCGATCGGGAAATCCTCTTTCCAATGCTTATCCTTGTTTTTTGAAGACATATATCAATAAACTACAAATTCGGTGGTGCCTTTCGGCATCATGATATTAACTTTGGTATTCACGTTCTGATTCCCGAAAATAAAGTTGCTTACCGGCGAACTGTTCGGGCGCATACGGGCCATTTCTTCACGGGTACCGTAATACAGCGCCTGGGTAGGACAAACAGTAGCACACATTGGCTTTTTACCCGCACTGGTACGGTCGTAACACATGGTGCACTTCATCATCAAATCGTACTCTTCGTTCTTTTTAGGAACGCCGAACGGACAGGCCATTACGCAGTTGGAACAACCTATACAGCGCGAAGTATTTGCCGTATGAACAACGCCAAACTCGTCTTTAGAAATCGCATCTGCGGGACAAACGCTCGCACATGCCGGTTCCTCACAATGCATACATACCTGCACAGTAGTTTGCACGGTGGTAGCACGATCCACATAATTTACATGGATCATAGATTCCTGACCATTGGTTTCGCATTCGGCGCAAGCCATTTCGCAGGCCTTACAGCCAATGCAGCGTTGCATGTCTATAAAAAACTCCTGATTTTGTATATAATTAGTAACAGGCATATATCTTCTTAATGGTTAGGATTAACTGCTTTGAAATGCTTTTGAATCTTTTGAAGGTGCGGCAAACTCGCCGGTTCCCTCTATTTTACAGGCACAAACCTTAAACTCCGGAATCTTGGAAACAGGATCTAAATGGGGTGTAGTAAACTGATTTGCCGATTTTTTACCAGGCCAATGGTAAGGCAGGAAAATAGTATCCTTGCGTATAGTCTCTACAATATGTGCCGGAAACACTTCCGAACCGCGGCGGGTACTTAACCTCACCAGTTCATTATTACGGATACCGTATTTTGCTGCGAGCTCCGGGTGCATTTCTATTTTAGGTTCCGGGAAATTATCTACCAGCTTACCAATACGACGGGTTTGTGTTCCGCTCAGATATTGCGAAACCACACGGCCGGTTGTCATCACAACCGGATATTCTTCATCTGTAACCTCGCCCGGATCACGGTATTTTACAGGGTTAAAATGCGCTTTACCATCATTGGTATGAAACTTCCGGTCTTCCCAAAGTCGTTTCGTTCCCGGATGATCCAAAGAAGGACAAGGCCAGAAAACGCCCATATTGTCCTCAATTTTTTGATAAGTGATTCCGTAATAATCTGCCGTACCGCCTTTTGAGGCTACCCGCAGTTCATTAAAGATCTCTTCGCTGGTTTTGAAGTTGAACTTATCACCATAACCAAGCCTGTTGGCAATATCCAGAAGAATCTCAGTATCCGGACGGGCTTCTCCGGGACAATCTACTGCCTTACGTATCCGGATCACCCTTCCCTCTGCTGAAGTAACGGTTCCTTCCTCTTCTTCATGTAAAGATCCCGGCAAAATAATATCCGCATGTCGCGAAGTCTCGTTCATAAAGAAATCGATACACATGTAGAACTCCAGTTTCTCAAAAGCTTCGCGAACGTAACTGTTATTTGGCAGAGACACTAAAGGATTAAAACATAAGGAAATCAGCCCTTTCACTTCACCACGATGAATAGCTTCTATAAGCTCAAAAGCAGTATGCCCTTTTCCCGGCATATCCTTTTCATCAATACCCCAAACCTCCGAAATGTATTTACGGTGCTCCGGATTTTCAATATCACGGTTTCCCGGAAGCTGATCACATTTATGACCATGCTCCCTGCCCCCCTGTCCGTTTCCTTGTCCCGTAATCGTACCGTAACCACAATAAGGCTTACCAATACGGCCGGTCGCAAGTACAAGGTTGATACAAGCCACTACATTATCCACACCTTTGGTATGATGTTCGATACCGCGGGCATGCAGTAAGAAACTGGTTTTAGCCTGTCCCCACCATTTAGCAGCGGTTTCAATTTTCTCTTTTTCGATACCGGTTACCTCTTCGGCCCATTCCAGCGTATAATCTTTGACTATCTCTAAAGCCTCGTCAAAGCCACTGGTATGATCGCGGATAAAGTCATGATCAAGCATGTCATTATCGGCCAGGTACTTCAGCATGGCACCCAAAAGTGCAGAATCTGTTCCGGGTTTTACCGGCAGGTGTAAGTCGGCAGTTCTGGCAAGCGGAATCATACGCGGATCTATCACAATCAGCTTAGCGCCATAATCTCTCGCCCTCCAGATCCAGTGTGTAAGCGTAGGGAAAGTTTCGCTGATATTAGCGCCGGTAACAATAATAACTTCAGCCCGCTCCAGGTCTTCGAAACTGTTGGATATACGGTCGAGCCCAAATGCCTTTTTATTTCCGGCCCCGGCACTTACCATACACAGGCGTCCATTATAATCAAGGTTTGCTGTTTTTAAAGCAACGCGGGCAAACTTTCCAACCAGGTAGCTTTTCTCGTTACTTAAAGAAACACCTGAAAGCATTCCGAAAGCATTGTTTCCGTATTTTTCCTGAATACGCTTAATTTCATCGACAGTATGTGTAAGGGCATCATCCCAGTCCATACGTCTAAAGCCAGCCCCTTTTACACGTCGTAAAGGATACAACAGCCTGTCGGGATGGTTATTTTGCAGATAGCGCTCAACACCCTTAGGACACAAACGCCCTTCATTGTATGGAAACTCCATCCATGGTTCAAAGCCCACCACGGTATTATCCTTAACCAGGAGTTTCATACCACACTGCATTCCGCAAAAACAACAATGTGTTTTAACTTCTTTATCAGGTTCATCACGCCCCGGATATCCTTCTTTAGGCGGATAGTTTAAACTGGGGCCGAATTTTTCTATAAGTTCCTCTGCCGAAACTGGAAGTGTTGCCATAAAATCTTGTTGGTAAATTATTGTTAACCGAAAAGCCTCCCGTTGTTTGCCTCGCGGGCTTTTAAATGTGCCATTGCAAGCCTTGCGCGTTTTCCTTCAGGACTTAAATCAAGATGAGAACTCCCATCTGGCAGCGAAAAATCAAAGCCTAGTTCTTTGGTTACTTGTTTTAAATCATCAATATGCATTTGCGTAGCAAACTCCTCGCCTGTATGCGGACAAACAGCCATGCCACGCCTTTCCCCTTCTCTTCTATAAACATGAGCCATTAATTGTGCAGGCTTTTGTATGATGTGGAAGAACTTGCCGAAGGGAATCCAGATAAGGAACATAATTACGGTGATGGCATGTGTTACAGCCATAAAATCGTAAGCAAAGCCCTTCATAAACTCGTAGCTGTAGGTTAAACCCAGGCCCGAGCCAGCAATAGCGAACAGCAAAATAAGCGGCAAAAGATCGCCCTCGAACGATTGCGTAGCAATTAATCCGGGTTTGGTTAAGCGGCGACGCATAAACACGATCACCCCTACTATCACCATCCAGGATGAATAATTAAGCGCATGAAATACAAAAAATGCCATTACCGAACCCAGTTCAAATTCCATCATTTTAAAGCCGAAGAAATGAGCTTCATATAAACGAATACTATCAGGAAATAAACTTGATCCCTCTTTCAGCGTAAAATGGATCCAGCCAAAAGTTAAAGGAAATGTTATTGCGAAGGCCAGTGTACAACCGAAGGCCATAAGAAAGTGACCAATCCATCGATCGCGACCGCGTTTGTAGATAAATTTCTGAAAGGCAATATTCTCAACAGTGTCCTTCATTAAAAAAGCTGCATGTGAGAAAAAGCGCCTGCTAAAAATCAGCTCCCTTCCCCGGCGGAAATACATACGGGTTGGAGGTCTTTGTAGCCATACCGAATATCTGTAAATCACTCCAAAAAAGGCAAATACAGTACCGAATAAATACGCAATTAAAGCCGCATCAAAGTTCTGAAGCTCCCTGGAACCGTAAAACACCAGGGCAATGGTTATCAGAGATATCACCGTTGCATTCCATAGCGCTTTTCTGTTCAATAAAAATACAGATCTTATCATATTATTTCACCAAAATCGTCTTAAACACCTCCAAAAATATGACGAAAATCATATTTTTTCATATATTTTCAATAATTATGACAAAGTATTTTAATAAAGATCCATTTTTTTAGCAATATTTAACTGATAAATAAAAAATAAACCGATCACAAGCCCTATAAAAACAAAACCATCGCAAATCGCCTCTCGCTTGTAACTCGATTTGTGAATAGTTCGTTTAATCTCTCCTTGTTATTCGCATGTTGAGATAATTTGTACCGGTGACAACCTGAAAGCCGCAGTATAGTTAGGTGGGAATATTTTGCGATGTGGAGACACGCGATCATTTGAAATTTTCAAACTTTCCTTATCTTTCATCACCTAAACAATATTATGCCATTTACCATTTCCGAGTATCCTTTACCACCTAAGGAGTCTAACAGGCAGTATATACAGCCTACATCAGAATTTAAAAGACAGGTAATTAAAGTATTCCTGCTCTGTGTATTATTTCTATTATCGTACATAGCTGTCGTTACGATGGCACTGGGAATAGCTGCACTGGTTGTTTTGCTGGTGGGCGCTATTGCATTGGAAGCCCGAAATACTTTAACGCTTTTGCTCGTTATAGGCGGACTGGGTCTGGCAGTAATGATCGTGATCTTTGTATTTAATTCGCTAGTAATCAAACTAAACAGAGGCCGTGAGGGTGCCGTTCAGATCTTCGAAAATGATGAGCCACTTTTATTTGAATTTATAAGGAGGGTAACTACCGAAGCAGGATCATCTTTTCCAAAGAAAATTTTTCTTGTTGAGGATGTTAACGCAATGGTAGCATACGACTCTGTCTTTTTAAGTATGTTTTTTCCTCAGCGCAAGAACTTGTATATCGGAGCTGGATTGGTTAATTCGCTAACTATAAGTGAATTTAAAGGGGTTCTCGGACATGAGTTCGGGCATTTTTCGCAAAAGAGTATGGCGCTCGGAGCCTATGTTTATCATTTCAACCTGATTATCCACAAGATCTTATTCGATAACGAACGTTATAACAACGCCCTCACAAACTGGGGAAACTCCACCTGGTACTTTCGGATATTTAAAGAATTGGCTAGCCTGATCATTCAGGCAATGCAATGGATTATGCGCAAAGTATATGTTCTGCTCAATAAAGAACATATGAGCCTGTCAAGACAGATGGAGTTTCATGCAGATGCTGTTGCTGCGAGTGTCAGTGGCTCCAGAAGCAATATCACTGCACAGTACAGAAGTGATTTTGCGACAGAATGCTATACCGAACTGCTTAATTTTTACGGCACCTTGATCCGTGAGAACTGGAAAGCCGAAAATATATACACCCATCATTTTAAACTGATGCAGCTTTATGCAGCAAAATATAAAATCCCTCTGAACAACGGCTTGCCCATGATTGATGCCAATAGCTTCGATCTGCTTGGCAAGAGCCGTATTATCATCAAAGATCAATGGGCCTCGCATCCTGACACATCAGACCGGATTGCTTTCTTTTCTGAGATGAATATTGATGCCGGTTTGGTTGACAATTCGGCCTGGGAATTGTTTAGCGACGCAGCGCGCATTCAGCAGAAATTTACCGATAAACTTTACGAAGACGTTCAGTTTGAAGATAGTCCATTGCTTTTGAGTGCTGAAGAATTTGAAGTAAAATACCTTGATCATTTGGGCTCCACCTCGCTTCAGCCCGAGTTTAACGGCTATTATAATAACAGGAACATCGAGCGGTTCGAACTGGAATACTCAGAAATGGACGCGGGCGGGGCATTATCCGGAGACTTGTTCTCTGATAATTATAGCCGCTTGCCTGCATTAATCGCAAATCTGGAAAATGATATTAATGTTCTTGCTTCCCTGAGCGAAGGAAATACAGGAATCCGGTCTTTCGACTTTGATGGAGAAAAATTTCCTGCCTATGAAGCAGAGATCATTAAAGGAAGACTTAATAAAGAGCTTGAAGAGGCAAGACTTAAAATAACGGATCGCGATAAAGCGATATATCATTATACTCTGAGGGCATGTACCTCAGCAAGTGAGAGGACACAGTTAAAACTGGCCTATGCCGACATGTTTCGCCAGGTTGAGCTTGCGGAGCTTGATCTTAAGCTGTACAATGAAATGATCGATGTAGTTAACCCGGTATATACCACTATGCAGCATGAGGACATAAAAATTCAGGTTATGCAGATTATCCGGAAAGAGAAGGAATTGAAGGAACGCTTCGAGGCATTATTAAATGATGACAAACTGATAGCTGAAGATTCTTTGACAGAATATTTAAAGTGCATCGAGAAGCTGGTCAATAGTGATCATATTTATTATACCTCGGCGCAATATCTGAATGATGAAATTCAGGTACTCAACGATGCTATGAATGCTTTTGTTTCTATTACGATAGACTACAATTTTCTTGTAAAAAAGAGTGCATTAGGGTTTCAGAACAATATTTTAAAAAGGCAAACAGCTCTGGCACAGGCCGAACCACAGACCTTATGAAGATGCATAACAAGCTGAGCTAGTCCAGATAGGCGTCATGCTGTCCTCCGCTGGCGGAGGTGCCGAAGGCGGAGGTGGTTAAAGCAAGCAATATATTGTTGATGGTGGACACTAACAATGGAAGAGAGGATGGGGAAGCACTGCGCCGGGCTTGAAGGCTGAGGTGATTACACCATCTGTCTATCACCTCATCCCTAACCCTTCTCCTCAAGGAGAAGGGAACCAAAGGCAGGTAACACAACGATTAAGCTTTTAAACAACATTTTTATTTAAGCGCCATACCGGCTAAAGCGCCAACACCCTCTCCTCCAGGAGAGGGATCAAGAGTGAGGTGATTACACCATCTGTCTATCACCTCATCCCTAACCCTTCTCCTCCAGGAGAAGGGTACCAGAGGCAGGCAACACAACGATTAAACTTTTAAACAACATTTATTATTTAGGCGCCGTATCGGCTAAAGCGCCAACATTTGCAATCCGGATAATATGTTATCCCATTATTGTGTCCCCACCAGCGAGACAAGTGGCTTAATCTCCAACAGGTAGCGTTCACGAACTAAATAAAAGTTCTTCTGTTTGAGGTCACGAAATCAGGACAGCAACGGAGATCTATGAACAATGACACATTTTCAAACGAGAATGTCAGTAAAGGACAGATAGGCCTTATGCTGTCCTCCGCTGGCGGAGGTGCCGAAGGCGGAGGTGGTTAATGCAAGCAATATATTGTTGGTGGGGAACACCAACAATGGAAGAGAGTATGGGGGAAGCAGTGCGCCGGGCTTGAAGGCTGAGGCGATTACACCATCATCTTAACACCTCATCCCTAACCCTTCTCCTCAAGGAGAAGGGAACCAGGGGCGTATAATACAACCAACGATTGACCTTTTTAACAACATTTTACTTTAAGCGCCATACCGGCTAAAGCACCAACACCCTCTCCTTGAAAAGAGGGTTCAAGGCTGAGGTGATTACACCATTTGTCTATCACCTCATCCCTAACCCTTCTCCTCGAGGAGAAGGGAACCAGAGGCGAGTAATACAACGATTAAGCTTTTTAACAACATTTATTCTTAGTCGCCATACCGGCTAAAGCGCCAACACCCTCTCCTTGAGGAGAGGGATCAAGGGTGAGGTTATCCTACCCACCTATTTCCAATTTATTTTTACATTTAAACATAAAAACATCCCCAACATGAAACCAATCACCAAAACCCTCTTTCTGCTGGCGCTAAACTTAACTATTTTAACTCCGCTCAGCCTATTTGCTCAGTCTTCCGGGTATTCCAAAGAAGTACAAGACCGGATCTTTAAAGTAGAACAAAGCCTTGCGGGAGCCGTGGTGGTAGAGGGAGACAGCTTATGGACTCTAAGTCAACGCATACAATATCATAAAATCCCGGCTGTGAGCATTGCCGTAGTAAAAAACTTTAAGATCGACTGGGCCAAGGCATACGGCTATGCAGACATATCCGAAAAAAGAATTGCCAGTCCCACCACCCGTTTTCAGGCGGCCTCCATCAGCAAATCACTCAATGCCATGGCCATGCTCAAGCTGGTACAGGATAAGAAGATCGACCTGTATGCCGATATTAACACGTATCTCAGCTCCTGGAAATTCCCTTACGATTCCATATCGAAAAACAAGAAGATAAGCCTGGCCAACCTGCTGAGCCATACCGCCGGCTTAACCGTACATGGCTTTGGCGGCTATAAGCAGGGCGATAAAATACCATCAGTGATCGAGGTGCTAAACGGAACGGCACCGGCTAATTCTGCTGCCGTGCGCTCAAATGCCGAACCAGGTATCAAGT
The DNA here is from genome assembly GCA_946887045.1 of uncultured Sphingobacteriaceae bacterium. The sequence goes on along the minus strand of CAMPKC010000053.1, from coordinate 12,425 downwards.
CCGTATACTCCGGCGGCGGAACAACCATCTCGCAGCTCATCGCAATGGATATCAGCAAAAAGCCCTACCAGGATTTTGCCCTCCAAACCGTTCTGAAACCTTTGGGCATGAACCACAGCTTTTACTATCAGCACCCCAGTTTAGGTCAGGCTAAACACCTCGCCACCGCTTATCGTGCAGACGGCAATGCGGTGCCCGGTAAATATCATACCTATCCCGAAATGGCAGCAGCAGCCTTATGGACCACCCCAACAGATCTGGCTAAATTCATCATCGAGACACAGCTTTCCCTGCAGGGCAAGTCAAATAAAGTACTTTCTCAGGAAACCACCCGGCTCATGCTTACACCATACATCGATCGTCAGGCGGCTTTGGGTGTATTCGTTCAAAAGCTGGGCGAACAAAACTTCTTTAGTCATGGCGGGGCTAACGAAGGTTTCCGTTGCCAGTACTTCGGAAGCATGGACGGCGGAAATGGCGTAGTAGTAATGGTAAACTCTGATAACGGAGCCATCATGCAGGAGATCATTAACAGCGTAGCCACTGTGTATCAATGGAACGGTTTTTACAAGCCCCAGGTTAAAAAGCTGGTTGCTGTCCCCGATAGTATCTCCTCTGCGTATGTGGGTAAGTATGAGATCAGTCCCGGTTTTATTTTAACCATTAGCAAAGAGGGCGGACAGTTAAAAGCTCAGGCCACCGGTCAGGGGAAACTGGATCTCTTCCCCGAAGCAGAAAATAAGTACTTCGTAAAGGTAGCGCCCATCGGTCTTGAATTTATTAAGAACGCAAGTGGTGTGGTCGAGAGCCTGGTGATCTATCAGAACGGGGCTAAGATTCCGGCGAAAAAGATTTAACAATTTCTTTTCTGGTAGAATGAGGCAGCTTGATGATTTGAAAAGGATAGGCGCGGCTTCGTGGGTGCTGTGGCCCCGCCATACACTCATACGCCTGCAGGCCTTAGGCGCGGAGGCCGGTATCCTTTTCTGTCGGGTTTAGAGATGTTGGTGTAGAACATTGTCGCTAATTATTGGGTATGTGGATTATTTTTTCTAATATCACAGGGTGAAACCATACTGAAATCACATGATGAGTGAAAGTTCTGATACAAATAAAAATAGCTGGAAGGTTTTGCTTGATGCTCTATTGAAATTCAGAGAAGAAAGGGATTGGGAGCAATTTCATAATGCAAAAGATCTGGCTTTAGCCCTTTCAATTGAAGCATCTGAACTAAATGAATTGTTTCTCTGGAAAAAAGCCGAACAGGCTAACCCCGAAAAGGTGAAACAAGAGTTAGCGGACGTAATCGGATATGCAATATTGCTCGCTCATAAATACGATCTAGACATCAACGAAATAGTGCTTGAAAAAATAAAGTCAAACGCTGTGAAATATCCCGTAGATAAGGCGAAGGGTACAGCTAAAAAGTATGACGAGCTATAAATGATAATCTACCAAGCCACAAAAGGCAAATTCCTTTCGGACATTCTTTCTAATGATATAGAAAACATTGTTCGGGAGGACATGGAAACATATGGGAACAAAAGAGTCGGATTAAGCGAGTTATCTTCCTGGAAGAATTCTTTGCAATACATGAGTAATATCATGCATGACCCTGAAATTCCTAATGATTGTAACATCGCTATTGAATATCACATACCTCAGACTTCTAAACGCCTTGATTTTATAATTACAGGTCAAAACAAAGAAAAGCAAGATCATGCGGTTTTAATTGAACTTAAACAGTGGCAGGATGCTGAACTTACCGATAAAGACAGTCTGGTAAGAACAAGATTTAAAGCCGGAAATGCATTGACACCTCACCCCTCTTATCAAGCATGGTCTTATGCCGCACTTTTAAACGGCTTTAACCAAACTGTTTACGAAGATAATATCCAACTGAAGCCATGCGCTTACCTCCATAACTATGAAGACGACGGGATAATAACAAACAACTTTTACAGCGAGTATATTGAAAAGGCACCGCTGTTTTTAAAATCTGATGCACTGAAGCTCCGCGGGTTCATCAAACAGTTTGTCAAGTATGGTGACGAGTCAAATATCATGTATCGTATTGACTGCGGGAAAATCAAACCGTCCAAAAGTCTTTCCGATAGCATTGCCTCAATGCTAAAAGGCAATAAAGAATTTGTTTTGGTTGATGATCAGAAAGTGGTTTATGAAACTGCTCTTGCTTTAGCACGACAATCAAGCCCAACCAACAAGAATGTTCTTATTGTCGAAGGAGGACCAGGAACTGGCAAGTCCGTGGTTGCTGTAAACCTTTTAGTAGAGCTGTTAAAAAAAGGTTTAAACGCAAGATATGTTACCAAAAACGCTGCTCCGAGAGCAGTCTATCAGGCTAAGCTTACCGGCACTCTTAAAAAATCAGTAATATCTAATCTTTTTACTGGCTCAGGAGCATTTATTGATTGTGAGGAAAATGTATTTGATGCCCTGATAGTAGATGAGGCACACAGACTTAACGCAAAGTCCGGGATGTTTAGCAATCTTGGTGAGAACCAGGTTAAGGAAATCATTAAGGCAAGTGCCTTTTCGGTGTTTTTTATTGATGAGGATCAGAAAGTTACATTGAAGGATATTGGAGATGAACAGGAGCTTTTAAAGCATATTACTCAGGAAGAAGCTAAAGTTCATTTATTAAGTCTTAGCTCTCAATTTCGATGCAATGGTTCCGACGGTTATCTGGCATGGTTAGATAACACCTTGCAGATTAAGGAAACAGCAAATGAAAAGCTGGATAAAAAGGAATATGATTTTCAGGTATTCGATTGTCCTTCAAAATTGCGCGATGCAATTTTTGAGAAAAATAAACATAACAACAAAGCACGATTGGTTGCAGGGTATTGCTGGGACTGGGAAAGTAAAAAAGACCCTAAAACTTTTGACATTATTTTCCCTGAAACTGACTTTAAAATGCGCTGGAACTTAGAGACGGATGGGAGTTTGTGGATTGTAAGTCCTGACTCTGTAAATGAAGTTGGATGTATTCATACTTGTCAAGGATTGGAAGTGGATTATATAGGAGTTATAGTGGGAGAAGACTTTATTGTGAGAGGTGAAGAAGTAATTACGGATGCGTCCAAACGGTCGAAAAATGATTCTTCAGTTAAGGGATATAAGGCTTTGATGAAGAAGGATGCTCTAGGAGCATCCGAACGGCTAGATAGGATCATTAAAAATACATACAGGACTTTGATGACAAGAGGGATGAAAGGTTGTTACGTGTATTTTGTGGACGAAGAGACTGAAAGGTACTTTTTATCAGCCACGTCATAGTTAGGATCGCTGTTCTAGCAGGTAAACAGTAATCATGTTGCAAAGTAAACTGTTTAGGGGTGTATAGCACAGTGGTCTTAAATCATTAAGAGCATTCAGGACTCTGTCCGGAGATATAGTTACGTGTATTTAATGCAGCTATGGTTGAAGTTCAAATATTTAGATGGTGACCGGCAGGAACACTTAAACCGGAATAGGAGTTTACTACAAAACTTGACATTGAATAGAATTGAGTTTAATAACTAATAATTAATTAAAGACAATGAATGATGCTTTTATAAACTCATATTTCCTAGACGGATCGTGCATATTTAAAGAAGGGTACGATCAAACAAAACCGCATGTTAACCAGATAGGATATCTTGATAACCTTTCATTGAGGGATAAAGTAGGCGCCCACGAGTTAATTAGAAACTTATTTGTATCAATATTTATTCATAACATAACTTACATAAAAACAACTGACCTTTTTATTCTATTTAAATTTTTGGGAATTAAACGAACCTTAAGAATTATTCAATCTGACTGCATAAAACTGGTGGACGATAGTGGGTTAGATACGGGACTTTTCGTTGACAAGGAAAATAAAAAACATATAGGTTTTTTTACAATTAGCTGTAGCGCTTCTACTCAACCAAAACATAAAAGATTTGAGTCAAGCTTTGACTACTTAACTTTTAAAATTGAAAGAGCCGCCTTATCGAAAGAAATTAGATCTGCGATACTATATAATGTTGAGAAAAGAACATTAAAGCTTGATGTGAATGATACAATATCCAAGATAAAAAAAGAACTTAATTATGATTTTTTAAATAGGAATATAACAGACGCATTAGGTATTGAAAATGGTAACATTGAAAGCATCGAAACAGAAAATATAAATAAGGTCATAAGACTAGCAAAGAGTAATCAAAGTCTTTTATATAGTGCAATCTTAAACGTCGATAATTTGATATGTGAAGCGAATGCTTCAAGCAACTTTAGAAATAAATTTAAAAACTTATACAACATTAACCAAAACGAAAGTGTCGAATCATTCAATTATCTAATAAACAAGTTTGGTATTCCAGATTTCACTGATTTAATATTGAATGATATTCTAACAATAGAAGAATTCTTAGAGTTAAGACAAAAACGAGGTTCTGCAAAATTTAGGGATTGGTTTTATCAATTAGAGCATAGTAGGGAGATGGCAATCAAAGCTTTAATTTCTCAAACTCCCAATATTAAAAATAAAAACAAAATATTAACCTTTTTAAGATGGTCTTTTTCAAGTGCTATCGGCGTGATTGAGCCCATTAGCGGAACAATATATTCTGCAATAGATACTTTTATTCTAAACAAGTTAATGACGGGATGGAATCCTAGTCTGTATCTAAATGAATCACTAGGGAATTACTTAAATAAGAGAACTGTAAAGAGTAGTGAGGAACAAAAACAAGACCGGAAAACAAAGTATTTTGGTACAGTTGGACGAAACGATCAGTGTCCGTGTGAAAGTGGGAAAAAATATAAACAATGTTGCGGATATGATTAAAATTTGCTGTTCCTTTAATATTCCACAGGGCATGTCAAACCTATCTGCCCCCCATTAGCGCAAGTATGCAGGGTCGGCAATAGCAGAGGGTACTTCTGCTTCAAATAAAAACAACAATCGAACGAGAATGCGAATTTGATATTCGAAGGCACAAGCACCCATTCGCCAGAGCTAAGGCTGCATGCTTGCGCCAAATTGGGGGTATTACAAGTCCCAAGGGTCTAGCACTTGTCGAGTCTCGTCTTCTGAGAAGCCATATGTAAAGGTTTTCGGTCCATCGGGGAAATCATTGCTCCGTACAATGAGCTCAATTTTAAGCTCTGCTGGCTGTGAAAAAACCAGCGCAATTTGACCATTAAAGATGTCGGGTTCGGTTCCTTTCTGTTTTACACGAAGCGCTGTATGTGTGCCTTTTTTAGGAGTAATTTGATAAGTGGAATAAGCTACATGATTTTTAAATTCCACATTCATATCAAAAAATACATGTTGGGGAACCATTTTGTCTAAGTAAGATGTGTAAGCGAACGTACTGTTGTGACGTCTATTTTCTAGAATTTCACGTTCAACATCTTGTGTACAGCGAGCGCTGACACCTTTGTTATTATAGATTTTGGCTTCAACATCCAAATCGATAGATGTATTTGATAAGTTTGTCACATCAACTTGTAGATTTCTATACATAGTACTCTTGAATTCTGAAGATCTGAATCCGCCAAGTGTTATCTTGAAATCTATTTCATTACTACGATCTTTAGTGCCAAAACGCTCTGAGTAAATTTTTTCAAAATCATCTCGTTTTAATTCTCGTGTTGAAGTTCCTGTCCTAAGAAGCCTGTACCGACTCGGTATTGAGTTCCTTTCGACTCGATATCCTTGTATTCTTTTTTAAATAAATAAGGCCTTTTATTGTTGTCAAATAACCTGAAGTAAGCCAAACGGTTTCCTAGGTGTATAATCTCTTTGTACTCAAAATTTATTTCAGGTTCTATATATTGATTTAAAAATTGCTGATAAAATGCTTGGTCGTGCAATTCGACAATAGGTTTAAAACTAATTGCAACACCATTTTTTTCTTCAGCTCCTATAATAATAAACTTGTCCTCTTTGCTAACAAGGTTTGCAAATGCGCACATATCTTTTAGAAACTCACCCTTCCTATTATTGCCTTTTTCAATAGGATACTGCTCTAGTTTAAAATCTAACTTGGTGTTTTCACTTTCGTTTTCAATCAGGTTGATGATGGTTCCATTCATGACTTTCTATTCTCGTAAATTTACAAATTTTGGTGTTGCCAGTAAACAGTTAGGATTAGTCATAACTGTCCAGACAAAAATGGAAGAATATATTCGCTCCTCCTCCAAATTCCACCAACGCACTTCATCCAAGACCTCATCTCCAACATCATCATCCCCTCAGACCACATTCATCCCAGCCCTCAAACCCTTCTCGCCACCGATTACTTTTTTAGAATACGCCGCAATCAAAACATCCCCAAACAACCCATACACCCCGCAGCAGCAAGACTTCCTTAATCAAAAACGCGTCCTACGAGCGCCTGCTCATCAGCACAAAAAATTTTACCCGGCAGGAGAGGGAAGAAGTACTTAAGCTTTTCTTTAAAGAATGGATAATTGCATGGAAGCAACTGGGATGATAGGTGTATCGGATAGGGCAACGTTTTTCGGTTTAGTTCAAGCATAGTATCAGTATGGTTCAAGTTCAAGTATGGATACTGTATCAAACCGCCGATGGAGCAGGATAGTTCATTCTTTTCGCTGGTGCCGAGTTCCGATATTCAAATTTTTATTAACTCTTGCGCGGGATTTGAATTTATCGACTAATTTGACCATAATTAGTGAACCTTAAATCTTATCATGAAAGTTATTGCCATTCGTCCTCTAAAAGGATGTCACGAAGCCTATCTAAAAAACCTTACCCCAGACCTGTCGTATATCTTTTATAACAACTATACGATCGATGGCGACGATTTTAAAATCGGTCCGGCATTGCCCACAAATTTCTTTAACCAATCAACTCCAAGTGTAAATATCTCGGCAGTTGTCGGAAAAAATGGATCAGGTAAAAGCACGGCAGTGGAATTGTTACTTCGTGCAATCAATAATATCTCATTTAAGCAAGAGCGAGTCTCGGCCGACCTGATTGAGATTCCCGGTTTGCGGGTAGAGATCTTTTTTCAGACCAATTATGTTTACAAGATCAGAGTATTTGATAAGCGCATTACCTATTATCAATACAATCAGAAAGAGAAAAAATTTTTGCCTATAAAGGACAAGTTTGCTCCTCAGAACTTTTTTTACACCATAGCGGTCAATTATTCGCATTATGCCTATAATTCTAACGATATGATTGTGGAAGGCGATTGGTTGACCGGCGTTTTTCACAAAAATGATGGATATCAAACTCCCTTAGTCTTAAATCCGTATCGAAAAAAAGGTGTGATTGATATCAATTCAGAAAATGAATTACTCAAAGGACGGCTGATCGCCAACCTTTTGCGCTTTCCAGATCAGGAAAAGAACCATTTTAAATCTCTCACTACAGCCTTTGACGCACATTCGCTTAAATTGAGTTTGAAGCCTAATAAAGAAGATGCCGTTTTATATGAATTAACTGATAAAGAAAATAAGCTTCACGATGTTACTCTAAAAGATATTTTTGACGATCAGGCCCGCAACAGCTTTCTTCTCCATGTTAATGGGATTTTCCGTTTCGGCTACCGGTCTATGTCTGACCAGCAAAAGAAAAAGAATAAGTTGGCACTTGATTATATCGTCTATAAGATCATTAGCATTGCAATTAAATATTACAATTTTGAAGAAGTAATTTTTATCAAAGACACTAAAAGCTTCAATTCTGTCACGCTGGGGTCTTACCTGAGGGACCTCTATAGAGACCAATCACATATTACGCTTAAGTTGCGTCAAACACTTAATTACCTGCGTTATAAGCCTCAAATTATTCAAACTGAAACGCCTATAAAAATTGAGGAGCTGGCTAAATTCAACCACGCTATTTTGAAACGGAAGAACTCTGCCCTGGAGGGTATTGAGCTTATTCCACCTCCAATTTATCATACTGAGATTATCATATGCGAGAAGGAAAGGCCTGAGAGGCAAATACCTTTCAGTATGCTAAGTTCGGGTGAGAAACAGATGATTTATTCTGTGCACTCTCTGATGTATCACCTTGTAAATCTGGACTCTGTTAGGCGGAGTAGTTTGAAAAGAACCGCCTATCGCTATTACAACGTCATCTTGGAGGAAGTTGAATTGTATGCTCACCCTGAAATGCAGCGCGTGTTTCTCAACAACATTCTTGAAAGCTTTAGAGAACTGAAGCTGCATGATACCGCCGAGCTGAACATTATGTTTGTAACTCATTCACCATTTATACTTTCGGATATTCCAGAGAACAACATACTTTTTCTGGAAAGCAATGGCCAACCCTTGCCAAAAGAGAGTCGAATGAAGACCTTTGGGGGAAATATCCACGACTTGCTGGCTAATAGCTTTTTTCTTGAAAAAGGAACGATAGGTCAATTTGCGTTTGAGAAGATTAACAAGATAATTGAAGCAGTACGGAAAGATAACCGTGACGTGGACAATAGATCAGAGGATCGGGAGGTTCTGGCCTTAATCAATCTCATTGGTGAGCCTTTTTTAAGGGAAAAATTACTTGACATGTATTATGCTAAGTATGATAAGCAGAAAAGGATAAATCAATTAGAAGCAGAACTTAAAACATTGAGAGGATGATTAACTTAATCTACAATGACACTGCTGCTTTGAAGCATTTCCGAACTATCGAGGCATCTATGTCCCAACGAATTAGCAATGTATTGGAGAAAGGCATTAGTATTGGCAAACGTCTCTATTATCCGTCTGGTAGCGACCATGATTTTCTTGAATATCTGCTAGCTGCAGACAATCTTGAGAAGCTTATTACTATTCGCCCGGAGCGGATGGGAAAGGCCATTAAAGTTATAGATAAAAAGTTTCCGGACCTTAGAGACGATTCCTCTAAGTTCTACCATATTGTCTACAATATATTTATAGACAGTATTTATGATCTTGATGCACGCTTCGACAAACTGGAATTTATCAAACAGATAGATATCGACACCTGCACGTATTGCAACAGAAGCTACATATACTATTTGTCAAAGGATAAAAAGATAAAGCCCGAGCTGGATCATTTCTATCCAAAGAATGTTTATCCATACCTCGGCATGTCTTTTTATAATCTGATTCCGACATGTCAGACCTGTAACGGATTCAGCGCAAAAAGTGAACAAGACCCTCTTGATGCAGGCTTGATCAATCCTTACTTAACGAAGTTTGATGATTTCCAGTTCACCTATGAGCCCGTGACAGGGCATGTACTAAGCACTGTGCTGGATAAAAAAAGTATAGAGGTAAAGCTTAAAAAAAATATTCCGGGACATTTAACAGTTTTTAAACTCGATCTTTTATACGCTCAACATGCCGATCATGTACTGGAACTCATTATAAAGAGTAAAATAAAGTACTCGGATACATATAGAAAGTATCTGCAGGGTTACGCAGATAAAGGACTTGTACTGACTGATCATGAGATCGACAGGATGATATTAGGGAATTATAGCAGATCTAACGATGTTCACCTGAGGCCATTGGCAAAAATATACCAGGACATAGGAAAGGAACTGGGCTTAATAAAATGAGACATTTAGGAGTATATATCCCTTGCTGCCATCGCGAGTAGGGCATGGTGCCGTTTAATCTGGATTTTCCTGGGAATGTAAGCGATAATAATCAATTTTAAACGACTCGACTGGCTTGGGGTCGACTCGTAAAGATGTCGAACAGCTTTATAAGATTGCCCCCCTCTGGTTTAAGTCTTCCGACAGGGCGACTTAAATCGTACCATGAAAACCAGGACTCCGTCCGGCTTGCCACCTAATAACCATCGGGATCCTGTTCACGAACAGCTTGTGACTGAAGCGCATCATTATATTTATAGTAGCGCTTCAGATTATTCAGGTGGGAAGGGGCTGCTTGAAATTGACTTTATATAACGATGCTGCAAGCTTCTGTTTATTGTGGGCGTTAAGCTAGGCTTTGGCTCTTCAGCCCGCAAGCTTAAGCCAGTAAAGAGTAAAAAAGGTTATAACTTTGTAATTGACATCTCTGAACCGTCGGACCAGATACTTTAGTTCTATCTTTGCTAAAGAAAAAATTATCCGATGCTTATCAAACGCAGCTATATTTTCACCGCTCTCGGCGCGGCAATATGCCTCTACATGATTTACGAATCGTTGACGCAGCCCGCCGGCAAAGATTTGAAAGGAAACTTTAAAGAACTGGCCTTTTATCGCAACGAGCAAAACACAGGGCCGGTATTTCGTGTATATGCTGTTTCTGTGGAGGACACCGTTTGGAAAGAAATGGAGACTTATGGTAAACTGATGCCACATACAAAATACGGCAATACAAAAGTGTATTATTTCCTCAAAGGAAACTCTGACCAGAAATATCTTTCACAGGAAAACGGAAATATTTTGCCCCCATTCAAGGACGCCTGCATTGCAAAATTTGAAAAGGGAGCCATGAGCCAAACTGTGTTAGTAAAGTTTCCTTTCGGCCCTAACGAAGAATAGAACTATGGATTTACGATTCGAATTATAGATCAGCAATTATCCAACACAATAAACGTTACAAAAACCAACAGAAATACAATATAAAACGGCTTTACCGCAGCTTTTTTTCTGGCTGTAATCCAGGCAATCCCGAAAAATTTCAAGCATTATTAAACAAGATTGAAAACCACAAAAAATACGAGCCCTTACTGGGCTGTTTGTCCTGAATGCAACGGACGAAGCAAAAAACGCCGAAAGCTCCGTAAGAAAGTGCGGCTCCTTTACAAGATAGCATTAAAGGAATTTGAAATAACAAATGGCGGAGGAACGCCTCCTGTTCCCCCTAAGGGTGACTTATATCCATGCCTGGATTGCAGCGGATCCGGTTTAATTTCGTCCGCCAGTAAACCAATTCCGGCTAAAGAAACTTATCCGCATGTAGCCATTATTGGCGGTGGTATTGGCGGAGTTGCGCTGGCTGTAGCTTGTTTGCACCGTGGGATTCCTTTTACGCTTTACGAGCGGGATACTGGCTTCGATACACGTTCTCAAGGCTACGGCCTTACGCTGCAACAAGCAAGTAAAGCAATTGAGGGACTAGGGATTTTCTCTCTAAAAGGAAGATTGATTTCAACAAAGCATGTGGTTCATAACCCCGATGGAATAGTGATTGCAGAATGGGGAGTGAGAAAGTGGTTGCAAAAGAATGAAACAGGGTATCCAAAGCGCACCAATGTGCATATCGCTCGTCAGTCTTTGCGCTTAGCCCTGTTGGAGCAGCTAGGTGGAAATGATGCGGTGCAATGGGGACATCAATTGGTAGATTTTAAGAAATCTAAGAATGATGGTATTGAACTTAGTTTTTCATTGAATGGAGAGATTAAAATTGCCCGGGCAGATTTGATAGTTGGAGCCGATGGCATTCGCAGTTCGGTGCGGAGCTTGCTCATTGGCGAGAATAGTACACCCTTGCGCTACCTTGGGTGTATAGTTATATTGGGCATCTGTTCGCTCGAAGCTCTTGATGGTGTTGAGAGTCCGCTGCTGGACTCTGCCACGGTATTTCAAACCGTAAATGGGAATGAGCGAATTTTTATAATGCCTTATTCGCAAGATGCGGTGATGTGGCAATTTAGCTTCCAAACGCCTTTAGAGGAGGCTGAAGCATTGAGTGCTCTGGGAGCAAAAGCACTCAAAGAAGAAGCAATTCGCAGAATGCAATGGCACCATCCCGTTCCCCAGATTTTAGCAGCTACTTTGGAAGCGCAGGTGTCAGGCTACCCTGTTTATGACCGTGAATTACTCAGGCCAGAATTGCTGGCCACGGGCGGACCGGTAACTTTGATTGGAGATGCGGCCCATCCGATGAGCCCGTTCAAAGGACAGGGTGCAAATCAAGCTTTGCTGGATGCCTTAGCTCTTGCTCGTGGAATTGCAAAAGGATGCAGAGCCCAATCTAATTGGAGAGACGCCGGATTGAGGGAAAGCGTATTAACTGAATTTGAATTAGAAATGTTAGAACGCAGTGCTATCAAAGTAAAAGATTCAGCAGATGCAGCAGGGTTCTTACATTCAGACATTGTGCTACATGAAGCCGATGAACCAAGAGGGCGAGCCAGGAATGGCCTTAACTAAATCCTGTCCAAAGGAGAGGAATTTGGGATTTCGAGCTTTATTCCTTTGTTGGTGTCCCCACCAACAAATAGTAAATAAAAGAAATCTAAAATCGACATTAACCAAAAAGCCCAGGCTTTTTACCAAACTTCAGGAAAGCTCCACCAAACTTCAGGAAGGGCATTATAGTTATGTAAGTGGGCACCCTTGTCATTTCGACGACAGGAGAAATCTCTTGAGCATGAAGATTAGATGTCTCGCTGCCCTCGACATGACAAAGCGAGTTAACAAAGCGCTCATCAATAACTGATACTCAAAAGATTCCGGATTCTCATC
>CAMPKC010000052.1 GCA_946887045.1 uncultured Sphingobacteriaceae bacterium | reverse complement strand
GCGTTAAGACCAGATAGTCCAATAATATCAATAACGATATAAACCAGCGCCAGGTATTTTAAGCGTACATCTCCAAAGAGAAGCAGCCTTATAGAATAATCGGGCAAAAGCGTTGCTGTGGCAACAACTATAGCCAAAACACTTCCCGATGCTCCAAGCAAAACAGAACTGTACCGGGCATCTTCAAAGGCAGGAAAAATGGCATAGAAGGCAAGGTATAGCAGTGCTCCGAACAAACCTCCCGCCAGATAGGTGAATGTAAACTGTTTCTTATTTAAAAAATCTTCAAAGATCCTTCCGAACCAATAAAGCACCAGCATGTTAAATATAAAATGGAACAGACCATCATGCGTAAACATATAGGTGAATAGCGTCCACGGTTTAAAAAGAGCGTCTCCGTAGTAACCCGGGACCGAAAGCTGCACTTTTAGCCATTCTGAAATTAAAACGTTTTTAGTAAAAAGCCATTCCAATCTAAGAAGACCCAGTATTACAAATACAATAGTGTTTATGCCGATAAATAAATATAACCGGCTGCCTGAATAGAACATTTTGTTCCAAAGCTCTTTAAAAATAGACTGCCTCATATGAAACCTCCCGGCCTTCGTATATTCCAATATTTAATTAACAGAAACCCGAACAGGGCCCCTCCCAGGTGTGCAAAGTGAGCAACAGAGTCGCCCGAAAATTGTTTAACACCAAGGAATAGCTCTAATACTATATAACCCGGAATTAGGTATTTTGCTTTAATTGGAACCGGTATAAAAAGTAAAATTAATTCGGCATTTGGAAACAGCATGCCGAAGGCTATTAATATCCCAAATATTGCGCCCGAGGCGCCCAGCATTGGCATAGCATAAATATCCCGAAGTTTGGCTCCGGCTTCGGCACTTAGTCCCTGAATATTTAATGCAGCACTGTTTGTCGCAAAATCGATGGTTACAGCATTGGGGTTCGTAATGGAGCCTGTTATTCCGTACACCTCAATCGCCTGTACAATCATTTGCAAAGCAAGGGCTCCCAGGCCGGTAATTAGATAGAAATTCAGAAAGCGCTTTGACCCAAATGTATATTCCAGAACCGGCCCGAAACTGAAAAGCGCAAACATGTTAAAAAGTATATGCATTAATGAATTCGGGCTGTGCATAAACATGTAGGTAATGATCTGCCAAACTTTAAATGCCGGTGAATCAAAATAGTAAACTGCTAAATGTTGTACCAGTAAAGGAAATTGCCTGTCGTTTCCAAGTATATGGGTGGCGATAAAAAATATCACATTAATAATGAGGAGATTTTTTACGACCGGGGGTATACTGGAGAATGGTGATGATCGATAGTTATTCATTCTTAATGCGTATAGTCGAATTATTTTTCGAACCGTTGAATTAATTCGTCAAGTGTAAATGTAATAATAACTGGTTTTCCCTGAAGTGAAATATTTGGCGATTCGCAAGCAAATAACTGATCGATCAGATTATTCATTTCTGCCTGTGATAAACGTATTCCCGCCTTAATTGCCGCATTCTTGGCGAGTGTTCTCGCAAGGTTGTCCCGTTTATCTAATTTCAACAACGAAAAATTGTTTTTAAAACCTTCTAACAAATGCTCGAGCATCTCTACTTCACTGATATTAGAGCCGATATCAGCTGGAATGCCTTCTACTATAAACGTGTTTTTACCAAATTCTCGTACCTGGAAACCTAGGGCCTGGATATCGGGTAATAATTCTTTTACCAATTCAAAATCAACGGCTCCAAGGGTAACGGTTTGCGGAAACAAACTTTGCTGACTTGCACCCTGGTGGGTTTCCAGCTGTTGCAGAAAGCGCTCGTAAAGAATGCGCTCGTGTGCTGCCTGTTGATCTACCAGCATAAAGCCGGATTTTATCTGTGAAACGATATACCTGTTATGTAACTGAAAAAGCTGTTTCTCTCCGTGTTTAGGGATGGATTTCTCTGTTTCACCCGACTCGAGATCGAACTGGTGTTGCTCTGTTACAGGTGTTTTGACAATGTCATACAACGAACCCCAATTTTTACTCGTTTCCTGCCTTTCTCCTCCCATCGATCTCAGGTACGGAATCTCCCGCTCCTGCTTTCTCTCTGCTTGAAAAGGATTAAAATCAGGATTGAAACTTATAGCAGGCGGAACAATATCTTCATGAGCCTTTTCGGTGATCATGTTATTAAAGCCCGTTTCCTGATTGAAGTCGAGGGTAGGAGTGATATTATATTGTCCGAGCGAGCGCTTTACAGCCGAGCGAATAATTGCATAAATAGACTTCTCATCCTGATACTTAATTTCTGTTTTTGTGGGATGAACATTTATATCAATTTTCGATGGGTCGATCTCAATAAACAGAACATATAAAGGATAGCTGTCGTCTGGCAGCAACTCTTCATAAGCCTTTGCAACCGCATGATTGAGATACGGATCTTTGATAAACCGCTTATTGACGAAAAAATATTGTTCGCCACGGGTTTTTTTAGCGAATTCGGGTTTGCCGATAAAACCCCTAAGGTCTATAATACTTGTGTTCTCTTCAACAGGAACAAGTTTCTGATTATAGGTGCTTCCGAAAATGTGGATAATGCGTTGTTTAAGAGAGGCTTGTGGCAGATGGAATATTTCATTTCCATCGTGATGAAAGGTGAAAAATATTTCGGGATGAGCGAAAGCTACTCGTTGAAATTCGTCGATTATGTGACGCAACTCAACAGGATTCCCCTTTAAAAAGTTCCTTCTTGCAGGAATGTTGTAAAATAAATTTTTAACGCAGATGCTTGTCCCGGCACTGCATGACACCGGTTCTTGCCTGATAACTTCCGAGCCTTCAATGCAGATGGACGTTCCTAATTCGTCTTCGTGCTTGCGGGTTTTAAGTTCTACCTGGGCAATTGCAGCAATAGATGCCATGGCTTCACCTCTGAAACCCATGGTCCGTATAGAAAACAGATCTTCGGCACGACGGATTTTCGATGTAGCATGTCGTTCGAAACACATGCGGGCATCGGTCACACTCATGCCGCAGCCATCATCAATTACCTGGATAAGCGATTTTCCGGCATCTTTTATGATCAATTGAATTTTTCCGGCTCCGGAATCAATGGCATTTTCTATGAGTTCTTTTACTGCTGATGCCGGCCGTTGAACTACTTCGCCCGCGGCAATCTGATTGGCAACCGAATCAGGTAAAAGTTGAATAATATCAGACATAATTATCAGGCAAATTTAATTAAAATAAGCCGCCTGTTTCTGATCAAAAATCAGTGTTGATAATTTAATTCGGGAGAGAGGCAGAAATCCTCAATAATCATTAATAGCACACAAAAATGTAATTCATGAGTTGTAATTTCGTTGTATAGATTGTGATCCATTCTCCAGATATTCAATGAAGAAACATTACCTGTTATTTATAGAGGCAATTACATTAGTCCTGATAGTGATCATTTCCATGTCGGCTGATATCGATGAACCGGTTACAACAAAATGGTTGGCAAAATCGCGGTCTCTTGAGTCTTCGACCGTTTTGTTTAATAATGAGAAAAATCTTATTCCTTTAGGAGATTTGGAGCATCAAAAGATCGCCTGTGTATCGCTTGGTACATCATATCCGAAAGAGTTTTCAAGCATTCTCAAAAAGTATTCAGAAATAACTTCGTTTATACTTTCTAATACAAATCAGGCTTTGGCGCTTGATACATTGAATGCCGATCTGAAGTTTTTTAATACAGTAATTCTTGAGGTAACAGAAGTTTCATTAAGCAATGTTTCTGTACAGAATTTCATTAGCGAACTTCAGAAAATGAAACGGGTGATTATTGTTGCCTATGGGGATCCAAAAGGTTTACCATTTTTGAATACTATCACATGTCCGACTATTTGGATGTCTCAAAACACTCCTGAATCTGCAATTTATGCTGGTCAGGCTGTTTTCGGCGGCATTGCTATCACTGCCAATTCTAAAAATCTATCTCCCGATTCTAAAGGATCGGGTTACAATACTTCTGTATCCCGTTTAAAGTATACAGTACCCGAAGAGGTCGGTATAAAAAGCAAGAATCTTGAGCAGCCTATTGATAAAATAGTAGAAGAGGCAATCTCGCAGAAAGCTACGCCGGGTGCTGTTGTAATGATAGTAAAAAATGGAAAAGTCATTTTCAACAAAGCTTACGGTCATCATACGTACGATGGGATTCCAGCGAAGACCGATGATATTTTTGACCTTGCATCTGTAACTAAAATCGCCGCTACCACCATCGCGGCAATGCGTTTATATGAACAGGGACAACTTAAACTGGAAACGAACATTGGTACATATATTCCGTTGGCCAGAAATACCGATAAAAACAATATTACGGTAAAAGAGCTTCTACTGCACCAAGCAGGACTAATTCCTTATATTCCTTTTTTTGAGGCCCTGCGGCCAATTGATTACAGCAGAGATTCATCTTCTTTGTATCCCTTAAAGGTTGCTGATAATTATTATTTAAAAGCCAATTATTTTAGTGACGTAATGTGGCCGCAAATGTTGAATTCACGACTTCAATCGCGTGGAAAATACGTATACAGCGACGTAAGTATGTATTTGCTGAAAGATATTATTGAACGACTAACCATTGACCGGTTGGATAATTATGTAGCAAGCCAGTTTTACGCTCCCTTGGGTATGTATACAGCAGGGTTTAATCCTCGTAACCGTTTCAATAAACAACGCATCGTTCCGACAGAGCAGGATGATAAATTCAGAAAAACTTTAGTTCATGGCTACGTTCACGATCAGGGGGCATCTATGGCAGGTGGCGTTTCCGGTCATGCCGGTCTGTTTTCATCTGCTAACGATTTGGCTATCCTTTTTCAGATGATGTTGAATGGTGGAACCTATGGTGGTAAACGATATTTTAAACCCGAAACCATCGAGCTTTTTACTGCAAAAAACTCCGATGTAAGTCGTCGTGGTCTGGGCTTCGATCGCTGGGATCCTGACAGGACGAACAGATATCCTTCAGATTTTGCTTCTGCTAAAAGCTATGGCCATACAGGCTACACAGGAACAGCTGTTTGGGTTGATCCTGAATATGATCTCATTTATATTTTCCTTTCTAACAGAGTGCATCCGACGGTGACAAATAAACTCTCTAGCTTGCGAATAAGGCCGAGGATACAGGATGTGATTTACGATGCTATTAAGAAAGGGAATTAAATGTGCAGGAATGTGCAAGTGCTGGCGATTGACTATAAAGGAAATCTGATAACATTATTACACAAGAATTGACGGAGATTAAACAATCTGCTTATTTTTTTATGTTTAATTTGTGCTATGAAGATTGGAATTGTATGCTATCCTACCTTTGGGGGCAGCGGGGTAGTAGCCACAGAGCTTGGAAAAGCTCTGGCAAATAATGGACATCAGGTTCATTTTATTACCTATAGCCAGCCTGCAAGGCTTGATTTCTTTTCAGAAAATTTATACTACCACGAGGTTTCTGTATCGCAATATCCACTTTTTGACTATCCGCCCTACGAATTGGTCTTAGCCAGTAAGCTTGTAGATGTGGTGCGTTTTGAGAAATTGGACTTATTGCACGTTCACTATGCCATCCCGCATGCTTCGGCCGCGTATATGGCCAAACAAATTTTGGCTACTTACGGCATACATATTCCGGTTGTTACTACTTTGCATGGTACCGATATTACCCTGGTTGGTAAGGACGTTACATTTAAGCCGGTGGTGACATTTTCCATCAATCAGTCGGATGGCGTGACTTCTGTTTCAGAAGACCTGCGTAAATCCACTTACGAACATTTCGATATTCAGAAAGATATTCGGGTGATCCCGAATTTTATAGACCTGAGCAGATTTAGTCTTAAACCTAAGGATCATTTCAAAAAGGCTATTGCTCCGAATAATGAACATATTCTGGTGCATACGTCAAACTTTAGAAAGGTAAAACGGGCAACAGATGTTATCAGGATCTTTAAAAAAGTAAACGAAGTAATTCCATCTAAACTATTGATGGTAGGCGATGGCGAAGATCGCGTGAAATGCGAAACACTGTGCCGTGACTTTAAGATTTGTGAAAATGTGCGTTTTCTTGGTAAACAGGATGCGGTTGAAGAAATCCTTTCGGTCGCCGATCTGTTTATAATGCCTTCCCATTCCGAGAGCTTCGGTCTGGCTGCATTGGAGGCTATGGCGTGTAAAGTCCCGGTGATATCTTCTAATACAGGGGGCTTACCCGAATTGAATCTTCATGGTGTAACCGGCTTCTTAAGTAACGTTGGCGATGTGGACGATATGGCAAAAAATGCTATACATATTTTAGAAGACGCAAGTCGGTTAGCGGAGTTTAAAGAGAATGCCCTGAAACGTGCTAAAGAATTTGATCTGGCAAATATTCTTCCTATATACGAGCGGTTTTATAAGGAAGTGCTTGATGCAGCGCTAGTGTAACTCATTGCTTGTACAGTAAAATGTTCCCCTTATCTAAGCTAATCTTCAACCTGGATAAGGGGAATTTCAAATTCATTCTACTTAACGTCCGAGAATTTTAAGCACACCGGAGACCCAACCTTAATCCTTTCTCCAGTATCGCTTAATAAGCCTGTATCCTTATTCCTTTTAAAGATTACTATACTATCACTATCCTGATTTGCAGCCAGTAAATAGTTGCCTGTAGGGTCAATTGCGAAATTTCTAGGTGCTTTACCTAAAGTAGATTGGCGTCCTGCAGAAAGCAGTTTCCCATCTTTTTGAACGGAGAAGATAGCGATGTCATTTGCATCATTCCGATTAGAAGAGTAAAGAAATCTGCCATCCGGCGAAAGATGAATATCTGCTGCCCAATATCGGCCTTTGTATCCTTCCGGTACACCTGAGATTTTTTGTAGAAAAGATAGCTTGCCTTTTTTATAAGAATATGCTACCACATCACAGGTTAATTCCTGGACCGCATATGCAAATTTCCCATTCGGATGAAATTCGAAATGCCTTGGTCCGCTGCCCTTCGGTAAGTTTATAATCTGCTTGCTGCTTAATGGCAATTCAGCTTTGGGCGAATATTTATATGATCGGATCTCGTCGTTTCCCAGATCGCAGACAAAAACATGTTTTTCATCCGGCGAAAGAACAGCAGAATGTGCATGCGGCTTTTCTTGCTGACCTTTTCCAACGCCGTTGGATTCGAATACAAAAGTCTGGGCTCTATCTCCTAAGCTTCCGCCCTCAAGGACTGGAATTGCGCTGAAAGTTCCGCCGGAATAATTTGCAACGAAAATATGCTTGCTGTTTTTATCAATCGAGATGTAGCAGGGACCATCTCCATTTGACGGCTTTTGATTTAAAAGGCTCAATGAACCGCTGGGTTTATCAAATGAGAATGAAGAAATCGCTCCTTTTCCCGGACCGGCTTCGTTTACCGCGTAAACAAATTTTTGATCATTACTTAGAGTTAGATAGGACGGATTTGTTAATCCGCCGGCTTTATTCTTATAACTGGCCTTGCCGGTCGCAGTGTCAAATTCATAAACATAAATGCCTTCACTTTTGCCGGGTTTAGTATAAGTTCCTATCAGGAGGTTGAATTTTTGAGCTTTTGATTCAAATGGCGATAGCATTAGCATAAAACAGAAGGCAAGTAATGTAGATTTCATTTTTTAGTTTAAACTGCAAGTTAACAATTCTATGAAAATGGGTAGAGTTCTTCGCAATCTTTGTGTCAAAAGGCCTCTGCGGCCTTTGAAACTGATTAATAAAAAGGACTAAAAGAAAAGGCTCCGTTTTCACGAAGCCTTCGGTCTATTTTATAAGATGTTTCAATTGAATAATCTCTTTTTCTTCCAAATATCTCCAGCGCCCACGAGGGAGATCTTTCTTCGTTAAGCTGCCGTAAACAACCCGGTCGAGTTTTACAACCTCATAGCCCAGGTGTTCAAATATCCGGCGAACAATACGGTTTTTTCCCGTATGTATCTGAATGCCAATTTCTTTTTTACTGGCTCCGGCTACATAGCTTAATGCATCTGGCTTAATCAATCCGTCTTCCAGCTCTATACCATATTCGATTTTGTTAAAATCGCCTTGGCTAAGACTTTTGTTTAATTCAACCTGGTAAATTTTTATAATGTTATTCCGGGGATGAGAAAGCTTTTCAGCTAAATCGCCATCGTTCGTCATTAACAATAAACCAGTAGTATTTCTGTCAAGGCGACCAACGGGATAAATACGCTCTTTGGATGCTTTATCAACTAATTGCATTACCGTTTTGCGCTCTTGCGGATCGTCTGTGGTTGTGATATAGTCTTTCGGCTTGTTTAAAAGAACGTAAGTCATTTTCTCACGCTTTAGTGTTTCGCCGTTATACCTAACTAAATCCTTTGACGGATTAACTTTGAAACCAAGTTCAGATACAACCTCGCCATTTACAGAGATCACACCTGCCTCGATAAGTTCATCCGCTTTCCTTCTTGAGCAAATACCAGCGTTTGCGATATAGCGATTTAAGCGGATTAACTCAGGGTCAGCTTGTGCGGTTTTTTTTCTTCCGCGGGTTGTCGCCGGTTGTTCGATTTTTTCTTCAGAAGTCCACTTGCGGGTTTCATTCTTGCTTTTAAACGGCTTTCTTTCGTAAGGAAGTCCGGCCGAACCTGATTTGAACGGTCTGTCGCCATCTCTTTTAAAGGGTTTTTTCTCAAAAGAACCGCCTTCAGGTTTGCTGAATTTTCTTTCTTCTCCTGCTTTAAAAGGTTTTCTTTCGAAGGACCTTGCTTCTCTGGGTTTGTCAAAAGTTTTCTCTTCTCCTGATCTTGGCCTTTTATCAAATGATCGCTCTCCTAAAGGTTTTTTATCGAACGATCGGGCTTCCCTTGGTTTATCGAAGCTTTTGCCTTCTCCGGTTCTGGGTCTTTTATCAAAGGAACGTTCGCCGTAGGGCTTTTTTTCCGATCCGCTGCGATCCGCATTGAAGGGTTTTTTCTCAAATGATCGGTCCGCTTTGCCAAAAGGTTTTTCTTTCGGTCCTGAGAAAGATCTCTTTCCTGAAGGTCTCTCGTCTGAAGTGCGGGAATATTTCTTGTCAGAAGGCTCTCTGCTTTCTGACTTGTCTGAACGACTATTGTAAGGTCTTTTTGATTCTCCCTCAAACTTTTTCTTTTTATCGCTGTTTGAATTTTCCGGGCGTTCGTTATTTGAACTGCTTTGGAAACGATTGTTATTGAGGGATTTGTCTTCGCGACTGTTCCTGTTTTTTTTATCTGGCATGATACGCTGCTAACCTTTCTAAAATGGGGTGCAAAGTTAAGAAAATAAAACGTCTGTTATTGCAATGTGTTTTATTAAACTGATAAAAAAAGGCCTTTTTATGATGAGATAAGTGCTTGAGGCTTAGGCGAAAAACGTAACTATTTGGTAATTAAGTATATAATTGATATCTTTGAAAACTTTTTAAGTAAAACATAAGTAAGGAACACATGATTAAAAAACATTTAATAGCATGTTCCGGACTGCTAATAATGATGCTCTCGGCAAAATTATTTATGTATAGTACTCCGGTCACCCATTTAAATTCGTTTTCGCAAAAGGTGATTCTTCCTTTTCAACTACAAATTCAAAAAGAAGAAAAAAAACAAGCCTCTCCCAAGTTAAAAATTCCGACACTAGCATTTTCTAACGAACACTTGCCGCAAGGAAAATTGATTGCTGTTAAAATGCGTAAGTATTTAATGGCTCATAGTTATAAAAGGATTCAAACAACTAAGCTTCACCGTAAGGCTGATGAATGGTTCCCTGTTATTGTTCCTATTTTAAAAGCGTATGGCATTCCTGAGGATTTTAAGTACATGCCTTTAGTAGAAAGTGGTTTAGCTTCGGGTACATCTCCCAAAGGTGCATCGGGCTTTTGGCAGTTTATGCCTGGTACTGCTCGTAACTATGGACTGCGTGTAAACGGTGAAATTGATGAGCGTCAAAATATTCGTAAATCAACTATTGCTGCATGTAAATACCTTAAAGAGTTACATGGAATTTTTAATAGCTGGACTCTGGCTGCTGCAGCCTACAATATAGGTGAAGTGAACCTTTTACGTCAAATGGCTAAGCAGGGCCAACGGAACTATTATAAAATGAAATTAAACGGCGAAACTGCTTCTTACGTTTATAAACTAATCGCGATGAAGCAGATTATTGAAAATCCTTTGAAGCACGGTTTTGTACGCCGGAACAGGCAATTACTTGCTGAACAGGAAAAACCTGCAGCTGCGCCTTATGTGATCGATCCAAAGGTTGGCGAAAATGCCTTGAACGCAGTCACCGTTCTTCAGAATTAGAACAGAGCTTTCGCTTTTAGCTTTCGTCCACCGTTGTTTTTGCCAGAATGACAAGCTAAAGGCGAATCTGAACTCTCAGCTTTCGAGAATAAGCATTGTCTTGAGTCTTGTGGGCTCATTTTGATTTCCGAAGTCTGTATGTCAATTCTCTCGAAGCTATTTATCTGTGTCTTTTTTACTTTAAGGGGATACATTTTCTCAAACAAATTCTAATCTTTATCCATTAATATTCTTTTTAATTTATGGATAAAGCTACCCCCGACCTTGGCGAGCAAAGTGAAGTAGAAGTTTACGGAGCCAGGGTGCATAATCTCAAAAATATTGATGTTTCATTTCCGCGCAATAAGCTGGTTGTTATCACGGGTTTAAGTGGTAGCGGAAAATCATCTTTAGCTTTTGATACGATTTATGCTGAAGGACAGCGCCGTTATATGGAGACGTTCAGTGCCTATTCCCGTCAGTTTTTGGGAGGCATGGAGCGCCCGGATGTAGATAAGATTTCAGGCTTAAGTCCTGTGATTGCCATCGAGCAAAAAACCACCTCTAAGAATCCTCGCTCCACAGTGGGCACAATTACAGAGATATACGATTTCATGCGATTGCTTTTTGCACGTATAGGTGAGGCTTACTCGTATGTGACTGGGGAGAAAATGGAACGGATGTCTGAAGATCAGATGTTTAAAAACGTTCTCGAGAAATTTGATGGCAAGGCTATAAATATTTTGGCTCCGGTGGTTAAGGGACGTAAAGGCCACTACCGGGAGTTGTTTGAGCAAATAAGAAAGCAAGGATATTTAAAGGTTCGGGTGGACGGCGAGATTTTAGATTTATCGCCAAAGATGCAGGTCGACAGGTATAAGATTCATGATATTGAGATGGTGATTGATCGTTTGCTTGTCACCGAAAAGGATAAGAAGCGTTTATATACATCCATTCAGACTGCATTAAAAACAGCAAAGGGAATTATCAAAATCTCTGATCAGGAGAATAACGAGTTCTTTTTCAGCAAGTATTTGATGGATCCGGTTTCCGGAATTTCTTACGATGAGCCGCAGCCGAATACGTTCTCCTTTAATTCACCTTACGGAGCTTGTCAGAAATGCAGCGGCTTAGGATACATTTTTGAGATTGATAACAATGCGATTATTCCTAATCCTAAATTAAGCATTGTTCAAGGCGGACTTGCTCCACTGGGAGAGTATCGCGAAACCTGGATGTTCCAAATATTAAAGGCGCTTTCTAAAAAGTTCAATTTTTCTTTATCAACGCCGATCGAAAAGCTCGGTGAGGATATTATTAATATTATTTTAAACGGTTCTGATGACATTCTAACCGTTCCGGTTGAATATAATAAGTGGAACGTTCAAAACTATCAGATAACTTTTGATGGTATTATTAAGATGCTTGAGGAGCAGACGGAAAAACGTGGAGAAGAGGCCAGCGACGACCTCGAGAATTATCGCGTTTTAAGGAAATGCCCTGAATGCGAAGGTGCCCGTTTGAAAAGGGAATCCCTTCATATCAAAGTAAACCAGAAAAATATCTTTGAATTAGCTACAATGGATATCTCAAACCTGTCAGCATGGTTTGAGGGTGTTGAAGATAAATTGACAGAACGCCAGAATGTAATTGCTAAAGAAATACTTAAAGAAATCCGCTCCAGAATCGGTTTTCTGCTTGATGTTGGCCTAAACTATTTAACGCTCGACAGAACTGCTAAAACTCTTTCGGGTGGTGAGGCTCAAAGGATCAGACTTGCTACGCAAATCGGCTCTCAATTGGTTAATGTTCTTTACATTCTGGACGAGCCAAGCATTGGCTTACATCAGCGCGATAATGCCCGTTTAATCTCCGCATTGAAGAATCTTCGGGATATCGGCAACTCAGTACTGGTCGTCGAACACGATAAGGACATGATCCTTGAAGCAGATTACGTGATTGATATGGGACCTGCGGCCGGCGTTCATGGAGGCGAGGTGGTGTCGGCCGGTACTCCTCAGGAGTTTACGAGGACGCAAACTTTAACTAACGATTATATCAGCGGCGCCAAAGAAATTGCGGTGCCTGCCAAACGGCGTGATGGAACGGGGAAATCGTTGATCCTGAAAAATGCTACCGGTAATAATTTAAAAAATGTAACACTCGAAATCCCTTTGGGTAAATTTATAAGTGTTACAGGCGTTTCCGGCAGTGGTAAGTCGAGTTTAATCGCAGAAACTTTATATCCGATATTAAATCATCATTTCTTCAGAGCGAAGAAAGTACCGCTATCTTATAAAAAAATAGAAGGTCTTGAGCATATTGATAAGGTAATTGAAATTGATCAAACCCCTATCGGGCGCACGCCGAGATCCAATCCTTCAACATACACCGGAGTGTTTTCTGACATTCGTAACCTTTTTGTTGGCTTGCCCGAAGCCCGAATAAGAGGTTATAAGCCGGGGCGATTCTCTTTCAACGTCAAGGGAGGAAGATGCGAAACCTGTCAGGGTGCAGGAATGAAAGTGATTGAAATGAATTTCCTTCCGGATGTTCAGGTTCCCTGTGAAGAGTGCCAGGGTAAACGTTATAACCGCGAAACCTTAGAGGTGCGCTATCGCGGAAAATCAATAAGTGATGTTTTGGATATGAGTATTGAAGATGCGGTTGCGTTTTTCGAGCCTATTCCTTCCATTTATCGTAAGATAAAAACGCTGTTTGATGTAGGTTTAGGTTACATAAAAATGGGACAGTCATCCACTACTTTATCGGGTGGAGAAGCACAACGCGTCAAGCTGGCAACAGAACTTTCTAAAAAAGATACAGGAAAAACCTTTTACATCCTGGATGAGCCCACAACGGGACTTCATTTTGAGGATATTAATGTTTTACTTGGCGTTCTTAACCGGCTTGTCGATCATGGAAACACGGTACTGGTAATAGAACATAACCTTGATGTTGTCAAAGTGTCTGACTGGGTAATTGATCTTGGGCCTGAGGGTGGGTCGGGTGGCGGACAAATTTTATTTTCTGGTACCCCTGATGATTTGACAAAGGTGAAAAATAGCCATACCGGAAAGTTTCTGAAAGTTGAGATGGGTCGTTAGCCGGATTGAGGGTGATTCCTTTTCTGTCTCCGGCGGAAGAGATAGCATGCAATTGCAGTTAGCGAAAGTCCCAGCAAGGTACTGTACACCAAAAAATAGTTATCGGCAGTTTCCAGCGAAATCACCTGTGGTTTTCCAATGTAGATTAAACTGCTCCAATAATATGGCAACAGCAATGCCGGATTGCTGTGTTTGCTTTTAAGCCATTCAATCTTAGCCTGATGAAGTGATGTTGCAGCGTCTGTTCCTTTTTGTAGTTTTTCGTAAAAAGACAATACTATTTGCGAGCTCGCTTCGTCGTTTATGTTCCACAATCCTGCCACAACGCCGCGGGTTCCGGCTGCTGTAAACCCTCTGGACAAGCTAAGAACACCTTCGCCTGAAGCCATAATACCATCTGCCGTTCGACAGGCACTTAAAACCATCAGGTTTGGAACCCTTGTCTGAGCCGATAATTCGAATAGAAAAAATTTGCCATTTGATAATTGCAATGCAGGTTCGGCTCTGCTTCCAACCATAAAGGAATGGGTGCTAAGATGGAGAACATTACTTGTATTTAATGCGTGCGTAAATGTCGTAATTGAGGCTTTTTTGTTGATGTGATAGGTTCCCTTTAATCGTTCTTCAAGCTTCTCGGCCTCAACAGCAACAGCCGGAATTGGGATGCCACCTTCATTCTGCGCTATAAAAAAACCGCTAAATCCATTCCGATTGCGTGTCGGTTGGTTGGACGATGAGCTTAGCCAGGTTTGTAGCGAATAGGCATAGCTAATAGAAGTTTTTTTAATCAAAAAAGGCCATTGGGCTATAGATTCTGAATATTGAGAACTGGTAATTAGCGATTCAAACGGGAGGTACCCTAAAATATCGTCAGCAATTATTAGAGTTTTTTTCTTCAGTTCGTGCTTAAGATCATTTACAAGAAGTTTCTGAAAGATCTGATGAGAAGATTTGAAAAAATCTTCGGGATTATTCACCATCGCTGAAGGACCTTGTTTAAAGTAAATCTGAACAAAATCGTTGATTTTCCTTTTTAACTGCGCCGCATTTTTAAGCTCGATAATAGTATCGATGCCGCCTTTTTTTGCTTTGATGATGAACGCGGTCTTTTCTCCCCAAAAGAAAGTTATGACGCTAAATTCATGAGGTATTTCATTAAGCAGTCTCTTTATTGAAATAGATTCAAGCGGGTTCGAATTGTTCCACGCAGGGTATCTCTTTTTGATCTCTTTATCTAAAATTGCCAGTTTATATTGTGTTTCGTGCAAGTTATCAAGAAGCCTTTTATCCTTGCTATTCAGGAGATGTTCTTTTTCATAATAAATAATCGCCCGTTTTAAAGCCTGGTGTTCTTTGAGCTGCGGATTATTTGAACTTAAAAGGGATTGTTGATTTTGTTGAATTTGATCTAACAATGTTCGGGCCTTTGTTTGTTCGGCTATGCGCAATATTGTTTCCGAATATTTCTTCTCACGTGTTTTAATCCAAAGATTATAAGCCGTCGCGATAGCTTTTTCAGCCAGTTTCTTCGATTGTTTTTGATAATACAACCGATCCACAGCACTAGCAAATTCATTACGGGATTTATCGCCGGTAGCCATTGCCAGTAGATAATTATCTAGGGACTCTTCCTGTTTATTTAGCATTAATAGAGCATTGCCACGGCCATCTAAGGCATCGTAAAGCCGGTTCTCACTATATAATTTATTGTATGCCGGTAAGCTATAATCAGCGCTCCCGAAGCCAGGGATCAAAATTTTTAATGCCTGATTGTAAAAGTTCAGAGCCTGCGACGGGTTTTTTTGTGAAACTGAAATATTTCCTGATTGGTTAAGCAGATTCGCTTTTTCCCTTTTTCGGCTTCCTTTAAAATTCAACTCAATTATGTTAAGTCCTTTTAGATAATATTTCCGTGCCGCTTGCACGTTATTTTTTTTCTGTTCTATATTTCCCGCAAGGGTATAAGCGCTAAGCAGCCAGTAAGCAGAGTTATCGCTTCTGTTTAACGACAAAATATTCAGAGCAGAAGCTGCACTTTTTGAAGCTTTCGCATATTGGCCTTTTTCATATTCGATATCAGCCAGCGTGCTGTAAAGAAGTCCGGATACCGGATGATTTTCTGTTAAATATTTGAATCCTTTCCTGCAAAGGTTTTCAGCCCGGTTTAATTCTCCCATCGATTTGTATGAGATGGCTAAATTGCTGTATATGGAAGCAATGGCTAACTTATCGTGTTTTGCTTCGGCGATATTAAGGCTTTTTTTCTGGATAAAAATGGCATTGCTATAGTCTCCCAAACGCGTATAGTTATTCCCCAACGGTTTAAAGATGTATTCCACAAGATCGAAGTTTTGAACCGGATGCAGTTTGTAAAACGCATAGGCTTTTTCATATAATTCTATGGACTTCAAAATATTTCCCGTATAAAGCTGGTAATATCCCTGGTTAATTAACAGATTTAACC
The DNA here is from genome assembly GCA_946887045.1 of uncultured Sphingobacteriaceae bacterium. The sequence goes on along the minus strand of CAMPKC010000052.1, from coordinate 18,055 downwards.
ATCCTTCAATTTCCTGATTATTTTGGGGTTCCCTCCATGCTTCGCTTTCTGTAGACATTAAAAAAGGCAATCGTTCGCCGGGATTTTCGGCATTGTGGGCTATCCGCGCATAAAGCCAGGCGGTTAAATTATCCTCTCTTTTAAATCTGATGAGGCTTGTGTCAAGCGCTTGCCGGGTATTATCCTGAGCTTCCGCCTGTTGAAAAAAAGATATATAAATGAGAAGCAGATATATAGCCTTCATTTTAGACTTAAAATCTCCATGCAAGATATGTGGAAAATCGCCGGTCCTTGATATCGAGGGAATGAAGGTACCGGATACCTAATGAAGGGCCCACCCGAACTCTTCCTAGCTGAATGTCTGCAAATAAGGTGGTTCTCCATTGGTCAAAGTTTTGAGTCTCCTCTTTTTGAATAGAATTTATAGTGAGGCTCTGGCCGTTTGCACTTTGCAGATATGTGTCTTGTGTTAATTCATTTGTTGTTCTGAGGTTTGCCGAAAGCATGGCACCCGCACCAAATCCTATAAAAGAGTTTAAATTATATCTCAACTGAACAGGAACGGCATCGATGGAAATAACCTGAGATTTTCTCGAGCGTTCGCGATAATCTATTTTATAACCAATACGGTTGATCACGGTGTCCCTATTGCCTGGAATACGGCCAAGATTAGTTTCAGACTCATTAAATGTGCTTACAAAAAGCTCCCATTGCAGGTATTTTCGATAGGGCGAAAATGGAGCTACGCTTAGGCCTACACCGAAATTTTTATTTCCCATGGCAATCGCTGAATTATTTACCTGGGTGCCATATGTCGCTATAATTCCTGGAGAAAGGCCAGGTTTAAAGCGTCCGACTGAGCGGTTAGTGTAAATCGGTTCATTTTTGTCGAAAACAATAGCTGCCTGACTGTCGAAAGGAACTTTCTTTGGTTTCTTTTTAAAACTGACAGAATATTCAATATAGCCCATGGTCGAGTCCATATCGGAAATGCCTTTTTGCTTCGTTCCGGGTAGATAAATGTTCTTAAAAACAAATCCTACACTGTCTTTAAAAAGGAATTTATCTAAACAGCTTTGATTACTGTAAGCCGAAATACATGGAACACATTTTGGTTGGGAATCGCTTATTTTTACGGTAGATACATCAAGAATGCCAGCAGTACGTACACCTATCGCTATTTTTTTTGCAGGCCCTTCTCCTGTATTCTGAAAACGCACTTTATAAGTTAGCTCTCGCTTTTTACCAATAAAACGGTAATTCATTCTGCGGTTTTTCAGCATCATTTTATTCGGATCATGCGAGGCAACAATCTGCAGCTGTAAATCCTGAATTTCATGCTCTAGAAGTGGGTCATCCGGGATAAAAATTGCAGAAATTGTAACCACAGCATTCGTGTCCTGAAGCATTTCGGGAGTAGTATTCAAAGACAAAAACATAAAACGCTCTTCGCCTTGCTTTAAATTTTCAAACTTCCATACTTCGCTGTTTCTGAATAATTCTGTTTTATCCTTTATCACATGCGAGTGTTCGTCCGGTTTGATTTTTTCGATAGTCGCCGGACCTCCTTTTTGCTTCCAGTCTTCTTCAATAACCTTTTGAAGCGGAACATATGCTAACAATGTATTGAGCGTCGACTTCTGCTCATTGTGATAGCTGCGTGTCTCTTTGATTAAAAAATTATCCTGTTTAAACTGCTTTTCGTTGTAAAGAATGGCCAGTTTCCCGCTTAGATTTGGGATGTTCCATTCTGCTTTATTCCGGTAACCAACAAGCAAAACCATTTCTTCAGCAGGTTTAGGCATACGGTTGGTTTTAAGTTCAATACTTCCGCCAGTTTTAAAAAAGCTGGGAGAGGCGCCTGCATATCGTGTTGTAGGAGCTTTGGGGACATTTATTTTTTTAGGTTTTGTTGGAGGCGGTTTGCCATCATCGTAGTTGTTAGTAGCATACACTCTGACATCATAAGTTCCGGTATCCCGGTAGGAATGAAGTGGGTTTTTCTCAAAACTAAAACGGCCATCTCCGAATTCCCAGAAGTATGTGTAGAAGGGAGCTGGTGCCCCTGATATTTGCCTCAATTCTCTTAATGTTGCGCTAAATTTAGATCCGCTGCTGTCCTGGTTTACATTAATTACAGCCGGAATTGTATCTAAAGGTGGAACTTGCGCGCTAACCGCTGATGATAAAAGTGTTAACAAGGCTATAATCAGGTACTTCATGGTTGTTATCGAAATTAAATATAGCAATTATTTTAAAGCAAAAAGCACCGGTGATGAGCTATCACCGGTGTAAGGTTAACCGCTTATTTAGGCAGGTTTTAGTAATTATTTAAGCTACTTATCTCAGATTGAACAATTGCTTCGGTTGTTTCTGCCAGGGTAAGGCTTTCATTTTGGTTCGCAGTGATGGTGATTTCTTTCTTTGCGAAGTAATATCTTCCGTCTTTAATAGAAAATGCAATTAAACGTCCTTCTTCGCCTACAGGCATCACGTTGTCATAGCTTTTTACTTTATTTGCACCGTCAGGAGTATAAAGCTGCGCAGCTACATTGCTTCCTTTGGCACAAAAGAAAACGAAGGTTTCTCCGGAAAATCCGCGGAAGGTTGCCATTGTGCCGGGATTATTTAAAACCTCAACACGTACGGTAGTTTTAGGATTTGAATAGCTCCAGAACACATCGCAATTTATCCAACCTAACATTCCAAAATCAAATGCAAATTCACCTTGAGTGGATTGTACTTCTCTTTGTCCTGCACCGTTTGCTGGTTTAGGCGCTTGCCATGCCAGTTGCCCTTCGTCATTCTGAACGCCTTCCCATAGCTGAGTTACCCCTTCACGGTTCGCCGGAATCCGAACTTTAACCGGAACCGCAAGATTTCTATCTACGCTCTCGCCGTTCGCTTTTACATCGATAAAAATAAATCCATCGGATACAAGCGGAGCACCCGAAATATGGTTTGTGTTGGTGCCGCCCATAATTACTTCGCTTCTTTTTAACATCTCGTAAGCGATTACAGTTACTTCACCTGTTACCGGAATGCCGTTTTTTGTAAGAGAGCCTATCGGGAAAGTGATTTTTGTGCCCCCGGATAAACTTACAGTTTTCGGCAAATCGGTAGCATTGATTGAAATGGTTTGTTTTTTAGGGCCAATTTTTTCGGTGAACTCTTTGGTTGTGTTCGCCGTGTTGACAGGAAGGTTTCTATCTTTTCTGCAAGCAGCGAATAATATGATAGCTGATAAAAATAGGGCTGGTATTAAGTTGATCTTTTTCATGATTTTGATTTTTATTGTTTTGCTTACTCTTAGGCTTTTCAGCTTCCGCCGTTTGGGTTTTTAAATGATTATTTTATTATTAATACTTGAATTAGGATACAGATAGCCAGAACCATTGCCAGGTTTATCAGACATCTTGTTAGTACTTGTTTATGTGTTCTCATTTTTGTTCTTGTTAATATTGCTTACTCTTTTCAGGCTTTTCAGCGTCGGCCGTTTTGATTGATTTGAAACTATATCAGCGCGACGTGAAATTTGTTACCCCTCTTTTGAAAAATTATTTTCAAAAAGTTTAAAAGAGCTTAACTTAGAATGTAAAAGTTTTGGATAAGCTGCATCAGGATCATCGCTTTATTGAAGCTCTGCTAAAAAATGACGGTAGGGTAGTGCAGGAAATCTATGACAAGTTTGCAGGAAAAATCAAGCGTTATATAATTAATAATAGTGGTTCTGAAAATGATGCTGCGGATATAATGCAGGAAGCATTGATTGATATTTACCAGCAGGCGAAGTATAAGTCATTTAAACTCAGCTGTCCTTTTGAACCCTTCCTTCTACTGGTCTGCAAGCGGAAATGGCTTAATGATTTGAAAAAAAGATCGGTTTTATCGGTAACAAAAATCGACGACGCTTTATTAGTAATAGGTGAGGATGTTTTTGCGGAAGCTGAATTGCTGGAAAAACAGGATGAGGAAGCGAAACACTTTTCATTGATGTTTGAAAAGCTTGGAGACCGATGTAAAGAAATTATCAGCGAAAGCCTTAAAGGCGATGCTCAGGAATTGGTGGCCGAGAAGTTGGGCGTCACCTACGGGTATCTTCGGAAGAAAAAATCCGAATGCATGGCTGCTCTCATCAAATTAATTAAGCAAAATTAAATAGCTATGAGTATGTACAGCATGGAAGATATAGCCCGCTTTGCAGAAGGTGATATGGAAGCAGAAGAGCGAGCAGAATTTGAAACTGCTCTTAAAACAGATCTTTATTTACAAGCCGATCTCGCCTTTTATCAAAACGTGCATTCATCTTTAAAAATGAAGCTGGGCGCTGATGCGGATGACCGGAAATTTCAGGATTCTCTGTCTGAAACAAGCAACAGACATTTTAACAAAAAGGTCAGGGTGGTTTCGATGCGCAGGTATGTGGCATGGACATCAGCAATCGCAGCAGTGTTTGTTTTGTTTCTGGTATGGGCACCATGGCATAAGGATTTATATCGCCAATATGCAGATACAAATATGATTGCAGTGGCTGAAAGAGGGGATGACACCACTGAAGATCAAATGCAGAAAGCGGCCGCGGCATTTAACAAAAAAGATTTTTCCACCGCTAAAACACTTTTGGAAGAAGTAAATAAATCCGAACCGGAGAATTCAATGGCTCAGTTTTATTATGGTATCGCGTTAATAGAAACCGGAGATATTCAAGCATCCCGAAAGGTTTTAAATAAAGTTTATACCGGTACATCCATCTTAAGGTACGATGCTGCATTTTATATGGCTTTAAGCTATTTGAAAGAAAGGAATAATCCGAAGACAATTACATGGCTCAAAAAAATTCCCGAGGATTCAATGTTGTACGAAAAATCACAGGACTTGCTAAACAAGCTTAAATAAGATTCGTTAATCAGGATATGCTTAACCTTTTAACCTCAGATCAAATCCGGCAAGCCGATGAATATACAATTCGGCAACGACCTATAAAATCAATTGATCTGATGGAAAAAGCCTCTCTTGCTTTTACTGAGGCTTTCATCAAAAACTATCCAGATAATAAAAAAAACATTTGTGTTTACTGTGGCACCGGAAATAATGGAGGAGATGGCCTGGCTATCGCTCGCTTACTGGCCAAAAGCGGATATAGAGTTCAGGCACGAGTAGCGAGGTTTTCTGGAAAATCAAGTGATGAGTTTGAGGGGAATCTAGCAAGACTAATGTCTGTTGGAGTATTAATCGACGAATTCAGAAAAGTCGCTGAAATTACCGACGAGAAAGCAGATATCATTATTGACGCTTTAATAGGATCGGGCCTGAATAAAGCTTTGGAAGGCGAATGGTTAACGCTGGTGGAATGGTTGAATAGCTTAGGGAAGCCGGTCGTTTCTGTCGATATTCCGACTGGATTCAAATCTGAAGGGCCGGTTTCTCAGCATGACGTTACCATAAAATCTGATCTTACTATCAGCTTTCAAAGGCCTAAGATTAATTTTTTGCTCCCGGAGTCGGCCTTGTGTATTAAAAGGTTCGAAGTTGTTGATATAGGATTGGATGAAGAGTTTATCGAATCGATAGATTCTCCCTATCGTTTGCTGACTGATAAGGACGTTTCAGTGCGATTAAAACATCGTAATCCTTTCAGTCATAAAGGAACTTACGGGCACGCCTTAATAATAGCGGGCGCTCTCCAAACCATGGGCGCTGCACTGCTCTGTTCCGAAGCTTGCCTAAATTCCGGAGCAGGCTTGACAACCGCCTGTATCCCAGAGGAAGGTTTAAACGCTCTGAATATTCGGACGCCTGAAGTGATGGCTGCTTTGAGATATGCCAATGTACTTCCGGCAGATTTGGATTGGGATAAATATAAGTCCATCGCAATAGGTCCCGGCTTGGGTACATCAGTGGAAAGTAAGGAGATTCTGGCTGCAACTTTAAGTAATTTTAAGCATCCCATAGTCATAGATGCAGATGCAATAAATCTGATCTCGTTAAATCCCGAACTTATCTTTTATGTGCCTAAATCTTCGGTTTTTACACCGCATATAAAGGAGTTCGACAGGCTTTTTGATGCGCATACTACATGGTGGGATAGATTGCAAACAGGGATGTCAAAATCTGTAGAGTATCAATGCGTAATTGTTTTGAAAAACAGGTATACCATCATTTTTACTCCTGATGGGAAATGTACTTTTAATCCTACCGGAACGCCGGCAATGGCTTCCGGAGGAATGGGAGATGTGCTCACAGGAATGATTGCGTCTTTTATGGCGCAAGGATGTAAACCGGAAGATGCGGCGATTTTAGCAGTATACCTTCATGGAAAAGCAGGCGAAGAACTGGTTGCTAAAGCAGGTGTTGCAATTGTTACAGCGAGTAAATTAGTCGGACACATCCCGGAAGTTTTAGGCTTCTTAAGAATTGTTTAATCCTCCTTTTTCTGCAGAAGTGGGAAAAGTCTGATATTAGAATACCTGATCAAAAAGATGCTTTTCCGCGTGATAAGATGATCTCACTAATGGGCCACTTTCTACATATTTGAATCCCATTTTCTGTCCGATTTCTTTGTATTTAGCAAACTGATCCGGGTGTATCCAATCTAATACAGGATGGTGATTTTTAGTTGGCTGCAAATATTGGCCAAGAGTTAATATATGAACACCAGTGTCGGCCAAATCTTGCATAGTTTCAATTACGTCGGCTTCAGTTTCGCCTAGACCTAACATAATGCCCGATTTTGTTCTCAATCCAAATTCAGAAATACGTTTCAGTGCTTCCATGCTTCTGTCGTATTTTGCCTGTATTCTTACTTCTTTGGTTAAACGTTTTACAGTCTCAATATTGTGAGAAACCACTTCAGGGCGTTCTTCGCAAACCCGGTATAAGTTATCCCAAATGCCTCTGAAATCTGGAATCAGAGTTTCCATCGTGGTGCCGGGACTATCTCTTCTGATTGCCCTGATGGTTTCGGCCCAAATGATAGAGCCGCCATCTTTTAAATCATCTCGGTCTACCGAAGTAATTACCGCATGTTTAACGCTCATTAATTTAATTGAATTGGCAACCCGGTTGGGCTCATCCAGATCTACCGCTAACGGCCGTCCGGTGGCAACAGCACAAAACGAACAAGAACGCGTGCAGATATTGCCCAATATCATAAACGTCGCGGTACCGGCACCCCAACATTCGCCCATATTCGGACAATTACCACTCTCACAAATTGTGTGAAGCTTATGAGTGTCTACAAGGCTGCGAACATGCGCATATTCTTTTCCCACAGGTAGTTTTACCCGTAACCAGTTGGGTCTGCGTGCTGCCTGGTTGGCAGGAATAACCGGCAATTCAATCATTTTACAAATGTAACTTATAGATATGAGATGTTTGTTTGAAATTTAAAATTCAAAAGGAAAAATGAAAAAAATGGGAATCTTTTTACATTTAAACTAAACAGGTAAATTCGACATCCTGAGGCTATTTAAATCATTTAATATTTTTCAGTAGTCTGGCGGGCGGTTTTTATTTTTGAATTTTAATCTTTTACTTTAGAATATGACTTCCACAATAACTTATTTAGGCGATTTAAGAACCGAAGCAACACATACACAATCGCAAGAAAAGATAATTACTGACGCGCCTGTAGACAATAAAGGAAAGGGCGAGGCATTCTCTCCGACAGACTTGTTGGCTACTTCCCTGGGAAACTGCATGTTAACCATCATGGGGATTGCTGCCCGCGAACGGGAAATCAATATTGAGGGAACCAGTTGTGCAATTACCAAAATAATGGCAGCGGATCCCAGACGGGTAAGCGAGATCCATGCAGAAATTGCCTTTACTGGTTCATATAATGATAAAGAAAAGGCAATTCTTGAACATGCCGCTAAAACCTGTCCGGTGTTTTATAGCTTGCATCCAGATATTTTAAAAGTGATAACGTTTAAGTATCCTTCTTAAAACAGTGTGATTTATAAATTCACAGACATTTGGTCTGCGGCTTCCTCAGCAGAAATCTCGCTGTGCGAAGCTTCATAAATACATTCTCCTTCTTTAATGAGCAATAATTGAGGCGATTCGTGATGTACATCGAATAATTCCGCAATCGCATTAGAAATAGGGCGGTATTTTATAAGGTCGAGAAAGTAAAGAGATGTGTCTTCGGGAAGTGCGTCCCATTCGAATTCAAACTTTCTTTTAGCCATAAGGCTGATAGAGCAACGTGTACTATGTTTAAATAAAATACTATGTCCGGCAGCTTCTTTAATTTGCTGCAATTGCTCAATTGTCTCTAGCGGTATCCAATTCATAAAAAGTATAAACTCAAAAATAGGCAGGTATTGTATTGCAATCCAAGTTTTCAATCATCTTCTGAGTGAATATTACACACAGATTGCTCAAGGCGAGAACTATCGCCTGTCTTTGGGATATGAGTTATACGCAGGACAAGTTTTAGATGAACAAGATTCAAAGGTAACTGTAGCAGTAAACAGGAGAAGGAATAAAATAGCTATTCTTTTCATAATTATTAAAAGTATCGAATTTCAATCACAATACGAAACTTACGTCAATAAGTTTCAATCAATTAAATTGTTTTGTAATTCGGCCATCAGCAGTGCAGTGGCAGCTGCTTCTTCGCCCTTATTTCCATGTATTCCTCCCGAGCGGGCCTGGGCCTGCTCAAGATTGTTAGTGGTAAGTACTCCGAATATTACTGGCTTATTATATTTTATACTAACCTGACTAATGCCATTTGCAACTGCATTGCAGATAAAATCAAAATGGGGGGTTTCTCCTTTAATAACGCATCCGAGGCAAATAACGGCATCTACTTCTTTTTTGCTTAAAAGAATGTCGGCGCCCGCGGTAAGCTCGAAACTTCCGGGTACTGTGATTTCAATAATGTTTTCCGGTTTTACACCTTGTTTTTCAAGAAGCAATACTGCTCCGTTATACAGGGCGCCAGTAATTTCTGCATTCCACTGAGCGGTAACAATTCCAAACTTAAAGCCCTCGCCCGAAGGGATGCTTGTGTGACTGAAATCTGATAAACTTTTAAGATGAGTTGCCATTGTGTAAAAATATAAATGGTTACCTGAAATTCAGGTAACCATTTTACGAGGGGGAAATTAGTATGTTAATTTAAGCGTGCTTCTGCACGAGCTATATACGCATCAATCAAAGTTGCCTCATAGCTTTCAGGAAAATCCTGTTTTATGGTTTTGTAAACCTCTAGTGCAGAATCAAATTCTTTTTGCGCTTCATAAACAAGCCCTAATTTTTTTAAGAACAACGGCGTTGTAAATGAATTTTCATATTTATCAGAAGCTTTTTTATAATACGTTTCTGCTTTTCCGTATTCCTTCAATTCCGAGTAAGCATCACCAAGCATTCCTAAAACCAGAGGGTCAATTACAGGGCTGCCTGTCGAGCTATAGTTGCCAAGTGCTTCCACGGCGTTTTTGAATTCTCCTTTTTTAAGATATAATCCACCAACGTAAGCGTTTGCAAGATTCGCAGATTTTGTGTTCGAATATTCTTCAGCAATTTTTTCAAAGCCAGGATATGAGCCATCGCCTTTTATAGCACGATCTGCTAATGAGTCTGCCGCCAGATACTCTTCAGCTTTGAACATTTCGTTCGCTGCTTTTTCTGCTCTTGGAGCCAGATAGAATTTCTGATATCCTATGTAAAGCAGTACCAGTGCTACAATAGCACCACCAATTACTGCCAGGCTTTTTTTGTTTTCCTGCACAAAGTTACTTGTGCTGCCTGTTTTTGCGGGCTCTGAAATAGTATCTTTTTGATTAGTCGCCATTTGCGTTTTAAAAAATGAAGTTTGCAAAAATACAGTTTTCACATTTACAATCAAGCCTTCTTTAAATTTAAAAAACAGAATGCCCTTTAAACTGTAACTTTGTGTCTCTTTTGTATGTGGCTTCAGAAAATATCTCTACTTAATTTCAAAAATTATGAAGAAGCAGAATTAAACTTCTCTGCTTCAGTAAATGCTTTTGCCGGTAATAATGGTGCAGGAAAGACCAATCTTTTGGACGCTATCCATTATTTATCCCTGTGCAAAAGCTATTTCAACCCTATTGATTCGCAGCAGATTCGGCAAAGTGCAGATTTTTTCATGATTCAAGGGACTTTTGAGAGACAAAATACTGAGGATGTAATCGCCTGTTCGTTAAAACGAAATCAGAAAAAGCAGTTTAAACGAAATAAAAAGGAATATCAACGATTAGCGGATCACATCGGCTTATTCCCATTGGTCATGATATCACCTTACGATATCAGCATCATTATCGAAGGCAGTGAAGAGCGGAGAAGGTTTATTGACAATGTTATCTCTCAAACAGACAATCAGTACCTCGACGAGTTGATCGTATATAATAAAAATCTGGCGAATCGGAATGCATTGCTGCGTAACATAGCCCAAACCGGCCGGTATGATGCACAGCTCTTTGAAATTTATGATGAGCAACTGATAACGGCGGGGAACAATATATTTAAGAAGCGAAGAGCCTTTATGGATGCCTTCCTGCCTGTTTTTGCATCTCATTATAAGTATCTCACAGATGATGCCGAACAGGTAGAGCTTATTTATGATTCTCAGCTGGCCAAAGAGAACTTTGCTGTTCTTTTAAAAAAGTCGATCGAGCGCGACAGAGTTCTGGAGCGCACAACCACCGGCATACATAAAGACGATTTGTTGTGCTCGATTCATGGTATGCCTCTTAAGAAATTTGGTTCGCAAGGACAGCAAAAGTCATTTCTTATTGCTTTGAAATTAGCTCAGTATACTTATCTTAACGAAAAGAAGGGGTTTAAACCTTTATTGTTGTTAGATGATATTTTTGATAAGCTGGATGATCTGCGGATTACCAAACTGATGCAAATGGTATCTCACGATGATTTTGGACAGATTTTCATAACGGATACCAGTTCTGAGCGGGTAAAAAGAATTTTTAATGGAATAGGCGTAGGTTTGAGTGTATTTGAAATAGAAAACGGAACTGTAAAACAAGATGGGGCGGAATAACGATAAACCTTTAAAAGAGGCCATTGAGCAATTGCTTAAGGTATATAAGCTTAAGCGAAAATTTGATGAAACCTCGCTTATTGCTGCCTGGCCCGAGCTTATGGGCCGCGCAGTTGCTAACCGAACCAGTCAGTTATACATCCGCGAACGGAAATTATTTATCCGGGTCGAGTCGTCGGTATTAAAAAATGAATTGTTAATGATTCGTTCAGAGATAGTAAAAAGGATGAACGAAAGAGCGGGAAGCAGTGTGTTAGACGAAATAGTTTTTATTTAAAAAGGAGTGAGTAAAGGAATTTTATTCATTCACTCACTCATCTTTTCTAAAATCTCTCTAACGCAGAGAAATAAAAATTACCTTCAATCTCAGCATTTTCGTCCGAGTCTGAACCGTGAACTGCATTTGCTTCAATAGATTCAGCGTATTTGTTACGGATAGTCCCAACGTCAGCTTTCTTTGGATCTGTAGCACCAATAAGTTTACGGAAATCTTCTACTGCATTGTCTTTTTCAAGAATCGCAGCAACGATTGGTCCTGATGACATAAAGTCAACCAGGTCAGTGTAAAAAGGACGCTCCTTATGCACAGCATAAAACGCTCCGGCGGTATCTTTAGTAAGGCTGGTGTATTTCATTGCTATAATTTTGAAACCGCCTTTAATAATATCGTCTAAAATAGCACCTGTATGTCCGTTTTTTACAGCATCAGGCTTAATCATTGTGAATGTTCTGTTCGTTGCCATTTGGTTTTGTTGTATTGAAAAATCGCTGCAAACTTAGATAAATTTTACAGATGTATATTTAATTATGTAAAAGAGTGATAGTTTTCTGTCTCTACTTTTTCTTTAAAAATTAAAAAAGGATAAGTGTATTCGCTTCCCGCGATTATTTTTGAATTGTGTATGCGTGTAATCATTCTGTCAAAAGCATTTTGTATCGTAAAGGTTTTTAATAGCTTTGCGTTTCTTTTTTTTAAAGAATGTTGGAACTAGCCTCGCTTAAAGAATTATTAGCTAACCCTCAGCACATAGTAATCACCACGCATCATAAACCTGATGGTGATGCAATGGGTTCATCATTGGGTTTATATAATTATCTTGTTCAAAAAGGTCATCACGTTAGAGTGATAACTCCGACCGACTATCCATTATTTCTCCATTGGATGCCGCATAATCCTGAAGTATTGGTTTATACAGAAACCGTGGCGGAATCAAATAAATACATTGCCGAAGCTGATGTTGTATTTTGCCTGGATTTCAATGCGCTTTCGCGGATAAATGAAATGGGAGAAATCGTTCGTGAATCCAAGGCGGTGAAAGTCATGATTGACCATCATCTGGAGCCTGAAGGTTTTGATGATTACCGGCATTGGTCAATAAATGCATGCGCCACAGCTCAATTGGTTTATGATTTTATCGTAACAGTTATGAAAGAGCCTCATCTTATAAATAAAGATGTTGCATCTTGTTTATATACCGGTATTATGACCGACTCGGGATCGTTTCGTTTCCCAACGACGACGCCTCAGGTTCATCATATCGTGGCCGACTTAATTCAGCGGGGTGCAGAAAATGCAAAGATTCATCAGTTGGTATACGATAACTTCTCGGAAAGCCGTTTACGTTTTCTTGGGTATTGTTTACTAAACAAACTCGAGGTTTTTGAAGAGTATAACACTGCACTTATCAGTGTGACAAATGATGAGCTTGAGAAGTTTGGGATTGATACCGGAGATACTGAGGGTTTAGTTAATTACGCTTTAACCATCAACGGAATCAAATTAGCTGCCCTGATTATCGAACGGAAGGATAAGGTTAAGCTTTCTTTACGTTCTACGGGAGATTTTCCTGCTAATGAAATCTGTAAAAAGTATTTTAATGGCGGCGGACATAGAAACGCAGCAGGTGGATTCTCAGATAAAATATTACAGGATGTAATTTCAGAATTTAAGGGTATTTTGCCTGATTATAAAAGTCTATTAATAGTATAAAATAAAAATGAAGAAAAATTTAATTGTTTTAGGTTTTGCTGCTCTGGCTTTCGCCGGATGTAAGCAATTTAAAAAAGGCCCTGGTGATCTTCAATACATCATTCACGAAGATGAATCGGGCGCTACCGTTAAAGAGGGCGACTTTCTTGCCATAAAGTTTATCCAGAAAACTGAAGAAGATTCAGTACTTGCAAGTTCTTTCGACTTTGATCGTCCGACTTTTTTAGTTCAGCAAAAAGCTGCTTTTAAAGGAGATATTTATGATGGTCTGGCTTTGTTAAGTGAAGGTGACAGTGCAACTTTTAAAGTGAATCTTGACTCGATGGCAGCTAAAGGCATGCCGAAACCTGCAAATACAAAAGGGAAATATATGCTTTTTACCATAAAGCTTGATAAAATCATCCCGAAAGGAAAAATGAACGACAGTTTGTTCCAGACTAAGATTGATGGCTTTTTAAAGGCTGAGGTTGATAAAGCTAAAAACCAGGAAGCAGGCAAGATCAGTGGTTATATTGCTTCGAAGGATTTAAAGCCAACAGTAACAGCCTCAGGCTTACAGTACATAATTACCAAAGAAGGTACTGGCCCTAAAGCTGCAGTTGGAGATACTGTGAAATTAGATTATACAGGAATGTTCTTATCAGGTAAAGTATTTGACACCAGTGTTCAGGCTGTAGCACAAAAATCAGGAACATTCAATGCGCAACGTCCTTACGAGCCGATGAAAGTGCCTGCCGGGCTTAACGGAACTATCCCTGGATTTGACGAAGCTTTATTATTATTCCCTAAAGGAACAAAAGCTACCGTAATCATTCCTTCTAAACTTGCTTATGGCGAGCAGGGAAATCAGGCTATTCCACCTTATATGCCGATTGTTTTTGATATAGAAGTTGTTGATATTATAAAAGGAAAGCCAGGTTCGGTGCAACAGCCGATGCAAATGCCTGGAATGCCTCAATCCGGCGTGCCTCAATAAAAGATATATTAGAGGCTGTTTAAATTCTGTATAATTCTAAAGCCTGGATTTATTTTAGGAATACGGTTAGATAGACTTTCGGACAGCCTCTTTTTCAATTTATATGAAAATAAAAAACATAATAACGGTATTGCTGCTGATAGCATCGGTACATGTGCTGGCACAGGATAACGCAGGAATGCAGCGTTTGCCAAACGGGCTTCAATATAAAATATTTACGTCCAATGCCGGGCCAAAAATTAAGCTGAACGATATTATCACGTTTAACTTTGTGCAAAAAACGGATAAAGACTCTGTGTTGATGAATTCTTTTGAGGTAAACAGACCCGCTACAATCCAGGTTCAGGCTTCTCAAAATATTGCTGATTTAATGGATTTTTTCCCTTTGTTGGCTTTAAACGACAGTGCCATTGTTCGCATCCCGACTGATTCGATTTTTAATAAGCCCGAAATGGAGCAGCAACGCCCACCTTTTTTACCAAAGGGAAGCTCGCTTTTTATTACGGTTAAAATCAATAAAATACAATCAATGGAAGAAGCCATGGCGGAACGTCAGAAGATGATGGACGACATGAAAGGTGCGGAGTCAAGTGCTCTTGCTAAATATCTCTCAGATTCTAAAATTAATCCATTAAAAACAGCCACCGGATTGAGGTATATTATTACTAAACCTTCGGTTAAAGCAAAGCCGCTTAAAGGCGATACTGTTTTGGTGAATTATATTGGAAAAACGTTAGAAGGTAAGGTGTTCGACTCGAGTATTGAAGCAGAGGCTAAGAAAGCTGGTTTAGATCAGCCAGGGAGACCTTATGAGCCTATAAGTATCGTGCTTGGCGAAGGCCGAGTTATCCAGGGTTGGGAAGAAGGTCTGCTTTTACTAAATGAAGGATCAAAAGCCACGTTTATTATACCTTCGGATTTAGCCTATGGGCCACAGGGAGCAGGAGAGGATATAAAGCCGTTTTCGACGCTTATATTTGATCTGGAACTTGTAAAGGTAAAACGAGTGAAGAAGGCGGCGGCGCCGGCGGTAAAAAAACCTGCTGCCAAGCCTGCTGCTAAGAAACCTGTTTCTAAAACCAGTACAACAAAGCCCGCAACGAAAGCTGCACCGGCTAAAACTACAACTACTAAGAAACAGTAAGTTTTTAAGGCATACTATCGAAGGCCTCCTGAACAAGGGGGCTTTTTTTATGGGTCATTTTGTCACTCCTGTCACCATATCTCTTTAAAAATATTGACATAAGACTGTCAATCTGTTTGCAGAACATTATTGGCATAAGGCTTGATAATCAATGTTGATTATTTATTGAAAAAAATTAAACATATATATCATGTCAAAAATTATTGGTATCGACTTAGGAACAACTAACTCCTGTGTAGCAGTAATGGAGGGTAATGAGCCGGTTGTTATTTCAAATAGCGAAGGTAAACGCACAACTCCATCCATTGTCGCTTTTGTAGAGAATGGTGAGCGGAAAGTGGGTGATCCTGCAAAACGTCAGGCTATCACTAATCCTAAAAAAACTATTTATTCTATAAAGCGCTTCATGGGTAACAGCCATAATGAAGTTGCAAAAGAGATCAGTCGCGTGCCTTATGCGGTAGTAAAAGGCGATAACAACACACCTCGTGTTGAGATAGACGACCGGAAATATACTCCTCAGGAGATTTCTGCAATGATTCTTCAAAAAATGAAGAAAACAGCTGAAGACTTTTTAGGCCATGAAGTAACGGATGCGGTTATTACTGTTCCCGCTTATTTTAATGATGCTCAGCGTCAGGCTACAAAAGAAGCTGGTGAAATTGCTGGTTTAAATGTAAAACGTATCATTAATGAGCCAACAGCAGCTGCTTTAGCTTATGGTTTGGATAAAGCTCATAAGGATATGAAAATTGTTGTGTTTGACTGCGGTGGTGGTACACATGACGTTTCTGTTCTGGAACTTGGTGATGGCGTTTTCGAAGTAAAATCTACTGATGGTGATACTCACTTAGGTGGTGATGATTTTGACCAGGTAATTATTGACTGGTTGGCAGAAGAGTTTAAATCTGAAAACGGAATGGACCTTGCAAAAGATGCAATGGCGCTGCAACGTTTAAAAGAAGCTGCTGAGAAAGCTAAAATTGAGCTTTCAAGTTCTAATCAGACTGAAATTAACTTGCCTTATATCACGGCTGATCAAAGTGGCCCGAAGCACCTTGTGCGTACTCTAAGCCGTTCTAAATTCGAACAATTAGCAGAGAGCCTGATCAAACGTACTATTGAGCCTTGCCGTTCAGCTTTGAAAAATGCAGGTCTTTCTACTTCAGATATCGATGAAATTATCCTGGTTGGTGGCTCAACTCGTATTCCTGCTATTCAGGATGCAGTTAAAGCATTCTTCGGAAAAGAGCCTTCAAAAGGAGTTAATCCT
This sequence comes from uncultured Sphingobacteriaceae bacterium, assembly GCA_946887045.1. The sequence goes on along the minus strand of CAMPKC010000052.1, from coordinate 1,640 downwards.
GATGAAGTGGTAGCAATAGGTGCTGCAATTCAAGGTGGTGTATTAACCGGTGAGGTTAAAGATGTATTATTACTTGACGTTACTCCTCTGTCTTTAGGTATTGAAACTATGGGTGGTGTAATGACTAAATTAATCGAGTCGAATACAACTATTCCATCTAAAAAGTCCGAGACTTTCTCTACAGCCTCAGATAATCAACCATCGGTTGAGATTCACATTTTGCAAGGTGAGCGTCCGATGGCGAATCAAAACCGTACAATCGGAAGATTCCACTTAGACGGAATTCCACCTGCGCCACGCGGTGTGCCTCAAATCGAAGTAACTTTTGATATTGACGCAAACGGTATTTTGCACGTAGGTGCGAAAGATAAAGCGACAGGTAAAGAGCAGAAAATTCGTATCGAAGCATCTTCTGGTTTATCGGATGAAGAAATTCAAAAAATGAAACAAGAAGCTGAAGCGAATGCTGAAGCTGATAAAAAAGCCAGAGAAGAAGTAGACACATTAAATGCTGCTGATGCTCTTATCTTCTCAACTGAAAAGCAGTTGAAAGAGTATGGCGATAAGATTTCTGCGGATAAGAAAGCTCCGATTGAGGAGTCGCTAACGAAGTTGAAAGCTGCACATGCTGCCAGAAACTTTGCAGATATTGAAACAGCTCAAACAGAATTGAATGCTGCATGGGCTGCTGCTTCCGAAGAAATGTACAAAGCTACTGAAGGTGCGGGCGCAGAAGGTGCTCAGCCGGGCGATGGTCAGGCATCAGCAAATAATGCTGGTGACACTGTTACTGATGTAGATTTCGAAGAAGTGAAATAAAGTAAAAAATCCAATAATTGAAGCCGTTCCATTTTTTGGAGCGGCTTTTTTGTTTTTACGACCAGGATACATTATAAACCGCTATAGTAATTTTACATGGCTGTTTCTTTTTGTTACCCCTTAATGGTTATTTTTGAGGAAACTGAATTGTATTTATGAAAGTTCTTGTATTTCTCCTTCTGACATTATTTGTAGCACCGCCGAAGTCTGTACATGATTTCAAAATCAAAACCATCGATGGCAAGACGCTTGACCTGAGAAAGTTTAAAGGAAAGAAGGTATTGATCGTAAATACCGCTTCAAAATGCGGGTACACCCCTCAGTATGCCGAGTTGCAGAAGCTTTCAGAGCAATACAAGGGAAAGGTGGTTGTTATCGGTATTCCCGCCAATAATTTTAAAGATCAGGAGCCTGGTTCGAACCTAAACATTAAAGAGTTTTGCAAACAGAATTACGGGGTCACTTTTACTCTGGCCGAGAAGCTGAGCGTTAAAGGAGATGACATGGCAGAGCTGTTTAAGTATTTAACTTCTGCTGAGAATCCGGATTTTAAAGGTGAAGTTAAGTGGAACTTTGAGAAATTTTTGATTGATGAGAACGGAAAATTGGTTCACCGTTTTCGTTCTGCGGTTAAACCATTGTCCCCAGATCTAACTAAGTATCTGTAAAAAAGTGGGTTATAATTATTGTAAAATTTATTTTGAATAATAGGGATATGCTTCTATATTTGCAGTCCCAAACGACGGGAGATTAGCTCAGCTGGTTCAGAGCATCTGCCTTACAAGCAGAGGGTCACTGGTTCGAACCCAGTATCTCCCACA
>CAMPKC010000051.1 GCA_946887045.1 uncultured Sphingobacteriaceae bacterium | reverse complement strand
CTACTGATGACATAGTTTGTTTTTTAAAATGAACTACAAAAATACGGCATCGACCAATGAATATCAAACATTTATACATTTATCACACCTGGATAACTAAATGTGACAAAGCGTTGATGTCGTAATTTTTACATTTGCAGGGATAGCATTAATTTTGCACATGCATAACGACGCAAATTGTAATTCAAAAAGTAAAATATAAAAGTATGTACCCAGAATATTTAGTTGCCCCAATGAGGGAAGATTTAACCAAAGTTGGATTTGAAGACCTAAAAACAGCGGAAGAAGTTGATGCTGCAATTTCAGGTGAAGGAACTGTTTTTGTTGTAGTAAACTCGGTATGCGGATGCGCAGCAGCTAATGCACGCCCTGCCGCCAAAATTGCATCGCAACATGCTAAACATCCTGATAAATTAGTAACCGTATTCGCAGGAGTAGAAAAAGCAGCTGTGGATAAGGCCAGAAGCTACATGATGCCTTATCCTCCTTCTTCTCCATCTATGGCATTATTTAAAGACGGGAAATTGGTTCACATCATTGAACGTCACCAGATAGAAGGCCGTCCTGCACAGATGATCGCGGATAACCTGATTGGCGCTTTTGAGCAGTATTGTTAAGAAAGGATTGCACTTATTGGTGAGATTTCACCAATTAATTAGCAAGAGCTTGGTTATATGAATCAAGCTCTTGCTTTATTGTAAATGATTCGTCGGACCTTTCACCTTTCTCCTAAATATCTTTGTTCAGTAATCTCTCTAAATCCACAAGCGAAACATTCATTCTCACTCTCCCCTGCTTAGCGTAAGAGATCTCTCCTGTTTCTTCCGAAATGATTACCGCGACAGCGTCACTCATTTCCGAAATTCCTATTCCCGCTCTATGCCGCAAACCAAATTGTGCGGGTAACTTTTCATTGTCTGTCAAAGGAAGAATCGAGCTGGCGGATTTTATGCGTCCCTCCGAAATAACAACCGCGCCATCATGCAATGGACTATACTTCTGGAATATACTTTCCAACAAACGTTTCGAAATAGCTGAATTTAATGTTTCGCCGCTGTTTTGAAAATATTGTTCATCAAAATATTTCGCAAAGACAATCAGAGCACCCGTCTTACTATTCTGCATACTTTTGCATGCCTCAATAATGGGCCTGATAAAAATGAAGTTTGCTTTCTCAAGCTCTTTTTTCCCAAGAAAGAAATTCTTCCAGATTTTGGTTTGTTGGAGTGAGGCATTTTTACCAATAAGCAATAAAAACCGCCTTATTTCCTGTTGAAAAACTATTATTAATGCCAGCACCCCTACACTTACAAATCCACCGAGTATTTGAGTAAGCAACCTCATTTCCAATTGCTTAACCAGAATAAAAGCCAGGTAGATAATTACCAATCCCAGCAGTATATTTAAAGCGATTGTGCCGCGTAAAAGATTATAGATATAATAAATAATTATAGCTACGCATAGGATATCGATTAAATCCCAGAACCTTAAATGCAGGAAACTAATATCAAAACCCTCCATGCGTTGAAAATACTAATTTATAGTGGAAACTGTTCGAAAACCTTGTCATACCAGCGAATTCATTTTTTGCAATAAAGTTACAGCCTCAACTGCCGGCTTCACGTCATGTACCCTCAAAATATCGGCACCTTTCATCAAAGCGATCGTATTTAAAACCGTTGTCCCGTTCAGGGCGTCTTTATTTTCTATTCCCAAAACTTTCCAAATCATCGACTTTCGCGACAGACCAGCCAACACTGGTGCTCCAAGAGATTTGAACAGTTCAAATTGGTTTAACAGCTCATAATTATGCTCGATCGTTTTGGCAAATCCAAATCCGGGATCCAGGATAAAATCAGTAACGCCAGCCACCTTTAGTTGATCAATCTTCTTCAAAAGATACTTCATTACGTCTGTAACAACATTATCATATTGCGCCAATCCCTTCATTGTCTGCGGCGTTCCCTTCATGTGCATGAAAACGTAAGGCACTTTTAAACGACCCACTGTTTCAAACATCTTAGGATCCAGATCGCCGGCGGAGATATCGTTGATCATGCTCGCACCCTCTAAAATGCCAGCCGCTGCAACATTCGATCTAAAAGTATCAACAGAAATTAATGCTTGCGGAAATTCTTTAACCAAAGCCTTTACTATGGGAATTAAACGTTGTATCTCTTCATTCTCAGAAACATCCGCCGCCCCTGGTCTTGACGAATAAGCTCCCACATCAACAAAACCAGCTCCCTCGCCGAGCATTTTCTCTGTTGCCAGGAGAGCTTGCTGAACAGAACTGATACGGCTGCCTTCGAAAAAAGAATCGGGAGTGATGTTTAAAATCCCCATTACTTTGGGAGTTTCAAAGTCAATGAGCCTTCCGCAAACATTCAGAGTTTTCTTTTCAAGAGCCGCTGAAGTATCAATTCTAAAAGACGATTTATTCTGATGAAATTCTGTATTTTTATCCGCCATTTAAAGGCAAAATACAGCTTTATTCATCGTACAATCAAATAATTTAAGCTTTGATAAATAATACAGCAGAAGAATACGACGCGGTTATTACAATTTGCAAGGATCTGTTTATAAAAAAAACCAAAGACTATGGCACGGCATGGCGCATTCTCCGTCCAAGTTCGATAACCGATCAGATTTTTATTAAAGCACAGCGAATACGCACCCTCGAAGAAAAAAAAATATCGAAAGTTGGGGAGGATATCATACCGGAATATATTGGAATTATCAATTATTGCATCATAGCAATGATGCAGTTAGAACTTAACGCCAATGCACCCTTCGAACTTCCATCAGAGCAAGTGGAGATTGAGTTCAATAAAAAGGCAAATGAAACTAAGGAACTAATGTTTGCTAAAAACCACGATTACGGTGAAGCATGGCGTGATATGCGAATCAGCTCCTTAACTGATCTGATCTTAATGAAAATTCTTCGCGTAAAGCAAATTGAAGACAATCAGGGTCAGACTCTGGCTTCTGAAGGAGTTAAAGCGAATTATCAGGACATGCTGAATTATTCTGTTTTTGCACTGATTAAACTTGGAGTTAAATGAAAAAATTTCCTGTGATCTTTTCAAGATTCTTTGTCGGCATTATCTTCATCTTTTCGGGGTTAATAAAAGCGAATGATCCGCTTGGCTTTGGCTATAAACTGGAAGAGTATTTTGAAGTATTCCACATAGATTTTTTAAACAGCTTCGCGGTTGCCATTGCAATTATCATCTGTGCCTTAGAAATAATTTTGGGAGTTGCTTTATTGCTGGGGATACGAGCCAGACAAACCAGCATCGGATTACTTGCACTGGTAGTTTTTTTTACTTTTCTAACATTTTACTCTGCAGCATTTGATGTTGTCAGAAGTTGCGGATGCTTCGGAGATGCCATTCCATTAACTCCATGGCAGTCGTTTACAAAGGATTTAATACTCTTATTTTTTATCGTTATAATTTATTTAAACAGAGATAAAATACAGCCGGTTCTTAAGTCGGAAAAAGCCGAAACCAGAGCCTTGATTATTACTTCGGTGCTTTCATTCGGATTTGCCTTATACACATACAACTTTCTTCCGGTAAAAGATTTTCTTCCTTACCATAAGGGCGCTAATCTGCCCGAATACATGAAAATTCCCGAGGGTGCTCCGCTTGATATTTACGAGATCAGGTATTCATTAAAAAATAAAAAATCGGGCGAAACAAAAAAGATGACCGACAAGGAGTATCTGGAAACCGAAATATGGAAAGATGCAAACTGGGAAATCATTGGAACGCCCGAAAGTAAACTGGTTAAAAAAGGATTTGAGCCAAAAATCAGAGATTTAAAGATTGCGGATAGTCAGGGCACGGATTACACTTCAGAAATAATCGAGAATCCGTATTACAATCTGGTGATTGTAGCCGAGCAGCTAAACAAAGCTAATATAAATGCCATAGGTGATTTAAATGCATTGGCCATTAACAGCGCTGAAAATTACAACATCCGCACCGTTCTGCTCACGTCGGCATCTCCAGATAGCATGGAAGTTTTCAGAAAGCGCAACAAACTGGTGATGGAGGTTTTCAATGCAGATGGTGTACCACTGAAAAGTATGGTCAGATCCAATCCGGGTTTACTTTTACTTAAAGATGGGATTGTGATTGACAAATGGCATTTTCATATGCTTCCTTCATATGAGAAACTGGAAAAAGAATATTTTAGTAAAAAATAGACGGAATGTTTGAAGAACTCGTACGCTATACAGAAATAGCAGATTCTAAAATTATAGCCACTTTCTTAAGCTCAGAGAAAACCATATCTGAAGCTGAATACTTATTCAGCCATGTTCTGAACAGCCAACATATCTGGATAAGCCGAATTAAAGGAGTGAGCTCGTCGTTTCAACGCTTTCAGATACATCCGAAAAGCGCCTTTGAGTCACTGTTTGCCGAGAATATGTCGAATCTATATGCGATCGTAAAAACAGATCTGAATAGCATTGTTAAATATGCAAACCCCGAGGGCGGCTTTTTTGAAAATAAAACTTCAGACATTTTATTTCAGATTATTAATCATTCAACTTATCATCGGGCTCAAATTGCTATGCAATTCCGCTTAAATGAGATAGCGCCTCCTGTAACTGATTTTATTGCTTACAAACGCGAGGGGCTGTTATGAAGATATTTTTAATCGGGTTTATGGGTTGCGGCAAAAGCACTTTAGGCAAAAAGCTAGCTTTAAAGCTGGGTTACACGTTTGTGGACATCGACAAAGAAATTGAGCGCATGGTAAACATGTCTATCAGCGAATATTTTCAGAAACACGGCGAAGAGGCTTTTAGAGAACTTGAAAGTTCCGCGTTAAAAACTATCAACCTACCGGAAAATAGCGTTATTGCGACCGGCGGAGGGGCTCCCTGTTTCTTCGATAATTTGCAATGGATGAACGAAAACGGTACGACTATTTATCTTTCTTTATCACCGAAAGCACTAGCCAAAAGATTAGAGAACGGCACAGAACAGCGCCCTGTGCTACAAAATTTGAAAGGTGAGCAACTGGAACAATTTATTGCAGAAAGACTAGAGTTACGCGAAAAATTTTATAAACAAGCAGAGCTCGTTGTTAAAGGAATGGATCAAAATCCGGAAAAAATTATTGAAATTTTAAAAACCGCAGATCATCTTAAATAGACAGCATCCTCTTCAGACTCGTTTAAAAGCACGTCGACATGCTCTTTAATAACGGTAGCCAGATCTAATCCTGTAAAGTCGGGCGAAACAGGAAATATCCTATGACTTCGATTTACCAAAACTGCGGTGCGAAGCTTCTTCAAAGGAATGTTTAAAAACACGCCCAAGCCATAGGCCAATGTTCTGCCGCTGTTTAACACATCGTCTGTCAGGATCACAACTTTGTTTTTGCAACTTTCGATAGACACATCCGTATCGGCCTGTAAATGTGAGATTTCTTTATCTAAAGAAATCTTCATCAAAACCACCTTAATGCCCGATATTCTTTCCAACTCTTTTTGCAAACGCTCTGCCAGCGTATAACCACAATTGATTATTCCGGCAATTACCAGTTCCGATTCACCCAGATTATCCTCCCATATCTGGTAAGCCATGCGGGTAATCTTCTGTTGAATTTGCTTTTTGTCGAGAATAAGAATTTTTTTATCTGGCATTCTTTTGAAGTTTAGCGCTTAAAAATGGATTTTTAAATATAAGGATAAAACACAAAATTCGCTCCTTCAGGCACAACTACGAATAAGCACATAAACTCGTTAGGATTTTTATACTGCTTAATAAAACGCTCCCTTTTATCTTTATGAATAACTCCCTTTTCTACAAATTCTTCAAGCATTGATGCCTGAATGGACCATGAAGTATTGAGTTCATTTTTATCCAAAATAAGTTCACCTAAAGCAACCTCATGTTGATGGGCAACAAAGATGGGGTACTCAGACAAGCCTTCGTTTAAAATTTCGCCAGCTATCTCTTTAATCGATTCACTGTAAAGCTTTAAATCTGATTCCAAACTTTTAAGCGGACTTGACTTTTGAGGTTCGGCTCCCTCTCCGTCGGGCTGATTAATTAAATCTCTGATTTCCATTACCTAGAATTTTGCTGGATTTACTAATTCCAATAAAACGACATTTTCAACGTGTTGTGTATGCGGAAACATATCCACCGGACGAATTCTGGTTACAGAATACTTCTCCTTCAATAAAGCTACATCCCGGGCCTGTGTAGCAGCATTACAACTCACATAAACAATTTTCGGCGCTTCAATTTCAAGAATTCTTGCCACCACATCAGCATGCATTCCCGCTCTTGGAGGGTCGGTAATAATTACATCTGGTTTTCCGTGTTCCAGTACAAACTCAGGAGTCAGAACATCTTTCATATCGCCGGCATAGAATTTTGTATTCCGAATATTATTAAGTTCAGAATTAATCACTGCATCTTCTATCGCAGTGGGGACATATTCTACCCCAACTACTTCACGCACATGCCTGGCCACAAAATTTGCAATGGTGCCGGCCCCTGTATATAAATCGTACACCAGCTCGTCACCCTTAAAGCCAGCGAACTGGCGGGTAATCAGATACAGTTCATAAGCCTGCAATGAATTGGTTTGGTAAAAAGATTTCGGACCAATTTTAAATTTAAGATCCTCTTTTCCAATCTCGTCTTTCATTTGTTCAAAGATGAAATCCCGTCCGCTGAATAAGTGGATATCCTGATCGAAAATGGTATCGTTTTTTTTCTGATTAATGATATACAGTAAAGAAGTTATCTGAGAGAAACGATCTTTTACAAACGCCATCGTCTTTTGAACCTCATCTTCTGACACATAAGCAAAAACGACAATTACCATCAGTTCACCGGTGGTTGAAGTTCTGATTATAAGATTTCTTAAAGCACCTTCATGATTTCTAAGGTCATAAAAGCTAATACTTTCCTGGAGCGCAAAATTCTTTATAGCATTCCTGATCTCATTGGAGGGATCAGTCTGCAGGTAACAAACATCAATATCTAAAATCTTATCAAAACGCAAAGGCACATGAAAACCTAAAGCATTCATTTCTCTGTCTTCCCGCTGATCTGCCATATCACCATCAGTGAGCCAGCGCTTATTAGAAAAAGTAAACTCCAGTTTGTTGCGGTAATAACGGGTCTCAAACGATGCCAAGATAGGTTCTGCATTAGAAACATCCACTTTTGCAAGGCGCTCGAGAGCATCAAAGACGCTTTTTTGTTTGAACTGAAGTTGGGCTTCATACGTCATATGCTGCCATTTACACCCTCCGCAAACTCCGAAATGCGGACAGAACGGTTCGGTCCTGTGTTCGGAGGGTTTTATCAAGACTGTTACTTTCGCTTCAGCAAAATTCTTTTTCTTTTTATACAGCTCAACATCAACCACATCGCCGGGAACGGCTTTTTCAATAAAAAGAACTAGATCATCCGATTTACCAACACCTCTACCACCTTCCGCAATATCTGTTACCAGGATGTTTTCTATGCGCTTTTTCTCTGCAGGAATTCTTTTCATGTGCGGCAAAAATAATATTTTTTGTACGAGAACTATTAGAAGTGTATAATTTGAGATGAGGGAATGCCGACCTATTACCTCGCAACGATCTTTTCTAAAAAAATTAAATGGCTGCTTTTACCAGGTAAGGCAAAATTTCTTTTTGAAAACTAACAAAATGCTTACGAACATCCGAGTCGGTGACAGAAGTAAATGCAAATGAAAAAACGATGGCTTTGCTTGACTTGATCAGAAAGCGCAATTTTTCAGCATAATGCTCATCGCCTTTAAACAGATGAGTTTCGCGATAAGATTGTATTAGAAAAACTTCCAAATCATCAGACAAAAGTTTTAAAAAACCCTGAGCATTGGTTGATTCGCGGATAAAATCCCAGCCAATAAATTCGTTGCAGATTGTATATGAAAGCCGGCTGGTTTCAAGAATCAAATTACTGAGATATGCCTCCTTATCTGTTTCCTCGGCCCCTTTTTCAATAATTTCATTTACGCTGATTCGAATGAAATCCATCAAAATATAATGGAGCAAAACTTCCTTGCTTTCAAAATATTTGTAAAGCGTAGCCTTTGCTATTTTAGCTTTCTTTGCAATTTCATTTACACTGGTTTTATGATAACCGTATTTTCGGAAAAGATCCTGGGCAGCCTTTAAAATACTTTCCTTTATCTTATCAATTTCCATAATCATTGGATATCAGTATTTGAAAAGATGTAGTAAGTACCCGGTACTCTTTCAATGATCTTACGGCTGGCGCCTTTGCAGGAGAACCATCCATTAGAAAAAACTTTGCCCCGCTACAGGGATCGGTCACGGTAAAACTCTCATCAGGAGCAACTGCGCATTTTTTTGCAGGCTCCACCGAACTGCATCTATCATACGCTTTGTAAGTATTATTGGATGTCTTATAAATTATCAGACCTGCAACTCCATGTCCGTTCACCAGTAAAACTCCATTTATATCATTCTGGTCGAATTCAATCTTGCTAATATCATATCTGACATATACTTCCGGAATACGATCGCCATCGTCCTTTTTACAAGAAAACAACGAAATCAAAAACAAACTCACTAAAAAGCCGCCTATTTTCATTTATCAGATTAATTCAGACTGAAATTGCTTAAGAAAACGAATGTCGTTTTCAGAGAATAAACGTAAATCCTTTATCTGATATTTCAAGTTGGTAATACGTTCTATTCCCATACCGAACGCAAAACCAGTAAACTTTGTTCCGTCGATGCCGCAATTTTCAAGCACGTTAGGATCTACCATCCCGCAGCCCAGAATTTCCACCCAGCCACTTTGTTTGCACATCTGGCAACCACTTCCTTTACAAATGGTGCATGAAATATCCATTTCTGCAGACGGCTCGGTAAAGGGGAAATATGACGGCCTGAAACGCACTTTGGTTCCTTCTCCAAGCAACTCCTGTACAAAGTAAAAAAGAGTTTGCTTTAGATCTGCAAACGAAACATTTTCGTCGACATACAAACCTTCGATCTGGTGAAAAAAACAATGAGCGCGGGCAGAAATAGCTTCGTTACGATAAACTCTCCCCGGCATTAAAGCACGAAACGGCGGTTTCCCGTTCTCCATCATTCTAACCTGCACAGACGATGTGTGTGTACGTAAAGCGATATCGCCTTTTTCAGCATCTTTTTTAATGAAAAAAGTATCCTGCATATCTCTGGCTGGATGTTCGGGCGGGAAGTTTAAGGCAGAAAAATTATGCCAGTCGTCTTCAATTTCTGGTCCCTCGGCAACTGTAAAACCGAGTTTTTTAAATATTTCAATAATCTCTTTCCGTACCAACGACAAAGGATGACGAGATCCGATCTCAAAGCCTTCACCCGGAAGCGATGCATCTATAGTTGAACCTTTACTGGTTTCCTGAGAATCTAAGCTTTCTTTAAAAGACTGATATGTTTGCTCTGCAAGAACCTTAAATTCATTCAGCACCTTCCCTAAAACTCGCTTCTCTTCAGGAGAAACAGCTTTAAACTCATCAAAAATATCCTTTATAATACCCTTCGACCCTAAAAACTTTATCCTGAAGGCCTCGAGCTCATCAGAATTATTCGGTCGAAAGCCTTTAATCTCCTCTGTATATAAATTTATTTTTTCTTGCATTGTAGTAATTGATACACCGATTATTCAGAGCCGTGGTTGATAAAACGCGTCATTTGCATGAATTATGGCGCAAAACCGTCGAATGTGCGAAAATAATAAAAATAACGTATAGGCTGCATTCCTTTAAGGTTCAGAGAACAATTACTCCGCATTTTTCTTAACTATTCGTCAACACCAATTTGATTTATCTTATATATACTTGTTTTGGCATTAAATTCGTTATAGTATACTTACAAACAATTCAATTTAGACCTGAGTTTTTATACTGTTCTGTTTCCCGTACATGTTTAGAAAAGCCTTATTAATTTTTTCACTTTTACTATCAAAAGCGTTTTCCCAGGAGCCAATTTTGGTAACAGGGAAAATTATTGATACAGAAGGCTCTCCAATCGCTTTTACCTCCATTTTTGTTAAGAATGAGAGCAATAGTAGCATGGCAAATCAGAATGGAGAATATAAAATAGCGCTCATGCCCGGTAAGCATACCATCATTTTCAGGTTTGTGGGATATAAACAGGAACAGATTCAAATCGAGGCTAGAAAAGGAATTAAAGTAAATGCTGTTTTGGAAAAAGAGCGATTTGTACTGGGTGAAGTAAAAATTTCGAGTAAAAAAATGGAAGATCCAGCTAATGGTCTGATAAGAAAAGTCATATCCAAGCGAATAATCCTAAGATCGACCCCCTCATACATTTGCGATGTGTATACCAAAGGAATCCAGAAACTTGTAGGTGCTCCTAAAAAAATTCTAGGGCAGAATGTCGCGCAGGCGCTTAATCTCGACTCCAACAGGCAGGGCGTTCTTTATTTGTCCGAAACCAAGTCAAAGTTCTATTTCAACTACCCGAATGTAAAAGAGGTGATGGAAGCGTCGAAAATTGCCGGCGATAAGGAAGGATTTAGTTTTAACCGGGCCTTAGATTTACAAATAAACCTGTACGATAACCTTCTCCAGTGGGGGCCCTTGGGTAATCAGAGTTACGTATCTCCCGTTGCAGATAATGCATTTGATTATTATAATTATAAGCTCGAAGGGTCCAGTCAGCAAAGCGGGCATACTATTTATAAAATAAAAATAAGTCCCAAAAATCGTTTCGACCCGGTTTTCAGCGGACATATCTATCTGGTTGAAGGCGACTGGCGGTTGTACAGCGTTGATTTGATGATTACCGAAGAATCGCGCATTAATTTCGTTGACACTTTAAGAATAAGTCAGAATTTCATTGAGGTCGGAAAAACCTATTGGCTCCCCTCAGACATAACTTTTACATTTAAGGGAAACGTATTAGGATTTAAGTTTGCCGGATATTTCACTGGTTTGTACAGTAATTACTATATAAATCCGTCTTTTCCGGATAATTTTTTCAAAGACGAAATAATGAAAGTGCCGGCCGATGTAAATAAAAAGGACGATGACTATTGGGTTAAAAACCGGCCAATTCCATTAACACAGGAAGAGGATATCAATTACAGAATCAAAGATACCGCTGCCTCAAGAGTTTCAACACCGGCGGTTATGGATTCACTCCAGAAAGTCAGAAATAAATTTAAGCCGGTGAAATTCCTGTTTAGCGGTTATACATTGCACAACTATGCAAAAAACAGCTATTGGCACTTTAATTCTATAAACAGAACAGTTTTTTATAATACTGTAGAAGGTTGGGCAGTAGATTTAAAGCCGCACTATAGAAAAGACTTCTCGCTACAGCGTTCAATTGATATAAAACCGAGATTCCGATATGGATTCGGGAGTAAAACATTAAATACTAATCTCGAAATAAACTATTTAAGAGATACTCTCCATCATGAGAATTTCACTCTGAATGTTGGAACCGATTACTTGGACCTGAATAATCGGGGGACAATCAATCTATTTTATAATACCTTAACGACACTATTTGACGGGAAAAACTTTCTCAAACTCTACAAATCAAACTTTTTCGCTTTGAGTGCCCAGCGTGAAATTACTGATGGTTTATTGGTAACCGGTGGAACAGAAATTTCGAGGAGATATCCTTTGAGAAATGCATCCCACAGACCAATTTTCGATAATGCAGCTAAAATATTGACGTCTAACAATCCGCTTAGCCCAACAAATGACGAGAACCTTTTTCCCATCAATAATTCATTTAGTATTGAAGCCAAGCTGTCGTATACGTATGGACAGCGGTATACCACGCGTCCGGATGGTAAAATTTATGAAAACGCCCGATATCCCACTATAAAGCTAAATTATAGAAAAGGCATCCCTAACATTTTTAATTCTGCGGTAGATTATGACTTCATTTCTGCAGATTTATTTCAGGACAAAGTTAAAACCGGATTAATTGGATATAGCTCTTTCTATCTTTCGGCAGGAAAGTTTATAAATACCAGATCCTTGTTTTATCCAGACATTAAACATTTTACCGGGAATCAAACAGCGGTTTACAACCCCCTATTCCCGAACTTTCATTTTTTGGATTATTACGCATACGCCACAAACGACAAATATTTTGAAGCACACTATGAACATAACTTTTTAGGATTTTTCCTGCAAAAAATCCCCTTGATCAGAAAACTGAAACTCGAAGAAATAATTGGCGGAGCTTATTTATCACAGCCTATGAATAATTACCGGGAAGTATACTTTGGAGTCCAAAGACTGATTGTTCGAGCCGACTTTGGATGGTCGTGCACACGGGATGGCAAACCATACAAGGCTTTTCGTTTATTTTATGGCTTTTGATTTACCAAAGCACGAGGGTTAAATCGTCAAAAATCATATCTTTGCACCGCATTTCACGCTGTTTGCAGCAGTATTAATGAAATATGAAAAGATACCAGACATTACTTTACTATTGTTACACGACAATAGAAAACGCGGAACAATTCGCCGCAGATCACCTAAACTTTTGTAAGTCTTTAGACCTTGTCGGACGTATAATTGTAGCCGATGAAGGTTTAAACGGAACAGTTTCAGGAACGGTTGAATCATGCAGAACCTACATGAATTTCATCGAAAACGATCCTCGTTTTGCAGCAACAGAATTTAAAATCGACGATGTTGACGAACCATCGTTTATCAAAATGCACTGTCGCTACAAATCAGAAATTGTTTATTCTGGTTTGCGCGATCCAAACATCATCGACCCTAAAAAGAAAACTGGCGTTCATTTAGAGCCAAAGGACTTCTTAGAGATGAAAGACAGAGACGATGTGGTTATTCTGGACGTTCGATCCAACTACGAACATTCATTAGGTAAGTTTAAAAATGCAGTAACCCTTGACATTGAAAACTTCCGTGATTTTCCCGCAAAGATCAATGAACTGGCACAATACAAGGACAAAAAAATTCTTACCTATTGCACAGGCGGAATTAAATGCGAAAAAGCTTCTGCCCTGCTTTTACACGAAGGCTTTAAAGAAGTTTACCAGTTACACGGCGGAATAATTAAATACGGCAAAGAAGCCGAAGGAAAAGACTTTGAAGGCCAGTGCTATGTATTTGATAACCGAGTAGCCGTTGAAGTGAATAAAGTGAATCCTAAAGTTATTGCCACCTGCTATAATTGCGGAAAAACAACAGCTAAAATGATCAACTGCGCAAATCCTGAGTGCAATGAACATTTCACTCAATGCGATGACTGTGGTTGGGAATTGGACGGAGCTTGTTCTACGACATGCAAGGAACATCCGCGTAAGCGCCAGTATGATGGAACAGGCTATTATGTTAAAGTACCCCAACCGGTAAACAATAAGAAGAGAGTTCATTAGTCATTGGTGAATCAAAAGAATTCACTAGTCAGTGGTAAAAAAGTTCATTAGTCTTAATTATTAGCAAAAGGATGGCTATTCGCCTTACCATCTTAAGCTTATTAATTTTAGCTATAGGCTACCCAAACTATCGAGTAATGACTAATGATTATTAACTATGACTAATTCCTAATTAACTATTGCCCAATGACCAAACTATCCGTAAACATCAATAAAATAGCAACCCTGAGAAATTCGAGGGGAGGCAACAATCCTGATTTAGTGCAAACAGCACTTGACTGCGAAAGATTTGGTGCACAGGGTATCACTGTTCATCCAAGACCCGATGAGCGGCATATCCGCTACCATGATGTTTATGATTTAAAGTCGGTTATTAAAACAGAATTTAACATTGAAGGTAATTGTCGGGAACAAGCATTTGTAAATTTGGTATTAGCGAATAAACCAGCACAGGTAACCCTCGTTCCAGATGCTTTAAATCAAATCACATCTAACCATGGCTGGGATACTATTGCCAACCAGCAGTATTTAAAAGACGTTATTGCCCCGTTTAAAGAAGCTGGAATTCGCGTGTCAATTTTTGTTGATCCGGACCCGAAAATGGTTGAAGCTGCTGCAACAACGGGCGCAGACCGGATCGAGCTATATACTGAAGCTTACGCACATCAATATCATCAGAATCGAGAAACAGCTATAAAACCCTATCAGGAGGCAGCTAAAGTTGCAAAACAAACGGGTTTAGGCCTAAATGCAGGCCATGATCTGGATTTACACAACCTAAAATACTTTGCTCAAAACATCCCTAATCTTCTTGAAGTCAGTATCGGACATGCATTAATTTGCGATGCACTTTATTATGGCCTGGAACACACAATACAGCTGTATTTAAGACAGTTAGCGGAGGTCGTTTAAGAAAACTACTTGTAATTAGAATCTCTTTCCGAAGCCAAACCCAATATAAGGTAGCAAATCAGAGTGTGAAAGGACAGGAGTAATATACAATCGCCAGGCAAAGTTCTTGCTTGTACAAGCTTTTAAGCCAACACTGGGTATAAGATAAAATGATTGCTCTTTTTGAACAACCCCCGGTTCGAGTTTTTCAACTGTGTATAATTGAACATTGTAGTCGGTATAAGTTACACCCAAGCCTACGTCGATGAATGACCGGGACTGAAAAAAGCGGAAAAGATAATTTATCCCGACGGGAATAGTGAGGTGAGGATCAGTTCCATATACACCGGCTCCCACCCTGAAACCAATTCCCGGTTTCTTAAAAAATTGACGCTCATAGTTCAAAGAAGCTAAAAGTCCGTTACCCCCAAGTTCTATAAAGACTTCGTTCTGCCTAAACTCGTCTTCTCTGTTAATTTCCTGACTGAAACCAGAAAGGGCAGCGAAACATAGCAAAAACATAAAAAGAAACTTGTTCATAGTTTATAATTGTAATCCAAATATAGTTTTTTCCACATATCCGCTCCGTCCTTCGGCAAAAGCTCTTATTTTCTTACCTTTGCGGCACAATTCTTTCAATTTCATGATTTTAAATATCGATTTCCAGGAGAAATTTGCAGACCGACATATTGCCCCTGACAACGCTGAAACGGCTAAAATGCTAAGTACGGTGAATGCGACTTCGCTGGATGAATTAATTGAACAAACGGTACCTCAGCAAATCCGCTTAAAACAACCCCTTAATTTACCTTCTCCTAAAAGCGAAATTGATTATTTAACGGGACTGAAAATTCTTGCCTCAAAAAACAAAGTTTTCAAATCCTATATTGGCCAGGGATATTACGACACTATTGTACCCCCTGTAATCCTGCGAAATATTTTCGAAAATCCAGGATGGTATACTCAATATACTCCTTATCAAGCCGAAATATCTCAGGGACGTTTACAGGCTTTATTGAATTTCCAAACTATGGTTATTGACTTGACTGGAATGGAAATAGCCAATGCGTCCTTACTTGACGAAGGAACTGCTGCTGCCGAAGCTATGTTTATGCAGTATAGTTTACGTAAAAATCACCAAGCAAAAACATTCTTCGTATCAGAAGAGCTTTTCCCTCAAACTATTGATATTTTAAAAACCCGTTCTGCTCCATACGGGATAGACCTTCAAATCGGCAACCATCAAACAGTTGAATTAACCGACAATATGTTTGGTGCCATTGTTCAGTATCCGGCAGGAAACGGAAGTGTTTACAACTATGCTGACTTTGCTAACAAAGCGCATGAAAACGGAATAAAACTTACCGTTGTTGCTGATATTTTAAGTCTAACCATCTTAACCCCTCCCGGAGAATGGGGAGCAGATATTGTAGTTGGAACTACTCAGCGCTTCGGTGTTCCGATGGGATTTGGCGGACCACATGCTGCTTACTTTGCTACAAAAGAAGAATATAAACGCAGTATGCCGGGAAGAATCATCGGTGTAAGTATCGATTCTGCCGGCAACTACGCACTAAGAATGGCGCTGCAAACCCGCGAACAGCACATTCGCCGGGATAAGGCAACATCGAATATCTGTACGGCACAAGCTTTACTGGCAATTATGGCTGGAATGTATGCCGCTTATCATGGTAAAGATGGATTAAAAGCAATTGCAAGTCGTGTGCACGGATTAGCAGTATTACTTTCAGACGCACTAGAAACACTGGGTTATAAACAGGAAAACCAGACATTTTTTGACACCATCAAATTAAATATTGGCGATTTAGCGAACTCGATTCACGGACTGGCGATTAACAACGAAATGAATTTTCATTATTCGGGATCGACAGTCACCATCTCCCTGGATGAAACTACCAATCTGGAAGGTGTAATAAGCATTATCAGAGTCTTCGCAAAAGTTAAAGCGAAAAGCATTGATGACGTAAACTTAGATAATTTAAAATCGAAGCTCGAAGCGCGGATTTCTCCCGACCTACAGAGAACCTCCGAATTTTTGACTCATCCGGTATTCAACACGCACCACTCTGAGCATGAAATGCTCCGCTATATCAAATCATTAGAAAACAAAGATTTATCACTTTGTCATTCAATGATTCCACTCGGATCATGCACCATGAAGCTCAATGCTACCACAGAAATGATCCCGGTTACATGGCCAGAATTCAGTAAAATGCACCCTTTTGCTCCCTTGGATCAAACCGGAGGATATATGCAGCTTTTTGATGAATTGAACAGATGGCTTAGTGAGATTACCGGGTTCGCCGCCATGAGTCTTCAGCCTAATTCTGGTGCTCAAGGCGAATATGCCGGATTAATGGTAATACGCGCTTATCATCAAAGCAGAGGCGAAGGCAAACGTAATATCGCTTTAATTCCAGCTTCAGCACATGGCACAAATCCTGCTTCAGCGGCTATGGCAGGCATGAAAGTTATTGTTGTTAAATGCGATGCAAACGGCAATATTGATATTGCCGACCTAAGAGTCCGGGCCGAAGAACATAAAGACGATTTATCATGCTTAATGGTGACCTATCCTTCTACACACGGGGTATTCGAGGAATCGATTATTGAAGTGTGTAATATCGTCCATGAAAACGGCGGCCAGGTTTACATGGATGGCGCCAATATGAATGCACAGGTTGGACTAACAAGTCCGGCTAATATTGGAGCTGATGTTTGCCATTTAAATCTTCATAAAACATTCTGTATCCCTCACGGCGGTGGCGGCCCGGGTATGGGCCCAATTGGCGTTGCAAAACACCTCGTTCCGTTTTTACCTGGTCATCCGGTAGTGGACATGGGCAATGAACAATCCATACATGCAGTGTCTGCGGCACCATGGGGCTCGGCCTCAATTCTGATTATATCCCATGCTTATATCGCAATGATGGGGGCAGAAGGCTTAACTAACGCAACTAAATACGCTATTCTGAATGCGAATTATATTAAATCACGCTTAGAAAGTCATTATCCAATTCTATACGCCGGAAGTAACGGACGTTGTGCTCACGAGATGATTTTGGATTGTCGTGCATTCAAAAACTTCGGAATAGAAGTGACAGATATTGCAAAACGACTGATGGATTACGGTTTCCATGCGCCAACTGTTTCTTTCCCAGTTCCAGGAACTTTGATGATTGAACCTACAGAATCAGAGCCCAAACATGAACTGGATCGCTTTTGCGATGCTATGATTGCCATTCGTGCCGAAATTTCTGATGTCGAAAATGGCAGCAGTGACAAACTCAATAATCCATTAAAAAACGCACCTCATACAGCTGCTGTAATCGTTAGCAATGAGTGGAACAAAGGTTATAGCCGCGAGCAAGCTGCATTTCCACTACCGTATGTTTCAGAGCGCAAATTCTGGCCTTCGGTAGGCAGGGTAAATGATACGCATGGCGATAGAACACTTGTTTGTTCTTGTCCGCCGATAGAAGCTTACCAGGAAGAAGCTTTCGTGTAAATTTTCAAACCCATAAGGTTTAGTAGTAAACTATACAATAAACAAAAAGCCCTTTGATTAATATCCGAAGGGCTTTTTGTTTATTGTAATTTATTATTTAATCAAGGGCAAACACCTTATCCAGATTATCAGCATTTCGGCAGCTAATACCTAGATCTTTGACAAATCCTGTACGAATATCAATTACCCAGCCGTGAACTTCAAGATCGTCTCGATCTCTCCAAGCATTTTGAACAATAGTGGTTTTGCAAAGATTATAAACCTGTTCGTTAACGTTCAGCTCAACTAATCTGTCTACACGGGATTGTTCATCAGAAATCGAATCCAGCTCATTAGCATGTAAACGGTAAACATCTTTTATATGACGTAACCAATTATCAATCACCCCATGTTGTTTATTACCCATCGCTGCAGCCACTCCCCCGCAACCGTAATGCCCGGCAACAACAACATGCTTTACTTTTAAAACGTTCACAGCATAATCCAACACACTTAACATGTTCATATCTGTATGAACACAAACATTGGCAATATTCCTGTGAACAAAAACCTCGCCCGGCTTTGTATTTGTAATTTGATTTGCCGGCACGCGACTATCAGAACAGCCAATCCATAAAATCTCAGGATTCTGTCCTTCAGCAAGTTTCTTAAAATATTCAGGATCTGTGCTTAATGTAGCCTCAACAAAATCTCTGTTGCCTTGAAGTAACTGATCGTAAGTCCGCATCTGCTTATCTCTTCTTTCCCCGGCAGTCGGATCAATATATTCTTTATTGTTGTTTGGGGCCATTTTTATTTAGAAGTTTCTGGTTTATAAATTAATTCATTCAGTTTAGGTATTTCATACCGGTCTTTAATATTTACCAACTCCACAATAATAGCTTTTGTAAAAGCGCTGTGTTTAAAGTTATGAATTACTTCTAATACATCAGGATCTATATAGCGGCAATTTGAGCCATCAATTTTAACGTTAGTTTCTTGAGGGAGGTGTGTTAGGGTATATTGAATAGCCGCCTTATTTAAAAATGACACCTCTTCGGCAAGCTTAATCTCAATAACTTTCTTCTCTCCATCCGAACCAATTCTATAAAAATATGGATTGCGGAGGTTGTTTCTAAGAATGAAATACACAGAAACCAACATACCAATTGCAACACCCTTTAAAAGATCAGTAAATACAACAGCTAATACCGTAACCACAAAAGGAACAAACTGGCTGTATCCGCTCTTCCACATCTTAGCAAATAAACCAATTTTTGCCAACTTATATCCGGTGATTAAAAGTATCGCCGCGAGGCATGATAGTGGAATCAGGTTTATAACCATCGGAATAACCAGCAAGGCTACTAACAACCAAAGGCCGTGAAATATAGCACTCATTTTAGTTCGTGCACCTGAATTTACGTTAGCAGATGAGCGAACAATTACCGCAGTCATTGGCATGCCGCCCAAAAATCCGCTGGTCATGTTCCCAATTCCCTGGGCCAGCAATTCTTTATTCGTCGGCGAAACACGCTTTATTGGATCAATCTTATCCACGGCTTCCAGACTTAACAGGGTTTCAATACTCGCAACAATTGCAATTGTTACAGCAACAATCCAAATATCCTTGTTTCCAATTTGAGAGAAATCGGGGAATATAAAAAGGTTTGTAAACTCGGTGAATGAGCTTACAATTGGAATTTTTACCAAATGTTCATCTTTAATTGCAAAGGCCGAACCTTTGAAGAATTGATTAAGGACGATTCCAGCGACCACCACAATTAACGCAGCCGGTACTACACTCAACTTTTTTACCTTAGGCCAGTAAATCAAAATCAATAAAGATACCGCACTGATAATAACAGCCCCATAACTTACTCTGCTCAAAGAGGCTATTAATGACGAAAAAGTATTTTGACTGTCAGCCTGTCTAAAGCTTTCACTACCCTCAAAATCAGCATCATAACCTACAGCATGAGGTATTTGTTTAAGTATAAGGATAATCCCTATAGCTGCCAGCATTCCCTCAATAACCGACGAAGGGAAGTAGTTAGCTATTGTTCCGGCTTTTATAAGTCCCAAAATTATCTGAAAAACTCCAGCAAGAACCAGTGCAAGAAGAAAAGCGGGGTAAGATCCAAGTTGGGTTATTGCAGAGAAAACTATTACAGTTAAACCCGCTGCAGGCCCGCTAACGCTTAGCTGAGATCCGCTTACCGAGGCGACCACGATCCCACCAATTATTCCGGTTAATAACCCGGCAAACAATGGTGCACCTGATGCTAAAGCAATACCTAAACACAAGGGCAATGCAACCAAAAATACTACAATACTGGAAGGTAAATCCCTTTTTAAATTTTTCTTTAAAAAATATTTATTGATACCAGAAGACGCAGAGACATAATTCGCTGCCATAAATACAAACGTTAATATAAATAATCAATTAATAACACTAAAAAACAACCCAAAATCAAATAAAACGATCTGGGAAACAGGAAATTAACGATTAAACGTTGGGCGGAGGTGTAGGTACGGGAGGATAAAAAGCCTGAACGTGCTTATCGTGGTCAATGCTGATCATTGAAGTTAACACCAGCTGAATTGGATGCAATAAAGTAAAACCAAAACTGCCTAAAGTAAAGTATTCCTTTACGGAAGTTTCCTTTACATCACTTTTAGCATTGTTCTCTATCTCCAATTGCATAATGACGGCGTTAACTGCTTTCTTATCAAAGTGAGAAATAATTAACGGCGCAACAGAAATCACCATCTTAACCATGAAGATGGACAAAAAAAGAATACTGAAAAAAAACTTACCGACCTCTTTTTTCATACTGTTGAAAGCAAATTTAACAAACTTGGAAGATAATCAAGGCAATAACATCATTTTTACAAAAAAGTTAGATTTAGAAAGCATTTAAAAATGTTTCTTAAATGCAAAATACGACATCAATAAATATTCTGTACTTTGCTTATTCTATTTTTAAAACGTGAAAAATAAACTAAGCCAATTAGCCCAAAAACGAAAACAAGCCTTTCAAGGGGGTGGCGAAAGCCGAATTGAGAGCCAGCATAAAAAAGGAAAACTTACCGCTCGCGAACGTTTACATTTTCTTTTAGATGAAAATTCATTTGAAGAAATCGGAATGTTTGTGACACACCGGTCGACCGATTTTGGAATGGAAAAGGAAAAATATCCCGGCGATGGGGTTGTTACAGGCTACGGGACTATAAACGGCCGTTTGGTATATGTTTTTTCGCAGGACTTCACCGTTTTTGGTGGCTCCCTGTCTGAAACACACGCAGAAAAGATCTGCAAAATCATGGATCTTGCCCTCAAAAATGGCGCTCCGGTTATTGGATTGAACGATTCTGGCGGGGCAAGAATTCAGGAAGGTGTAGTATCTCTGGGCGGTTACGCAGATATTTTTTATCGTAATACCTTGGCCTCGGGAGTAATCCCTCAAATATCTGCAATCATGGGACCGTGTGCTGGCGGAGCAGTATATTCTCCTGCAATCACCGACTTTATCCTGATGGTTGAACATACTTCGTATATGTTTGTAACCGGACCAAACGTAGTAAAAACAGTTACTCACGAAGAAGTAAGTTCAGAAGAATTGGGGGGTGCGTCTGCCCACGCAATAAAATCCGGTGTAACACATTTCGCCTGCGAGAATGAAATTGAAGCAATTGAAAATATTAAAAAACTTTTAAGTTATTTGCCTCAAAATTGCGAAGAACCGGCCCCTTCCCTGCCTTATCAGGATGTGCCGAGTAACAGACAGAATAATTTAGACAACATACTTCCCGAAAACAGCAATCAACCTTATGACATCAGAGATATTATTCAAAACGTCATTGATGAAGATACTTTTTTTGAGGTGCATAAAGATTTTGCTGAGAATATTGTAGTAGGCTTTGGCAGGATCGCCGGGAGAAGTATCGGGATCGTAGCTAATCAACCCGCATTCTTAGCAGGAGTGCTTGACATAAAAGCATCCACCAAAGGCGCCCGCTTTGTTCGCTTTTGCGATTGTTTCAACATTCCCTTATTGGTTTTTGAAGATGTACCCGGTTTTTTGCCGGGAACCGACCAGGAATGGAACGGAATTATTGTTAACGGAGCCAAATTATTGTATGCTTTCTGTGAAGCTACAGTTCCGCGTATTACAGTGATAACACGTAAAGCTTATGGGGGCGCTTATGACGTAATGAATTCTAAACACATTGGCGCGGATATGAATTATGCCTGGCCAAGCGCAGAAATTGCAGTTATGGGCGCTAAAGGTGCAGCTGAAATCATCTTTAAAAAAGAAATTGCGTCAGCGGAAGATCATAATGCCCGCTGGCTTGAGAAAGAAAAAGAATATTCAGATATTTTTGCCAACCCTTACCGGGCAGCAGAAAGAGGCTTTATTGATGAGGTGATTGAACCCGCAGAAACACGTATTAAGCTGATTAAAGCTTTTAGCATGCTTCAAAATAAAGTGGTCAATCATCCAAGAAAAAAACACGGAAACATCCCTCTTTAATTATCCCATTTCTATGGCAAAAGTTGCAGGCAAAGCATACGATATAAGTTTACTTAAGCGCATTTTCAATTATGTAAAACCATATAAAGGCATCTTTATATGGTCGGTAATCCTGACCATTGCGCTCGCTATCGTAGCTCCATTGCGCCCGCTGCTTATACAATATGCACTTGATAAGTACATCTTCACGAACAACTATCAGGGCTTACTGAACATCACCCTGCTGATGCTGTTCCTCTTACTTGTTCAAACCGTAATTCAATATTTTCACACCTTTTTAACAAATACATTGGGGCAGTCGACAATAAGAGATTTGCGTATTAATGTGTTTAACCATATCAATAAACTCAAGTTAAGCTTTTTTGACCGCACTCCTCTCGGGCAATTAATTACAAGAACCGTTTCCGACTTAGAAACTATTGCCGAGATATTTTCAGAAGGTTTGATTGTGATAATAGGAGACATCCTGCAACTAGTGGTTATACTCGGATTTATGCTCTATACCGACTGGAAATTAACGCTGGTGGTGCTTGCGCCGATGCCCTTACTTATTCTTGCAAGCTTCATTTTCAAAGAAGCCATAAAATCTGCTTTTCAGGATGTAAGAGCCCAGGTTGGCCACCTGAATACGTTTCTCCAGGAACATATTTCAGGAATGAGTATTATAAAATACTTCGCCCGGGAGAATCAGGAGATGCGTAAGTTCAAACAAATTAATGCAAAGCATCGCGATGCGAACATCCGCTCAAACTGGTACTATTCCATCTTTTTCCCGGTAGTAGAAATTATATCCGCACTTTCCATGGGACTCCTGGTATGGTATGGCTCCAAACAAATTATTCAACACGACATCTCGCCCGGAGTTGTGGTTTCGTTCATCATGTATATCAATATGATGTTCCGACCTATCCGGGAGCTTGCCGATAAATTTAATACACTGCAAATGGGAATGGTAGGCGCAGACAGGGTTTTCAGTATTTTAGATAATACAGATGTTGAAGAAAATGATGGAAAACTTATTCCGGAAAAAATGAAGGGGGAGATTTCCTTTGAGAATGTATGGTTTACATATAATCCTGACAGTCAAGAAAAAGAAGATAACTGGATATTAAAGAATATAAACTTTACGATCAAAGCAGGTGAAACGCTGGCGTTGGTGGGTGCAACCGGAGCCGGAAAATCCTCTGTGATTAACATTCTGAATAGATTCTACCAAATCAGTAAGGGAAGTGTTAAAATAGACGGTATTGATATTAGAGAATACGAATTGAATTATTTAAGAAATCAGATTGCAACGGTTATACAAGATGTATTCCTATTTTCCGACTCTATTTCTAGTAACATAACCCTCAACAATAAACAGATAACTACAGAGCAGCTGGTTGCCGCTGCCAAAGAAGCAGGAGCACACGAGTTTATAGAACGCTTACCGGGTGGCTACAATTATAATGTAATGGAGCGCGGATCAACACTTTCATCTGGCCAGGCGCAGCTAATTTCCTTCATCAGGGCAATGGTTTACAATCCTAAAATCCTTGTGTTGGATGAAGCTACCTCATCTGTTGATACCGAAACTGAATATTTAATTCAACAAACCATCGAAAAACTGATGAAGGGACGGACTTCGATTGTTATTGCACATCGCCTATCCACCATTCAAAATGCCGATAAAATTATTGTACTTGACCATGGAGAGATAAAAGAAGCGGGCTCACATCAAGAGCTTCTAAAATTGAATGGTTACTACAAACGGCTTTACGATCTGCAGTTTAATTCGATGGGAATAGCGAAAAGTATTTAAAAGCGGAAAAAACTTTGCCGATTCTGATAAAAATTCAGCTTTTGGCACAAAAAGATCTAAAAATTCTGTATTTGTAAAAATATATTGCAAAAATTTTATCTAAGTTTGCAAAACTTTAGAAAAAACGACAAATGAGTGTATTAGTAAATAAAGATTCAAAAGTTATAGTTCAAGGCTTTACAGGTAACGAAGGCACCTATCATGCTTCGCAAATGATCGAGTACGGAACTCAGGTTGTAGGAGGAGTAACTCCAGGAAAAGGTGGTCAAACACACTTGGACAAACCTGTTTTTAATACCGTAAAAGATGCTGTAGAAAAGACTGGGGCTGATGTTTCTATCATATTTGTACCTCCTGCGTTTGCTGCTGATGCAATTATGGAAGCTGCAGAAGCAGGAATTAAAGTTATCGTTTGTATTACCGAAGGCATTCCTACTAAGGATATGATCCTGGTTAAAGAATATATTTCAGACAGAGATTGTCGTCTTATCGGCCCTAACTGTCCGGGGATTATAACTGCAGATGAATCAAAAATTGGTATTATGCCAGGATTCATTTTCAAAAAAGGCAATGTTGGTGTAGTTTCTAAATCAGGAACTTTAACATACGAAGCAGTTGATCAGGTTGTTAAAGCAGGCTTAGGAATCACAACCGCTATCGGTATCGGTGGTGACCCGATCATCGGAACTCCAACTGTAGAGGCTGTTAAATTGTTAATGAATGATCCTGAAACTCACGGAATTATAATGATCGGAGAAATTGGTGGAGGCATGGAAGCTGAAGCTGCTTATTGGATCAAAGCAAATGGCACAAAGCCTGTTGTAGGGTTTATTGCTGGCCAAACGGCTCCTGCAGGTCGTCGCATGGGTCACGCCGGCGCGATTGTTGGTGGTGCTGATGATACCGCTGCTGCTAAAATGAGAATTATGACAGAGTGCGGAATCCGTGTTGTAGAATCTCCTGCTGAAATCGGAGCGGCGATGGCTGAAGAGTTAAGCAAAATTCCTGCTTAGTTTTTTAAACACTTATAAAATATTGAAATCCTGGCTTATGGCCGGGATTTTTTGTTTTAACAGACGCCTGGAATGCTTGCCTGAGAAAAAAGCATCATTATTCATTAGCAACTAGCCCGATTAAACTATCACAAAAATTAAGACCTTTGAGAATATATGAAACCAATCTCTAGCTACTTTTTCACTTCTCTACTTGTTATTATTTCGGCATGTAATCAATCCGAAAAAACGAATACAACCGCTCCGCTTCCTAAACGTATAGGATCTGTGAACGACTTTGAGAACATCTTCTCAGACAAAGAAGAAAAAGCTCTTGATTCTTTGATTACAGCCGTCGAGAAACAAACCTCAATTGAAATTGCTCTGGTGACCCTTGATACATCTATGACCACTTTAGAGACTTTTAATTCTTATACATTAAGATTATTGAGGGACTGGAATATAGGCAAGAAAGATAAAAACGACGGCATTCTGATCGGAATTTCACGATCATTGCAAAGAGTTAGAATAAGCAATGGTCTTGGGATAGAAAAATCATTAAGCGATATAGAAACTAAAAGAGTGTTGGATGATTTCATGTTTCCGGAATTTCGAAGAGGGAACTTTTTTGAAGGAACGAAGAAAGGAATAAACGAGTTGGCGACGACTTTGGAATAGATTTATTTTAGTCTGTAAAACAACTTTAGCTCTGCGGACATAATTTTCAACGGTGGTTCAAGATTACCGTAAAAACCTATCGCATCAAATAATCCATCTCTATAGCTGCACCAAGATTCTGGAGATCCTCGTCAGAAAAATGTATTTTACTTGGCTCAGAAAGGCTCCAATAGCCATTGACGTCCTGGGTGATGATTCCATCCGTTTCCTGGTCGGCCGGTGTAATTTCTCCACCTTCGAAAGTATCAAAGAGATGTATAAAGATGCCAAACTTTTTCGCTCCCAATACATGGACGGTAACATCCACTTTTACGCCACCCATATCAAATTGTGTCATGAACTTTTCCATACTTTCTTAATGTCACATTTCAGGTATGGTTTTAAAAAAATCAAATGATATTTTGATTTAACGCCACATAAAAAAACCCCAATCATTTCTGATTGAGGTCATCTATTTTATAGCTAAACTACCGGCTTAAGCCTGTTGCTTCATTCTGATAATATTCAATGCTGCACCGGCTTTAAACCATTCGATTTGCTGCTCATTATACGTGTGATTCACATGGAAAGAATCTTTACTCCCATCTGCATGGTGTAAAACTACTTTAAGCTGTTTACCTGGAGCAAAAGTTGTTAATCCTTCGATATCAATCACATCATCTTCATAAATCTTATCGTAATCAGCAGGATTTGCAAAGGTTATACCAAGCATACCCTGTTTCTTAAGATTAGTTTCGTGAATACGGGCAAAAGATTTTACCAATATCACCCTTACACCTAAATGACGAGGCTCCATAGCAGCATGCTCACGCGATGAACCCTCACCATAATTCTCATCACCGACAACGATAGTCCCTATTCCGGCTGCTTTGTAGGCCCGTTGGGTTGCAGGAACCGGACCATATTCACCTGTTATCTGGTTCTTAACTAAGTCTGTTTTATCGTTAAAATAGTTAACCGCACCGATTAACATATTGTTCGAAATATTGTCGATGTGACCACGGAATTTCAACCATGGACCAGCCATAGAGATATGATCTGTTGTACATTTGCCCCTGGCTTTAATTAACAACCGTAAGCCATGAAGGTCTGTTCCTTCCCATGCCGGGAATGGCTCGAGCAATTGCAAGCGGCTTGATTTTTCATCAACCAAAACCTGAACGCTGCTTCCGTCCTCAGCCGGAGCCTGGTAACCCGCATCTTCTACTGCGTATCCTTTGATAGGCATTTCCAACCCTTGAGGCTCATCTAATCTTACCTGCTCGCCGTTTTCATTGGTTAGCGTGTCAGTCATCGGGTTGAAAGTAAGATCACCGGCAATAGCCAAAGCTGTTACAATTTCGGGAGAAGCTACGAAAGCATGGGTGTTGGGATTTCCATCGTTACGTTTCGCAAAATTTCTGTTAAAAGAAGTGATAATAGAGTTTTTACGAGTTGGATCTGTAGAATGACGAGCCCATTGTCCGATACAAGGTCCGCAAGCATTCGCTAAAACAACACCACCAATTTTAGTAAATGTATCTAAATAACCATCCCGCTCTACTGTGTAACGAACAAGTTCAGAACCCGGAGTTACAGTATACTCAGCTTTAGCTTTTAAATTTTTATCAACCGCTTGCTGAGCAAGAGAAGCTGCACGGGTGATATCTTCGTAAGATGAGTTAGTGCAAGAACCAATTAATCCAACTTCTAATTTAGCTGGCCAGTCATGAGTTCTAACCGCCTCAGCAAATTTTGAAAGCGGCCATGCCAAATCCGGAGTGAACGGACCGTTAATGTGAGGTTCAAGTTCCGAAAGATTAATTTCGATAACCTGATCGAAGTACTGCTCAGGATTGGCGTAAACCTCGTCATCACCTGTTAAGTGCTGTTTAACCTGATTCGCCAAATCAGCGATATCACCTCGTTCAGTGCCTCGTAAATAAACTTCAGCTTTTTCATCGTATCCAAAGATTGATGTGGTTGCACCAATCTCAGCACCCATATTACAAATCGTTGCCTTCCCTGTTGCAGATAGAGAACGAGCGCCATCTCCGAAATATTCTACAATTGCCCCGGTACCACCTTTTACAGTAAGGATACCGGCGACTTTAAGGATAATATCTTTTGCAGCGGTCCAGCCCGAAAGCTTTCCGGTTAATTTAACTCCAATAAGTTTCGGAAATTTCAGCTCCCATGCAAAGCCGGCCATTACATCACAGGCGTCAGCACCTCCAACTCCGATCGCAATCATCCCTAAGCCACCTGCATTAGGTGTGTGAGAATCAGTGCCAATCATCATTCCACCTGGAAAAGCATAATTTTCAAGAACAACCTGATGTATAATCCCTGCACCTGCTTTCCAGAAACCTATACCATATTTATCAGATACAGAAGCCAGAAAATCATATACTTCTTTATTGGTATCATTAGCTATTTGTAAATCTTCAGCAGCTCCAACTTTTGCCTGGATTAAGTGATCACAATGCACAGTTGAAGGAACAGCTACCTGCGGTCGTCCCGCCTGCATAAATTGCAATAGGGCCATTTGTGCCGTAGCATCCTGCATCGCAACTCTGTCTGGCGCAAAATCCACATACGATGCGCCGCGGGCATAAGCTTGCTCTGCATTTCCTTCCCATAAATGGGAATAAAGGATTTTTTCAGTTAAAGTAAGTGGTTTACCAACTGCTTTCTTAGCTGCCGCTACTCTATCGTCGAAACGAGAATAAACAGCTTTAATCATTTCTAAATCAAAAGCCATAATGTACTTCAATATAAACAAAAGTATTAACCATTGAACACAAAAAAAGTTGCAGACGAAAAACATGCGATAAAAAATGACACTGTTTTCGCAATAAGAAAAAACACAAACAAAAAAAACCATTCTGTTTTGCAGAATGGTTTTGTAATTATTACACTCAGATTTTCACCTGATGTGATACCAAAGATTAGTTTACTAAAGCTTTGTGAGAAGGTGCGAACTTAGTTAGGTTGATACCTTCTACCGCTGTTTTATATTCATCAATTGTAGGAGTTCTGCCAAGGATTGTAGATAGAACCACAACCGGTGTAGACGAAAGCAAAGATTCTCCTTTTTTACCTTCAGTATCTTCCACAACTCTTCCCTGGAAAAGACGTGTAGAAGTGGCCATTACAGTATCTCCTTTAGCTGCTTTTTCCTGGTTGCCCATGCAAAGATTACATCCCGGACGTTCAAGATATAACATCTTTTCGTATTCTGTACGTGCTGCGGATTTTGGCGCATTATCGTCAAATTCGAAACCAGCGTATTTCTGCAACACATCCCAGTCACCTTCAGCTTTAAGCTCATCAACGATGTTATAAGTAGGAGGTGCTACTACAAGCGGAGCCTGAAACACAACCTTACCCTGTTGCTCTTCAATGTTTTTAAGCATTTGAGCAAGAATCTTCATATCTCCCTTGTGAACCATACAAGAACCAATAAATCCAAGGTCCACTTTTTTCTCTCCGCCATAAAAAGACAAAGGTCTGATAGTATCGTGAGTGTATCGCTTAGAAACGTCTGCGTTATTTACGTCCGGATCAGCGATCATCGGTTCAGCAATCAGATCAAGATCAACAACCACCTCAGCATAATACTTAGCATTTTCATCTGGAGTTAACACAGGCTTTTCGCCTGATTTAATTTCCGCGATCCGCTTATCAGCTTTATTAATCAAACCTTGAAGAACTTGTTTATGATTGTCCATGCCCTTGTCGATCATGATCTGGATCCTACCTTTCGCAATCTCTAAAGATTCAATCAAGGTGTCATCTTCTGAAATACAGATCGAAGCTTTTGCCTTCATTTCCGCAGTCCAGTCGGTAAACGTAAATGCCTGATCAGCGGTAAGAGTTCCGATGTGAACCTCGATGATTCTTCCTTGAAACACGTTTTCGCCACCAAACTTCTGAAGCATTTGTGCTTGAGTAGCATGAACCACATCACGGAAATCCATGTAATCCTTCATCTCACCTTTGAAGGTCACCTTTACAGATTCAGGAATTGGCATTGAAGCTTCACCGGTAGCAAGCGCAAGTGCAACCGTCCCCGAGTCAGCACCAAAAGCCACACCTTTAGACATTCTGGTATGAGAGTCGCCGCCGATGATGATAGCCCACTCGTCTACAACGATATCGTTGAGCACCTTGTGAATTACATCCGTCATGGAGTGATAAGCGCCTTTCGGGTCACGTGCAGTAATCAAACCGAAATCGTTCATAAACTTCATCAGCTTCGGAATATTGGCCTGGGCCTTTTTATCCCATACTGAAGCTGTGTGACAACCTGATTGATATGCACCGTCAACTATCGGCGATATGGTTGTAGCAGCCATAGACTCCAATTCCTGAGCAGTCATAAGACCGGTCGTATCCTGTGAACCTACTATGTTAACCTGTACTCTAACATCCGAACCAGCGTGCAGAACTTTCCCCGAAATAGTACCAACTGCGTTTCTGTTGAAGATTTTTTCTGCTGCTGTAAGACCTTGTCCCTCGTGAGAAATCTCCTTTGATGGAGCGTACACAAGAGGAGTATCAATCTCCAGAAGCTTCGCTGCAAATGTTTGAAGCTTTTTACCGAATACTATAGCGTATGATCCACCAGCCTTGATAAATTCCATCTTCTGAGGCGTGAATGCCTTAGAAAGGTCAATCAATTCCTGGTCGCCATTATAAAGCTTCTTAGTTTTTGTATTTATAGTCAGAACCGTTCCTGTCGCAACAGAGTATACTTGCTCTAAAACAGGCTCACCTTTTTCATTACGAACGATGTTACCATTAGCATCCTGCTTTTTTACCCAGTTTTGAAGGTCGATACCAATACCACCAGTAACGTCAACCGTGGTGAGGAAAATCGGAGAAATACCATTTGTGCCGCCGACAATTGGAGCAATATTGACGAATGGAATGTATGGACTTGCTGGTTTACCTGTCCACAAAGCCACGTTGTTTACGCCCGACATTCTTGATGAACCCACGCCCATGGTGCCTTTTTCAGCAATCAACATCACGCGTTTATCTGGATGTTTTGTTTGAAGTGCCCTGATTTCAGCTTGCGCCTGAAGAGAAATCATGCATTTACCATGCAATTCACGGTCTGAACGGGAGTGTGCCTGATTACCCGGAGAAAGCAAATCAGTCGAAATATCACCTTCGCCGGCAATGAAAGTAACAACCTTAATTTCTTCAGGTACGTCAGGCAGTTTAGTAAAGAACTCAGCTTGTGCGTAACTTTCAATAAGTTCTTTAGCTATTTCATTACCGCTTTTGAATGCCTCCTTTAAACGATCCGTGTCGGCGTCATAGAGATAAACCTGCGTCTTAAGCACGTTTGCGGCTTCTTTCGCAATAGAGGCATCATCACCTAAGGCCAAATCTAACAGAACTTCAATAGAAGGTCCGCCTTTCATGTGAGATAATAACTCAAATGCGAAAGCAGGTGTAATTTCGTTTACTACCGACTGACCAAGAATGATTTCCTTTAAAAATTTAGCTTTCACACCCGCAGCACTCGTAGTACCTGGTAAAGTATTGTAAATGAAAAATTTAAGAGAATCTTCGCGATAGGCGTTACCTGAATCCTTAATTTGCGTGATAATTTCGCTTAATAATTCAGCACCATCAATTGGCTTTGGATGAAGCCCCTGGCTTGCTCGTTCTTCGATCTCGTTTATGTAATCCTTATAAGTGTTCATATATAATTATAGAAAGGCTTTCAATGTTAAAAAACAGCATTTATAGACAGCCGCAGGTACAGCTAATTTTCCTTAGTCTGCATAAAGCAAAAGACTTGTGTATACTGCATTGCGAAACGGTCAGGAGCAAAACCATCCTAAAGCGCCTTATTTGGTATAGCTTGTCCAGCATTTCCATCCCACAACTGGGAATAAAGGTTTTTTCAGTTAATGTTAGTACTTTGCCTACAGTTTTTGGTTCCGCTTCTACGCGAAAACATGATTACTGTAAACTTTCTGACCCTTTTCTATATCAAATCCCTTTTGTAGCTTAATTTAATAAATAAAAAATGAGCTACAAGGCTATATTTTGGCGAAAATACAAAAAATGGCCGATAGATATTGTCTAAATGATATCAAATTTTATTTAGATAAGTTCTAAGGTGTGACTGTACGTTAATTTAAATTCTTAAACACAAAACCTTTATCACTCCAGTAATCTAAGGCTTTAGGCAAAACATATTTCAACCTGTCGAATGCTTTTAAACTATCGTGAAAAACAATTATAGAACCCGGAGCTGTTGTTCTCAATACGTTCTCTAAACAATTTTCCGGTGATAAATTCTGGTCAAAGTCGCCACTCAAAACATCCCACATAATAACTTTAATGTCGGGATGCCGAGTTTTCAGCTTCCTAATTTGCGATTTTTTAATTTTCCCGTAAGGCGGCCTAAATAAATCAGACTTTACATATTCCGCACATTCACCAATATTTTCCAGATATTTTTCATCATCAGTATTCCAGCCATTTAAATGGTTAAAAGTATGATTCCCTATCGAATGGCCTGCTTTAATAACTTCCTGGTAAATTTCAGGGTACTTTCTTACATTATCTCCTATGCAAAAAAAAGTAGCTTTTGCGTCGTAGTCGGCCAGGGCGTTAAGTACAAAAGGTGTTACTTCGGGTATAGGGCCGTCGTCAAAAGTAATATATATGGTATTTGCAGATGGCTTTTTCCAAACCAAGTCAGGATATAACCAACGCAATAAGAAGGGAGTTTTAACTAAATACATGTCATTACTAGGAAATCAAAACGCAAAAGTAAAGAAGTTTAAAACGGATGTTTTGTTAATAATTCTTAAACTTGTTCCGCTGTTAATCATTACTTGTTAGGTATTACATGAACGAAGCTACAAAAATAGCAGTTATAGGTGGAGGAAGCTGGGCAACGGCGAATATAAAAATGCTGGCTGATAACACCTCGCAAAAGGAAATTTATTGGTGGATGCGCAATGAAGCCAGCATTGAGCATTTAAAAAAATATAAGCATAATCCCAATTATTTGAGCTCGGTAGAGATCAGAGTGGCGGAGGATAATATAAGCAATGATATTATCGAAATAGTAAGAGATGCTGATATGATCTTACTGAACATACCTGCAGCCTTTTTAAAAGCGACTCTTCAGGACATCACTCCCCAAATGTTAAAAGGCAAAAAAATAATCTCGGCAATAAAAGGCATCGTACCTGATGACAACATGATTATTGCAGAGTATATGCATCATACATATGAAATTCCGTTAAACGATATTGTCGTTATCAGCGGACCCTGCCACGCAGAAGAAGTGGCATTGGAAAAACTCTCTTATCTCACCATCGCATCACTGGATATTGAACTCGCCACCCGCTTTGCGGATATGATATCAACCCGCTATATTAAAACTAATATATCAGATGATATCTGGGGAACCGAATATGCGGCTGTCCTGAAAAACATTTATGCAGTAGCAAGTGGCATTTGCAATGGAATTGGCTATGGCGATAATTTCCAGGCTGTATTAATTTCAAACGCTATCCGTGAGATAAAAAACTTTGTTGACACAGTACATCCTATCGATCGAGACATTAAAGAATCTGCTTACTTAGGCGACCTTTTAGTTACGGCATACTCACAATTTAGCCGCAATCGAATGTTCGGAAATATGATTGGTAAAGGATATACTGTTAAATCCGCACAATTAGAAATGAACATGGTAGCCGAAGGCTATTATGCAGTAAATTCACTTCACCAGATTAATAGAACATACAAGGTTTCAATGCCGATATGCCGGGCTGTCTACGCTATTCTCTACGAAAAACATTCGCCGGCCATTGAGATGAGGCTACTGTCAGAACAACTATCCTGATTTTTTACAAACCTACAGCTCCCAATATTGTTGTTCATACAAACACTATTAATATGAAGAATACGACTTTATGGGGTATTGTTGCCGGAGCAGCTGCGGCAACTGCTATACTTTACTACAAGCGAAACGAAGTTTCCCGGGTGAGTGGAAACGTTATGGATTCTGCCCGCGGCTGGGGAGACAAATTAGCAGAGTATGGCTCTCAAATTAAAGACAGGCTCTTAAATAACACGAAAGGCCCAAATGGCGAACCCGTTTACCTGGATATGTACGACAGGCAATTTTATGAAAATGAAATGGGACAACGAGTGTATTTAGACACCCATTAAATAAAAACGAAAAAAGCCCTGCCGAAAATCCGGCAGGGCTTTTTAATATTAATTCTTTAAGAACGTCTTCTGCGTTCTCCGCCTTCCCTTCGTCCGGCGCCACCGCTATAACCACCGCTGCGTTCCTCACGTTTTTTACCAGAGAAATCACGGAAACCACTGCCTCCACTGCGTTCACGACTGCCGCCATCACGACGACCGCCACCTGAGTAACCACCGCTACGTTCGCGTCCGCCGCCACTTTCACGTTCGCCTGCAAGTTCAATTCGTACAGCACGACCGTTGAATTCAACGCCTTTAAAGTTTTGTTGAATGGCTTCAGCCTGATTATTCTCAACTTCGAAAAATGTAAAAACACCTTTTAAGTCGATTTTACCCACCGATTTTCCACTTATTTTACCATTATTACAGATAAAACCAAGCATATCACCCCGGGTAAAATCATCAACCGAACCTAAGTTTATAAAGAAGCGTGTATAATCACCTCTACTTTCAGAACGACCGCTACGTTCTCCTCTTTCACCTCGCTCACCTCTTTCGAAACGATCGCCACGATCATCCGCCGGAGCGTTCAAATCAGGTGCATTTTTGTAATAATCCAGGAAACGATTGAATTCAAGAGAAGCAAAACGGGTTATAACTTCTTCTTTGCTCAGATCCTTGAATTCATCCATAATACGTGGAATATATTGTTCGATCTGCTCGCTGTTAACTTCCACATTATGCACTTTATGTACTAATGCAAAAAGCTGCTTTTCGCACACATCAAATCCACCGGGAATTTCAACTTTAGTAAATTTCTTACCGATAATGCGCTCAATCTGTCTGATCTTGCCTAACTCCTTAGAGTTAATAATTGAAATTGAAACACCTGATTTACCGGCACGAGCTGTACGACCGCTTCGGTGAGTATAATTTTCAACTTCATCAGGCAAAGAGTAATTAATTACGTGCGTTACGTCATTTACATCAATACCTCTTGCTGCAACATCTGTAGCAATAAGCAGTTGTAAACTACGCTCGCGGTAACGCTTCATCACCTTATCGCGCTGTTGCTGAGATAAATCTCCGTGAAGAGCATCAGCATTATAACCATCTTTTATTAATGATTCTGCGATATCCTGAGTTTCGATTTTTGTGCGACAAAATACGATACCAAAAATTTCAGGGTTAAAGTCAACAATACGTTTAAATGCCGCGTATTTATCGCGGGCACGCACCACATAGTATTCGTGATCAATATTCACGTTACCTGTGTTCTTGGTTCCCATTGTAAGCTCGAATGGATTGTCCATGTATTTTTTGGCAATCCTTCTAACTTCTGTAGGCATAGTTGCCGAAAACAACCATGTTTTTTTATCTTCGGGGGTGGTAGATAATATCTGATCGATATCTTCCTGAAAGCCCATATTGAGCATTTCATCCGCTTCGTCCAATACAACATAGCGTACTTCAGAAAAATCAATCGCTTTGCGGTTGATAATATCTAACATACGGCCCGGAGTTGCCACTACAATCTGCACACCACGTCTGATTTGACGTAACTGATCAGAAATGTTAGCACCACCGTAAACAGCTACTACATTAACATTTTTAACATTTTTTGCGTAATTGTTTATGTCGTTAGTGATCTGTAAACAAAGTTCGCGGGTTGGGCACAGAATAAGTGCCTGAGGGTGATTCTTTTCAAAGTCCAGTAATTCTAATAGAGGCAGGCCAAATGCTGCCGTCTTACCGGTTCCTGTTTGAGCTAATCCGACAAAATCGTTGCTGCCTGAAAGTAATACCGGGATTGCTTGCTCCTGGATTGGTGTGGGATTTTCGAATCCCAATTCAGCTATGGCATTAACAATATCATGACGGATACCCAAGGTACTAAATGGGTTCATGATAATAATAAATCATCCGGCTTTATTGCCGGAAGCCGCAAAGGTACGGTTTATTTCTTTATACAAATTTTCTAAATCGAAAAAGCCC
>CAMPKC010000050.1 GCA_946887045.1 uncultured Sphingobacteriaceae bacterium | reverse complement strand
ATTGTATGGGAATATTGGAGCAATATCACAGGAAGCAATAACATCAGCGCTATCCCGGTAACGTCTGCACCATCAGGAACAAGAACCTTAACAAGCTTTGCCTCTCCTGTTGAGTTTGGTGATGATTATGGCTCTCGTATCCGAGGCTATATCTGTCCTCCGGTGAGCGGGAACTACGTTTTTTACATCGCCAGTGATGACAACGGAGAGTTGTGGTTAAGCACAAACAGCGATCCTGCGAACAAAAGGAAAATCGCTTCCGTGAATGACTGGACCACTCCGGGATGGTATGACCGTTATCCTTCTCAGCAATCTGTAGTTATCGCTTTAGAAGCAGGTCAGCGCTATTACATCGAAGCCTTACATAAAGAAGGCGGTGGTTCTCAGGACCATGTATCTGTTGGATGGAAACTTCCTGACGGAACTTTACAGAGACCAATTGCAGGATCGAATCTAATTCCTTTCGAAACAATAACCACTCAGCCGGCGCTAACGGTGGCCCCAACAGTTGCCATGAAAGCCTTTGAAAACAACGCTCTGGCCACTCCTGGTGTTACATATATAAGTGCATCGGCAACCGATCCGGCAGGAAGAATTGAAAAGGTTGAATTTTTTGCTGGCGATACAAAACTGGGAGAAGTTTTCTCCAGTCCTTACACCATTGAATGGAAAGATGTGTTACCGGGACACTACGTTCTTACAGCTAAAGCAACAAATAGCTTTGGCATTTCAGCCACCTCAGACAAGGTTGAAGTAACGGTTAACCGGCCTGTTCTGGTTGCCACGGATTATAACTTAAAGGCCTATCCTAATCCTTTTCAACAATATATAACCATTGAGTTTACAGGGGTTGAAAAAGAGGATGCTTTTCTTCAGATCTATAATCTTCAAGGTATCTTGCTTGAGACGCTTTACAGAGGTAAAACAGAAACCGGACAGACTTACCGCTTTCAATTTGATGGCAGCAGATACCCTGCCGGATCATATCTTTCTAAACTAGTTTGCGGCAAAAACGCATTTACGAATGTTTTAATTCTGGCTAAATAACCTTAATATTTATTTTGTAACACGCCAGTAGGTCTTCAGTTCAGTCAAGAATTCTTCTTCGAAGATTTCTTGACTGAAAAATGGCAAGTTCCTCTGATGCTTTACAGCCTTGCTAAAGGTTGCAGGTTAAAGATGTCTTTTAAGGCCCTACGGGCAGCATGGTATCCGCACATACCATGAACCCCTCCACCCGGAGGAGCAGAAGAGGAGCAGATGTAAATTCCTTTTGCAGATGTGCGGTAAGGAGAAAATCGCAAAGCCGGTCTGGTAAATAATTGAGAAAGATTAATCACGCCGCCATTAATATCCCCACCAATATAGTTTGAATTATATGCTTGCATTTGCATGGAGTTCAAACAATGTCTATCCAGAATCGAATCTTTAAAACCAGGGGCAAACCTTTCCACTTGATTTTCGATGGCGTCCGTCATATCTTTTTCCGAACCATGAGGGACGTGGCAATAAGCCCAAACCGACTGCTTGCCCTCAGGAGCTCTGCTTGCATCAAAAACACTTTGTTGCGCCATCAGCACAAAAGGACGTTCAGGGTGTTTTCCGTGCCATGTCATTTTTTCGGAAGCGGTTATTTCTTCCATGGTATTACCTAAATGTATAGTTCCTGCCTGTTTGCAAACAGAAGCTGTAAATGGAACGGAATTGCTAAGCGCCCAGTCGATTTTAAAAACACCCATTCCATATTTGAACCTCTTCAACTGCCACTTGTAGAAATCGGAGAACCTGTGTCCTGCGATCTGCAAAAGTTGCCGCGGGGTTACGTCAAATAAAACCGCATGCGATGAAGGTAGCTGATTCAAAGAATTTACATAAAAACCCGTTTGGATCTGACCGCCCAATGAAATAAAATGAGTTACTAAGGCATTGGAAATTTGCTGAGACCCTCCCCGCGGAAATGGCCATCCGTTTAAATGCCCCATTGACATTAAAACTAATCCTATTGCTGATGTTAAGACATTGGATAATGGAAGAATTGAATGAGCTGCCATGCCAGCCCATAAACCACGTGCCTCTTTGGTTTTGAAATGTTTATTGGCGAAGCTGATTGCCGGCGTGATCGCTTTGAGGCCGAAACCAGCCATTTTTAGCGGGTGTCCGGGGATTCTCAATGGCCCTAAAATGTCATTTACTATTGCAGGCCAATCATTAATTAAAGGTTCCAGTAAATCTAAATATGACTGTTCATCTGCTCCCAATGGTCTTGCAGTATCAGCGAGCGACTTACTTAAGATCGCGGCATCGCCTGTATCAAAGGGATGTGCGGCTGCGATTGTAGGGTATATATAATTCAATCCCTGGGGCTGAAGCGGGAGGGTTTTGAAAAAAGGTGATTCAACAGCCAAGGGATGAATAGCCGAACATACATCATGTAAAAAACCGGGCAGGGTCAATTCCGCAGTTCGAAGACCGCCACCTACTGTCTCCTGACCTTCAATAAGTAAAACCGATAAACCGCATTGCTGCAAAGTTATAGCGGCAGCCAAACCGTTCGGGCCTGATCCTACAACTACCGCATCATAATCTCGTTTTGTCAATTTATTTTAATAAGCATCAAAGCATCCGAATATATTTAATCTTTCCAAAATGAGAGGTATACATTATTCACCGGGAATTTCTTCGAAAATAGCTATGATCTCGTATTTCCCGAAGTGATGTTATTTCCTTTAGCTTGAAAAATCAAAGCAGCTCTGCGCCATAAGCTTTCAAGCGGACCCTGTTTATGAGTTGCAAGCCACCATTTACAAAATGCAAATTGCAGTATAAACAAGAAGATGCCTATAAAAAGCGAATAAGTTGCACCGGAATATTTATGCATTCCGAGTCCGTAGTCATAGTAAATAAAAGACCCGATCACTGATTGCATGATATAGCTTGTAAGGCTCATCCGGCCGATCAGAGTTAAATTCTCTAACTGAATATCGTACTTAGAATAAATAAATACGAAAGTTGATAGAACCATCAGCATAAAGGCCGAATTAGACCAGGAGTTAAGTATGGCTTTTAGGTTATCTGTTAGATCGCGGTCCTGAGATAGCTTGGCAACACCAACTTTCGAAAGAAATAATGGAATAAACAAAAGTGCTGAAATAATAAAAACCCTTGTCCAGAAACGTCTATTGTCGTAGTTAATATCGAATCGCTTTTGCCGCCCGAGCAGCATGCCTATAAAGAACAGTCCGACTGTTTTGAAGATCCTACCACTTTCAAGCGACCAGAAGAAAACCGCCATTTTTCCGTTTGTAAGATTTTGCCTGGCCTGTTCTGTAAAAGAACCCAGCAAATTGTTGGTCCTGGCCTTCATAAAATACTCTCCTGAAATATTAGCCGGAGCCAGGTATCCGGGATCGGCAAGAATGTGGAGCGATGTAATCAGATGCATGGGCTGCACCAAAAAAATCAAAGCAACGATTAACACTGATCTACTACTCCATCTACCTACAATTAGCAAGGCCGGGCCCAAAATGGCGTAAAAAGCCAGTATATCCCCTTTGTAAAATATCGAATTAAAAATCCCGAAGAGGAGAAGCAGAAAAAGTCGCCACAAATATTTTACCTCGAAGGAACTGTCTTCTGTTTCCCGTCGACTGGACTGCAAATAAAAGGTGAATCCGAAAAGCAACGCAAATATTCCGTAAGCTTTACCTGCCAGAAAAAAAACGGCCGACTTCCAGATACCGTGATCAAGCAGATATAACCATTCCGGCAAACCAGTCGGCTCAACATAATAATCGAAATGTTCTATATGATGAAGTAGAATTATCCCGAAAAGAGTAAATCCTCTCAAAGCATCAACAGTTTCGATACGGGGTGAATTAGCTCCTTTTGACATGATAAAGTATTCTCTTCTCGCCAGGAACAAGCCTTCCCGGAGAAAAATTAACGTACAGAGCCGAAAGCAAAGAACAAAAGCGAGTTTTTTCTTACACTATATTCAACCTCAGTTACAGCAATCCGCACATTCGCAGATATCTATCTTACGGATTAAAGGCTTTCAGCGCGCCTATCCGAACAGTTAAAAACTGCCTTAAAAAGGCAGTTAACGAGTTATATTTTAAAATACTCAAGGTATCTTTTATCACGAATAATAACATAAAGCATTCTGATAGCAGCATGGCTATCAATATTCCGTTCATCCCCATCATTTTACTTAATACGATTACAGATCCTATTAAGATGGAAATACTTACCAGATTATAAAACGCATACTTTTTAGCCTGATTGGTGGCACCCTGAACAATTCCAAATAAATTCCATATCGCACTTATGGACGTTATCATCGCAAAGGAATAAAAGAAAGTGTCGCTTACTTCGATTCTGTTTTTTGTCCAAAAAAGAAACAAAGGCTTGCCCAATAGCAATACGAAAACATTGAAAGAGATGAGAGTAACGGCAAGAACCTGCACTGAGGTTATAAATATTTTTCTGAATTTATCATAATTTTCTTGCCCGTATGCAGTAGTGAGCTCGGGCCAAATGGACGCATTTATAGTAGAAACTACTTGTTTAATTACGTTCATAAACGTTCTGGTAGTAGAAAATATAACTACCGCCGCAGGCCCCAGTATAGAACCAACGATAATTACTGCTCCCTGGATAGAAAATGCCTGGGTAATTGGAAAAGAAAGAAACGAAAAAGCCAGGGGCAATTGCTCTTTTATCATCGATAACGAAAAATGCCTGACACCATAATGAATCCATCTGCTTCGCTTAAATAGAACCAGTCTATAAACTATTGAAGCAAGAATTGACACTGAAAGGGTAATACAAACTATATATACGGGACTGGCATCTAAAAAGGCGAGCGCTAGTATGATGAGAGACAGCTCTGCTATTCTGCTGAAATTACCTATCGTCATTCCGATTACATAATTACCCTCCGATCTTAATGCGCCCAGCAGAAGTCCGTTTTGCTGAATAACCAGAATATTAACTATGAATAGTAAGAGAATAATTTTCGAATCAAATTCTGTAATAGTCCTGACATTAAGGTAATCGTTTATTGGTAAGAAACTTACGGCTGCAAGT
Organism: uncultured Sphingobacteriaceae bacterium; assembly: GCA_946887045.1. Next base: position 31,199 of record CAMPKC010000050.1, on the reverse strand, counting down.
ACTATCGCGAAAAAGAAAATCGAAAACGAGGTTATAACAATCCAGGTATTTTGAAAAGCTTTTAATGCACCAAGTCGGTTATGCTTTGCTACGCACAAGTTCATTTCGTTTGCCGCAACAGTGCCAAAACCCAAATCGCCGGCCATTGCAATTACTGACGGTGCGGCGCTTAAAATCAGCCATTCCCCATATAAACCTGGCCCCCAAAACTTTAAATAAACAGGTACAAGAATAAGCTGATTAACGATGTTAATAATCTGCCCAAAGGCTGAAGCTCCTGATGCTTTAAAAATTTTCTTAAAAGTATTATCCAACCTGGTAGTGATAAATTGTTGATTACAATTATTTAATTAAAAAACGCATTAATCGAGAAACATAAAAGCACGGAAAGTGTTTTAATGTAATTCGATACTTTTAGTAGAATTTAATTTTAATTATTAAAATCGTAAATATCAAGCATCCAAATTGCTAATTTCGTATAAAAATGCCTATGTATAATTTTGTGATTGATTGCACAGACGCAGATCTGGAAGACTACTTAAATATGCCCCCCCAGGATGCGGTTAAAGTTTTTACAAGAGGCGACTTAAATTGGTGCTTACAGACCTATTTTATTCTTTCCCGACAAAATAAAATATCTTTAAAATGCACAAACACCTTATGCGATGACTCGATAAATATCGTACACTCTGATCAATTACTAAAGCTCAAAGGGAATCCGTCGCAATTCCTGGTATGTGTTAGAGCAGATTACCCTAAAAGAAGGTGGGCGCATTATCACATTGTGCAAAACCAAAAACAGTTAGGATCTGATACATCATACGTACCTCATTGGGTGCAGCCGGGTTTAATTAAACGCGATGAAAACAGGCAGGGTGTTAAACGTGTAGCTTATGCCGGTGAGATTTTGAATGGGAATCTGGCTGGTTCCGTTAAGACATGGGAAGACTTATTTAGCCCTCACGATATCGAGTTTGTGACTCTAGCGGGAGGTTCGTGGCATGACCTCAAAGACATTGATGTTCTGATCGGGATCAGGAGCTTTAATTCACAAACATATGATTCAAAACCACCTACGAAGCTCTTTAGTGCATGGCATGCCAATATTCCTTTCATTGGCGGTCACGATTCTGCTTTTCTGCAAGTAGGCACTCCGGGCATCGACTACCTTTTAGCAAGTACTCCTGAGGAGGCGGTAAATGCAGTTTTAAAACTTCGCGACAATAAGGATCTATATATCAGCCTCATAGAGAATAGTAAAGAGAAAGTTGAAAAATACAACGAAAATTCAATTGCTAAGGAATGGCTGGAGATTTTGACCGGACCTATAATAGACAGATATGAGTTATGGAAAGCCAGGCCCACAGATGAAAGCAAAAAATTTATTTTACACCAACGACTAGGATTAGCAGAACACGAAGTAAAAAAAGCAATAAAAAGCGTATTAAAGTTTTAGGAAATGATTAGTGCCGACACAAAAAAATCTATAAAAAACAAGTCAGACGAAATTGGCAATGACTATGAGATCCGCAAGACTTCTAAAGATGGTCCTATATTTAACTTTGTTATAAATGATTCTGATGGCGAGATTGAAGAATACCGAAAATTAGATTCTGTATCGGAGATGGTAGAAAAAAACACCGGCTTAGCGGCTAAAGTTTTTGCTAAAGGGGAGTTAACCTGGTGTCTTCAAACTTTCCTGAACCTTTCCAAATTAAAATCGCTAAAACTCCAATGCTCTAATAAACTTTCGGAAGATTGCATCAACATCATTCATTCCGATACTTTGTTAAATTTTAGAGGAAATGACAATCATTTTATAGTATGTGTGCAAGCCGATTACCCGCGCCGGCATTGGTCTCATTATCATCTGGTACAAAACAAAAATCAGCTACTGGTAAATACTTCTTACATCCCACACTGGGTGCAACCTGGATTGATCAAGAGAAATCCCGATAGAAAAGATGTGAAAAGGGTGGCTTACTCTGGCCAAACATTCAATAAAAACCTGGCGGGTACAGAAGATATCTGGAAAAAAATGCTGGAACCACATGGGATTGAGTTTATAACGCTTTCTAATGATTCATGGCACGACTTGAGCACCATAGATATTCTAATAGGAATCCGCAGCTTCGATTCAAACCCATACAATAACAAACCGCCCAGCAAACTTTTTAATGCATGGCATGCGGGAATTCCTTTTATTGGAGGCTGGGACTCTGCTTATCGGCAGGTAGGTGTTCCCGGAGAGGATTATTTGAAGGTCAAAAACCGTCGGGAAGCACTGGAAGCCATCCTCAATTTAAAAAACGATGCTGGCCTGTACAACAAACTGGTCAATAATGGCACTCAAAAAGCTCAACTGTATACGCAGGAAACAATCACCAAAATCTGGGAAGAAACTTTGCTAAATCCTGTTTACCAACGATATAAGATATGGAAACGCCGATCATCTTATGAACGTTTGCGTTTCCACCTAATCAGCAAGTATGGATTGCTTGAGCATGTATCTAAACAGGTAATTAAAAAACTGATGCCTTAAATGTTCTCTTGAACATAAGTTATCTTCGCTACATCGGAGTTTTGGGTTTTAATTTGTCCGGCGCTTCTTGCAGCGGTAAGCAGCTCTTTTGTTCTTAACACGATAAAGTACTCGTAAATGGCTTGCAGCGTCGAATAAGTTATACCGGCAGAGCCATCAAGAAAAGCCATTCGTCCAAAAACCATGTACAGCCATTTAATTAGTGGCCGGCCTGGCATCTTGTAAAAAATCCCCTTTTGATGATACCTGCGGGTGCTGAAGTCTTTACTAAAAAGGGCCTTTCTAAAAGAAAAAGAAGTTCCGCCTTCTATATCCTTAAGCCGGGTGGCAGCTTCCAGATCGGCATAACCCAAATGCCTTTGAATCCAAAATTTAAATCCCTTGCTAAACGGATAATGATCTAAAAAGCCATCCAGGTTGGCAGTGGGTCCATCAGGTAGAGAAACCGGATTTACCAGGCGTTCGTAACGCATTTTCTCTGGCCTGAAAAGTCGCAGATAATAAGGAGAAATCTGGGCATGTTTTAACCATGTGCCATTCCATGCAAAATCTCTCCGTAAAATATTATACGCCACAGCCTGACTATTTTCGGGGTTGAAGGATTTCAAAGCATTATATAAACTCTCTGAAACGCGCTCGTCGGCATCAATGTAAAGCACCCAGGGATATTTAAAGTTAATATTGGCTAAACCCCAATTTTGGTGGGCCGACCAGTTATCAAATTTTCGCTGAGTTATTTTGGCACCTGCCGATATAGCGATTTCCGTAGTCCTATCATCACTATATGAATCAAAAACATGAACATCATCACACCAGGACACAGACGCCAGACAAGAAGGTAAGTCTTGCTCTTCGTTTTTTGTTAAGATTAATACTGAGATCATTTATTTATTTTTTGTCAATCTGAAAAACCATAATCATAGATTTCCATAAATAAGGAAGCCGCCCCACGCCTTCAAACTCCAGCTCTTTAAAACCCTGCTGCATAAAAAGATCCGATAGCGACTTGCGGGTCCAGAACTTAATGTGCCCCCCTGTTTTGCCGGGATGATGATGATGATCCCATTTGTCTGCTAAAGCCAGGGCCAGGTTTTTAAAATAACCGTGGTAGGGAGTTGATATTATTACTATGCCGTTTTCGGCAAGTGTTTGCTGAGCCGTTTTAACTAAATCGGACGGATTAAATAAGTGCTCGATTACCTCAAGGCTTATCACCGCATCAAAAGCATTTTCCCATTCTTCGGGTATTGGTTCGCCTACACCGAACTGTTTAACTTCAGCGCCATTATAATTCCGGGCAAAGTTGAAGCCTTCCTCATCGGGCTCTATAGCAGCTACACGCTTTGCACAAGACTGCCATGATGGGATATTTGAGCCATTTCCTGTACCGATATCCAGAATAGAGTCTACATTATATTTATGCAGCAACCTAAGGGTAGTGGGTAATAAATAAGAATGACTCGGTTCTGCACCTGCAGAAGTCCATCCAAACTTGGGTATCGCTTGTGTCAACATTACTACTGTTTTTTATGATATTAATTGCTTTATTTTTTCTGCCGGCTCCATCTTTCGTTCTTTTATCGGCTCGCATGGATGGCCTGAACATACCATCCACGCCGGTAAATCTTTGGTGACTACAGACCTGGCACCAACCACACTTCCATTGCCGATGGTTACACCAGCATGAACAAATACTTCCGCCGTAACCCATGCATGATCGCCTATATGGATTGGCTTTGTTATCAGTGGATGACCTATTTTAGTATAGTCATGTGTTCCTGCACATAAGTGCGAACCTTGCGAGACAATAGCCCGCTGACCAATCGTAATTTTCCCCTGAGAGTAAAGTATCACGCCGTTTGCAATACCGCACTCATCACCAAGATCAAGATTCCATGGAGCCCAGATCTTAACACCGGGATAGACATGAACGCCCCGACCAACTTTTGCACCAAAACAACGCAATAAAAAAGACCGCCAGGCATGCATGGGTTTGGGAGACAGACGGAAAATTGTGCCTTCAACTAAACCCCAGATAGCTCTGGATATCCTGCTCTTTAATGAAAAAGAAGGCCCTGTAAATGTGTCGTGATTATGCATATCTGTAAAATTTAGCCATTAACAGGAATTTGATTCTCTATAATGTGTTTTATCCTTTCCTTTACAGATTCGCAAATCCGTATAGAAAGGGCAATCGTCGTCATCGTGGGATTGGAGAAACTTGAAGTTGGAAAAACTGCAGAGCTGGCAACATACAAATTTTGAATCCCAAATACTTTACAGGATGAATCCACCACTCCATCTTGCTCGCTTCCGGCCATTTTCAAGCCGCCGGCCTGATGGAATGTATCTGTAATCCAGCGCAAAGATTTTTCGGTTTCGCCTGTTACCCAGGGCTCAAGTACCACTTCGCCGACACCAGTTCTTTTAAATTCCTCGCGAACCAAAGCAGCCATGGTCTTTATCGTAGTAACCGTGAGATCAGAAATTTTCCAATCCAAACGAATCCTAGGCAACCCTAAGGCATCAACAGTTTGGCCAAGCTGAACAGAACTTTCGTAAACCGGTTCCTGTTCACTATGAATTTCCAGCCAAATCGGACCGCTGTCTGATGAGGACCCGCGGTTATCGACTTTCCATCGCCATGCTGCTTTCGCGATCGAAAAAAACTCTGAAGGTTTAAAAAGAGCCTTGATGATATTGACTGAAGGCAATTCTTTTTTTCGTAAAGAACCGATCAGCATTTTAGCCTGATCAAGAACTCCGTTTTCCTTTTCAGAGAAAACCACCTGCGCCGAGGCGTGCAGTATGCTCGACTTGTTGGCAAACGATGGATCAAGTTTTATTCTCGGGAAGTATTTAAATCCGTTTTTATAAAAAGGGTCAAAGAGTGAATGAAATCGCTTTCTCGAAGCAGGATATATTTGCCCGACGATAGCAGCGCAATGATCCTGAAAATAACGGCCTACCAGTCCGCCCGAATTCCCCAGCCCGGCTTTACCAAATTTTTTAGAAGCAAGAAAAAGCCTTACGGTTTCCATAGCTCCGCCGGCAGCAATTACGTATTTTGCGTTCACCATGCCTTCCCTTCCATCCAGCGAACGAATCTTTAACGCTTTAACAGCATCTAAATCTTCATTCGGTAGAAGCTCAACTACATTGGCATTACGAAGCAGTATCACATTTTCGGATTGTTCAATTTTATATCCATGCTGCAAAGCAAAATTCGGAACCTTGCACCATTTTGTAACAAACAAGTCTATTGTTGAGGGAGTAAACTGCGGCTCGTCTATACTTGTATCTTTCCAGGGCCGGTATTGAAAAGGCACTAAATTATCGGTTCCTAAAATTGCCTCTGCTTTGTTGTAATAGGGTTCAATATCTTCGAAAGATATGGGCCAGCCACTCATATTCATATAGGTCCTTTCCTCAAAATCTTCTTTCAGAAATGGAAATGCCTGACCACCCCATTTGGTGGTTGTGCCGCCAACAACTCGTTCCCGGGCTTCGTGAATCCCGATATGAGGATGATTAACGACCTCGCCCTGGTGAATTTCAGCAGCTTTTGGATGCACTTTTTTCAAACCGCCTTCCAAAACCAGCACTTTTAAGCCAGAGGACAATAGCGTTACAGCACAAGAAAAACCTGCCGCGCCTGCTCCAATGACACAAATGTCAGCTTCGAATTCGAATTCATTCGTTTGAGAAAAATCTATATACATTAAGCTATTTGTAAAATCTTTTCATTTATTTACTATTATGCCACTTCTTCTTTTCGGAGGTAAACCTCACTAAAAACACTACGCAAAGCTTTGCAACCAGCAGCCCCCAGTTTAGGCGAACTTAATACGCCGGCAACCTTCCGGATCCTTTCCGGATTGGTACTCGAAAAAAGAACCGTTCCTTCCGGGTTTTCATGCATAGCAAGTTCAATCAGCGCATTGGCAATATCTTCCCTGCTTGCCGGATCTATCCCAATTTCTCTCTCCCAAATATTTTTGAATGTCGGCCTGGCCCTCAACAAGAAAAGAAGTTCCTCAAGTCCGCCTTGTATGGCACGATGAGTAATTACATCAGCTCCTGATTTTTTTAAGTCTTCTATAGGAGCAGGACATTTTAAACTGTTCTCTAATTGTGCTACCTCATAAACTTCAGGCCGCCAATTGACCATTGTCAGCAAGGTATCGCCGGTTCCCGAAATACCAGTTAGCCGGGTTTTCGCACTGCGTTTTATCTCTTCCAGCTCTTCTAATAAATCTGCATTTTGAGCCAGCTCAACCTCTACATCATGGAGAAGAAACACATCAACAGGACGACGCAATTTTTTTATGCTCGCGTCCATCGAATTAATCAGATCGCCTTTATTAAAGCTGAGAGCTTTTGGCTGATGAGTTTTGCTAACTACGGTGGACGCGATTTTTTTCAAAGCACTCATTCGTCGGAAAATGGGCCGTAACGCCGATCTTAACAAACTACCACCCATGCCACCTCCTACGGGCATTAAACCGAACTTTGTAGTAATAGTCACCGTTTCCGGACAGCTGGTCAGTATATCGCCCAGAATCTTTTCTGCGTCACCCGACCCATAATAAGGAGCTACATCAAAATGAGTAATTCCGGCATCAATAGCCGTCCTTATCAGTTTCTCCTGGTGAGAGAAGTTTCCGCTTCCGGCAATGCTCGAAAGGCCAAAACCCAATTTTGATAAATCAACTTTCATATCGATCGCACGTTCTTTTTATTCATAATTCAAACACGGCACTGCCCGCATGGTTTATTTTATTTGCTATTGCCATTAATCCGGGATAACAAAAGCTGGCCTCTCATTTCCACCTGTAATCCATTTATACAGATCCATAGTCGCTGCAGAAACCTTATCCCATGTAAACTTATCTTTAACTAAAGCATGCCCATTTTCGCCTTTCAGAGCTCGCTGCTGCGGAGAAAGGGCAAAAAGCGCTTCCATCCCGGCCGAAATGCTTTCAATGTCGGTTTCAATCTTTATCGCCGCATCTTTTTCAAATCCTTCCGGGATATTGCAATGTGCTGTCATGATCACTGGCAATTTATAAGCCCAGGCTTCCAGCACTGCCATAGGCAGCCCTTCGCTGAAGGATGGTAAAATAAATGCGTCAGCGTCAATAAAGCATGTCTCCTTGTCTCCGCCAAACTGACCACCAATAAACTTTACAGTATCCGAAATATTTAATTTCTCTGTCGCATCCGTCAACGATTGCATATACTCATTATCCTTCGTTTCGCCGGCTATAACTAACTGCCAGTTATGCCTGTCAGGATGAGTTAGCGCCCATGCTCTCAATAAATTGTCCAGACCTTTTTTATGATGAATCCGGCTTAAGAACAACAGAGTTTTACGGTTGCCATTTTTCTGCCATCGACCGGGTGGATTGTATTCTGCGCTTCGTTCAGTAATGTGCGGCAGATCGATTCCGTTTGGAATAATTGCCACAGGATTTTTCAGGCCGAATGCTCTTATGGATTCGTATTCAGATCGGCAGAGGGCCTGAATGCAGGCTGCCTGCTCCAAATGTTTTTGCTCATACAGGTATAAAACAATCTTCTTTTTCAAATCCTTTGAGAACGACTGATTTAATTGCCACGGATCCAGCATCCCGTGAGGAGTTACAACATAGGGTGTACGAGTTTTAGAATAATATTTTTTATTGATACACGAAAAATACATCCAGATGCCCTGGGTGTGAATCACATCGGGTTTAATCAGCGATAATTGCTGATACATATCGGTAGAAAAACCCAGATTCCTCGGTCCTTTGATTGCATAACTATGCAGAGGCATCGGTTCGTAATACTTTTTATCTTCTGCAGAGTATTCATCATCATGCAATAAAAAGTGGATATCTGCTTCGTGCCGTGCATTCAAGCTTTGCCCAAGCATTCGCACGCTATTAAATACCCCCCCAGCATTTCTTGAATTTGTACTTCCCAGAATTAATACTTTCATAGTAAGATATTTTATGCTGTTTCCTCCTGTAAGACGGTATCCCGCAAACAGATGTATTGATAAACATAATCAGCCCACTTTTCTGTGGTCCAAAGCATGCCTAGTGCCCTGCTTATTGACGACATTTCTTCGAGCTTCTCGTCACTCGATTCCGACATCAGTATCATGGCACGTAACAATGAGGGTTCATCAGGATTTATGATGTACCCGTTTTGACCGTCGCGGACATAAAAGGTAGAAGCGCCAGACATATACGACGATATGATCGCTAATCCCGCCAAAGCCGCTTCATGAACCACCAGCCCCCAGGGCTCAAAAAGACTCGGTAAAATCAGGCACCTTGCTTCCGCAAGCCGCTCAGGTAATTCTGATGGCTGTGTAAAGCCATGAATTTCCACACCTTCCTGATTTTCTACCAGATGCTGCAGCTCTCCTTTTCCGCAGATCATTACATCCCAGGGATCTTTTACCGCTTTCCGGTACTTCTTATAAGCACTCATAAGAAATTCAATGCCTTTAACCGGAACAAGTCTGCCCACAAACACAAACTTTTTAGCACCTGTTTTCGGCAACACCTCTTTAAACCGGCTTGTGTTAGCGCTGTAATAACCCATAAATGGATTTTTATACCCCAGCTTTCGGGCAAAATTTGCCTGTCTGTCTCCCGGAACGAAAAAATTATCAATGCAGGGCTTCAGAAAAAACGGAGAGGAAAGAATGCCGATGCGTTGTTTTAGCGTTTCTGCCCACTGGCCGTCGAAAGTCGAAACAACATAGGTTCCCAACTTGCGGCAGGCTTTTGCGACCGACATATAAAAGCTGTAATTCCATGATGACATGATAATAACATCAGGAGCCAGGGATGTACAAAATCCGAAAAGCTGGCCCTCTTTCTCTTTGGCATATGGAATTGCTTTTTTACAAAACGACAGATCAAACTGATCGTACGGAGCATCCTTCTCACCGGCCTGGTAAATTAATGTTAATTCAACATCTTTCGTGGTAGCCAAAGTTCTTAAACAAGCTACCGAATAATCAGCAAGAGGCGACCATAAAAGGAGTATCTTCTTAGTTTCCAATAGTATAGCGTATTTATTTTATCAAATTAATTGTTCTTTTACTTTCTGTTTTTTCGCCGGGGTGTTCAATACAGCGCTTAACTGAGAAATCAGTTTTTCTACTGCTATATCCCAGCTTCCTAAAGTTTTCGCAGTATGCAGAGCAGCAACCGACATTTCTTCCAGCATTAATTTATCATCAGCCATTTGCTGCAGCCGATCAGCTAAAGGATCAACCTGCCCCGGGTTTACAATAAACCCTTCTCTGCCATCCACTACAAAGTCGCCGCCGCCGGTATTTGTAGTAATAATAACAGGAATCCCGAAAGCCAGTGCTTCACCCTGAACCAGGGCCAAACCTTCTTCCAGACTCGGAAGAACAAACACACTTGCATTCCGGTACTGATTCTTCAATTCTTCGCCTTTTAATGAACCTGTGAAAATAACACCCTCAGGAAGGCTTATGTTTTCTAAGCCCGTTACCGGAGTTTTCGGTCCCACTATTACAAACTCCTTCTTCGGATGCTTTAATCGTCTAAAAGCTTCGATGGCGTAACGCAAGCCTTTGCGGTAATGAATTTGACCAACGTAAAGCACCCTGAAAGTTTCGCCGGCAGGTTTTCTATTTCCCGCTATCTCGATAGCCGGAAAACCAAAATTCACTTTCAGCAATTTTTGAGGAGAAAACCCCTTAGATATAAATGAGTTTTTTACAAAATCTGAAGGACAGAGAATGCAGTCAGCGATCTCATATGTCTTAAGACGCAAATCGTAATCCGGTTCGCGGTTATAACCGCTCTTCTTTAGCCCTAAAGAGTTATATTCATTCTTCAGTATGTTATCTGCAAATTCAACATGACTGTTTACTTCCTCCATTACACACAGTACAGGTGAGTTTTCCTTTTTGAGTCGTAAGGTTGTTTTTAAGCCATCGGTTCGGTAGTAAATGAAAGCATCCGACTGCTTAGCCCATTTATATGAGGCATAATCCAGTTCAAGAGCAGACAGATAATCGACGTAAGATGTGAGTGAATAAGGGGCATTAAATTTTAAACAAGCCAGATGGAGGTTCTTTATAAGATCATGCCGTTTCAACTTGTCTCCAACACTTGGTAAAGGCGCCCGGGGACTGAACCTGCTGAATCCGGAGACAAAGGCAAGTAAATGCCCCGCCCTGTTTAAAGCATCGGCATAGGGGTAATGATGAGATCTGTTTGGAGCGTTATAGGTGATTTTCATTTTACAGATTATTTTTTAATACTATCCAGGTGCGAATTGCTATGATCAGAAATAATATGGGGTATAAAAACGAGATCAAAGCGAAGAACGAGCGGAATCCCCAGAAAGAGAGAAATACACCCACGCCAAGCATCCCGGCAGCAAGCGGACCTTTCCCCAATGTATAGTATATTATTCCGTCGAAAAAGAGCAGGAAAAAACTATAGATAATGCCATACACCAGCAGTCCCCAGATGCCCTGCGAAATATAGGCTTCGCCCACAACGGAGTAAGTAAGGCTGGTTGTTCCCATAAAAAGTGGTCCGTCGAGTACAAACTGAGATTGATAATCTAAATCCTTAGCCCCCGCCATTACCGGCTTTCCGGGCCATAAAGCCCGTGGAATAGGATTTGTTAAGGTTACCAGTAAGCTATGAAAACCGTTGAAATCGTATTTATCAGGATACCCTTTTATCAATAGGCAAAGCAGATACGTATTATTATCACGATGTGATTTTGATGGATCAAACGTCGTTACAGACTTAAGATTGTTTTCTTGTGCCGCCTTTTCAGGATTTGCCATCACATCAAGCAGATTTCCTCTAAATCTTACCTGAAATTCCATCACACCAATAAGCATAAAGACAGACAATATCGCCGGAATCCAGAATTTTAAGCCCCGCTGCCAGTTATAATAGAAAAGAAAGAACAGAACAGGAGCAGCCACAAACATCATTGTTCCCCGGGAGCCGCTCAGGAAAAAAATAAATATTACGAGAAGTGAAAGTACCAGAGAAAGTATTGCAAGGAAATGCGTTTTACTTTTAGCCGAAACAAAAGCTATGGCGCCAAACATCGGAGTCAATTGCAGCACCCATCGCATAGGTTCGCTGAATGCTCCAATTCCGCTGGTGGCGTTAGCTATCAGTTCCTCGCCTCTTTCCGAGCGTCCGGCGGTAAGCCAGATCCATAAATTTTCCAGAGAGCCTAAATAAAAAAAATACCCTATTAATGGTAAAGCAAAGGCCAGAATAGTTAGCCAGGCATAAAAGGATGCACTGAATTTAAGCGTATTTAAGAAGGAGAAAGATTTTATCGAAAAATGGCTTATGGATTTCCAGCATATCAAATAAAACAGGTTGACAAAAATCAGGAAAACCGATACCCAGAAAAATGCCTCCATCCGGTAAATCGGCGGACTGTATACATAAGCATCATATCCGGGGATTACCGCTTCAAGATACAGAAACCAAATGGGTGCAATATTTATAATGCTTATACAGCTAAACAAAAGCATGAACTGCTTCTTTGAAAAGGCATAATATACCGGAGTAAAGGATATCAGAATGGCCAGCACCCCGCATGTTACCGCAATTGTATGAGAATCAGAAAACGCCAGCGACGCGAAAAAATAGATGAAAGAAGCTCCAAACTGAGCAAATAAACAGGATTTCGCCAGTTTTTTTAAACCCACAAGGCTGCCTACATCACCATAACTTATGGGTCTGACAGCCTGCACAGGGCTTTGCGGTATACTGCTTATTAACTGATTTGTAGAATACATTGCTACTACATTTTAATAATTGAACCTTTAAACTGTATATAATTATTGTCCATAATCATTTTAACTAAAACATCTTCAGCCGTCTCGCTATGCTTATCAGAATTATAAAAAGAAAAATGGGGTATAAAAACGACATCAATGCAAACAGAGACCGGAATCCCCAGAAAGCAAGAAAAACTCCCACACCCAATAAACCGGCTGCCAGGGGCTGCCTATCGCGGGTATAATAAACGATTCCGTCGAAGAACAATAAAAACAAGCCATAGATAGAGCCATACACCAATAAACCCCAAATGCCTTTTGCCATATAAGCTTCGCCGACTACAGAATAGGTAAGACTTGTAGTACCCATAAAAAGCGGACCATCCAGAATAAATTGCGATTGCTCTGAGATGTCTTTGGCGCCGCTTAAAACCGGCTTACCCGGCCAAATTGCTCGTGGTATCGGATTCACCAAAATTGAAAGCAATCCATTAAATCCAGTGAAATTATATTTATCAGGAAATCCTTTTATTAATAAGCAGAGCAGATAGGTATTGTTATCCCTGTGCGACTCTGAAGGATCGAAGGTAGTAACCGACTTCAGATCGTTTTCTTTCGCCGCCTTCTCGGGATTTGCAATTACCTGAAGAAGATTTCCTCTAAATCGGACCTGAAATTCCATAACTCCAATTAACAGAAACAGGGAGAGAACAGCAGGCACCCAAAAAGTTAGTCCACGATGAAAGTTATAGTAAAACACAAAGAACAACACAGGTGCTGCAACAAACATCATTATGCCCCGCGAACCGCTTAAGAAATAAATAAATATTACCAGAGCAGATAAGCAAATAGATAGAATTGGCAGAACTCTGTTTCGTTTTTTTGCCGCCACAAAGGCAATGGCCCCAAACATAGGAGTTAACATCAATAAGTAATTTAAAGGATTCATCAAGGCGCCTAATCCTCCAACCGAAGCGTGAATCAATTCTTGCCCCGCTTCCGAACGGCCGGCAGTTAGCCATATCCAAAGCTTCGCTACAGATCCGTAATAAAAATAGAATCCTGTTAAAGGGAGAACAAATGCCAGAATAGTGAGCCAGGCAAAAAGGCCGGAACTGATTTTCAGGCCCTTTAAAAATGAAAATACCTTTATAGAAAAATCAGTGCCTCTTTTCCAAAAAAACAGATAGAACATATTCACAAAAACAAGGAATACCGCTACCCAAAAAAATGCTTCCATTCGGTAAACAGGCTGACTATATACAAAGGCATCGTACCCGGGTAGCACTGCCTCTAAATACAAAAACCAGATAGGTGCGATATTGAAGATGCTGATACAGCTAAAAAGAAGTTGAAATCGCTTTACTGAAAATGCATAAAACACAGGGGTGAATGAGACCAGTATTGCAATTACGCCGCAGGTCACTGCCAGTGTATGCGAATCGGGAAACAGCAGGGAAGAAAAAAAATAAATAAACGACGCACCAAAGTGTGAGTATAAACAAGATTTCGCAATCTTTTTATGCTCAGTCAAATTAGCCAGGGCGTCATACCTGACGTAATTCGCAGCTTGCCTGACTCTGGTGGGCATCGTTATTAAATTATTTGAGTACTGCATTAAAAGATTGTTTGTGAGCAAAAAAACGGTCAACACTTATTTCAGCCATCCGGGACAACCGATACGTGGCATTAAATAAGTCAGGAGATCCATGATCTCCAGCTTGTAAATTAATCCGCAAGCATCTCTGCACTGCTATAATTAGACAGCATTATCACACGCGAGGCGTGATAATGCTGTTTGGATACCTCACAAAAATTAGAGCCTTTTATAAAAATCGTTAAATATGGAGTTACGACTCTTAATATCCTCCTGATAGTAATTATTGCCATAGCTTTTTCCATAGCCATACCGGCCTTTTTCTATTCCGTTGAAAACAATCTTCATCTTCGGAAAATGCTGGTCGGCAAATAATTTCTTTATGAAAGGCAACAAGGATTTGTAGGTATACCCTTGCTGGATAATATACAAGGTCACATCTGCCACCGAGGTCAAAATCATAGCATCCGTTACCAAATTAATAGGCGGAGTATCAATGATGATATCGTCATAATTTGCACGAAGCCATGCAAACAGCACATCCACCTCAGGTAATTCCAGAAGCTCGGAAGGATTGGATGGAAATGGTCCGCTTCCGATGATATCCAAATTAGGATGAACACCTGAAGGTTGTATAATATCTTCAATCGACGAGCCGCCGTTAAGGTAATTACTGATACCCGGATGCGCATGCGGAAGCTTAAACATCTGAGAGACTTTCGGCTTTCTCAAATCCAGTTCTAACAGAATGGTTTTGCGTGATGAAGCCGCAAGAGTAAGAGCAAGGTTACTGCTAACAAAACTCTTTCCTTCACCGGCAATACTCGAAGTGAACAAAGTTACCCTTCCGCTCTGCTTTTTCTCATGCAGGAAATTCAGGTTCGTCCGTAAGGTTCTAAACTCTTCGCCAATTACAAAGTTACTTTTGTCGAGGGCCACTATCGGAGATTTAGTCCTCTCATAAGACAGCTCGCCCAAAATCGGGTTGCCAATCACATCTTCAATTTCTTTACGGTTGGTTATGCGGTTATGAATTTTATCGCGACCATACATAAAGCTGGCAGGCAATACCAAACCGAGTAAAAACGCCATACTGTAAATCAATGGCGATTTTGGATTTTTTGCAAAACCTATGTAAGCATTATCCACAATCCGCGCATCGGCAATGGTCGAGGCATAGCTTAAAGAAATCTCTTCGCGCTTTTGAAGCAGATAAACATACAAGCCTTCTTTAACACCCTGCTGTCTTTTCATGCCCACATATTGCCTCTCCTGGCCCGGTATGCTCCGGATAGAAGACTCAAACTGTGAGTTAAACGACTGCAGCTGACCTTTAGTAGCCAGTAAAGATGATTTGATATTTCTTACACTCTCTCTGATAGAAGCTTTTGTTGTTTGAATCTGCCTGTTTAAAGGCTCAAACAATGGACTTCCTTCCGGGGTCGTAGCAAGCAATTTCTCTCTTTCAAGTTGCAATTGCGCTAATTGCCCGATAGAGCTGTTCAAAGCAGGATCTTCTATACCCAACGTTGATGGAACCCTGTTATTTGCACCAGAATTGATGTACCTTTCAATCCCCTGAACAACACTTAACTGTACATTTACCTGGTTAAGCTGATTATCGCTGGATTGAACATTCTCAAGATAAACCTGAGACTGCGAAGAAATATCTGTTAAACCTCTGCTGCTTCTGAATCCTTCAACCTCTTTCTCTGCAGTGTTTAATTCTTTTGCAAGAGAATCAAGTCGTTGATCAATGAAGCTAAGAGTGCTTTGCGTGATTCTGTTCTTCTCAGAAATAGTAGCCTGATTATAATGAGTAATAAGCTGGTTCAGAATGTCCTTTGCCCGTTGCGCAACAGGGTCAACAATAGATAAGCCAATTGTGGGCGCCTGTTTATTTAAAAGCGACGCACTCAGGTCGGCCTGAATTTGTGTAGCAACAGTTTCAGGATTATTTAAGGTGATTTTAATTTCGCTGTCCTTATAATCGCCCAAAAGATCTGTAGGCTCAAGCTTCCATGTTCCGAAGCTGTTTTTATACGCTTTATTAAAACTAAGCGGCTTCAATTCGCCATCGGCATTTTTTAGATAAAAGAAACTTTTGTCTTTAATAACAATCTTAATGTCCTGTCCGTGCAAGTCGCCTGACGATCGCAATAAAGTTAGCTTCACCGGACTTTTTCCGTACAAATCCTCTTCAGTAACCCGGCGCTTTTTAGAATAAACGGTACCCAGCTGCAAATCTTTAATAACAAGATTAATCAGTTGTCTGGATTTTAAAACTTCGACTTCATTTTCCGCCAGTTTAGAGGAGTTTGTGAGGTCAATTTCCTGAAGAGCCGGGTCTTCCTGGGTGGTTTTCTTCTCATCCTGTATCAGCAAAGTTGCCTTAGCTTCATAAACCGGATCAGTTGTTTTCAAGTAAATAAATGCACAGGTCAAGGTTATAAATAAACCTATTACAAACAATGGCCAGTGATAAAGATACTTGTCAAGAGTTTCCCGAAAACTTGAGGAACTCTCAGTTTCAAATACAGGGTAAATCTCTGGTTGAGGCGCAGTCATTGTTGTCATTATCGTATAAAGGCTTGAGTTGCAGCGAAGGCTAAAATTGAAAGCACAGTAAGTCCTACGCTAAATTTGCTGTTTTCAGCTATTTGCAATTTAGTTTTATGAGGATCTACATAGATCATATCATTGTTTTTTAAATAATAATATGGCGAGTTAAAAAGAGCTTTCGACTTTAAGTCGATAGGAACATATTCGCGTTTACCATTGTTCTCTCTGATTAGCAAAATATTGCGCACACCGGTAATATTTAAATCTCCAGCCAAACTCAGCGCTTCTGGTATTGTAATTCTTTCTCCCGGAACTGAATAAACATCAGGGCGAAGCACGTCTCCTAAAACCGACACCTTAAAGTTCAGAATCCGTACGTTCACCGTAGGCTCTTTCAGATATCTAAGCAAGTCTGTTTGCAGTTTAGAGCGTAATTGCTCGGTAGTTAATCCCGCTACCTTTACTACACCTACCAATGGCATTTTGATTTCGCCATTTTCATTTACCACATAACCGGTGTTCGGGTTATTTTCGGGGTTGTAATTAAACGCGGCAGACGCATCAGCATTCAAGCTCAAAACATTCACGCCGATAATATCGTTCGGCTGAATTTTCAAAGCAGAATAATTGTTGATTTGCTCTTCGGTTACAGACTTCCGGCTTAAATCCTGAAAGTATGGGATCTCCTGATAAGATCTGCAAGATGATAGACTAAGAAATAAGCTGAGTACAATTACACTTTTTAGCGCAAAAGCACGTCTTATAACAAAATTTCCTTTAGTAAGAGTACCTTTCATAAAATTCGTTTTAGTTTTTAAGTGGTTAATAATTAATGTGATAAATGAACACAGTCATTTACATAATTGTTTGTTTGCTAATAGACCGGCGGGTCTGCGTCCAAGAAAATATTCGCCCTAATAGGCGTTTTCTTCGCCCTTGAAAATGTTGATCACAGTCATAAATATTATTCTGATATCAAGCATTGCCGACCAGTTTTCCATGTACCAGATATCATGCTCCACCCTTTTCTCCATCAGCCACTGCTCTCTGGTTTCTCCTCTGAATCCGTTTACCTGAGCCCACCCGCTTATCCCTGGTTTTAAAAACTGGCGAACCATGTATTTATCGATCAGCGCCCGATATTCTTCAGTATGACTTAGCATGTGGGGTCTTGGCCCGATAACACTCATGTGCCCAAATAATACATTGAAAAACTGAGGAAGCTCATCAAGACTTGTGCGGCGCATAAATTTGCCGATCGGTGTTATTCTGTCGTCGTTTTTGCTTGCCTGGCGTTTATTGCTGTCGTTATTCATCCGCATGCTACGGAATTTATAGCACCAGAAAGGTTTGTTATCTCTGCCGCTTCTTAACTGCTTAAACAGCACCGGACCCGGACTTTGGATTTTAATGATCAGTGCCAGAATCGGATACAACCAGCTAAAGATGAATACGATTACCATTAAGCTGAAGGCAACATCAAAAAAGCGCTTTTTAACCCTGTTTTCGATATCTTCCAAAGGCTCTTTTCGCACACACAATACCGGAAAACCGCCCATGTGATCAATCCGGAATGAAGCCTGTCCTGAGGTAAAATCAGGCACGAACTTTAGTCGCACACACTGCCTTTCACCTTCTTTCAACAAATGTGGAATGTCTTCCATTCTGTCAGGAGTAAGGGAAACAAAAACCTCTTTAACACCTGCAGTTGCTGCTTTTTTCAATTGTTCTGAAGCAGCAGGCAGCAATTGGCCGCTTGGGTCAACATAAAAGCCTTCCTCGCCTAAAAAACCTACAAAATTTACACTGCTTTGCTGCTCAAGAAAAGCCGCTAATTTTAAACCACCCGGATTCATGCCCAATACCGCTACCGCTTTTCTAACGTCGAAGTTTTTAAGAAGCATTTCCTGGAAAGCGGTACCTGTAAACCGGCTTAAAAGAAACCCTAAAACTACAAGTGAATAAAAAGCGGCTAAAAACTCGCGTGGAAAGGTTATGTGGTTGGTAAAAAAAAGATATGTAAGAAACAAAAATGCATGCAAAGCAATGCTTCGCCAGGTTGCCCGGTAAATCAGCTCGAGCTTGTATATTGTATGTTCTCCATATAACCTGAACATGCTCGTGCATAAAAACCAGATCAGGTTACAGGTAACTATATTCTGGCGGTATATGTCGTTGTCTATATTGCCACCAAACCTGTTGGCCAGATGAAAGCCAACAAAAAAACAAATGTTAATTAGTATAAGGTCACTTAATCCTAAAATGAACCTTAACAGGTAGAGGTATCTCGTTTGCATGATTTCAATAAGTACTGTTAATACCTATTTTTAGCAAACTTTGTTTACATTTTTTGAGAAAATATTAAAGATTTATGTAATTATTAACGAAATGTGCAAATAACTATCCACTTTCGGCAAATCACTACACTATTTTGTATAGTTTAATGCACATTTTTTTGTTTTGATTATTTTTATTTAATTAATTACTTAATATTCAGGCGGTAATATTCGCTTTTTCTTTCAAGTTTAGTCCATTTCGTCTAAGCCAACTTGCTCCAATAAGTTTTGCGGCTGAGTAAAATTACTACGCACAAATGTGCACCAGTTACAGTCTTCCTTCCCGCATCCGGTAAATTCATGATTCAAAATACGGCTGTAAGATTCTTTGATCTGTGAACGAACTACAGCTAAATGTTCAGGCTCAATAAGCACTTTATGCTTAACATACTCATTCTTCTCGGGCTCAATAAAATCAAACTCTGTACTCAACACTTCCCAGTTCTTCCGCCTGTCGTTTTCAACCAGAATTTTATAGAACACCGCCTGTCTCCAGTAATCTCCCCCATTCGGGTTCTTCTCATCCGGGCCTTTAAATTTCGTCTTCGCCCGTTCAAAGCTTCCGGTTTTGTAATCCACCACATTTACAAGGCTCCCTTTAAACTCAAGCTTATCCAGCACCCCTTTTATCGGCACACCGTCCACTTCCACATTTTTAATGGCGTATTCAGTTAAGGTGATTTTCTCCCAGCTATCCAAATACTTATTGTAAAAATCGGGAAGAATCTTTTCCCCGTATTCAATTCTGCGTTTAAACTGTTCATCAGTAAAGGCTTCGCGGTTGCGTTTCATGTACCAGTAAAAATCATCCAGGAACCTGTTTAAGCCATGAAACTCATTACCGTTATCCTGCAAAGAGCGGAAAAGTTTGTTCAGCGCCCAGTGCACCGCCGAACCGAAGGTCATGGTTTCGTTTTTACCACTCGGCACCTGTATCAAATTCTGGAAATAGAATTTAAGCGGACAATCCAGATAGTTGTTCAGATGCGTAACGCTCAAAGAGTAGTTCTGCAATAGTTTTGTGATGTACTCTTTATCGATTAATCCGATAGACGGCTTATCATCTTCAGTAAACTGCAGAATAAAGAAATCCGTCAGAATATCTTCCGCAACTTCCCTCCGCTGAATAACATGATCAGTTTTTGAAAGAATCTCTCCGATAAATACCGTCGGCTCCAAATCCTTTCCTTTCGCATCCAGCTCGGGGAACGAAATCGTTAAATGTTTTTTTGCACGCGTTATCGCCACGTAAAATAATCGGCGCAACTCTTCTTCATTGCTGGATGATGGCAGCGAAGAGAACACCGTATCCGGCAGTTTATAGCCCGAACTCATTTTCCGTTTTTTCTCCCACACATTTTTCGTGCTGCCGATCAGATAAACATGCTCAAACTCCAAGCCTTTTGAACCATGGCAGGTTAAAAAGTTCACCCCCTGCTGGTGGAAAATAGTTTGATGCAGCTCGAGCGACAAATCATTCTCTTCCAGTAAATCCAATAAAGTAATGAAATCCTTCAGCGCCAGATCCGGCTTTTTACGGGTTTCCTCTTTCAGGAAATTGAACAGCGAAGAGATCACCTGCATCAGCCAGGTTTTATCAGGCGATTTCAGAATGTAGGCCAAAATTCCCCCACGCACCATGATCTTTTCGAACAGGTTCTGAATAGTCAGGTTATTCGATTCCTTTATCCAGAACTCCAGATCATCGCTTAAGCGCTTAATCTGTTTATGGCTCTCGGTATCAAATAAGGTCAGTCCGGTTTTTTGCGCTATCTGCTGAATGTTAGAGCGGATCGACGTTTTATCCTTATGATTCCTGTTATGCTCGCTAACCTCCACACTAATCTTTGCTGCATCTATTGGCGCGATCTCATAAAAATCATAATGCATGATCTTAAACAGCAGATCATCCCCCTTAAACGGAAACTCATTCTCTATCGCCAGATAGCGCAGAATGTTCACTATTTTTTGTCCGAAAGGCTCAGTGAGAATGTTAACCTTCCGCTTCGTATTAATCGGGATACCTTTCAGGTGGAAATACCTGGCCAGCTCCAAACCCGAGCGATGTTCCTTATAAATCACCGCAATTTCTTCCGGCGCAGTACCTTTTTCAATCAGGTCAGAAATCTCGGCCGTTATCGCCGCAAACTCATGAAACTGGCTCGAATACGCTTTTATTTCCGGAATCACCTTGCTGTCTAAATGCACTTCATTTTTCGCATTTAAAAACTTGCTCAATCCCGGCAGGTTCACCCGTTCGGTATTGTGTTCAATAAGCACCCGGGCCGTGTCCAATATATGCTGACTCGAACGGTAATTATCCGTAAGCATCACATGGTACAGGTCTTTCGCATACCGGCTGTTATAATCCTCTATGTTCTGAACGTTGGCGCCCTGGAAACGGAAAATCGACTGGTCATCATCGCCTACCACAAAAATATTCGGCGTTTCCCAGTAACTGATCAATAAACTGATCAGCTCATTCTGCGCACCGCTTGTATCCTGGTATTCGTCCACCAAAATATACTGGTAGCGCTCCTGGTAATTCAGCAGGAAGTTTTCATCCTGCTTAAAGGCATCCAGCACCCAAATAATCATGTCATCATAATCATAGCGATGGGCGTCCTGCATCATTTTCTGATAACGCGGATATTCATTTACCGCCGCCCGCAGCAGCCCCAGCTTTTCGCACAGCTCCGTAAAGGCCGGCTTTAACGAACCCGCTTCCTTATCAAGGTACTTCTTAGCGTATTTATAGGTTTTATAATAGGCCGAGTCGGGTTCACAGCATTCCACCAGACCCTTAAACTCGTCAATCTTCTCAGAAATATAAGTTGCCGACCAGTCCTCCCGCTTCATAATAGAAAACAGTTCCTGCAAACGGCCAATCTCGTAATACACATCCCCGCGGAAACGCTTTAAAGGATGATCCTTCCCGAAACTGTCTACCAGCCTTCTGAATAAATCGATCCGTTCCAAATCAGAGATCGGGTCCAGTTCCAGCTTACCGAAATAATCCAGGTTCTCCTGGATGATATCATTACAAAAAGCATGGAAAGTATAAATGTTCACCCGGTAAGCCTCCGGACCAATAAAATCAAACAGCCGTTTGCGCATAGCCACGGCCCCGGCATCGGTATAGGTGAGACAAAGTATATTATGAGGCTGCGTATCAGTATCTAAAAGTATCTTCCCGATGCGGGCAGCGAGTATTTGTGTTTTCCCTGTCCCCGGACCAGCAATTACCAGAACCGGCCCCTCTATGCGGTTTACCGCCTTAAGCTGGTTTTCATTTAATCGTTGAAGGGCTTTTTGAAAGGTCTCGTTGTATTTTGAGAGAATTTGCATACGTGTATGAAGGTAGGGAAATGTTTGGGGATTTGGGGAGGGGAATGTAAAGTTTGGGTTGAAGGTTGTGGGTTATATGTTGAAGGGGTGGCACCCGATGTCACTCTGAGCGGTTCGAAGAGCCGGCGAAATAATTAACCATGCCTTTTCATACTTTAAGGTAGCCTTTGATATGCCTTTGATACGGCTTTGCTATGCGGGGGATAGGTAGCTGAATTGGCGATTTGCAGCTGGACTTATAAAAAGCAGAAATCAGAGAAGAAATTAAAGGATTTGGAAATGGAGGTGCGTTGTTATGGATGCTGTGCCCCCGTCCTCTGTTCATACTGCGCGAGGCATTAGGCGCTGGGCTGGTATCCACGGCGGCCGGGTTTAGGGAGCGAGGATGGACCTTGTAACAAAATAAAATTTAAACGTTTCTTACAATATGCATCGCAAATTGTTTGAGTTCTGGGAAAATTTCTTTAATATCACATTCTAAAACCTTGTTACAGAACTACCTAATGACTCAAAACACTGTCCTACTGGCCTTAAGAACATTATGGAGTGCTGAACAAAGTGAATTACCTAACACTTTTATCACATCATCATGGATTTTAAAGATCAAATTTCTCAACTAGCCTCACGGGTAGAAAAAATGCTTTCTCAAATTCAAACTGAAGAAGCCACCAAAAATGCTCTCGTAATGCCCTTTATTCAGATAATGGGCTACGATGTATTCAACCCGTTTGAGGTTAATCCTGAATTTATAGCTGATATAGGGATAAAAAAAGGCGAAAAGGTTGATTATGCAATTATGAAAGATAGTAAGCCTACTATTCTTATTGAGTGTAAGCATCATTTAGAAAATCTTGACCCTCATAATTCCCAGCTATTCAGATATTTTCATACTACATCGGCTAAGTTTGGGTTGTTAACTAATGGATTAACTTATCGCTTTTATACAGATCTGGTTGAAAAGAATAAAATGGATGTTACTCCTTTCTTTGAGTTTAAAATCACAGAAATCAAGGAAGCAGAAGTTTCGGAATTGAAAAAATTCCATAAATCGTACTTTGACGTCGAAAACATTACAAACACTGCCAGTGAACTTAAATATCTGAATGAACTAAAATCCTTACTACACAAGGAAATTGCAGCCCCTTCAGAAAATTTTGTAATGTTTTTCACAAAGCAGGTGTATCCGGGAGTAATGACAGCAAAAGTAAAAGAGCAGTTCGGCCCAATCATAAAGCGTTCCTTTAATCAGCTAATTAGCGATGCTATTAATGAACGCTTAAAATCTGCTCTTAACCAAGAAAAACAGAAAGATGTAGAAGAAGCTGAAAAGATCGAAGCAGCCCAAGAATCTGCGATTTCAAATGTTCAAACCACCGACGAGGAAATAGAAGGATTTTTCATAGTGAAATCTATACTCCGAAATACACTTGATCCTAAACGCATTACTTATAGAGACGCGCAGTCTTATTTCGCAATTCTTTTGGATGATAATAATCGTAAAACTATTTGCAGATTATACTTAGGCACTAAAAAGTGCTTGGTCGTTTTGGATGAGAATAAGAAGGAAGTTAAGTATGAAATTTCTTCAATAGATGAGATTTATAAGTATGCAGAGGTTCTAAATGCAGCAATTAAAAAACTTGGTTAATTCTAATTTGTCAATCATCATTTCATTAACATGCTTAAAGAAGATTTCTTCGAAAATAGTAATATTTCAGATGACGAAAAAGCAAATGCATCTTTCCAAATAGTTGCTGCTATGCGTGATGCTATTAATCTAGCTCTGAAGGGTCCATATATGCCAACCTATGAAAAATCTTTAGCCTATATAAAGGATGTATCACCAGATTTATATGAATCGATTATTAAATACTTGCCTGGCAAAAATGAAAGTGAGTTAACCAAGAGATTTAAGGAAAAAGCTGAAGCAGACCCAGAAGAGGGAACTACGTTAGAAGATCGTGCAGTATCTTTTATTCGTGAAGAAATAGATGCATGCGATGCCACAATTCATAAATCCATGAACAATAAAGCTTCAAAAGGTTATAAGAGACAGTTAAGAGAAGCATTAAAGAGCTTTCAAACCAGAGAGTATACTGAGCATCAATTATTAAGTCATGATTTTCATATTGTTACGCGATCGGATTTTAAGGCAATTGAAGGGGTCGAGGTCGACCGAAGAGACTATATCTTACCTAGCGGAAAAAGGTTGCGTATATATTTAGCGCACCCTGACAAAATCGAACATGTCTTAGGGGTGGATATGATATATGAAGCTTATGATATGCATTATAAACTGGCACGGTTTGCGCACCTCCAATATAAGACATGGAAAAATCAGACCTTAACCTTTGATCCTCGAGAATTAAGGCAATTAGAGCGATTAAAGACACACAATTGCACCGCAAATACTTGCAGGATTCCCCCTGCTTTAGCAAGTGCTAATGAGTATAGATTCCCGTATTGTTCTGCATTCGTACGTCCAACCAATAAAATCGTGTCTAAAGGTTCAAGGATGATTTCGATGGGCGACCATATTCCTTTATGTAAGTTAATTGAATTGAAAAGTTCTGGAAAAGAATTATATAAGTACCTCGTACAAGATATTTCAATTAGTCAAACGGTGTTTGAGGAAGCTTTCAGCAAGTATCACGTAGGAAGTGGGTGGATGCCGATAGGGGATTTAGAAGAATATTATAAAAAAAGGAACCTATCAGATTTAGAAAGTAATGTAAGGATTTTCGCACAAGAAATCGATTTTAAAGACGATGAGCCTGCTGTTTAGTCAATGGTTTTAGACTTATTGTTCTACCACCTTTAACCTAACTATACTATGAGATTAAAAGCTGTAAAAGTTAAAAACTTTCGAAGTTACATAGATGAAGTAACAATATCTATTGACGACTTAACTGCAATTGTTGGAAAGAACGATGCTGGTAAATCAACAATACTCGAAGCACTTGAAATTTTTTTCAACAATGAGTTGATTAAAATAGAAACCTCTGACGCTGCCCAAGGCGGAAATTCATCAGACGTCTGCATTTCATGCGTGTTCGATAATCTACCCACTACTTTGACAATAGACACACGGGCTTCAACGACTTTAGCTCACGAGCATTTGCTAAATAGTGATAACGATTTAGAGATTATTAAGTTATTTAATTGTAGTTTGAAAACTCCAACTACTTCAATCTTTGTTAATGCAAACTATCCGACAGCCAATAATTGCAATGATTTACATAAACTTAAAAATGATGAACTAAAAAATCGACTTGCCACGATTGGAACTAATACTAATGGCATTGATCAGCGTTCTAATGTTCAAATTCGACGTGCAATTTGGGCAAGTGAGCAAAATCTCAATCCTCAATCAACATTGGTTTCATTGGAAGAAGAAGATGGAAAAAAAGTTTGGGCGAAACTAAAAGATGAATTGCCTTTATATGCTCTATTTCAATCAGATAGGGCATCAAAAGACGATGATAGTGAGGTTCAGGACCCCATGAAACTCGCAATAAGAGAAGCTATCGCATCGGTTCAACCAGAATTGGACCATATCAAAAATATTGTCCAAAGAAAGGTTCAAGAAGTCGCCCAAAGAACACTGGATAAGCTAAATGAAATGAGTTCAGAACTAGCGAAAGATTTAACTCCTTTATTCAAGTCAGAACCCAAATGGGACTCTTTATTTAAATTAAGTTTAACTGATGATAACCAAATACCGATTAATAAACGTGGGAGTGGAACTAGAAGACTGATCTTAATTAATTTTTTTAGAGCAGAAGCAGAACGAAAACAAATTGAGAAAGATGCAAGGGGTGTGATTTATGCAATTGAAGAGCCGGAAACTTCTCAACATCCAACAAATCAAAAGATGCTCATCGAAGCATTAATTGATTTATCAAATAAGCCCAATTGCCAAGTACTATTAACTACCCACGTACCGAATCTAGCCGGATTAATACCAGTCCACAATTTGCGGTTTATTAAGAATATAATCTCGGGTAAGGTTGTAACAAACATTTGCAATGATAAAACACTAGAAGAAATCTCAAATCAGCTAGGTGTTTTACCTGACAAACGAATTCAACTTTTGTTATGCGTGGAAGGTCCAACAGACGTAGATTTCTTTAAAAATATCTCCAAGATTTTAAATACTGTTGACCCCACAATACCAAACTTAGAAACTGAAAAACGGGTTGCAATATTACCACTTGGTGGATCAACGCTAAAACAATGGGTGGATAATTATTATTCACGTAATCTACAATTACCTGAGGTTCATATCTATGATAGAGACATTGAAAATCCTCCAACCTATCAAGCCTCAGTTGATGCGGTTAATGCAAGAACAGATGGATCTTGGGCAACACTGACAAACAAAAGAGAAATTGAAAACTATATTCATCCAGATGCAATTCATGAAACCTTCAATGTGTCGGTCACTTTTACAGATACTTGTGATGTTCCAAACATCCTTTGTACTGCAGTCAACCTAGATTCCAGAAACTCGCATTACAGATTAGGTAGTTCTAGAGCTAAGCGAATTTTAAATGAATTTGCAACAAAGAAAATGAATGTTACTAGAATTTCTGCTATTGATACAGCAAACGAAATAGATAATTGGTTTCGACAGATAGCAAATAGATTAAAATAGATTAGATATATGAGTGGGAAAAAGAGTATTAATTAATAGTGAGGCTGGATTTAAAAAGTATTCAGCTAAACTATAATAACAATTCATTTAAGACTATGCAAATAATGACAAATTTTTTTCATGAGCTAAAATTAAGCAAGGCATTGATTATTGCGATATCAGCATCATCTTTAACTCTTCCTGGTATCGGCTTTGTGAGTACCTTTATTCCAACAATGTTGCAACTAGAAACATTAAAGCTTCTACTAATTTGCAGCTCATTTAGTCTACCATTTCAACTTTTTTCATTTTGTATTTTCTGCCTTTATTTTATGGAGCATTCACCAAACAAATCAGAAATAACTGACGAGTCTGCATGGGCTGCTGCTGCATCTTGTTCGATTACCTCCACACTTCTTATTTCAATAGTTTGTTTACTTAAAGCTTTTATACCTGCATATGAACCAAGATGGGCAATCTTAACGGTATTAGTAATACTTCTTTTTCTGTTAATTGATAGCATTCTTGATTATAGGGGAATGCGAAGACTCGCCAATGATGAAATCGAAAAAGACAAAAATGTGGTACATTAATTATCAGCAATCCTCATGCTGGCCTCATGCTGGCGCACGCGTGTCGCGTGTGCATTTTGCATAAGAATCCATTGCTGACTGCATATTCCTAATTTTCCCTAGCTTTATCTTCTAAACCTATACTACCTTGAGCCGGAAATATAAATTCCTGAATAAAGAAGGACTATACTTTGTAAGTTTTGCGACTGTAAACTGGATCGACGTATTTGTACGTCCGCAATACAATAACATTATCCTTGAAAGCCTGAAATATTGCAGAGCAAATCTCGGAATGGAATTATTTTGCTGGTGCATAATGCCAAGTCATATCCATCTGATTTATCGTGCAAAAGAGAACAATCCTGAAATTATTTTAGGTCGATTTAAAGAGTACACATCTAAGCAAAGATTAAAGCAATTGACTCGAATCTCCAAGAATCAAGAAGAGAGTGGATGCTATGGATGTTCGCTCGGGCGGGACAAAAAAGTAGTAATGTTAAGTCTAATCAGTTTTGGCAGCATAATAATAAACCAATTGAGCTTTGGACTCCAGAAGTAATTGAACAGAAGGCCGAATACATCCATCCAATCCGGTAATCGCTGGTTTTGTAAAGAAGCCTGGCACTGGCAGTATTCAAGTGCTATTGATTACTCGGGAGGCAAAGGATTGATCGAAATCGAATATTTGTAAAAACACACGCGACACGCGTGCGCCAGCAGCGGAAGATTCTGCGGAGAAGAAAATTTCTATATTTATAACATAATATTATACCATGAAACAACCCATCCTTCTCATCTTTCTTCTTGTCCTGGCATCGTTTGCATTCGCACAGCTCAATATCGAAACAAAGCAACCACAGGTTCAAACGTCCAACGGGATCCTTGAGGGTGTAAATTCTTCCGGGATAAAAATATTTAAAGGCATACCGTTTGCCAAACCGCCTGTGGGCAGCTTGCGGTGGAGAGAGCCACAACCTGTTGAGAGTTGGAAGGGGATAAGGAAGGCAGATAAATTTGGTCCGCGGGCCATGCAGCTCCCGTTATTTAGCGATATGGTGTTTAGGTCAGATGGGCTAAGTGAAGACTGTCTTTACCTAAATATCTGGACACCTGCTAAATCATCAAATGAGCGCCTGCCCGTATTGGTTTACTTTTTCGGCGGCGGTTTCGTTGCAGGAGATGGGTCGGAATTCAGGTATGAAGGCGAGAGTATGGCACGCAACGGGATCGTCGCCATCACTGTAAATCAGCGTTTGGGTGTATTTGGCTTTATGGCCCATCCTGATCTGTCGAAGGAGTCTTCTTATCATGGATCGGGTAATTATGGATTGATGGATCAGGCCGCCGCCCTTAAGTGGATTCAGAAAAACATAGCTTCCTTTGGCGGCGATCCTAAAAAGGTTACAATAGCTGGCGAGTCTGCCGGCTCGTATTCTGTAAGCGCCCAAATGGCATCTCCCTTATCAAAGAACCTAATCGCGGGAGCAATAGCCGAAAGCGGATCTTTGCTTAGTCTTAACCCAACAACCTCACTTGCTGATGCTGAGAAGATAGGTGCTGAGTTTGCCAAGCGGGTGGGAGCAAAGTCGCTGGCTGAGCTAAGAGCCATGCCTGCCCAACAACTTTTAGATGAAACGTCTAAGCCGGAGAGCTCGCGTTTTCCGGTTAATGTTGACGGTTACTTCCTTCCTAAATCGCCGGAAAAGATCTTTTCTTCGGGAGAACAGGCCCATGTGCCCTTACTTGTTGGATGGAACTCAGAGGAAGGAAATTACAGATCGGTTATAGGACAGGAAAAGGCAACAGTCGAAAATTATATAAAAGGCGTACAGCGGATGGTTGGAGACGAAGCTTCTGAAATCCTTCAGATTTATAAAGCTTCTACAGATGCGGAGGTGGAACAGGCTGGAACAGATCTTGCTTCCGACATGTTTATCGGTTTTAGCACATGGAAATTATCTGATCTGCAAAGCAGAACGGGTGGCAGACCAGTGTATCGTTACCTGTATTCGCGTCCAAGACCTTTAACGAAGGAACAAAGTGCCAGGCTTTTACTTGGACAGACAGATGGTTCTCTACCGAAAGACACACTCGCTTCCGCCACTAGAAAACAGGCAACTTTGGGTGCTGGTCATTCTATAGAAATAGAGTATGCTATGGGTAATCTTCCCACAAATCGTGTTTACGACTGGCAGCCAGAAGATTTTAAAATTTCAGAAATCATGCAGGGATTCTTTATCAACTTTATAAAGACAGGAAATCCTAATGGTACGGGATTGCCCCAGTGGCCTTCTCTGCAACAGGGTAAACCGGCATCTGTCATGCAGATTAACGTAAACACCATGGCAGAAACTGAGAAAAACAGGGAACGGTATTTATATCTTGACTCGAAAGTTGAGCGATAATTATTGTGAACCCTCTCTTGTTTAACTCTTCCGACATTAAAAAATCCTGTTTTATCATTCCATTTTCCTTTTGATGAAACAAACATAACCCTGATTTGGAGAATTAGGAGCCGCTTTTGAGGCGATTGCTTGATTTTGCGGGTATTTGCGAAAGTTTGCCGAAGATTGCGAGAAAGTAGGTACTTTCTTCGGGACTTGTTCGGAAAAAGGGGGGGACTTGTTCGGAAATTTCCGAAGCTGTCCCGAAGCAGTCTCGAACAAGCCTCGAAGAAGGGCTGACCGAAATGTCTCACCCTGTCTCACCCTGAAATAGCTCTACAGGTTAGAGGATTAATTGTAGATTAACCATACACTGCAATTTGTTATTCCTTTTGGAATACAAGTGGTGTTTGTTATGTTTTGATTTCTGTTCTTCCATCGTTTTCTTAAAGTTCCAGATCGCATGTGAGCCTTTTCTGGGGTAAGTCTATCACAACTGTCGTGTGGCCGTATCTGGTTGTAAGCGGTAATGGAACGGGCAATACGCTGCTGTGTTTCTGCAAGATTTTGCTGCGATACGTATATGTCAAATTCTGATTTGAGAATACCGTTCGTGCGTTCGGCATTATGCCTAACCACCCCTACCCCCGCCAGCGGGGGACAGTATAACGCCGGGCATTGTAGTGGCATAACAATGGTCGGTTAAAAGATAATTGTTCTACTACCCAAATGCCTAAAGCGCCCAGTGTCCCCCGCTGGCGGGGGAATTAAAGGGGGTGGTTAACGCTTGTATCGTCCAAAAAAATCATAGGTTTTATAGTAATCCTGCTACACGTTTACATTTATTATAACATTATGCCTAACCACCCCCAACCCCCGCCAGCGGGGGACAGTATAACGCCCAGGCATTGTAGTGGCATAACAATAGTCGGTTAAAAGATAATTGTTCTATTTCCCGGATGCCTAAAGCACCCAGTCTCCCCCGCTGGCGGGGGAATTAAAGGGGGTGGTTAACACTTATATCGTCCAAAAAAAGTCATAGATTTTATAGTAATCCTGCTACACGTTTACATTTATTATAGCATTATGCCTAACCACCCCCTACCCCCGGCAGCGGGGGACAGTATAACGCCCAGGCATTGTAGTGGCATAACATTGGTCGGTTAAAAGATAATTGTTCTACTACTCAGATGTCTAAAACACCCAGTCTCCCCCGCTGGCGGGGGAATTAAAGGGGGTGGTTAACACTTGTATCGTCCAAAAAAGTCATAGGTTTTATAGTAATCCTGCTACACGTTTACATTTAAAGCATTATGCCTGACCACCCCCAACCCCCGCCAGCGGGGGACAGTATAACGCCCAGGCATTGTAGTGGCATAACAATGGGCGGTTAAAAGATAATTGTTCCCGCACAAGA
>CAMPKC010000049.1 GCA_946887045.1 uncultured Sphingobacteriaceae bacterium | reverse complement strand
AAGATACCTTATCTATTGTATATTAATATTTTTTAAATAAATACAATTAGAAGATATGGTTGATCTCTCCAGCCAAAATCCAGAGCAGGTGTAATTGATCCGGGAAAGAGACAAAGCTCAAATGTTTTTATGAACCTAATCGTTCACACCTCAGAATTACCCGTTCATCTATAACTATCCCCTTTTAGTCTAATTAATTTTAAGGCTCGAAAAACATATAGTTTATTTGATTTCATTCATTCAAACATCATGAAGAAATCATCCAATCCTGTATCACCATTTTTAATATTATTAATTCCGGCTCTTTTAGTTTTGGGATATAAAAATACAAGCACAACAGAGATTGAACCCGAAAAACAGCAGGCTAGCATCAAATTTCAGATCCCCTCGTTAAAAGGAATGATAAAGGCTATATTTTAACTTATAACTGTTCCGTCTGGTGTTGTTTTGGAATCAATACATTAGCAAATCCAACATCCTTTAATCGCTGTTTGAATTTAGTTTGCACCTCATATTCTCCATGGACAAGAAAAACTTTCTTAACCTCCGAAGGATCCTGACAGGAAAGGAAACGTAATAAATCTTCGTAATCACCATGTGCGCTCATTGATTTTATTTCCCGTACCTCAGCTCTCACATCATACTCTTCGCCAAATATTCTGACTACCTTATCTCCAGCTACCAGTCTCCCTCCAAGGGATCCAGGCTCGCAATAACCCACAATTAAAATAGTGTGTTTCTGGTTACCAAGGTTATTTTTTATATGATGTTTTACCCTTCCTGCCTCTGCCATACCTGACGAAGAAATAATCACACACGGGCGCGGATCATCATTAAGACTTTTAGATTCTTCAACCGACTGGATGAATTTCAAACCTTCAAAATGAAAAACATCATCATCATCTCTCATCGTCTCTTGTACTCTTTTGTTGAAAACGTCAGTATGCTCTTTAAGCACATTGGTGGCCTTTTCGGATAAAGGACTATCCACATAATATCGTACATCCGGCAAACTTCCTTTCAAATCCAGAGCATTTAAGGCATATAACAGTTCTTGTGTACGGCCGACACTGAAAG
Organism: uncultured Sphingobacteriaceae bacterium; assembly: GCA_946887045.1. The sequence continues at coordinate 35,473 of CAMPKC010000049.1, read as the reverse complement.
CTGGAATAATTACTTTGCCTCCCTTTAACTTACAGGTCTGATGAATCACCTCCTGAAGCTGCTCTTCCAAAGCTTCCAAATCTCTATGAAGAGAATCGCCGTAGGTAGATTCAAGAAGAATGTAATCGGCCTGGGGGAAGCTCTGAGGGCTTTTCAGCAGTGGATCACCATACTGACCGACGTCGCCGCTAAACGTAATTCTATGATACTTCCCTTCTTCTAATATACTCAGATTCACAGCTGCACTTCCCAAAATATGCCCGGCATCGGTAAATCGAACGCTTATCCGTGGTTCAATTTCAAAATCTACATTATAGTCAACTATTTTAAACAGGCGTAAAGCCTCCATCACATCGTTTTCGGTATAGAGTGGTTTCAAAAGCTCTAAGCCATTTCTTCTCCGGTTCTTATTGCTGTATTCCGCATCCTGCTCCTGTATCCGGGCAGAGTCGCTAAGGAGAATAGAAGCCAGATCCATAGTTGGCGCTGTACAAAATATTATGCCATTAAAACCTTCGGACACAAGTCTCGGAATTAATCCGCAATGATCAATATGCGCATGAGATAAAATAAGGTAATCCACCTTATCAGGTCTGAAACCAAAGTACTCGTTTAAGTCGTCGGTGCTCTCTCCCATTCCCTGGAACATACCACAGTCCAGCAGTATCTGAGTTCCATTATCAAGTTTAATTAAATGTTTACTGCCGGTTACAGTTTGAGCGGCTCCGTGGAATGTTATCGTCATGTGTTGTTGTATGGTGATTTTTAAAGGTAACAGGAAATACCAACAGAAGTTCGTGCCAGAGGGTTAAATCATAATATTTACCAGGCAGAGCTAGATCACCCAATAAAAACTAAAATATTAGTTGTAAAACTAAAAAAATAGTTATATCTTTATATAAATCAGTAGAACAGAGATATGGAACTTAAAGAATTAACAAAAGCCGAAGAACAGATAATGCAGATACTATGGAGTTTGGAGAAAGCATTTGTTAAAGAAATCCTGGAAGAGCTTCCCGAACCGAAGCCTGCATACAATACAGTTTCAACAATAATCCGAATTTTAGAAACCAAGAATTTTGTTGAACACGAAGCATTCGGAAAAAGCCATCGCTATTTTCCGGTTGTCAGCAAAGAACAATACAAAAGCTTTGCAACAGAAAAGCTATTAAGCGGATACTTTGGCAATTCAGTTGAAAACATGTTTTCATTTTTTGTGAAAAAAGAAAAGATTGACTTGAAAGAAGCTGATGAGATATTGAAACTATTGAACAATCTTAAAAATAAATGATATGAACTGGCCATCCTACCTCATCCAGGTTAATATTTACCTGACCTTATTTTATGCCTTTTATGTATTGGTATTACAGAATGAAACTTTCTTTAAGTGGAACAGGATATTTCTGGTAAGCTCTGGCGGATTATCGTTTCTGATACCCCTGATGCAATCCGAATGGGTAAAAAGTTTGTTTGTTACCAAAACGATCGAACAGTTTTCAGGAACGGCTTTAAATCCACTCATGTTAAATGAAGTGCAGATTTCTGTTAATAGAAATGAAGGATTAACAACAGGAGAATGGATTGCTCTGCTCTATTTACTGGGGGTTCTCCTCTTTTTAAGCAAATTTTTATGGCAGCTAAGTAAAGTGTCTAAAAGTTTCCACGAGGGAAGTCAGGCTCAGTCATTCTTCAACAAAATTAAAGTATCCGAACGCCTTCCATCACGAGAATCTATTATAAAACATGAAGAAGTGCATGCATCGCAGCTCCATTCGGCCGATGTAATAATCTTCGAACTTATCAGCATAATAAATTGGTTTAACCCGGTTGTTTATGCCTATAAAAAATCGGTAAAATATATCCACGAATTTATTGCGGATGAAGCAGCATCTATCGATACCGGAAAATCCGAATATGCGCTGCTATTGGTAAGCAATGCGTTCGGAGTTCAAAACGAACAGCTAACTAATAATTTTTATAACCAATCACTCCTTAAAAAACGAATCATCATGCTACACAAAACTAAATCAAGAAGAACTGCATTGCTAAAGTATGGCTTAACAGCACCTCTGTTTGCCGCAATGCTTGTATTCTCATCCGCAACGGTCATAAAGGAAAATGTCGATAAATTAGAATCTGCGAAGATTGTTACCCGGTCAGGAACTCTGCAGTCGATCCGTACAACTAACACTTCACCAGTAATATTCCTGAATGAGGTTAAAGAAGCAATGGCCGATCAATTAAACGCAGAGTCGACCAAAGGTATGACAGCCGACACTTCTGCTGTAAAATCAAATGATGCGGCTTTTGCTAGCCTCCATAGACAGATTGAAGAATCAATGAAACTACTAATTTCATCGACTCCGGAAGAGCAAAACCCAAGAGATACCTCCGGCGTTTATAACCAAGCCTCAGTCGAAGTAATGCCAGAGTATCCTGGTGGCATTAACAAATTTTTGCAGTGGGTTGGCAGCAATTACAAATTTCCAAAAGCAGCCTCAGAAGCAGAAATTTCAGGAAGAATGATTGTACAATTTGTTGTTGAAAAGGACGGTACATTGACCGACATTAAAGTTCCAAGAGATTTGGGTTTTGGAACGGGAGAAGCTGCGAAAGAGCTATTAGCCAACTCTGTAAAATGGAAGCCAGGAATTCAGAACGGAAAACCGGTAAGAGTTCAATATACCCTTCCTCTCATGCTAAGATCTCCTAAAAAGAGTGTTAATTCCGCGGATAGCTTGTTAATCAGAACGGATAAGGGTAATATTTTGGATTCGCCAAATCCACCGCTATTTATCTTAGATGGGAAAGAAATAACTGCTGAACAAATAAAACAAATCAAGCCGGCTGACATTCTGAGCGTAGAGGTACTAAAAGACCAAACTGCCACAGATAAATACGGTGAAAAAGGCAAAAATGGAGTAGTGATAATTACTCTAAAAAAGAAATAATTACTATTACATACAAAAAAGAGCCCTGACATTTTCACATCAGGGCTCTTTCAATTTCCTCCTTGCCTCGTGCTACAAAACTACTTAAATTTCTTCTTCTTTAAAAAGTTTGGCATCGAAAAAGTCCCTTCTCATTCTATTAATATTAGTCATAGAAATTTCTTTCGGACATTCAATTTCACAAGCACCAGTATTCGTACAACTTCCGAATCCTTCAGCATCCATTTGTGCTACCATAGACTGAACACGACGATAACGCTCAGGCTGTCCCTGCGGTAATAAAGCTAACTGTGAAACTTTCGCAGATACAAAAAGCATTGCGGATGCATTCTTACACGCTGCTACGCAAGCACCACACTGAATACAAGTTGCCGAGTTAAAGGCTTCGTCAGCAATTACTTTAGGAATAGCTATATCATTGGCGTCAGGTACACCTCCTGTATTCACAGAAACGTAACCACCGGCCTGCTGAATTCTATCAAATGCAGAACGGTCAACAGCTAAGTCTTTAATAACCGGGAACGACGTTGCACGCCATGGCTCGATTGTGATCGTCTCACCATCTTTAAAGCTACGCATATGCAGCTGACAAGTGGTAATGGCACGTTTCGGACCATGCGGACGACCATTGATATATAAAGAACACATTCCGCAAATCCCTTCACGACAATCGTGATCAAAATGGATCGGGTCTGTTCCCTTTTTAACTAAATCTTCGTTTACCACATCAAGCATCTCCAGGAAAGACATATCCGGAGAAATATTTTCTGCTTTGTAAGTAACAAATCCTCCCTTATCGCTGGCATTTGTTTGTCTCCAGACTTTCAGGGTTAAATTCATGTTTCCGCTCATTATTTTGAGATTTTAGTATCAAGTACCAAGTACTGAGATTATGCATCCTGATACTTGATACCAGATACTTGATACTAAATATTATTTATAGCTTCTTTGTGTTAATTTAACGTTCTCATATACCAAAGGCTCTTTGTTCAATTGCTCCGGCATATCTTCGCCAGTGAACTGCCACGCTGCAACGTATGCAAATTCATCATCGTTACGTAAAGCTTCACCTTCTTCTGTCTGGCTTTCTTCGCGGAAGTGACCACCACATGATTCTTTGCGGTGTAATGCGTCATCAACCATTAACTCACCTAATTCGATGAAATCTGCAACACGTCCGGCTTTTTCCAAAGACATATTCAATTCTTCATTCTTTCCAAGAACGATGGCGTTTTTCCAGAAATCGGCCTTAAGCTCTTTGATTAGACCTTTAGCTTTAATTAAACCAGCCTCATTACGTGCCATACCGCAGTATTCCCACATAATAATTCCTAATTCACGGTGATACTCATCAACAGTTTTAGTTCCCTTAAGAGATAAAAGCTTGTTCAATCTGTCTTCTACAGCTTTTTGAGTTTCTGCAAAAGCAGGATGTGAGGTATCGACCGGCTTTGGACCAATTCCGGCTAAATAATCACCCAGAGTATACGGAATTACAAAGTAACCATCGGCTAATCCCTGCATCAGAGCTGAAGCACCCAGACGGTTAGCTCCGTGATCCGAGAAGTTACATTCTCCTAAGGCATATAAGCCCGGGATAGTAGTTTGCAAGTTATAATCTACCCATAGTCCACCCATTGTATAGTGAACAGCCGGATAAATACGCATTGGCAACTCGTATGGATTTTCATCAGTAATTTGATAATACATATCAAACAGGTTACCATATTTCGCCTCAATAGCGCTTTTTCCTAAACGGTTAATTGCATCAGAGAAATCAAGATAAACGGCCTTTCCAGAACCTCCTACCCCACGTCCGTCATCCACTGCTTCTTTAGCGTTCCGTGATGCAACATCACGCGGCACTAAATTTCCGAAAGATGGATATTTACGCTCCAAGAAGTAATCTCTGTCGTCTTCCTTTACATCGCTTGCTTTTAACTGTCCTTTACGGATCTGCTCGGCCATGGCCTGAGTTTTAGGAACCCAAACACGTCCGTCGTTACGCAATGACTCAGACATCAGGGTAAGTTTCGACTGATGATCGCCACTTACAGGAATACAAGTCGGGTGAATTTGAGTATAGCAAGGATTACCGAAGAAAGCCCCACGTTTGTGAGCTCTCCAGATTGCCGTTGTATTGCTACCCATTGCGTTTGTAGAAAGGTAAAATACGTTTCCGTACCCTCCTGACGCTAAAAGAACCGCATGTCCTGCATGAGTTTCCAGTTTACCTGAAATCAAATCACGGGTTACCACGCCCTGTGCTTTACCATCCACAACAACTACGTCGAGCATTTCGTGGCGGTTATACATTTTCACTTTACCTTCATGAATCTGACGGTTTAAAGCGGAATAAGCTCCAAGTAAAAGTTGTTGTCCGGTTTGACCACGAGCATAAAAAGTACGGGATACTTGCGAACCACCGAATGAGCGGTTATCAAGTAAACCACCGTACTCACGTGCAAATGGAACTCCTTGAGCGACACATTGGTCGATAATATTAACCGACTCTTCGGCTAAACGATGAACGTTTGCTTCACGGGCCCGGTAATCACCACCTTTAATGGTGTCGTAAAATAAACGATAAACACTATCGCCATCATTACGGTAATTTTTTGCAGCATTGATACCACCTTGTGCAGCAATGGAGTGTGCACGGCGGGGGCTATCCTGAAAACAGAAAACTTTTACGTTATAACCAAGTTCGGCAAGAGACGCAGCCGCCGAAGCACCCGCCAGACCGCTACCAATTATGATAACAGTATATTTTCTCTTATTAGCAGGGTTAACAAGCTTTAAGTTAAATTTATGCTTGGACCACTTTTCAGCTAAAGGTCCCTCTGGTATTTTAGAATCTAAAATCATCACAGAATTTATTTGTATCCCGATAAGGGAGGATCAATCTATCGTGTTAAATATATGTAAATCGGCATTGCGGCAAACATAGCCGGTATAATAATACTGAAAACCCACAGGCCAAGAAACTTAATGGTCGGGAAGTATTTATTATGATCAAATCCCAGTGTTTGAAAACCACTCTGAAAGCCATGATAAAGGTGGAAACCCATTGCAATCATAGAAATTACATAAAGAATTACATACCATAATTGACTGAATGATTCAGTAACCACTTTGTAAAGATCTTTTGCAACTACTATCTGTGTTCCGGCCTGAGCATCGATATACGATGAGTGCATTAGCTCTACCGCAGAAACTGGCAACTCTGTAACCCGAACTGCATCCGGATTTTGGAGTGCTGTTTCGTATTGGGTATACGGAAGTCCGCCCCAATGATATTGGGCCCAGAAATTGCTCATGTGAACTACGATAAAGATCAAAAGGATAGTACCTAAAATTCCCATATTTCTGGAACTCCATGAACTGTTCGCAGCTCCGTTATACTGCGCATAACCTACAGGTCTTGCTTTTTTGTTATACCATGTAATTAACAAAGCATAAACCGCATGCAGAACAATTGAGGCATAAAGAAGATACGAAACGATCTTAATTGGCAGAAAATGAGTCATAAAATAAGAATACTCATTAAAAGCCTTACCTGCATCATCCTTAAACAGCTGTAAGTTTCCGATAAGATGGACGACGAGAAACAGGGCCAGAAACAATCCTGTTAAGCTCATAATCAATTTCTTTCCCAGTGTGGAGGAGAAAGTTTTTGTGAAACTGCTCATTATTTTTTGTTTGATTTATATTTAGAAGTGCAAAAGTATTTAAAATGAGCTTACATATACAATGGATTTTAGCATCTGAAAGAGATTTAATTTATTTAGAAACGTTCTAAAATAGTTAAATGCTCATTTTGTTTTTATAAAATAAAGAAAAAGCAGTAATATTTCTAACGAATATGAGATATTTTCTGTCAAATCAGACAATTCGACGATAAAAAAGAAAACAATAACGCGTAAAAACAGCAAAATTAAAAGAATCTATAATTTACTTACATAGAATAACCTACACTAACAAGAAGTCGAATATTCAAAACCACAGAACGCAGCTACTAAAGATTACAATAACTCAAAAACCATGTAGGTTTTTATAAAATCGCAGGACTTTTGTAAAAACCCAGTTCTGTCTATCGAGTCAATGCTACCAGTAGTGTCTTCCTAATAAATAAGCTAGAATAAATTTTTATATTAGATTCATAAATAAACCTATGAGATTAAAATACTTTTCTTTTATCATTTTGGCATTTTTTTGCGCTCGTTCTCATGCTCAAAGACGCCGAATACACTCTGATTAGAAAATAAATGATTACCAATTATTTGAATCGTGCCTATTGCTCATGAAGTATTTCATCTTAATTTTCGGCCTATATTCTCTCTCCGGGTGTTTCTATAAAGATTCACAGATAAATGGCAAAGCCCTTGGCTTCAATAACGCTGTGGTAGAAATAAGCGGGCATAATCAGTTATGGGATGCCAATATTGTTGCTGGAACGTTTAAAATTAATCCAAAAATCGAAAAAGCGGATTTCTATAAGCTAAGGATTCTGCTTAACGGCCACGCTAGACCAATTGAACATGGACTCTATTTGGATGAAGGGCAATACGACATTACGATTGATTCATCGAACTTAAAATCCTACCCAAAAGTTGTTACCGATGTAAAGATTCAAAACGAGCTTAATACGTATTATAAGGAGAAATCGCTGAAAAATACAGAGCATCTTAAAATATTTATAAAGTCTCATCCCTCGTCCCTGGTTTCCGCCTATTTTCTGGATCAGGAGACCAGGGGCATTCTGGAAAAGCCAAGTCATTACGATACACTTTACACAATGCTGGATTCTGAAGTTAAGAAGTCCGCTTATGCTAAAAACGCCAAACACCGAATTGACGGCAGTTTACGAACTATGATTGGAGCAGAGATGCCCGATCTTAAAGGACTGACACCGGGCGGGACGTCATTCAATAAAAACATACTCAAAGGAAAACTCACTGTAATTGCCTTTTGGGCAAGCTGGTACCAGCCTGGAATTGATGATTTCTACCTATTAAAAACACTCTATAACGATCTGCATACCAAAGGACTGGAAATTGTAGGGGTAGCTATCGATAAACACGAAGACCGCTGGAAAAAAACAATTGCAGATAATCAGTTAAACTGGTTGCATGTCTCAGACTTTAAAGGGGCTTACTCCGAAAATTTCGAAATATACAATACCAATAAGCTCCCTACCTATATAATAATTGGCCCGGATCTTAAGATTGTGGATTTCGATGTCCCTGTAGAGAGTATTAGAATATATTTTAATGACTTCCTAAGGCAGACTTCAACAAAATAACCTTGTCGTTTAAAACGCCAAAAACAGTATCGTCATCGTTTTCTTTCAGACAGCACTTGCCAGTAAATTTTCCGAAAGCAGGTAAGATGGCCGCCTGTTTTCCAAAGGAAAAACACGATAGCAATAAACTTTGCCGGCCTTTGCCTCTTAAGCGGATTGCAGGGTGAATGTGGCCACTCAAAACATACACCCCTTCAGGAGGAGATTCATAGTCTTTTTTGTCATGAACAAACAAAAATGGGCCGATTAACAATGTATCATAGATTTCGAAGCCGGCCTGTTCGTAATAATCCGGATGCAGGATATCATGATTTCCCTGCACAAGTATCATCTGTATTTTGGGATACAAATCCCTCCATAACTGAAGCCAGTTCCAGTCGTTATTTATATCGCTATGGAAAAGGTCGCCCAGAAAAATCAGCTTCGATGGCTTGAATTCATGAATCAGGTCTGAAAGTAAAGCAAGTTCTTCCTGTTCCATTAGCTTGGGAATAGCGATTCCGGCTTTTCTAAAATGCCCAACCTTGCCGATGTGTAAATCAGAAATTATCAGAGCTCGCTCCTCTTCCCAAAAAATAGCTTTCTTGGAATGCAATATTAAATTCTGACTCAAGAAAACCCACCTCAACCCGACCAAACTCATGCTGTAAAAATAAAAAAGCCTTTCGTTTTTACGAAAGGCTTTAAAAATCATTTTCTATACTCAACTATTGCATTACCGGAAAAGTCACCATAAACCTGGCTCCATCTGTAGTAACACCATCAATTCGCATCATATTATTTTTAGATGCGATAACGGCAGCTTCCACATCCTCTACCTTATTTACTGGCTTACCATTTATATGTGTAATTATAGTTCCCTTCGTGATAGAATTCTCGTAAAGTAAACCACCCGGACGGGCTCCTGCTACCAATATTCCTGAGTTTACTTTCAGGCGTTGTTTTTGAGCTGGGGTTAGCGATGCAAAATTACCGCCTAAGGATGACAGGATCGCATTGGCCTCTGCATTGTTGTTATTTGAAGCAATCTTCACAGAGTTTTCGCCTTTCAATGTAACCGAAGCTGTCCGCTCGTTGCCATCTCTAACATAGCTTAGCTGAACTTTGTCGCCAGGGCGAAGTCTTCCAACTTTCTCCTGCAGATCAGAAGAGTTTAGAATTCTGATACCGTCCACTTTCGTGATGATGTCTCCTTTTTTCAAACCTGCAGCCTGTGCTCCACCACCATCTACAACCTCATTAACATACAATCCGCTGATTTGCGACACTCCCAGCTCCTTTGCTCTGCTGGCATTAAGCTCATTGAATGTCACTCCCACAAATCCTCTTTTCACAGCTCCGAACTTAATAAAGTCGTCCATGATTTTTTTGGCAAGATTCACTGGTATTGCGAAACCGTAACCCTCATAATTTCCACTCTGAGAAGCAATAGCCGCATTGATACCGATTAATTCACCTTGAGTATTCACAAGGGCACCGCCGCTGTTTCCGCGATTAATCGCTGCATCGGTTTGAATAAAAGATTCTATTGCCGAATTAACTCTTGGCTCTTCCGATTGTCCGCGGTTACGGAAATCCCGGGGATTATTATTCTCGCCTAAAATACCAATGCTGCGTCCTTTGGCACTAACAATCCCTGCTGTTACGGTACTTTGCAAAGTAAAAGGATATCCCACTGCAAGCACCCATTCGCCAACCTGAACGTTGTCCGAATTTCCTAATTTAACAACCGGCAGGTTTTTAGCATCTACCTTCACCAATGCAAGATCTGTATTCGGATCGGTACCTATAACTTTCGCTTCATACGACCGATTATCGGTCAATATAATTTCAATCTTGCTGGCCTTCTCTACCACGTGATTATTTGTGATGATATATCCGTCGGGGGTCACAATAACTCCTGATCCTGAAGCCCTTTGCGGAACCCGCTGTCCTCGGTTACCTCTGGGCGTTCCGAAGAAATCTCTGAACATATCTTCCATAGGATCACCGCCTCCCCGATCCATACTTGATGCATCGTAGGTAGTTTGTATATGTACCACCGCAGGTGTAACGACTCCGGCTGCCTGCACAAAGTCTACATCGCCAGCCGATGAAACGTTAACCGGATTATTAGTGAAATAAACTTTCTGTCTCTCTTCAAGACCCATCGTATCAGCGTATTTGTTTTCGATTAGTTTATAACCACCAACCGCAACTGCACCGCCTATAAATGCAGTTAAAAGAGTTATTCCTATCTTCTTCATATATATACCTTGATTTTTTTCTCGTCTGTCAAATTTAATACCAGTTTAACGTGAAATCCAAAAGTTGCATACTTCCAATACTGTTAAATATTGTTAAATACAAATTCAAAAACTTTCAGACCGAACGAATTTACAGGATTATGTTTTTTGTAGAACAAATATCCTTCCACAATTTTGTAATCTTGTATTAATGAAATTACACTTTTTTAAATATCAGGGTGCGGGAAACGATTTCATCCTCGTGGATAATAGAGAAACGGGCTTCGATCATCGCCAACCAGCATTATTAGCACAATTATGCGACAGACGATTCGGCATCGGGGCTGATGGAATTATGTTCCTTCAAAAGATTGAAGGGTATGATTTTGAAATGGTCTATTACAATGCGGACGGTAACCCGAGCAGCATGTGCGGCAATGGCGGAAGGTGCATAGTAGCGTTCGCAAAACACCTGAATATTTTTGATGCGGAAACTAACTTTTTGGCAGTCGACGGACCGCATTATGCCAAAATTTCGGATTCTGAAGACTGGGTAAGTTTGCAAATGATTGATGTAGATACTGTTAACCGAGATGGTGATGCTTATGTACTCAACACTGGCTCTCCTCATTTTGTGCAATGCAGCAGTAATTTATCAGCTAAAGATGTTTACTCAGAAGGCAGGGCGATAAGATATAATGACACGTATAAAACCGAGGGTATCAACATAAATTTTGTAGAAGATTTAGGTGATCGCTATTTTGTAAGGACTTATGAACGCGGAGTTGAGGATGAAACCTATGCCTGTGGAACAGGTGTTACCGCAGTGGCCTTAGCTATGGCAAGGCATAAAAATCAAACAGGAAAGATTACTACTCCTATTAAAGTTCTCGGCGGCGAACTAAATATTCGTTTCGACTATGACGGTTCAAAATACAGTGATATCTTTCTCGAAGGTCCTGCAAAGTTTGTATTTGAAGGATATGTGACCGTTTAAAGGCCTTTTACGATTGCGAAGAAATGCTCTTAAAGATGAGTAAATCCTCGATAACCGTTCAATGGATATTCTAATTTGTCATATTAACACCAAAAAACCTACTTTTGCATCCCTAACATAATATTATGCATAGAACTCATACTTGCGGTGAATTAACGATAAACGATTTAGGCAAAGAAGTAACCCTTGCAGGATGGGTACAAAAGTCGCGCGATTTAGGAGGAATGACCTTTATCGATGTTCGGGACAGATACGGCATTACCCAACTCCTTATAAATATGGATGAGGATCCGGCTCTGAGTGAGCAGGCTCGCGGACTTTCGCGGGAGTATGTTATTAAAGTTACCGGTAAAGTAATTGAGCGAACCAGCAAGAATCCGAAAATCCCTACCGGAGATATTGAGATTAAGGTTTCTTCTATTGAAATATTAAATGAAGCGAAACTTCCTCCTTTCTTAATTGAGGATGAAACCGATGGTGGCGAAGATTTAAGAATGAAATATCGTTACCTTGATCTGCGTCGTGCGCCTGTTAGAAACAACTTGATCCTACGCCACAAAATGGCCCAGGAAATTAGAAAATATCTGGACGATCAAAACTTCCTTGAAGTTGAAACGCCGGTTCTTATAAAATCAACACCTGAAGGTGCGCGGGACTTCGTGGTGCCAAGCAGGATGAATCCCGGCGAGTTTTATGCGCTTCCTCAGTCGCCTCAAACTTTCAAGCAGCTATTAATGGTATCTGGTTTCGACCGGTATTTTCAAATAGTAAAATGCTTCCGCGATGAAGACTTACGTGCAGATCGCCAACCAGAGTTTACGCAAATAGATTGCGAAATGGCATTTATTGAACAAGAGGATATTTTAAATCTCTTCGAAGGCTTAATCAATCACATGTTCAAAAAAGTAAAGGGTATTGATATCGGTAGTGTACCCCGCATGGATTATGCTGATGCAATGCGCTTATACGGATCAGACAAACCAGATACACGCTTTGACATGCAATTTGTTGAAGTAAACGACATTGTAAAAGGCGTAGGTTTCCCTGTTTTCGAAAATGCTGAACTTGTTGTCGGGATAAATGCAAAAGGTTGTGCCGAGTACACCCGGAAGCAATTAGATGAACTTACCGATTTCATTAAGCGTCCTCAAATCGGAGCTACGGGACTTATTTATATGCGCCACAATGCCGATGGCAGCTTAAAATCATCTGTAGATAAATTCTATAATGAGGATGCTTTAAAGCAATGGTCTGCGGCTTTTAAAACAGAGCCCGGCGATTTGGTTTTGGTAATGGCGGGAACAACTGATAAAGTCCGTAAACAGTTAAATGAACTTCGCCTTGAAATGGGCAGTCGTTTGGGTCTGCGGGATAAAAATAAATTTTCTCCACTTTGGGTTGTTGATTTTCCATTGTTGGAATGGGATGAAGAGCATGCGCGTTATCATGCGATGCATCACCCCTTCACTTCACCAAAGCCTGAGGATATTGCGTTACTTGATACTAAACCGGGAGAAGTAAGAGCAAATGCATACGATTTAGTGATCAACGGAACGGAAATTGGCGGTGGATCTATTCGTATACACGACAGAGCACTACAAAGCTTGATGTTTAAACACTTAGGGTTTAGTCAGGAAGAAGCTCAGAAACAATTTGGGTTTCTGATGGAGGCATTTGAATTTGGAGCTCCACCACACGGCGGTATTGCCTTTGGCTTCGATCGCTTAGTTTCAATATTTGCAGGACTGGATTCTATCAGAGATGTTATCGCTTTCCCGAAAAATAACTCCGGTAAAGATGTGATGATTGATTCGCCTTCTACTATCTCGGATGAGCAACTGAAGGAATTGAGTATAAAAACGACAGTTTAGGCGCCCCCGGAAAACGTGCTGCGCAAGCGATATTTATCCGATGATTATAAGAAAACGGTAAAACCTCCTCGACCAGGAGGTTTTTTTCATTTAATGAAATCGTTTAGCTGCGATTAAGCTTTTTGATTTCTCAAGATGTCTCTGATCTCAGCCAGTAATACTTCTTCTTTGCCTGGCACTACAGCAACTTCAATAACTTCGTCTTTTCTTTTCAAAGAGTTGAGGAATTTCACAATTAGAAATATACAAAAAGCCACAATCATAAATTGAACAAGGGCATTTAGAAAGTTTCCATATTTAATAGAAACCTCAGCCACTTTATTAACCACGTCCTCAGGCTTTAAAATTATTTTCTTATCAGCGAAATCAACACCGCCGGTTGCGTAACCAATGGGCGGCATGATAACATCATCCACCAGAGAGGTTACAATTTTACCAAATGCTGCGCCAATAATTACACCGACCGCGAGGTCCATAACATTACCGCGCATAGCAAATTCTCTAAATTCTTTAAAAATGGCCATAAAAAAAGGAATTAATGAATATACGTTTCTAGGACAATATAAACATTTAATTCCCAAGCAACATAACACAAAAAAAACCTCCATTTCGGAGGTTTTGATTCTTATAGAGCTTTCCTTAGCTTGATAATTTTTGCCCAATGCATAAATTTTAACACGGGATATACCGGGTCAAACTCAAACCAGCGTTTTGCGAAGTTCGGACTGTTTGGGTGCATGTGGTGGTTATTTTGAAATAACTCTCCGAGCATAAAAAAGTCAAACGGTGTTGTATTTTTGGAATGATCACCGTTATCATAGTTTGAATAGCCGTACTTGTGACCGCACCAATTAACTAATGCTCCGTGTAATGGACCCATTACAAAATGGATAGGCAACAACAAAAACATCCACCAATGCGTTGCAAACACCACATAAAACGCGATATAAAAAGCGACGAAACCAAGGCGTGATACGACAGATGAAGCCATCAAATCTACTGTTCTCCATTCAGGGTAATTGCCCTTGAAGCGTGTTTCTGGTTCTTTATTGAACTTTACATAATCCTGGAAAATAACCTTTGTCGCCCACATCATTTGAAATACATCTCTGAAGAAGTGCGGAGAGTGAGGATCTTTTTCGGTATCACTGTAGGCATGGTGCATTCTATGCAGAATTGCATATGCCCTCGGATTTAAAAAGGATGCCCCCTGAAAGATCCAGGTCATAACATAAAAAGTGCGTTCCCAGAACTTGCTGGTCGTGAACATTTTATGCGATGCGTAACGATGAAGAAAAAAGGTTTGAAAGAATAAAGACAAAAACCAATGGCAGAGAAAAAAGATTAGAATAATCACAAATACTAATTTAAACGATATGTATATAAGAGGTTACAATTTTTGCAGCTCGATTATAAAACGCAAAAGTATGAATTGTGGTTTATTAAAACCTAAAATTTGCAATTAATGACTTTAAGAACATATCAAATACCCACAACTGCCAATTAACGTAGCCTGCGTTTGGAACGCTGCCTGCGTTTGAATTGACGAATCTAAACCCGATTGACGTGGAAAACCCGGAATGAAGCCACCCCTTCAAGTGGCGTAATGAGGGTTTGGAACAGAAAGCGGGACTGCATTTACCACGGAGACGAAAGATGCTTTTCCTCACCTAAAACATCTTCTGAAAGAGGGAACTTTTAATGAGTTGAGGCTTGGCTTAATATATCTAACTACTTAATCGGTTATACGCCTAAGCAATCGCAAAGGCGGCTCAAGGTTTTTTATCTTTTTGTTTTGCCCTTAACTTATTTCACCCTATCTTTGCAATCCCTTTTTGAGGGGTATAATATATTTTTTAATTAATTTAATATCAAGCAAGTGAATACGTTAAGTTACAAAACTGTCTCTGCTAACAAACAGACTGTCGACAAACAATGGATAGTTGTTGACGCTGAAGGCGAGATTTTGGGGCGCTTATCTTCTAAAATCGCTATGGTGATCAGAGGAAAGAACAAGCCATCGTACACCCCACACGTAGACTGCGGCGATAACGTAATTGTTATTAATGCAGACAAAGTTAAACTGACCGGTAACAAAATGGGCGACAAAACCTATGTACGTTACACAGGCTATCCAGGCGGTCAGCGTTTCATTTCTCCGAAAGAGTTATTGGCTAAACATCCTGAGCGTATAGTTGAAAAAGCTGTACGTGGTATGTTACCTAAAAATCGTTTGGGACGTGCGTTGTACAAAAATTTACATGTGTATGCGGGAACTACTCATCCTCATGCGGCACAAAGTCCAAAAGAAGTTAAACTTTAATCAAAGAGAAAAGAAATGTCAACAACAAACACTTCAGGCAGAAGAAAAACAGCAGTTGCCCGTATCTATCTTAAAGATGGTAACGGCGGCATTACCGTAAACGGTAAAGATTACAAAGAGTACTTCCCTACCTTACCATTACAATTCATCGTTACACAATCTACAGACGTTTCTGGTTCTACCGGAAAGTTTGATGTTACTGTTAACGTTGCTGGTGGCGGTGTTAAAGGACAAGCGGAAGCGGTACGTTTAGCAATTGCTAAAGCTATTGTAGAACTTGATCCGGAGACTAAACCTTCTTTGAGAGCTAAAGGTATTATGACTCGTGATAACCGTATGGTTGAGCGTAAAAAACCAGGTCGTAAGAAAGCCCGTAAGAAATTTCAATTTAGTAAACGTTAATCTCAGGAGGATCAGACAATGGCAAGAACAACATATCAGGATTTATTGGATGCAGGTGTACACTTTGGTCACCTTACCCGCAAATGGGATCCAAAAATGTCTCAGTACATTTTCATGGAGCGTAACGGCATCCACATTATAGATTTAAATAAAACTTTAACAAAATTAGAAGAAGCTGCTGCCGCGATTAAACAAATCGTTAAATCTGGCCGTAAAGTATTATTCGTAGCTACCAAAAAACAAGCTAAGGATATCGTTGCAGAGCAAGCTAAATCTGTAAACATGCCTTTCGTAACCGAGCGTTGGTTAGGTGGTATGTTAACAAACTTCGCAACAGTACGTAAGTCGATCAAAAAGATGTCTAACATCGACAAGATGACTAAAGACGGAACTTACGATGTACTTTCTAAAAAAGAGAAATTAATGATTCAGCGTGAGCGTATCAAGTTAGAGAACCTTTTAGGAGGTATTGCTGACCTAAACCGTTTGCCTGCTGCATTATTCTTAATTGATGTTAAGAAAGAGCACATCGCTGTTTCTGAAGCATTGAAACTGAATGTACCTACTTTTGCAATGGTAGATACGAACTCAGATCCATCAAACATCGACTTCCCTATTCCTTCAAATGATGATGCTACAAAATCAATCCAATTGATTACTGACATTATCATAAAAGCAATTCAAGAAGGTTTAGATGAGCGTAAACGCGAAAAAGAAGACGAAGCTGAAAAAGAAGCAGCTGTAGCAAAAGCGAAAGCTGATGCTCCGGAAGCTAAAGAAGAAGCTCCTGCTCGTCGCGAGCGTAAAGCTGAAGCTACTGCAGAAGCAGGAACTGACGCTCCGGCTGAAAGCGCTGAATAATATTGGTTGTGGGTTGTGGGTTGTATGTTGAAGGGTTTCCCTGAGCATGGAACTTACAACCCTCAATTTTTAAATGAAATTTATATATAAGAAGTTGTATAGTTCGGTTGACTTTCAACCTCCCACTTACAACTTTCAACCCCTTTAAAACATAAAAAAATGTCTACAGTACAAATCTCTGCCTCAGACGTAAATAAACTGCGCCAACAAACAGGCGCAGGAATGATGGATTGTAAGAAAGCTTTAACAGAATCTAACGGCGATTTCGAAGCTGCTATAGATTACCTTCGTAAAAAAGGTGCTAAAGTTGCTGCAAGCCGTCAGGATCGCGAATCTAACGAAGGTGTAGTTATTTCTAAAACTACTGCCGATGGAAAACGCGGAATTATTGTTGAAGTTAACTGCGAAACAGATTTCGTTGCTAAAAACGCTGACTTTATTGCTTTTGCTAACAGCATTGCTGAACTTGCAATTGACAAAAATGTTTCTTCTGCAGACGAACTTAGAGAACTTGATCTTAACGGAACTAAAGTTGCTGATGCTTTAATCGATCAGACTGGAAAAATCGGTGAGAAAATTGGTATTTCTAAATTCGAGACAATAGCAGGAGAGAAAGTTATTGCTTACATCCACGGTAACTACCGTTTAGGTGTATTGGTTGCTTTAAGTGCTGATGCAGCTAACGCAAACGAAGCTGGTAAAGACGTTGCAATGCAAATTGCGGCCATGAATCCTGTAGCTTTAGATAAAGGTGATGTTGACGCTAACACTATCGAGCGTGAATTAGAAATTGCAAAAGAGCAAATCCGTGCAGAAGGAAAACCAGAAGAAATGGTTGAAAAGATTGCTGCCGGTAAACTTAACAAATTCTACAAAGACTCTACTTTATTAAATCAGGAGTTCGTTAAAGATTCTTCTAAAACTGTTGCTCAGTTTTTGAACGGAGTACAGAGCGGCTTAACTGTTACCGCGTTCAAACGTGTGCAGTTAGGAGCTTAGAATAGTAAATCAGTCATTAGTGACTGGTTTATTAATCCAATTGATATAAAAATCCTTGCCCAAAGTGGCAGGGATTTTTTGTTAGGAGCTTAGAATAGTAAAATAGTCGTTAGTAATTGGTTTATTAGTCCGATCAATATAAAAATCCTTGCCCAAAGTGGCAGGGATATTTTGCTTATAACGATGTGCTAATCAATCTCCTGCCCCTTGATTTAGCATATTACTAATTAACCAATGACTATTTAACTATTACCTGATTTACCAATTAACTATTGACTAATTAACTAATGACCCTTCAACTAATCCACTAATTTGTTAAATTCGCCAAAATATTGTCGTAAATGAAGTATAAGCGCATCCTCCTGAAATTAAGCGGAGAATCTTTAATGGGTGATAAACAATATGGTATTGACAGCGACCGTGTTTTACAATATGCTAAAGATATAAAAGCAGTTCACGACACGGGATTGGAAATAGCCATAGTAATTGGAGGTGGAAACATTTTTAGAGGTTTAAGTGCCGAACAAGCCGGAATGGACAGAGTACAGGCCGATTACATGGGAATGCTTGCAACAGTAATCAACAGCATGGCCCTTCAGGATGCTCTGGAAAAAGAGGGAGTAAAAACCCGGTTGATGACAGCTATAAAAATGGAGCAGATCTGCGAACCATTTATCCGCAGAAGGGCTGTGAGGCATCTTGAAAAAAGAAGAATCGTAATATTTGGCGCCGGTACAGGTAACCCTTACTTTACGACTGATACTGCAGCATCTCTGCGTGCGATAGAAATCCAAGCCGATGCTGTATTAAAAGGTACTCGTGTCGATGGTATCTATACCGCAGATCCGGAAAAGGATGTGACAGCAGTTAAATATGAAAACATCACTTTCCAGGAAGTTTATGACAATAATTTAAACGTTATGGATATGACTGCGTTTACTTTGTGTCAGGAAAACAAGCTTCCGATCATAGTATTTGACATGAATAAAGCCGGCAATTTCATGCGTATTGCTAATGGCGATTCTATTGGAACATTAGTTAAAGGATAATTATAGTTTTATAAATCTCATATATTCAACGATGAATGAACTTATAAAGAAGCAGCTCAATGATGCCAAAATCACCATGGAAAAAGCTGTAGAACACTGCGATGCCGAATTACTTAAAATCCGTGCAGGAAAAGCTTCGCCTAATATGCTTGATGGAATTATGGTTGATTATTATGGCAACCCTACTCCGCTTCAACAAGTAGGAAGCGTTACCACTCCCGATGCCCGCACACTTGTAGTTCAGCCCTGGGAGAAATCGTTGTTGAGCCCGATCGAAAGAGCTATTATTGATTCAAACGTGGGATTGAATCCGCAGAATGATGGAGTAATGATTCGTTTAAATGTACCTCCTCTAACTGAAGAGCGCCGTAAAGACCTTTTTAAGAAAGCGAAAGAAGAGGCTGAAAAAGGTCGTATCGCCATTCGCAACATCCGCAAGGACATCAACGGAAAGATTCAGCGATTGAAATCTGAAGGTATTTCTGAGGATGAAATTAAAGGTGGCGAGGCTGAAGTTCAAAAATTAACTGACGGCTTTATTGTTAAAGTTGACAAACTTGTTGAAGCTAAAGAAAAAGATATCATGACGGTTTAGAATTTAATCTAAAAGTCAAAATAAAAGGAATGGGTTGAATAGCTCATTCCTTTTTTCATTTTTGTGATACCATGAAGATATTATTTGAATACCTAAAGGGGTATAAAGGGCTATTGCTCTTGGCGTTATTTCTCGCAGCAATCAACCAAACCTTTTCATTGCTTGATCCATGGGTCTTCCGCATAATTATTGACAAGTATGTAACTCACTATAAAGAATATACCACGGGCGAGTTCTTTAAGGGGGCTGGTCTGCTTATTCTCGCTGCAATGGGAGTTGCTATGGTGTCCAGAATTGCTAAAAATTTCCAGGATTACTATGTAAATGTTATTACTCAGAGACTTGGTGCTAAAATATATTCTGATGGTCTGGCGCATTCGCTGGATCTGCCGTATTCGGTATTTGAAGACCAGCGTAGCGGAGAAACCCTGGGTGTTTTGCAAAAAGTGCGTACAGATACCGAAAAGCTAATTGTCGCCTTTATAAACATCCTTTTTACTTCAGTGATCGGGATAACATTTGTATTTATTTATGCAATTAACATTCATTGGTCTATCGCGGTTGTCTACCTGTCAGTTATTCCGATTCTGGGATTTATTAGCTCTGTTCTAAGCAAAAAAATTAAGGTAGTACAAAAAAAGATCGTGCATGAAACCACTGCTCTTGCAGGCTCGACCACTGAATCATTGCGTAACATAGAGCTTGTAAAAAGTCTGGGATTGTCTTCCCAGGAAATCAAACGTCTTAAAAACACAACGGATAAAATTCTTCTGCTTGAGCTTAAGAAAGTAAAATACGTGAGGAGCCTCAGCTTTGTACAAGGCACCCTGGTAAACCTGCTCAGAAATGGAATATTATTACTGATGCTATACCTTATCTATGCGGGACGAATCACCGTTGGCGAGTTCTTCTCCTTATTTATATATTCCTTCTTCATTTTCGGACCTTTACAGGAGCTCGGAAATATCATCAATATTTATCGCGAAACGGAAGTATCTCTGGAAAACTTTAATAAGATTTTAAATACTCCGAAAGAGAAGAAGCCTGACAATCCTAAGATTATCAGCCGTATTACGCATTTAAAGTTTAACAGTGTCAGTTTTAAACATCAGTCGGCAAACAGAAATGCCTTAAACAATATCTCTTTCGATACCAAGATTGGCGAAACTATAGCGTTTGTAGGTCCTTCGGGATCCGGAAAGACAACCTTAGTAAAGTTACTTGTTGGCTTATACCAGCCGCTTGAAGGCGACGTATTGTATAATACATCGTCATATCATGATATCGATTTAGACCAATTGCGTGAGCGTATAGGATTTGTTACTCAAGACACTCAGCTGTTTTCTGGTTCTATTCGAGAAAATCTATTATTTGTACGTCCCGACGCTACGGATGAGGAATGCATGGACGTGTTGCAGAAAGCAGCTTGCCAATCGCTCTTGGCGCGTGCCGAAAAAGGATTAGACACTGTTATAGGCGAGGGTGGGGTAAAAGTTTCGGGCGGCGAAAAGCAACGTCTATCGATTGCAAGAGCCTTGCTGAGACGACCGAATATCCTGATATTTGACGAAGCTACATCAGCACTGGATTCTATTACAGAAGAAGAAATCACCCGCACAATTCGCGATGTTTCGAATATGGAGAATCATATCACCATTCTGATTGCACACCGCCTCTCCACTATAATGCATGCCGATAAAATATTTGTACTTGAACGCGGACAAATTATTGAATCTGGTAAGCATGCTGAATTGCTGGAGGAAAAAGGTTTGTACTATGCGATGTGGAGACAACAGATTGGAGAGAAACAAATTTTGGAACTCAGTTAATTTTTTGTGTTCTAATAATCTTTTATAGAGCCTGGCTAATTGCCGGGCTTTTTGCTTAAATGTCTATGATTAAAATGCACTCTGTTAACAGAAATTGCACGAGTTCAGGGACTTCTAAAGGCTATTCGAATTTGAGGATGGATATATTGTTTGCAGATCATTGCATGATAACCGCGGGTGCTAATATGACGAGTGTAACTGCGTGGAAGTCTTTTTCTTTGAGGGTGCAAAAAGCAATAGATGAAATTTCCTTTCGACAAAAACGATAATAATTTAGAAACCAGATCCAACTCTTAATTCAGAAATATTGGCGTTAACCACGGCATATTTTTATTGTCCCTTCTTCCATCTATCCACCCAAACCAATCTTTGCTTATCACTTTAAAAATTCCAGGAAGCTTGCTATTAAAGAATACCCTTTTTTAGGTATTTCACGCCCTAAAGTGGTTTAATATCTTGGCAGGATAAAAATCAACTTATTCACGATCAAATTAACAAACAAAACATGAAGAAACTCAGACTATTAGTACTGTTATGTGTGGCAGGTTCGCTCGCATTTAATGGCTGTAAAAAAGGCGACGGTGATCCCGAGGTAGAGGTTGAAGCTGGAGGCGGTATTACTACGCCCGGAGGTAAAACCTGCACGCTGACAAAACAGAGCGAAGAAGGTGGAACCTATTACGAAACCTATGAATACGACAGCCAAAACAGAGTCGTAAAAGTAAAGGAATATGATGGCAATGTTCTTGACGATTATACTACAATCAGTTACGGAAGTAGCCAGATTGTTGTAAAAGATTTCGAGGGCACTGCAACTCAAGCTGATGAAACAACCACTTACAACGTTTCTAATGGTATGGTGACCGGCTACACTGAGACTGAAACCTATACCAACACAGGCGGCTTTGTAGAAACATACGCGTCCACCTATACCTTTGAACATAATAGCGAAGGGTATTTAACTAAATCTAAACAGGTTTCAACACAGTCAAGTACCGAACCCGGATCTATTACGAATACCTACACATATGAAACAACCTTCACCTATTCCAATGGGAATCTGGTTTCTGAAGTAGAGTCTTACGGTTCTGGAGATGTGTCAACCACCACTTATGAGTACTATGCAGATATTAAAAACACACTTGTGCTTGATGATAATTTATTAATAAGTAAACCCAACAAAAATGCTGTAAAAAAGGCGACTCGCAGCACTGTATATCAAGGCCAAACGGGAAGCACCTCTGTTACGAATTATACTTATGTAGTAAATTCCGATAAATTGATCACTAAAAGCACGCGGGTTGAAGTTGATTCATTCCCAGGTCAATCGTCTCAAACTCATACTGAAATAATGAATTACGAATATTCTTGCAAGTAAGAAACTACAAAAAAGGCGGCTTGCTGGAAACAGCAGGCCGCTTTTATTTCAACCCGGCTTGTAGCAACTCATATCAGCTTAAGCTGAGGTAATGTCTCAGCGCTAAGGCAAAAGCACATACTCAAGAGAGATCTCCTATGCCGATATGACAAAGCCGATTTAATATTCATGTTCGAGTGCGTTCTAAAGAGCCCACATTATAAGAATTGCTTTTTTTTGTTAATCCAACAGAGTCCTATAATCTCAGTCTAAACCACGCTGTAATGGATACCAGCCATTGTGGCTAATGCCCTTGCGTAGTATGAAGAAGACGGGGGACAACAATTACTGCGGAGAAGACAGGTACTTTTATAACTCTTGCCTGAACCTATAATATAACTGCATGGCTGCGAATTAATTAAATTTGTACCTTCATGAAAAAAATTTAAATGAAAAATCTGCTATTTCTAAACCTTGGAACACCTGAAATAATCCTGATTCTTTTTATTGGCGTTTTGCCCCTGATATTAGCTCTGATTTGCCTGATTGATATTCTGAGATCGGACTTTAAAGACACAACGACTAAGTTAATCTGGATATTAATTGTCCTTGTGGCACCAGTTATAGGTTCGCTGATTTATATTTTCTTTGGCAAAAAACAGAAGACAACAAACTCTCAACAAGGAGCAATCTAGCTTTCGGGCTGATGAATTTCTTTCAAACCCAAAGGAATCAACTTTTTAGTTTTGAGATAGGTTATTGAAACGATTAAAAGTGTCATGCTACCACCGAAAATAATTGCTGGCACGGTGCCCATTAATCGAGCGGTTAAACCTGATTCAAATGCTCCGATTTCATTTGATGAGCCAATAAACATCGAGTTAACTGCGGAGACTCTGCCCCGCATCTTATCCGGGGTTAAAAGTTGCATAATTGTTGAGCGGATAACCACACTCACGCTATCAAAAACCCCTTCTAAAAACAGGAAAACCAGGGTTAAATAAAAGCTCGTTGAAAGTCCGTAGCCAATTATTGACAAACCAAATCCGGTAACGGCAAACAAAAGATTTCTCCAGGGTTTGTTCATAGGCGAATGGCGAGCCATAAAAAGCATGGTTAATACCGCACCAATTGCGGGCGCAGCTCTCATCATTCCAAATTGCTCGGCACCTACATGTAATACTTCGCTGGCAACCACAGGTATCAGGGCTACAGCGCCTCCAAAAAATACTGAGAACAGATCCAGACTCATTGCTCCTAAAAGCATCCGGCTGCGAAATACGAAGCTGATTCCTTCTTTCAAACTCTCCATCATATTCTCCTGAGGCACGAATTGTGGAGGTCGTTTTTGCAGAAAAAATATACAGCCAAACGATATAACTAAAAACACCAGTATTAAAAAGAATGTAACTGATATCCCGCCATATGCATATACTAAACCACCGAATGCGGGACCAGCAATGGAGGCTACCTGCCAGCCGGCACTGTTCCAAGTGGATGAATTAGGATAATGTTCGCGGGGAATGATCTGAGCCATCAGGGAAAATATTACAGGGCCCATAAATCCTCGGGCTATGCCGATCCCGAAAATCATGAAATAAATTATTAGTACGATGTTAGACTGACTTAGCTCTGAAGAAAATGCGGGCAGGGTTATCAAAAATAAGACGAGGGAACATACAAACATTCCGACCAGAATTAGTTTTAATAACTTAGTCTTTTCGGATTTATCGGCAACGTAACCGCCGTAGAGCGCAATTCCTAAAGCGGGGATTGCCTCGGCTAAACCTATCAGACCTAAAGAAAAGGGATCTTTGGTAAGCTGATAAATATACCATCCAATTATTACTGCCTGAATTTGATATGCGAAGGTGAGGAAGAAGCGTATTATTAAAAACGAGCGAAACTCGGGGTAACGCAAGGAGGCATAAGGATCTTTCTTCTCCGGATCTGAATCTAACCTGTCCACTAAATCAATTTTTATTTTAATTGAGACGCGAAATTACAGTTTTTCAGCTTCTATGAGATGTTGTGGAGTGCGATTCCTCTTGCTTTTTTATTAAAGTATTTTTTCAGAAGCTGATTTTTTTCAAGTGCAAGATTTGGATCTTCATCAAAAATCCGGATCACTTCATTTCGTGCTTCTTGTAATATGTGTTGATCCTGCATCAAATCCGCAAGTTTTAAATCTAAAACACCGCTTTGGCGGGTTCCTTCGATATCCCCCGGACCACGTAATTGCAGATCGATTTCGGAGATTTCAAATCCATCATTGGTTTTAACCATTGTCTCCAGACGCACTTTTGCTTCTTTGCTTAGCTTATTTCCACTCATTAGAATACAATACGACTGTTCCGCTCCACGGCCCACCCGGCCACGCAGCTGGTGCAGTTGAGACAAGCCGAACCGTTCGGCATTCTCTATGATCATAACACTGGCGTTCGGCACGTTTACTCCAACTTCGATAACCGTGGTGGCAACCATAATCTGGGTTTCGCCTTTAATAAAGCGCTGCATTTCAAAGTCCTTTTCAGCGGGCTTCAGCTTTCCGTGAACTATACTTATGCGGTAATCGGGCAATGGAAACTCCCGGGAAATTGTTTCGATACCAGCCTCCAAATACAACAGGTCGAGCTTTTCACTTTCTTTTATTAAAGGATAAACGATGTAAACCTGGCGGCCTAAAGCGATTTCCTGTTTCATAAAGCCGAACATACGCAGGCGCTGACTTTCGAACAGGTGAATAGTTTTGATTGGTTTCCTGCCCGCAGGCAATTCATCAATTACGGAAACATCCAAATCACCATACAGAGTCATCGAGAGCGTACGCGGAATCGGCGTGGCTGTCATCACCAAAACATGCGGAGGCACCGAATTTTTTCGCCAGAGTTTTGCTCTCTGTTCCACACCAAAACGATGTTGTTCATCGACAACTGCCAGCCCGAGGTTTGCAAACTGCACTGCATCTTCGATCAGGGCGTGCGTACCGACAAGGATATCCAGTTTTCCTGCGGCGAGTCTTTCATGAATAATTTTTCGCTCTTTTTTAGGAGTAGATCCGGTTAAGATGGAAACACTAATGAAATCATCATTAACCATTTTGTGAATAGACTGGAAATGCTGCTGGGCGAGTATCTCTGTAGGAGCCATAATACACGCCTGGCAACCATTGTCTATCGCAAGCAGCATGCACATCAGAGCTACTATCGTTTTCCCGCTGCCAACATCTCCTTGCAATAACCGGTTCATTTGAATACCTCGCTGAGTATCCAGACGGATCTCTTTCAATACCCTCTTTTGTGCGTTGGTTAAATCGAAAGGAAGTTTTTCGTTGTAAAAAGTAGTGAACTTCTCTCCTACCTTATCAAATATCGCCCCTTTGAACTTCTGTGTACGCAGAAGCTTATTTTTAAGCAGCTTAAGCTGGATAAAAAACAATTCTTCGAATTTTAACCGTCTGATTGCAGTTTGCAATGCCGAAGCATCAGGAGGGAAATGAATGTATTGAATCGCTTCCTTTTTTCCGATTAACTTATACCGAAGTAACAAATATCCGGGTAGCGTTTCTTCTATCTCATAGAGTACAGTCTCAAGAGCTGCAGCCTGGATCCGTTGAATGCCTTTTGTATCCAGAGAAAATTGCTTGAGCTTCTCGGTTGAATTATATACCGGCTGTAGGGTTAAATTACCTTGTTTTTTCAGGTGGGGATTGTATAACTCAATTTCTGGATGTGAGAAAGAAATTTTACCATTGAACTCATTAGGCTTACCAAAAACTATAAATGCCGAGTTAGGCCGCAATATTTTTTCAACCCACCCTATTCCCTGAAACCAAACAAGTTCAACGATCCCTGTATCATCTCTTAGTTTCGCCACTAATCGCCTTGATTGTTTTTCGCCCACAATCTCCTTCGAGATTAAACGACCAATGAATTGCACCAATGGGAGGTCCGGACCTAACTGATTGATCTTATAGAATTTAGTCCGGTCGACATACCGGAAGGGATAATGATTTATTAAATCCTGATAAGTAAAAACAGACAGCTCTTTTTTAAGCACATCAGCACGTTGGGGACCAACGCCTTTCAGATATTCAACCGGTGTGCTTAAAGAATGTATTGCCAAAAGTGTATGTATTAGAAACGAAAATACTTTCTAATTCCAAAGGTAAATGAAAATGTTAAAGCTCTATCGGATGAAAAAACCTTTTTCATTAAAAATCTCCCGCACTGTGGTACGGGAGATTCAATAGCGAAGTTTACTAATCTATTTAACGGGCTCAACTCTAAACCAGTCGAAATCGGCGAAGCCGGAATCGTTGATCTGTGTTTCTCTGGTAGCGAACAATCCCACTTTGGCACCTTTCCAACGGCCAACTTCAGCCTGGAATTCAGCACCTGCATCTGTAAATACTTGTCCGTCCATGCTATAGCTAAATTTGCATTTGGCGCCCTGGGTTACCTTAACTCTAAAATATACCGGTTGATTGGATACTTTAGAGATGATTTTTTCTTCTTCAGCCTTTCCGCCTTCAGCATTTTTGCACAGAGTATAAACCAGGTAAATACCATCTTTTTTGCTCTTTAATGCCAGACCGGCATAGCTGAAACCCATTACAGTTAAACCAACCTTTTCGTTTTCAAGCTTCGTATTTGGGGTAAACTTGAGTTTTGTGGTAACCATAAATTCATCAGCAGGGAATTTCTGAAGCAATACGTTGGGCGCTTGCCAAAGGTTTTTAAGAGAATCCGGAAGCTTATCGGTAAACAATCTGAGCGAACCATTTGCTGCATTGGAAAAAGCCCATGTCGGTTTAGGATTGGCCATCCACTGCCACTGCAAACCAAGTTTTGTATCATTAAACTCGTCGCTTTCGGGCGGAGTAGCAATTGGAAATTGTTTCTTTCCAACATTTGGCTTTTTATAAGTCAATACCGGCTCGCCGGTTCCATCGCCGTCTTTATCCACACCGATTACAGGCCAGTCGTTTACCCATTTCATTGGATTCAAGTGTACAACCCTTCCATAAGGACCTTTATCCTGAAAATGCAAAAACCAGTCTTCACCTGTTGAAGTATTTACCCAGGCACCCTGATGCGGGCCGTTTACGGTGGTGCTTCCCTGGTGCATTACAATTTTTCTTTCGTACGGACCGTATAAATTCTTTGAGCGCAACACCAGTTGCCAGCCTGTAGATACTCCACCGGCGGGAGCAAAAATATAATAGTAGCCATTTCTCTTGTAGAACTTTGGCCCTTCAATAGTTGGGTCCGTCTCGTGTCCGTCATACACGATTACACCTTCGTCTAAGGTTTTGGTACCCTGCAGATTTAATTCCCTGACAACCATAATACTTTTAATTCCTGCCCGGCTTCCGGCATAGGCATGAACCATATAAACCTTTCCGTTATCGTCCCATAAGGGGCAAGGATCTATTAAACCTTTTCCCCCAATCACTAAAATCGGCTCTGACCAGGGGCCGGCTGCGTTTTTAGCTTTTGTAACATAAATTCCGAAATCAGGATCAGGATAATAGATATAAAACTCTCCCTTATGGTGACGAATCGCTGGTGCCCAAACTCCCTGACCGTGGCGGGTAGCCGAAAAATACTCTGTGGGAATCTGGCGTTTTAATGCATGACCGATCAATGTCCAGTTAACAAGATCTTTTGAATGAAGGATGGGTAAGCCCGGCACATCTTCAAAAGATGAAGAAGTCATATAGAAATCGCTGCCGACACGCACCGCATCAGGATCTGAATAATCGGCGTTCAGAACCGGATTCTTATAAGTGCCATTTCCCTGATCAGCTACCCAAACTTTAGAGATGTTCTTGGTTTGGGAATAAACCGGCAGAGATGCAATTGAAAGTAAGCCGGCACAGACCAGCTGATTTAGCAAGGAACTTTTTTTCATAATTTAAACTTATTAGGATGCTGGCACCCATGGTTTGGGTCCCGAGAAGATATTTTTTAACGTGTATTTCCTGATATCTCTTTTAGACATTTGCTTCGACCAACCTATCCGCTTATCGTGATGGCCCCCGGGGCCAAACGATCCAAATTCTGCATAATAAGCAGTTTTTTCTTTGTCAGGAAACATTTTGTCGCCTTTCCAGGGATCCCAGCCTATAGGCAGGATATGGTTTGCCATTTCTGTACGGATGAAGACCGTTTTTGCATAAGGTCTCCACGGACGACCGAGGTAAACCTTTTCGGCGACAGGATCAGCGACTAACTTACAGTCGAAAAACACATAGCCAAAGGCCTGCTCGGGTGTGGTAGCGGCCGCGGTGATATACGAATTCGAAAGGCTTTTAATTGTACAGCTTTGAAATACAACCGTCGCCTCTCCAAAAATAAAATCGGTTGTGCCTTCAATATAGCAGTCTTTGTAATACTGCCTGCTGCTTCCGCTTGCTGTGTATAATGTATCCTGATTACCTAGTATTCTGCAATTTACAATCAGGGCTCTGTCGCCCTCCACATGTAAAGCAACTGCCTGGCCCACCCGTCCGGCGGTATTTTGGATAGTTAAATTCTCTGCCCTGAAATCAGCTCCCTGAACTAAAACCGTATAAGAGTTAAATGTAGAAAATTTGTCTTTCCCATAGGGATCTCTACCGCCGGGGAAGGCTTTTCCAGAGTAATCGTTTCCGGTAATAATGGTATTTTCTTTGCTTTCGCCAAGTAAATAAATCTTTGTCTTCCAGGAAGGTATCACCAGCTTTTCATGGTAAACACCATTTTTGATAGTAACTTTAACAACTTTTCCTGAGAGATCGCGAACGGCGTTTATCGCTTCCTGGATCGTTTTATAGTCGCCGCTTCCATCCTGGGAAACAGTTAAAGAGGAGGGATGACCTGATGTTTGGCCGTTTACTGAAATAGCACACGTCAAAACAAATAGCAATTTTAAGAAAGTCCTTTTCATATAATTGGTTAAACATGACAAGAACTGCAAGGTTAATGAGAATTATGCTTTTATGCAAAGGTTTGCATTAGGTATTCATCCTGCGTGATGATTCTCTTACAATGAGCCTTGGCTCAAGGACCAACTTTTCGGGTTTTGCTCCCGGGTTTTCATTTTTTAAAAGCTTAAGAAAAATACGGGCGGTTTCTTCTCCCATTTTAGATGTCTGCTGATCTATTGTAGAAAGAGCAGGGCTTACTAAACTTCCAAAGGCTTCATTCGCAAAACCGATTACGCCAATCTCATCAGGAATTTTGATATTGGCTTCCTTTAAGGCTTGCATCGCTCCCATTGCCGTATAATCTTCCAAAGCAAAAATAGCATCGTACTGAATACCCTGCGACTTTGTCTCGCGTACCACATCTTTTCCGAATTGAAGCGAAAAATCTCCTTTTATAATGAGCTCTTCGCTGACAGGAAGATTATAATGCTTTAATGCGTCTATGTATCCGCGCAAGCGCTCTTTAAAGATGGCGATATCCTGATGGGCCGTAATATGTAAAATATTTTTATATCCCTGTTTAATCAAATGCTCGGTGGCTATAAAACCGCCTTTGTAGTCGTCGATAACAACAGAGGGAACATTGAGGGTACTTAACTCCCTGTCGAAAAATATAAGAGGAATATTGCGGGTTTTAATCTCGCTGTAAACCTTTTCGACTGTTTCTGTGGTTACCGATGATATGATTCCGTCGACTCTGGATTGCAGAAAAGTTTCGATACCTTTCGCTTCGCGCTTGCTGGATTCTTTCGATTGATATAAAAGAATATTATATCCGTTGGCATTCATTATATTTTCAATACCCGATACTACAGAGCTGAAAAAGCTAACGTGCAGATTAGGCACAATAACCCCGATTATATTACTGCGTCCCGAACGCAAAGAAGATGCGATTTTATTCTGACGGTAATTTAAACGGTCGGCTGTTTCTCTTACCGCCTTTTTGGTAGCAATGCTTATTGCCGGATGATCATTTAAAGCCCGAGCAACGGTAGAAAAAGTGATATTTAATTCTTTAGCGATGTCGAGTATAGTCGGCTTCTTCAATTTTTTTGTTTTTTTTTAATCCATAAAGCTAAAAAATAATACTTTAAAAAAATAAATTATATACCTTCGTGCCAACGTTGGCAATAACTCATATAAACCTGTAAACATGCTTTTACTCGGACTTGATGTTGGTACATCATCTATTAAAGTTTCGGTAGTTGAATCCGAGACACAAACAACCATAGTTTCAGTACAATACCCTGACACCGAATCGCCGATAACCTCTCTAAAACCAGGCTGGGCAGAACAGTCGCCAGAGATGTGGTGGGAGCATGTACAGCTGGCGATACTGAAAGCAAATGCCACTAAATCATATAATCCACAGGATATAGAGGCAATTGGCATCGCATATCAAATGCATGGTTTGGTTGTAGTGGACAAGAATCAGCAAGTTCTTCGTGATTCGATTATCTGGTGCGACAGCAGAGCGGTAGAAATCGGCAATCGTGCGTTTGACCAAATCGGCGAAAAACAAAGCTTATCACATTTACTTAATTCTCCGGGGAATTTTACGGCATCAAAATTAGCATGGGTGAAAGAAAACGAACCCGCTGTTTATGAGAAGATAGATAAAATTATGCTTCCTGGTGATTTTATATCGATGAAGCTTACCAGCAAAATAACAACCAGCAATTCCGCACTTTCCGAAGGAATTTTCTGGGACTTTCAAAATAACTCAATTTCTGAAGATATATTAAATTGCTTCGGCTTCGATAAAAGCTTAATCGCCGATGTTATGAATGTTTTCGCCGATCACGGTCACCTGACCAGAGAAATGGCGGAAAAGTTATCATTAAAAGCAGGGATTCCTGTAAGCTATAAATCGGGAGATCAGCCAAATAATGCCTTATCATTAAATGTGCTTAACCCGGGCGAAGTTGCTGCAACTGCCGGAACTTCGGGTGTTATTTACGGTGTCAGCGACTCGATCACCTACGACAAGCAATCAAGAGTAAACACATTTGCGCATGTAAACCATACGGGCAACAACACACGTCTGGGCGTACTTTTATGCATCAACGGAACAGGAATATTAAATAGCTGGACCAAAAAGAATGTTGGCTCGGGTGTAGATTACGATGTTATGAATAATCTGAGCGCCAGCATCCCGGTAGGTAGCGATGGATTAAAAGTTCTCCCCTTCGGGAATGGTGCTGAGAGAATGCTGGGCAACAAAATAATCGGTGCACATTTCAGCAATATTGACTTTAACCTACACACTCAATCGCATATTTTCCGCGCTGTACAGGAAGGTATAGCTTTCTCTTTCAGATATGGTTTGGATATTATGCGCGAAATTGGCATGAATCCGTCGGTGATCAGAGCCGGAAGGGCAAATTTATTTTTAAGTAAGGTATTTACAGAAGCTTTTGTAAACGTAACTAACGTACCTGTAGAACTGTACGAAAATGATGGAAGTGTTGGTGCAGCATTAGGAGCCGGAATCGGAAGCAAAATATTCTCGTCGGAGAAAGAAGCCTTCCAAAACTCTAAGCCACTTTCGCTAATAGAGCCATCGCAGGCAGAGAAATATGAGCCAATTTATCAGGATTGGAAATTGATATTAGATAAACATATAAAAAATCATAATTAACATGGGAAATGTAATCACCGGAGATACCGAATTTTTTAAAGGTATAGGTCAAATTAAATTCGAGGGATTAGAATCGGACAATCCACTGGCATTTAGATGGTACGACGAAAACCGCGTAGTAGCGGGCAAAACATTGAAAGATCATTTCCGTTTTGCGGGAGCGTACTGGCATTCTTTTGTGGGTAATGGAGGTGATCCGTTTGGCTCTCCTACTCATATTCATCCATGGGATAAAAAAAGTGACGCGGTTGAAAGAGCAAAAGATAAGATGGACGCCGCCTTTGAATTTCTAACAAAAATGAACCTTCCTTTCTATTGCTTCCACGATGTGGACGTGGTAGACTACGGAAATGATATTGTTGAAAATGAGCGCAGATTGCAGGCTTTAGTTGATTATGCAAAGCAAAAACAAGCAGCGAGCGGCGTTAAACTTTTATGGGGAACTGCCAACCTGTTTTCGAACCCACGCTACATGAATGGTGCGTCGACAAATCCCGACTTCCATGTTTTAGCTCATGGCGCAGCACAGGTTAAAGCTGCGTTGGATGCAACTATAGCTTTAGATGGCGAAAATTATGTATTCTGGGGTGGACGTGAAGGTTATATGACTTTGCTTAACACAGACATGAAGCGCGAGCAGGAACATTTTGCTAAGTTTCTTCATGCTGCAAAAGATTATGCACGTAAAAATGGTTTTAAAGGAACATTCTTTATCGAACCTAAACCAGCTGAACCATCAAAACACCAATATGATTTTGATTGTGCAACCGTTATCGGATTCCTGAACCAGTTTGGTTTAGAGAAAGACTTTAAGATTAATATTGAAGTAAACCATGCCACACTTGCTGGTCACACGTTTCAACACGAGCTGCAAGTTGCGGCAGATGCGGGAATGTTAGGTTCGGTGGATGCTAATCGCGGAGATTATCAAAACGGTTGGGACACTGACCAGTTCCCGAACAATTTAAATGAAATTACCGAGGCGATGCTAATTTTCCTTGAAGCAGGTGGATTGCAAGGTGGCGGTGTAAACTTTGATGCTAAGATCAGAAGAAATTCGACTGACATAAACGATTTGTTTTATGCTCACGTTGGTGGAATGGACACCTTTGCAAGAGCATTAATCACTGCGGATAACATTCTTCAGAAATCGGATTACAAAAAGATTCGTACAGAGCGTTATGCTTCTTTTGACTCAGGAAAAGGAAAAGAATTTGAAGAAGGAAAGCTGACCCTTGAAGATTTAAGAGCCTTCGCTATTGAAAACGGCGAGCCGGCTACAATCAGTGGAAAACAAGAGTATCTTGAAAACGTAATCAACAGATATATTTAAGCTGTTATGAACAATAAAAAAGGGCACCGCGAGTGCCCTTTTTTATTTAAATTATACCAACAAATCAAGATACCCCGAAAGGAGCAACTAAAGCCAGTACTTCAGCTTTTGTTAAAGGCTCATCAAACGCTTCTGCCGCGGCACTGAACGAGATGTTTCCGCCAACGCCCGGCAAACTTGTAATCATTACACCCGCCTGATTGACATTATTTTCTGGTGATGCACCGCCGTAATTTCCGTTTGCAGCCGGAACGCCACTATCATTCGAGCTTGTTGTTGTTGCTGCAATCCATGGCTTTAAACTCGGAACACCATTCATTCTGCGCATATAACGAATTTTCGCTGCGTGGCGTGCTTCCACAGCATGAATACCCAGAGCAGCTGTTAATACAACTTTTTCGCCTTTAAGCGCACCAGCCTGACCTTTATAAGCTCTCACACCTGTATCCTCCAAAGCCTGCGCCACTGCAAGGAAGGTCGCATAGTTATTAAAAACATCAGGGAAAGTCCCTCCTGCGGTAAAATCGTAATTTGATTTCTCAGATACCGGAGTTTGATTCAGTGAGGTCAAGACCGATTTTAAAAAGTCTACATGTTTCTTTTCACTATCACGAATCATCACGATAGCATTTCGTTGCTCGCCCGCAGGTATTGCCAAAGTCATGGAAGCATTTCCTCTCAGGTAAAAATTATACTCGAAATGTTCGAGCGTTAAGGCATATTGAAGCACATCAACAATCGCCGAAGGAGTTGCCTGGCCATATGCTTTAGTAAACATAGAACCCAATGCCAGCGGCATCGCTGATAAAGCAATTTTTGAACCCATGTTCAAAAATTCCTTCATCGCATTTCTGCGGGGACTCAAGCGTTCGTAAATCTCGCCGTCTACTTTTTCTATTTCTTCTAAAATATTTACAATGTTCATGATCTTTTAGTTTAAGCGGGTATTGTGGATGGATCAATTTTCGTTTTTATGTATGCTCCTGCGATAGCAAGTACCTGTCCGGGGGTTCGGGCCTTATCTACAGAATTTGCGTCAACTGCATCTCCTAAAAAGCTATTTGGTTCAAGAAGCTCGCGGATTAAGGCCGCATGACGAGCCTCAACAGACACAATTTTTCCGGCTAACAATAAAAAATCAGCGTTCTTCAACAGATAGCCGGCACCGTCGTACGCAGAGACACCCAGATCTTCGAAAGCCTTGGCTGTTCCAAGAACGCTGGCGCGACTTGAAAAATTAATACTGCTGAAATCCACTGTAAGGTTCTTTATCGGAGTAGCACCGTTGGCCGCAATAGCTGCCTTGAAAAATTCGCGGTGTGCGATTTCATGATCTCGAATATCCGTCAACAAAGATGTCTCGGCAGCTGTCATCCCTGAATAGGGAGTCGCTATCACCTGAGTATAAAAGGCGGCTTCTAATTGTTCAAGCGCATAAGCATAATTTAAAATTGCTACATCACCGGCTCCTAAAGATATACCTGGGCCAAAGCCGTTTTCAGGATCATCCGGATTATAGTTACTTTGCTTACAGCCGGCGGCTATCAATGCTATTCCGGCTGCACCTGCTCCGGCATACTTCAAAAAAGAGCGGCGCTGTACTTTCCTCGCTAAGAACTCCCCTTCTGGCAAGGAAGTTTCTTCGTTTTGAATAATTGAATTTTCCATAAAATCTATTTTTGGTTAAAACTGTTTCAATAACCTACGAGGAGACTTATGGACTTGGATTTTATTTTCTGATTATTTTTAAAAAAAATAAAAT
>CAMPKC010000048.1 GCA_946887045.1 uncultured Sphingobacteriaceae bacterium | reverse complement strand
CTGATAACAAGAGCAAACCTTACGGCTCGGCATTCACTGCTTTCACCGGAACCTTCAGTGGTATCCAGAACGGAGATAACCTAACTGCTACCTATACGAGTACCGGTTCAGCGGCAACTGCCCCCGTGGGAACCTATCCGATTGTAGCTACACTGGTAGATCCTGACAATAAACTGGGTAATTATAATGTAAGCAACCCGGGTGCCTTACTGCGCGTGGAGAAGGCTCCGCTAACCATCACAGCTAATAACCAAACGAAAGCATACAGAGCAATTAATCCAATATTTACAGCCAATTATAGCGGTTTTGTAAATGGCGATACCCCTGGTAGTCTTTTGACTCAGCCAACCTTTTCAACTACTGCACTTACTGGTTCAGGAATTGGTTCATATCCGGTAAATGTAAGTGGTGCCTCTTCGGGAAACTATACCATCAGTTATGTAGACGGAACATTGACCATCACCCCTGGAGAGTTGATTTTAAGTAATTCAACAATTGATGAGAATAAGGTTAGTGGCACCCTGGTGGGATTGCTAAACACCACAGGTGCATATGGAAATACAAACTTCAACTATTCCTTAGTAAATGGTAATGGAAATACGGATAATGAGTTTTTCAAGATTACTGGTAAGCAGTTATTAACAACTCAGCCTTTTGATTTCGAAAGAAAAAATACCTATTCGATCCGAGTTCAAACTACTGATAATAGCAGTATGAGCCTGGAGCAGATTTTTACCATAACAGTAAACGATGTAAATGAAGTACCGACGATCAATGCCATAGCAGATCAGGTTATCTGTACCAACGCCGAGTTGCAAACTGTTTCTCTAAGCGGCATTTCAGCCGGTCCTGAAATAAACCAGACCTGTACTTTATCTGTCAGTTCAGATAACAACCTGTTTGATAAGCTGGACATTAAAAACGGTCCGAATGGAACAGCCCAATTAACGTATCTGTTAAAACCGGATGCGAACGGCGTAGCAAACATAACCATCAGGATTACAGACAATGGGGGTACAACTAATGGAGGAATGGATGAGGTGATACATGTGTTTAAATTAACTACTTACAAGTCACCCGATCTTAAAATTACAAGTGACAAAGGATCTTCCGTATCCAAAGGTGATTGGATTAATTTAACTGCGTCAGGAGGGTCTAATTATGTATGGGCAGATGCTTCAGGTATTATCAATGGTCAGAATACGGAAAAACTAACCGTTCGTCCAAAACAAACTACCACTTACAAAGTCAGCGGAGTCAATGCGAACGGATGTCCTTTTGAACAAAAAATCACGATTGAAGCACGGGAGGATTTCAAATTTATACCCAATAATATTCTTTCCCCTAATGGGGACGGTGTCAATGATATATGGATTGTAAAAAATATTGACTTATATCCTGACAATGAGGTAAGAATATACGACCGGGCAGAACGGGTGGTTTACACTAAAAAGGGATATCTCAATGATTGGGATGGCACATATAACGGTGATGCCTTAGCAGAAGGAACATATTATTATATCATAAATCTTGGATCTGGCCGTGACAAATTAAAAGGCTTTGTATCTATCGTCAGAGAATAAACAGGAGGTAAGCATAATTAACATTCCAATAGATTTTAAACTTAAAAAAAATAAGTCATGAGAACAGATATTGATTACTCATATAGTTTCTTAAACAAAGTGCTGATAGTTCTTTTGTTTAGCATTTTATTCCTCGGTTTAAGCAGTATTTCTGCCCAGATTAATCCTTTAATATCCCAGTATTATCAAAATCAATATTTGGGTAATCCTGCACTTGCAGGAATGGATGATAACTTAAATATTAATCTGAGTTATAGAAATCAGTGGAACGGAATACCAGGAGCGCCGGTAACACAAACCTTGACAGCAGATTATCGATTAAAAAAGGTTGGAGTAGGACTGAGCGTTTATAACGACAAAGCGGGACTTATCCAGGGAACCAGAACAATGGCTACTTATGCCTACCATTTACCCCTTAATATTAAAGGAGATCAATTACACTTTGGATGGTCCCTGGGTTTTATGCATGAGTATATCAATAAAGAAGATATAGTTGGTGATCAGAATGACATAGCTGTTGAACAGTTTAACCTGCGTGAGATGACGATCGATGGTGATTTTGGCATCGCCTATACCAGAGACAGATTAACCATACAAGCATCTTTACCCAATCTGAAGACCTATTTCAAGAAAGATTATAACATTGGAAATATAGATCGTCCGACCTTTTATTCAGCTATATCCTATATATTAAAAGACGGAAAAGATAAGAATGAAGTATCTGTGGAACCCAAATTTTGTTACCGGGGAATAAAGGGATATACCAATATGTGGGATTTAGGCACCAATGTAATGTTCGACAATAATCTTAACATGATGTGCATGTACCATAGTAACAAAAGCGCCTCCTTTAGTCTTGGAATGAATTATATGACCAGTGTATATTTTCAGTTCATATATACAAAGGAAATGTCAACCTTAACATATGATACGAAAGGTGTTTTTGAAGTAAACCTTAAAATACCCTTATTAAAGCCGAAAAAAGAGTAGAAAAAAGTTGTCGATAAATATCCCGATAGCAAGCTTGCGCGCATTATTCCCGACACCTGGATCTGCCACTCAATGATAAAACCATAAAGGTTTTCTATCTCCTGCAATTCGGTTCCGAAATCGTAAACTCTTAAATATTTTCTCCCCAACTAATAAATTCATTCAAATAATTCGATAATTTTTCCGTGATATTACAATTGAAAGTCCCTTGTATTGTCTAGTTCACAA
Organism: uncultured Sphingobacteriaceae bacterium; assembly: GCA_946887045.1. Next base: position 33,795 of record CAMPKC010000048.1, on the reverse strand, counting down.
GAAACTGGATTAATAAGTAGTGCTTAACGCAGGTGGATAAAATTATACGCATGGTCGGAGACTTCTTAAATTTCTCACAATATCCTCTATAAACTGCTTTGACATTACTCCGCCCCGGCGGTACCTTGCCGGAGTGAAATCGAAAAATTCGATTTTACTCCGGTTTTTTTATGTTATAACTGTTTGTTAAACAGATAGATAAGATCCATCTTGGAGTTGGATTTTGCGGGTCGATGTCCAGTTTCTTCCGCTCAGGCTGATAGTATTTGGTTTCGTCTTTATATACATCTGTTACAATTTCCCCAACATTTATCAGACTTCTCATTGAAAAAGAATATGCTCGGTGAGTGAAGAATTTTAAGAGAAGCTTGCATGATTTGAAGCCAAATCTTGTTGAATTCGACTAACTAAGGATGATAATATTCTAGATCAAATCCTCAATAATATTAGCGATTTTTGGACTATCTCACTTCAGATGAAAACGCAAAGGAAGTTCTGGATATCTGAAATTGGCTCCAATTCAAGCCTGTTGAACATCACCGGGAAGATTCAACGAAAATATTAATTTGAATTTAGAGCAGGAGGGGATTCGGCAGTGATATGTTGATGGATTTTTAAAATTACAGGGTTATTCTACTTGCCATAGACATCTGTTCCATATTGTTGGCCATTTGTTGCAGATCAGCACGGCATTACCGTTTATATTTGTTGAAACCAATTTTTCGTTCAGTTTCCAGTAGCATCGGATAGTCACGATCGTATAAGCCGAACACCAATTGTTCTGACAATGATCCTGAATTTGTTTTAATAGAAGGAATAGGTAAGTAAAATTTGAATGGTCTCCATCATTAACTCTAACATGCACCTCTGGTTGTCAAAAGCTTATTTCACTGGATTGATACTTATTGGGCTGCTCCTACAAAACGCAGTTGCACAGGGCCCTGGTATTGCTTTTACGTCTTTAACCTCCAAAGACGGACTCTCTTCAAATGCCATAAACGCAATACTCAAAGATCGTTATGGATTAATGTGGTTTGGGACAGACGATGGGTTAAACAAGTTTGATGGTACTAACTTTAAAGTCTACCGTCAAGACCTCAACGAGTCTGCTACCCTTCGTTCAAATCGGATTACAACATTGTTCGAAGACCAATCCGGAAACCTTTGGGTAGGCACGGATGGAGGTGGTCTCAGTCTCTATAATCGTAAGGAGGATAATTTCACTAACCTGAAATATCCGGGTGTCAATAACTCCGTCAATAAAATATTGGCCGATACTTTTGGCAAGATTTGGATCGCGCACTACAGCGGCCTCACCGTTATAGACCCATCGAATAGGAAAAGCTTGACATTTAAACCCGACGCTCATAAACGCGGCCAGCTGACCACCGATGCAGTACTTACTATTTTTCGGGATAAAAAGAATACAATGTGGGTTGGAACAACAGACGGTTTATTCCGGTATAACCGAAAAGCAAGGGGATTCATACATTATAAACATGATCCGGGCCTTCCGTCCAGCCTGCTAGATAATTATGTAAAAGCAATTGTTGAGGATCCAAAGGGAGCGCTATGGATAAGCACATCAAAGGGCTTAAGTATGATGCGGCCAGACCGCGCCGGCTTTGAAAATAGCTTTAACAACATTAAGAATTATCAAACTTTGGCCACATCAAACGTGGGGCCGTTAGACATAGATATTCAAGGTCGTTTATGGATAGGAACAAACCATGGGCTCTATATTTTAAATCGTCAATCTGGCGCAATCGCAAACTTTTTACCGGACAAAAGAAACAAGCACAGTTTAGCAAGCAGGTCAATCAATTGTATCTACATAGACAAAGCAATGGGTATTCACTGGCTTGGCACCTATCATTCAGGTATAAGTAAGTATGACAAGAACCTCTCTTTATTTCGCCTAAAGGAAGCTAATTCTTTCGATTCTAAAGGTCTTTCTGACTCCAGAGTCACCTCGTTTGCGATGAAAAATAGCGGGGAGATTTATGTCGGAACAGATGGGGGAGGACTTAATGTTTTTGATCGCCGGACTGAACTATTTAAAAGGGTTTTGATCCCGGGTGTGACTCATCCCAGTGGGCTATCTATTCAGGCACTCGAAATGACAACAAGAAAAGACCTGTGGATCGGGACCTTTGGTAATGGTATCTTCAGGCTGAGTTCCGTTGGAACGGTTGGAAAATTTCAAAAAGGAGAGACGGTTACTGACTTAAGTAGTAACGAGGTTTTCGCCATCACGGAAGACAGAAGGAGAAATGTGTGGATCGCCACCAATGGCGGCGGTCTGAACGTTTATAATCCCGATACGAAAAATTTCGCTAAGTACGACGCAACCTTACCTAAGGATTCGCCTTTTCATTTGCCGCTGAATAACTTTTTGAGAGTGATAGAAGAAGACCATTCTGGGAATATATGGATTGGATCTCATGGTGCCGGTATGGCGATGTATAATACCAGACATGAAAAATTTACGACTTACAACAGAGCCGGTAATAATCTGGCCAGCGATATTGTCTTGTCGGTTTTATCCGACCGCAATAATAACCTTTGGGTTGGTACCAGTGGTGGTGGTTTGAATTTTTTAAATAAAAAAACGAATAAATTTATATCCTACGACGAAAAAGACGGTCTTGCCAACAACGTAATACACAAAATTCTTGAAGGAGAGGATTCCAGGTTGTGGCTCAGCACTAATGCGGGCATCAGCAGCTTTGACCGTAATACAAATACATTCAAAAATTACAGCTACCACAACGGTCTTCAGCATAGCAACTTTGTACTAGGCTCAGGGTTGCATACGCCCGATGGTGTGCTGTTTTTTGGTGGATTGGAAGGTTTTAACTATTTCAAGCCCTCCGATTTGAAAAGGAACTCGAATGTCCCTTCCTTGCTGTTTACAGATTTGAAGGTGGGGGGCAAATCCGTAAAACCCTTAGAGAACTCAGGTTTTGACGAACACATATCAGTCGCTAAAGAAATAACGTTGGATTACAAACAGAATTTTTCCTTAAGTTTCGTAGCTATCAACTATACAAGTCCCAAAGAAAATTTGTATTCATATATGTTAGAGGGCTTTGATAAGGTTTGGACACATCCCAGTCCTGGCCGAACAGCATCATATACCAACCTTGATCCGGGCCAGTATACTTTCAGGGTTAAAGCCAGGAATAACGATGGTGTCTGGAATGCCAGTGCTGCTTCTATTAAGATTATTGTTGCTCCGCCACTCTGGCGCACTACCTATGCATATCTTTTCTATGTGCTTGCGATTGCCGGATTATTGGCTTATTATCGATATAGAACGGTTAAAAAGCTGGAGGACAGGTTCACATTAGAACAAGAACGCAAGGAGACAGAGCGTATGCGTGAGTTAGACAATCTTAAAATTAAATTTCTCACCAATCTGAGTCATGAGTTCAGAACTCCGATTTCCCTAATTATGGGGCCTGTCAGCGACTTGGTTTCCAGCGAAAGTGATGAGAAAAAGGCAGGTCAGCTCAATATGGTTAAGCGTAACACCCGACGCTTGCTTAACCTGGTAAACCAGCTTTTGGACTTTCGGAAGATGGAGGAGAATGAACTCAGCCTCAATCTCGTTGAGGGAGATGTGATATCATTTATCATGGAAGTGGCCGAATCTTTTCAGGATATGTCGGAAAGAAAGAAGATAAAATTCTCCATTAGCTCAAACGTCCATAATTTATATACAAGGTTCGATCACGATAAAATTGAAAGAATTCTTTTTAATCTTTTCTCAAATGCTTTCAAATTTACTCCCGAAGATGGTTCGGTACAACTCGAAGTTGAACAGCAAAAGCAAAATGCAGATCCTTTTACTACATGGCTAACTATCAAAGTTTCAGACACGGGTATTGGTATTCCAGCCGATAAAATGGAGAAGATCTTCGATCGTTTCTATCAAAGCCCTATCGACGCGGCGATCTTGAATCAGGGAACAGGGATTGGCCTTGCTATTACCAAAGAATTTGTAAAGATGCAGGCGGGATCAATAGAGATAGAAAGTGAACCGGGGGAGAGAACAATATTTGTCATCAAGCTTCCTTTTATACCTCTTCAGGATTCTGAGAACAGTGCAGTAGAAACGGGGAGCGGTATATACACCCCTGTTAAGCTTGAGACTGACCCGGATGAACGCCAGAACACAGAGGCACTTGCACTTAAAAGTGAAATGTCTTCGATCTTGTTGGTTGAAGACAATGAAGATTTCAGGCAATATCTCAAGGATAAATTGACGGCTCACTACCGAATATATGAAGCTTCTAATGGCAGAGAAGGGTGGCAAAAGGCGCTGTCAGGTCATCCCGACCTTATTGTCAGCGACATCAGCATGCCGGAAATGGATGGAATCGAATTTTGCCTCAAAGTAAAAGCAGATAAGAGAACCAGTCATATACCTGTTATATTGCTTACGGCCTTAACAGCCGAAGAGGAACAGGTGAAGGGATTGCAAACCGGCGCAAGCGATTATATGACCAAGCCCTTTAACTTTGAAATTCTCCATTCCAAAATTCACAATCTTCTTACTCTGAACCGTAGCTTGAAAAATACTTACACTAAACAGATTAAAGTGGCAACGCCTGAAATAGAAATGGAGTCGGAAGATGCCAGACTATTAAGTAAAGTGTTGATGTACATCGAGCAGAATGTAAACGATCCCAAATTTTCTGTCCAAGATTTAAGCAGACAGGTTGGCATGAGCAGAAGCTCTTTATATAATAAGATAGTGCAGCTAACAGGACAGTCTCCACTAGAGTTCATAAGAAACTTTAAACTGGATAAAGCTGCCGCTTTGATAGAGAAAAGTGATATGAACATTGCACAAATCGGCTACATGGTAGGTTTTGCTACTCCAAATTATCTGGCTAAGTCGTTCAGAGTCCGATTTGGAGTCTCACCGTCAGAATATATGCACATGAAGAGAAAAGCCCGGGAATTTAAAAACTGATAAATGTTCTGCAGACTGATTACCTTGTTTACAGCAGAAAAGTGTATTCGCATCTGCGATCACAAACGAATGACTTGGTCTATTTTTTGAACAGCCAGAGAGAACAAAATACATCCTGCAACGAAAGTTAATAATCTCGGTAATTTAACTAATGAATTGATTCTGTAAACCAGGTGAATTGTTAATCCTGGTCTACTGTAACTCGTAAGCAGAGAGTATTGTCATGTTTGTTGTAATCCAATCTGGACAATCCTTCCATTTTTAAAATCAAATGTCTCATATTATCCATTCAAGGAAAAAGACCTTTACTTCTGTAAACTATTAATATATATATGAGAATAATTTTAATACTGTTGGCATTTCTGCCCTATTTATCCTTTTCCCAAATAACTTTAAGCAACAGGATTGATAGGGATAAAAGTTCATTCCCAATAGTGAGCAAGACCGATGTCGCTGTTATTTTATACGACACTTCTGAAAATGTTTTAGTAAAAAAGGCGGTCGCATTTCTAGCTGGCGACATTGAAGCTGTTTCGGGGAAACGTCCGGCGGTTTCTACTAAATCTAGTTTACAAGGCAACTATCCGATCATTGTTGCTACAGTTGGCAACAACAAGCTGATAGATATACTGGTTGCAAAAAAAAAGATAAACCTTGATGCCATAAGGGGTCAATGGGAGAGGTTTATAGTTCAAACAGTCGATAATCCCTTTCCAGGGGTAAAGAAAGCCTTAGTTATCGTTGGAAGTGACCGAAGAGGAGCTGCGTATGGGGTATTTACGCTCTCTGAAAAGATGGGTGTATCTCCCTGGTATTGGTGGGCGGATGTGGCTGTTAAAAAAAGCAAAGAAATTTATCTCGGGAAATGCAGATATACCTCTAACGGCCCGGCTGTAAAATACCGGGGAATATTTATCAATGATGAATCGCCTGCATTCAGGAATTGGGCGAATGAAAAATTTGGAGGCATTAATCACCGATGCTATGAAAAGGTATTTGAATTATTGTTACGCAATAAAGCAAACTTCTTATGGCCATCCATGTGGCTTCCTACCATGTTTAATGTCGATGATCCATTGAACCCTAAGGTTGCAGACGAGTTTGGTATTGTAATGTCAACAAGTCATCATGAACCAATGATGCGTGCACATAATGAGTGGTACTTATTTAAAGGTGGGGCATGGGACTACAATACTAATAAAGAAAAGTTAAAAGAATTTTGGCGTGGTGGTGTAAGGCGAATGGGTAATTATGAGAGCGTGGTAACTGTTGGGATGCGTGGTGATGGAGATGAAGGAATGTCTGAAGAAACTGCTGTTGATCTATTAAAAACGGTCATTAAGGATCAGCGTACAATTATTGCCGATGTAACCAGGAAACCGGCGGAAGAAACACCTCAAGTTTGGGCTATATACAAGGAGGTGCAGGACTATTATGATAAGGGGATGCGGGTTGATGATGATATTACCATTCTTTTTAGTGACGACAATTGGGGTAACATACGCTATCTTCCCAAAAAGCAGGATCTTGATCGCAAAGGCGGATATGGCATGTATTATCATCTCGACTATGTAGGGTCGCCGGTTTCTTACAGATGGCAAAATGTAACTCAGATTGAAAGAGTGTGGGAGCAAATGAAGGTCACTTATGAGAATGGGGTCAAAAATCTTTGGATCGCAAATGTTGGCGACATAAAGCCGATGGAACTTCCTATTAGTTTTTTTATGGATTATGCCTGGGACCCCAGTTCTATACAGGCGAAAGATCTGCCAAAATACTATGTGAATTGGGCAGAGCAGCAGTTTGGCGGCTATTACTCAAAAGAAATAGCAGAATTGCTCTCGCTTTATACCAAATACAATGCCCGTCGCACACCAGAAATGTTAACTGCGTCTACATACAGCATTGAAAATTACAGGGAGGCAGACCGAATTGTTGGAGAATACAACACATTGGCAGTAAAAAGCAAAAACATCTATAATCAACTACCCGAGACCTACAGGCCTGCGTTTTTTCAATTGGTTCTGTCGCCGATTGAAATGTGTGCAAATCTTAACGAAATGTATGTTGCCGCAGGAAAGAATAAATACTATGGTGAACGCGGCGCGGCATCTGCAAATTATTATGCCGAACGAGTGAAGCAGCTTTTTGAAAAGGATGCCGAGCTTACTAAAGTTTATCACCAACTTGAAGGAGGAAAATGGAACCATATGATGTCGCAAACACATATTGGATATACTTATTGGCAACATCCACCATTGAACATGATGCCTGCAGTATCCTACGTACAGGTGAAGAAGCCTGCCGAACTCGGCTATTTGCTTGAATATGGTCGCAGGCCTGCCTGGGGGTGGCTTGATGTAGAAGCCGACTGGGCCTTTAGCGATGCGCTACCACAGTTTAATCGAATAAACAACCCGAATTTTTATATTGATATCATTAACCGAGGTCAGGAAGAGCTGGATTACATGGTTAAAGCGAAGAACAACTGGATAAAGCTTTCAAAGGAACAGGGAACAACACAATTTAATGAAAAGATTTATGTAAGTATAGATTGGGAGAAAGCCCCCGTCGGTATAGCAACAGGCGAAATTCTCATTTCGGGTGCCGGTAAAGAATATTTTGTTAAAGTACCCATTCGTAACAATCTGATTAAAGCTTCTGGTTTCGTAGAAAACAATGGAGTCATATCAATAGAAGCTGCAAGTTTTACGAAGAAATTTGACACAAAAGATATTTATTGGGCAGTAGTTCCTAACCTCGGCCGGACAAACTCGTCGATTATTATTGAACCGGTAACAGCTAAAACGCAAACTCCGGACGCTAATTCCCCACATGTAGAATATGAATTCTTTGTTTTTAATGGCGGTAACTTTACAGTAGAAGCCTTCCTTTCTCCAACGCAGGACTTTAAAAAACAGGGAGGATTGAAATTTGCCCTTTCGATCGATGATGAGCAGCCTCAAGTGGTAAACATGAACGAAGGCGAGATTAAACCCGACTATGAATCTGCCGGCTGGTGGGTGAAATCAGTTGCTGATCACATCAAAACCAGAAAAACAACGCATAACCTTAAGTCGGGTAAACACACACTGAAAATCTGGATGGTTGATGCCGGAATTGTATTCCAAAAATTTGTAGTTGATGCCGGAGGATTAAAGCCGAGCTATTTAGGTCCTGATGAAAGTAAATATGTGTTATCTAGGTAAACCTCTCCATATCGGCTAGGTTTCGCGTCTGGCCATTACGGGCTCGCTTGAGCTCGCCATTGCCATCTCGATTTATAGCAAAGAGTTTATTGTGCAATATCATTAAGTAAAAACTAGTATGAAAGTTAAAGTAAGCCTGATTATAGGTGTGTTATTCTCGTGGAATTCTTCCGGCGCTCAACCCGTCGCAAACCGGCTTATTGGTTTGCCGCAATACATTGAAGTGTCGTCGTTGGCACAAGGATTTGAAATTGCGAAGAACGGTACTTCGGCGCCCATTTACGTGGATGGTAGCGAATGGGCGGGTGTAATACGCGCGGCAAGTGATCTTAGTGATGATATCCGTAAAGTGTCTGGTACAGCTTCGCGCGTGGTCACCGGAGGAAGCCCGGTTAGGGGAAGTATTATCATTGGTACCATTGGTAAAAGTAAGCTGATCGATAGGCTGATCAGCGACAAGAAGATTGATGTTTCCCGCATCAAAGGACAGTGGGAGTCCTATTTAATCCAAACCGTAGGTGATAACCTCATTGTAGCAGGTAGTGATAAACGGGGTGCTATTTTTGGGATTTATGATATTTCAGAAAAAATAGGGGTTTCTCCATGGTATTGGTGGGCGGATGTACCGGTTCAACCAAATAAAACCCTCGTGGTTAAACCGGGAAAGTATATACAGGAATCTCCGAAAGTAAAATACCGCGGCATTTTTCTGAACGACGAAGCTCCGGCCTTAACCAATTGGGTAAAGAATTCTTTTGGAACGAACTACGGCGGCCATAAGTTTTACGGCCATGTATTTGAATTGATTCTTCGCCTCAGGGCGAATTACCTATGGCCGGCAATGTGGTCATGGGCTTTTTATCAGGATGATCTTCGAAACAGCAGACTGGCTAATGAAATGGGAGTGGTCATCGGCACCTCGCACCATGAGCCGATGGCCAGGAATCATCAGGAATGGAGCCGAAAAAGAAGAGAATACGGAGCCTGGAACTATGCCACCAACCAAAAAGTACTCGACAATTTTTTCCGGGAAGGCATAGAGCGTGTTAGAGGGACCGAAGATATAGTCACCATTGGTATGCGCGGAGATGGAGACGAACCCATGTCGGAAGATAGTAATGTGGAGCTATTAGAGAAAATTGTCAAAAATCAGCGGAACATTATTGAGGATGTAACCCGAAAACCTGCAAGAGAAACCCCTCAGGTGTGGGCCTTGTATAAAGAAGTTTTGGATTACTACGAGGCTGGCATGCGTGTGCCTGACGATGTTATCATGTTGCTTACGGACGACAATTGGGGAAATGTAAGGCGATTGCCTAATGAAAAAGAACGCAAGCATAAAGGAGGATGGGGTATGTATTACCACGTGGATTATGTAGGTGCTCCGCGCAATTATAAATGGCTAAACGTAAGCCCCATACAAAATATATGGGAACAAATGCAGCTCACTTACGACTATGGGGTAGATAAGCTATGGGTGCTCAACGTGGGCGATTTAAAACCCATGGAATATCCCATAACGTTGTTCCTGGATATGGCCTGGGATCCAGAACGCTTCACTGTCAATAACCTATTGACCCACACGCGCCAATTTTGTGCGCAACAGTTTGGCGAAGCCAATGGTGATGAAGCTATGCGCATTTTAAATCTTTACAGTAAGTATGCAGGTAGAGTAACTCCCGAAATGCTTGACAGGAATACATATAACCTGGAAACAGGAGAATGGAAGCAAGTATCTGACGAGTTTCTTAAGCTTGAAGCTGAAGCCCTAAGACAGTATATGCAATTGGAACCTCAGTATAGAGACGCTTATAAACAAGTAATCCTCTTTCCTGTTCAGGCAATGGCCAACCTTTATGAAATGTACTATGCCCAGGCACTGAACCAAAAACTATACGAGGACAACAACCCTTCGGCCAACTTTTGGGCAGATAAGGTCGAACAGACATTTAGACGTGATTCTTTGTTAACGTACGATTATAATAATGTAATGTCCGGTGGAAAGTGGAAACATATGATGGATCAAAAGCATATAGGTTACACTACCTGGAACGACAATTTCCGCAAAAATTTATTACCTAAGGTTTATCGTATAAATAATGTGGAGCCAGTAGCCGGTAGGTATGTATTTTTCCCTGATAGTGGATATGTATCTATAGAAGCCGAGCATATTTATGAGCGCAGGAACGCTCTGGCGACCGAATGGACGATTATCCCGCATATGGGACGCACCTTAAGCGGTATCGCACTTATGCCATATTCTAAGCCTGTAAAAGACGCTTCTATTACTTACAAGATGAAGCTGCCCAAAGATTTGCGTTCAGCGAATGTTCATGTCGTGGTAAAGTCGACCCTGGCTTTTCTCGATAAAAGCGGTCATAAATATAAGGTTGGCTTTAAAGGAGGCAACGAACAAGTAATCAATTTCAATTCAGATTTGAATGAAGACAAGAAAAATGTGTACTCGGTGTTTTACCCAACGGTAGCAAGGCGGGTTGTGGAGAAGGTGGTAAAACTCGATGTTCCGATTTCAGACGACGGAACGCGGTTACTCACCCTTAGCCCAATGGATCCGGGGATTGTTTTTGAAAAAATTGTAGTTGATTTTGGGGGATATAAAAAATCTCATCTCTTTATGAAAGAATCTCCGAATAAACGGGAGGTTAATTAATTATTACTAAGAAATCCGTCTAATAGAAGATTTATAATTATTCGGTTACGCCTGCATCCTCCCGTTTGCAGGCGTTTCTTATTTAGTTCGTAGTTAGAAGGCGGGGAGCAAGAGGTGGTTTAGTTTTTTTCATGCCCGTCTTTCCATCTTCATGTATCCTGAAAGATGCTTACCTTTTATCATCTTCTACGCAGCTTTGTGCCGGTACATGACTTTACACCCTGATTCAAAAATACTCCGGAGCATGTATTTAAAATAGACTAAATTCCTTATGCTAAATCGATTTAATTACTATTTTTACAAACTGAAAAAATTATGTTAAAAAAAGCAGTCCTTATTTTACTAAGCCTTTTAATTAACCTTTCTTGTTCTGTTAGGTCTCAACTTGGCGCTAGAAAAATATCTAATCCCCTAATGCCCGGTTACTTTGCCGATCCTATCGTTGTGAAAGACAAAGATTCGTATTACATATATGCTACCATTGATCCATGGGGAGGCGAGGAGCTTGCAGTGTTTGAGACGAAGGATTTTGTGAGTTTTAAGCGCCATCATCTTAACTGGCCAACTAAGTCGTTGTGTACCAGTCCTACCTCAAACGAACATAATGTATGGGCACCCTCGGTGGTGAAGGGTACAGATAATAATTTCTATATGTATGTGTCGGTTGGCAGTGAAGTTTGGGCAGGAGTTAGTGAAAATCCACTCGGGCCATGGAAAAATCTTAAAGAAGACAATAGTCCGCTAATAAAATTTACAGATTTTCCTGATATGCACAACATTGATGCCGACTGCTTTATAGACGAGGACGGACAGGCTTATCTTTACTGGGGTTCGGGGTGGAACTGGGTGAATGGGCATTGCATGGCAGTTAAGTTAAAGAAGGATATGAAAACCTTTGATGGTGCTCCTCTCGAAGTTACTACTCCGCATTATTTTGAAGCTCCTCACATGATCAAAAGAAATGGCAAATATTATTTAATGTTCTCGGAAGGTAAAGCAATTGACGCGACCTATCAGGTTGGCTATGCCACTTCTAATAGTCCGCTTGGGCCGTTTGTTGAGCCTGAAGGTCGTGTTATTTTAAAAACTGCAAGCGATAGTACAGTTATAGGGCCCGGGCATCATACAGTATTTAGAGTAAAGAACCAGGATTATATCCTATACCATCGGATTTTCCCGCAGAAGAAGGATTTTGTGTTGCGTCAGCTTTGTTTGGACAGCCTCAATTTTAATCAGGCAGGAAATATCAGAAAGGTGAGTACAAAAGGAGTTAAATTATAGTATAGCCTGGAAAAGTCTTTATCTTCAAACTGAGCATTGAAAAATGACACCCTAAATCGAATTTTGAAAATAAAAAAACATATCTAATTAATGAATAAGTTTTTCCTTTTTGTTAGTGTATTAATCTGCTACAAATCTGTTCAAGTGACTTTCGCCCAAGACAGCCTTGTCACCTATGACGTCCCCAAAGCCATTTTCTATTCCATGCACAATGACGATTTTACTGTGCAAGTGCGAAAGCCGGGTGGACAATGGAAAGACCTTTATGAGTACAGGGTACAGGTGGACATGGACAAGGTACAGGATGCTTCCATGGTTTATTTTGACTTTTCGGGAATAGTAGAAGTAAAAATACGCAAGAACAACGGAAACGTTGGAACTGTAGATGTTAGGCCATCCTCGTATAAGATTGCTTCGAAAGTGAACGGAAACACCATCGAGTTTACCCTTGATAGGCCCAGAAATATTTCGGTGGAGGTGAACGGTGACAAGCTACACAATCTTCACCTGTTTGCTCATTCTATTGAAAGAAGTCGGCCGAACCCTGATGATCCCAATGTCGTCTATTTTGGGCCGGGTGTACACGAAGCACCGGACAAACCAGGGGATGTCTACCGCATCAAAAGCGGACAAACCGTGTACATTCATGGTGGTGCGGTAATCAAAGGAAAACTGCTTTGCGACAATGTTAAAAACGTGCGTATTATTGGAAGAGGGGTCATTTTGGAGCCTGAGCGAGGGGTAGAGATCCGGTTTTCCGAGAATGTAGAAATTGACGGAATCCATGTCGTCAACCCTCGACATTATACTATTTTCGGCGGACAATCTAAGGGGTTGAAAATCAAAAATCTGACCTCCTTTAGTTGCAGAGGCTGGAGTGATGGTATTGACCTGATGAGCTGCTCGGATGTGGAGATCGACGGTGTTTTCATGCGCAATTCAGATGATTGCATCGCTATTTATGCACATCGATGGGATTTCTACGGTAATGCAAAAAACTTTAAGATCACGAATTCCACCCTATGGGCAGATATTGCCCATCCGACAAACATAGGCGCTCATGGTAATACGACCCATGAGGGGGATACGATTGAAAACATCACCTTCTCAAACATCGACATTCTTGAGCATGATGAAGATGATCCCTGCTGCCTGGGCACTATGGCGATAATAGCGGCTGATAACAATCTTGTGCGAAATGTGACTTATGAAAATATTCGGATAGAGGATATCCAGGAGGGTCGTTTAGTTGATTTACGTGTGGTGAATGACCCGAAATACAATACACAATCAGGAAGATCGATAGAGAACATTTACTTCAAGAATATTACTTTCAATGGAACCAGTTTACGCCCTTCTCAAATCAGAGGACACAATGAAAGCCGGAATGTAAATAATGTAACTTTCGACAATGTGAAGGTTAATGGTAAAAAGATCAGGTCTGCCACTGACGGTGACATTCTTATTGGAGAGTATGTAGAAAATGTAAAATTTAAATAACGTATACCCGAAGCTTTTTGTCTGTATACAATCCAATGATCTGGCGAATTAGTCACCTCCATGCCTTTTGGCCTGAGCTTGTCAACTTCATTTGGCTCATTAGAATGTAATGAGCTTTTTCAATAGCTTGCATTTCCTAACCATGTCAGTAAGTCTAATTCCTATCCGGAATGAAGCTTTCTGGTTCTGATTTCTTTCTGCAAAGAGGTTAGCTGTCTGTGGAATTCATTTCATAGTCCTTCGGCTTCGCACCCCGCGTTACCAGCCATGAACGCCGAAGAGGCTACAGTAGACAGCTAACCCATGGGGATTTTAACATTATTTATGTTTTTACAGTAGGTTTAATGTTTTGATTTACCCTGAATAGATTACTCGGATCATATTTATTCTTTATCGTTACCAGCCGTTCATAATTATCACCATAAGTTGATTTGACGCGGTCTTCTCCTTCCTCCATCATAAAATTTACGTAAGCGCCACCTGCTGAATACGGATGCAGCGCTTCCCAGTATTGTTTAGTCCACGCAGTGATTTTTTCTTTATTTGCAGGATCAGGGTCAATTCCTACTATTACCATCGCCCAGATGGCATCGCGGTAACTCCATGCTGTATCCTTTTTATCAACACGAGCAGCAGCGCCATTTATAGGGTACAAGTGCATGGTGGTAAGCGGTGTAGGCATAGTTTTACTGAATGAGATATGCTTTTCAATAGCTTCATCGCTCAGTTCATTCACAAAATCTGCACGCCAGTACCATTGCAACCCGGCAGGCAACAAATCATCAAACAGTGTTTGTAAAACGGGTTGGGGCAATGGACCGGCAAAATCAAGAGCAGGTATCTTGAAGGCTCGAATGGGTTTAAATACTTCATCTGCGTTTTCTAACGGTCCTGTGTACGCCCATACAATGCCGCACATTTTCTTTAGATGAAGATGCTCGGGGAAAGGAGGTCCGGGGGGAACAGTGAGAAAAGCGAAAAATCCATTCAGGTCATCAGGGGCATCGTTTATCAGTTTGCGGTACCATTTCATCACGTCTGCAGCCTCATTCAACTCCCATAACATCGGACCACCATATATCATATCTATCGGGTGCAGCTTGAATGTAAAGGCAGTAACTACTCCGAAGTTTCCGCCACCTCCTCTCACTGCCCAATACAAATCCTGATTTTGATTTTCATTTGCTATTATGAAACTTCCATCAGCCAGTACCATATCCACAGATAGCAGGTTATCAATGCTCAGTCCACATTTGCGGGTAAGATAGCCAAGCCCACCGCCGGTTGTCAATCCTCCCACACCCGTAGTGGAAATAATTCCGCTTGGAGTAGCCATCTTAAACACATGGGTTGCACGGTCAATATCACCCCATAAACATCCTCCACCTGCCACTACTGTTTTTGCCAGCGGGTCAACACGGGTGTATTTGATACGCGAAAGGTCAATCACTAATCCATCATCACAAATTCCTAGTCCGCCTGCATTGTGTCCTCCGCTGCGTATGGAAAGAAGAATATTATTATCCCTGGCGAAATTAACTGATTGTATCACATCCGCCACATCCGCACAACGCACAATCATGCGTGGGCGTTTGTTAATCATGGCATTATATACTTTGCGGGCATCGTCATAACCTTCGTCTTGCGGTTGTATTAAGTCGCCTCTTAATGTTGCCCTGAATCCCTGAATCGAAGTTTCGTTAAGCATGATAGATTTTTTGATTTATAATCATAGGTTGATTCTTTTAAATGATGATTGAAAAATTATTTCCTTCATCAATTCATTAAAAATAATTACAAATGAAAATAATGGATGTTGAAGTTATTTTGTTGAATTATTAGAATGTGAACTGATATGGGAAAAACTGGGAAAATAAGCGCATTTATCCGTCCGGGAGCAGCCTCTCTTTACAGTACGTAGAAAGGGTTTTGGTTTTTGAGAAACCTAAATATGGTCTGGATCAAGACCAGGGACCAAGGACTCAGGATCAAAAGCTGTAGAGAAGAGGAAAAGATTGATTTTTTTGGCTTAAAAAAACCTTGAATGCGCGAATCGTTTCAAATGCTTCTAAAACTTACTTTGCGCTTTGCATATCAATATAGCTTTATTTCTTATGATGACTCCGGTATTTAGCAGGTGAAGATCCCATTATTTTTTTAAACATTCTGGAGAAATAATACGGGTCCTCAAATCCTATTTTGCTGCAAATCTCTTTTATGTTCATGTCTGTGAAATACAGATATTGGCAAGACTTCTGGATCTTTAACTGAATATAATAATGTATCGGAGAAAACCCGGTTTTCTTTTTAAAGAGTGCGGAATAGTGTGAAACAGAATAATTCAACTTCTCGGCCAGTTCTTGTATATTGTATGAAGAGTGAAGGTTTTTCTTCATAAATTCAATGGAACTGTTTATATGATCAGAAGTATAAAAAGAAGGATACATTTCTTCGTGATAGATGAATGAAGATAAATATTCAAGCAACTTAATATTGATTAACTCCATATTACGAATGCTGTAATTTCTTTCCAGCATCGTAAATATCAAATCGAATAATTTAACTCGATGTTCATCATAAGGTATAAACTGTACTTCAGGTTCAGAATCACGGGTATATCTTGAGTAGAGAATGTTTGAATGCTCACCACTAAAATGTATCCAATAAATGCTCCATGGGTCAGAGTTAGTAGTGCCATAATGATGGGGTACGCCTTTCGGAATGATAAAATAACTGTTTGGCTTTAGTTCATGTTTTTTTCGGCCGATATGTATATAGCCATTTCCTTCAATACAGTAGAGTAAAATGTGTTGAGGACTACCATTTTTTCGTTCTCGATCGTGATGGTTGGCTTTGGGATAATAGCCAATTGCAGTAACATAAAGATCTTTGATCAGCGGATTTTTAGTTACCAGTCTTTTTATGTCTGGTGGAAGCACAATCATTTTTTGCCCAACAAATCCCTCTTTTACCTTCTTTTTATCTTCCGTAAGATTCTCCATTTATAGGTAAATTTAAACAACTAATTGCACTATACTGGTTTTGAAGTATAAAAAAAAGAATTTTTAAATTGGAAGATAGTCTATCTTTTTCAAAGAATTACCCATTTTAAATCAGGCATTTCTCTGCTATGTTTGAATTTAATAAACCACAATACCGCGAGATAAAGTTTAGCCTTCGAATATGGAGAAACGCTTCACTTGATTGAACTTCTACCAGACCTTAATACTTAATATAAATTAAAAAGACTGATCAAATACTAAATATGACTAATCAACAACCTGTTACTTTCAAAACTGGCTATATCGTAGGTATATCTTTTATTTCGGCACTTGGGGGATATCTATTCGGATTCGATTTTGCGGTGATTTCCGGAGCTTTACCGTTTTTGCGCTCCGAGTTTGCTTTAAATGCATGGTGGGAAGGTTTTCTTACCGGCTCTTTAGCTTTAGGCTGTATTGTTGGATGTCTATGGGCAGGTAATTTAGCTGATAAATACGGAAGAAAACCGGGCCTGATACTTGCTGCCTCAATTTTTGCCGTTTCATCATTAGGAATGGCCTTATCGCAGGGTTTGACAACTTTTGTTCTGATGCGTTTTGCAGCGGGTATAGGCGTGGGAATGGCTTCTATGTTAAGTCCGATGTACATTGCCGAAGTTTCACCTGCACATATGAGAGGCCGCAATGTCGCCATTAATCAGCTGACTATTGTTTTCGGGATTTTAATAACCAATTTAGTTAACTACACACTTGCTGATAGTGGACCAGAGGCCTGGAGATGGATGTTTGGCCTTGGTGCCATTCCTTCAATATTATTTTTCCTGGGTGTACTCTGGTTACCAGAAAGCCCCCGTTGGTTGGTTAAAGCCGGAAAACAAGAGCAAGCCAAGAAAGTTCTTGATAAGATCGGTAACCTTGCCTTTGCCGAAAATACTTTCAATGATATTCAAAAATCACTTAAGGGAAATACTAAACAATCATACAAGGCCGTATTTGCGAAAAGTGTTCGTCCTGCAGTTGTTGTTGGTATTACACTGGCGGTTTTTCAGCAATTATGCGGAATAAATGTAGTATTCAATTATACCTCAACAATTTTTGAATCTGTTGGGGCCAATCTAAATCAGCAGTTGTTCGAAACTGTTTCAATTGGTATTGTAAACCTGGTATTTACCCTGGTTGCTATGTGGCAGGTCGATAAACTCGGCCGTCGTCCATTAATGCTGATCGGATCTCTTGGTTTGTCGATCGTTTATATCGTTCTGGCATTTTTACTTCAAAATCAGGCTTCAGCCGGTCTGGTATCCATTTTTGTGTTGTTAGCAATTGCCATGTATGCAACCTCCCTTGCGCCGGTTACCTGGGTGCTTATCTCTGAAATATTCCCTAACAATATACGAGGTGTTGCTTCGTCTGTGGCTATTGTTTCTTTATGGGGAGCATATTTTATTCTTGTATTCACTTTCCCAATACTTGCTGAGGAACTGGGTACTTTCGGGCCATTTTATTTATACGCCATTATATGCTTTTTAGGATTCTTGTTTGTGAAAAGCAAAGTGAAAGAGACCAAAGGGAGAACATTAGAAGAGTTAGAAATAGATTTAGTAAGACATTAATTTAATATCAGTACTGATAAATGACTAGTATGAGTGAGTTTTTTGTAAATATATGGGAGGAGAAAGTGAGTATTCCCACTTATGGTATTGGTAAACCAGATAAAAACCCAATGTTTTTTGAAAAACGGGTTTATCAGGGTAGTAGCGGTGTGGTGTATCCAAATCCGGTAATTGAGAAAATTTACGACGAAAAAACGGATGTCGAATACACAGGATTATTTCTTGAAAATAAATACCTCAAAATCATGATTCTTCCAGAATTAGGAGGAAGGGTGCAAATGGCTTATGATAAGGTTAAAGAGCGACACTTTATTTATTATAACCAGGTAATTAAGCCGGCATTGGTAGGTTTGTGCGGTCCCTGGATATCCGGAGGGATAGAGTTTAACTGGCCGCAGCATCATCGTCCAAGTACTTTTGAGCCGGTTGATTTCACTATCGAAGAAAATCCTGACGGAAGTAAAACCGTTTGGGTGAATGAGGTGGAGCGTATGTTTCGCACGAAAGGTATGGCTGGTTTTACTCTTCATCCAGATAAAGCCTATCTTGAAATTAAGGCAAAGTTATATAACCGTACCAGCTTGCCTCAAACCTTTTTATGGTGGGCTAATCCGGCTGTAAAGGTCAATGAAGATTATCAATCGGTTTTTCCACCTGATGTGAATGCTGTATTCGATCATGGTAAGCGTGATGTTTCAACTTTTCCTATAGCTACAGGGACATATTATAAAGTCGATTATTCACCGGGTACAGATATTTCAAAGTATAAAAACATTCCTGTACCAACTTCATACATGGCCATACGTTCCGATTACGATTTTGTAGGCGGCTATGAAAATGATTCTCAGGCTGGGGTATTGCATGTAGCCAATCATCATGTATCTCCCGGAAAAAAGCAGTGGACCTGGGGGCATAGCGATTTTGGTAAAGCCTGGGATAGAAACCTGACGGATGAAGACGGACCTTACATTGAATTAATGACAGGGGTTTTCACTGACAATCAACCTGACTTTTCATGGTTAATGCCCTATGAGGAAAAATCTTTTACGCAATATTTTATGCCTTACCGCGAGTTGGGAGTTGTGAAAAATGCTACAAAAGATCTAATGGTATATCTTGATACTGAAGGCAAAATAGCCAACGTCAAAGTATTTGCTACATCAGTACAGAATGCGAATAACCTCAAATTATATATCGGAACTGAATTGGTTTATTCTGAAGTGATTGACGTTTCTCCTGAAAATCTTTTCCAAAAGGAAATAGCTTTACCTCGCGAAGTTACAGAAGATGAGATTTTACTGATCATAGAAAATGCTCAGGGCAAAGAACTTATTCGTTATGAACCGGCTACAAATCGTAAAAACGAAATTCCGGAGCCAGCGAAAGCGGCGCTGCCGCCGAAGGATGTTGAAAATAATGAGCAGCTTTTCTTAACCGGTTTGCACCTGGAGCAATATCGTCATGCAACTTACAATCCGGTGGACTATTACGAAGAAGCATTGCATCGTGATTCAAAAGACATTCGCTGCAATAACGCTTTAGGTAAATGGTATTTGCGTCGTGGTCAGTTTGAAAAAGCTGAACCATATTTCCGTAAAGCTGTAGAAACCTTGATCCAGCGGAATCCAAATCCATACGATGGAGAACCTTATTATAACCTGGGCTTGTGCTTGAAAATCCAGGGGAAGAATGAGGAAGCCTACGAAGCATTCTATAAATCTACCTGGAGCAGCGCATGGCAGGATAGCGGTTATTTTTCGGTAGCACAATTGGATGTATCAAAAGGTGATTATGAATCTGCATTATACCACATTGACTGGGCGATTGACAGGAATTCGCGTAATAGTAAAGCATGGGCTTTAAAGGTAGTTATTCTGCGCAAGCTAAATCGTGTAGATGAGGCTTTGGACGTTTGTGTAACCGCATTAAAACGCGACCTATTTAACCTTGCTATCTATTTTGAGCAGGCTAAACTTTATCATCACCTGGGAGACGAAGACGCAGTAAAGGTTTCTATAGATTTTTTGCTTCGTTTATCACGCCAAACAGCACATAATCTTAGCGAATATGCTTTAGACTATGCAGCATCAGGATTATATACAGAAGCGATTGACTTGTTAAGTTTCGCTTTAACCGATAATGCGAATGAAATCTATCCTATGGTGTTTTATTATTTGGGTTGGTTCAACCAGCAGTCAGGCAACCATGAGAAAGCTTTGGCGTTTTACCAAAAGGGCGCCTCAGCTAATTCAGATCTGTGCTTTCCGAACCGGATAGAAGATGTTAATGCGTTAAAGGCTGCTTTTACACTTAATACGGCTGATGCAAAAGCACCATATTATTTGGGTAATCTGTGGTACGATAAACGACAGTATGATAGCGCTATGACGATGTGGGAGTTATCGGCTAAGAGAGATGCTTCTTTCGCTACTGTATTTCGCAACCTCGCTATTGCTTATTTTAACAAACGCAATGAGCAGGAAAAAGCTTTAGAATGTTTCGAAAAAGCTTTCGCTCTTGATCAAACAGACGCCCGCGTATTTATGGAGCTTGATCAGTTATACAAACGCCTTAACAAAGCTCCCGGTCAACGACTTGAATTTCTTGAACAACATATAGAACTGGTCGAATTTCGTGATGATGTTTATTTGGAAAGAGTCGCACTATATAATTTGCTTGGCCAATACGGGAAGGCCTTTGAGTTAATAATGGCTCGTCAGTTTCATCCATGGGAGGGCGGCGAAGGAAAAGTTTCTGGCCAGTACATCTACAGTTTGGTGGAAATGACTAAGCAACATATCCAGGATCAGGAGTATGAGCAAGCAATCGAAAAGTTGCAAATGGCTCAGGAATACCCTCATAATTTAGGTGAAGGAAAACTTTACGGCGCTCAGGAAAACGATATATTTTATTGGTTAGGATGCGCTTACGAAAAACTGGGTCAAAAGGATAAAGCAAAGGAGTGTTTTAAGAAAGCAGTGAATGGTCTTTCAGAGCCTTCGGCGGCAATGTTTTATAACGATCAGCAGCCAGATAAGATCTTTTATCAGGGCTTAGCGTGGATACAACTTAATGAAGAGGAAAAAGCTGCAAATATCTTTCAAAAACTGATTGATTATGGCAAAACGCACATAAACGATACCGTTAAGATAGATTATTTCGCAGTGTCACTTCCCGACTTGCTGATTTTTGAAGATAATCTGAATGTGAGAAACACAACCCATTGTCGGTATTTAATTGGGCTGGGTTTACTCGGATTAAAGGATTTTAGCAATGCTAAAAAGGAGTTAAAGCTCGCTTTAGCGCAAGATGCAATGCATTTTGGAGCATGCTCTCATCTGCATGCAGCCGAGCACCAGGAGAAAGCTGCTTTGTTGTTATAGTAGAGTGTTGTATTCTTCTTAAGGCTTCTTGACCTTGATAATTGCATTGGCGTCTGGTAAGCCTGCAGAGCTCACTGTTAGCTTAATATCTCCTTTCTCACCAGCGCTTTTTATAATAACGAGCGCTCGCCCGTGCCAGGCTTTACGTTTGTTGCCTGTATACGGATCAGAATCCTTCAAATTTGCATTGTCAAGTCCCACTATAACTCCGGGACCCTTCAAAGTAAATTGAAGTCGGTTTTCTGCGTTAGGCTGAATAATCCCGTTTTTATCCGTTATTTCAACGGTCACATATGACAAATCCTGTCCATCAGCAAGTATTTGTGTTCGGTCTGGGCTTAAATTTATCTTAGCTGCCTGAGCGGCAGTTTTTAACACCTTTGACTCTGTCTCCATGCTTCCTTCAAGCCCCACAGCTCTTAAGATTCCTGCAGAATAGGGTAAAGTGAAGGTTGCTTTAAATTGCTGCTCTTTACCAGTTGGTTTTTCTCCAATCAGTTTGTTATTCAGATAAAGTCGAACTTTAGGATATCTTGAGTATACCTCAACTTGTATATCTTTCCCTTCAAACGCGGGCCATGTCCAGCTTTCCCATGTAGGCCAAACCGACCACATCGTTTCTTCTATTTTTCCATTAGCCGGATTTGGTTCTCTTACTGCTAAATATAGTTTTTTGCCATCATTATACAACAAATCTCTATAATGAGAGATCGGCTTTCTCCAGCCTGTGAGGTCAATGTCGCCACAATACGCCCCATGCCACGGAAAAAAGTCCTTTTCCCAATGTTGTCCGCTCAGCTCACCAGGATAAAAATACCGTCCTATGCCTGATTCTCCTAAATAATCCATAGCGGTCCAAACAAAATCACCAATAATATACGGATTCTCCTGCACCAGCTTCCAATTCACGAAAGCATCGCGGGGATACGATTCTGTTTGTACAATAACACGGGAGGGGACACGGGCATGATCGGCTGAAGCACGATGTAATTGGTAATTATAACCAGCCACATCATGTGCAGCAAAAAGCGGATCGAATATCTCCCAATCTTCATCCCAGGTAGTAATAGCGGAAGTTACCGGACGCGTAGGGTCAATCTGCCGGATAAGACCTGCAAGTTTACCGGCAGTTTCGACAGCTTCTGCTTTTTTCCTCTCAATGATTTCGTTGCCTATACTCCACATAAAAATTGAGGGGTGATTCCGGTCGCGTAATACCATAGCTTCAATATCGCGGTGCCACCAGGCATCGAAATATTTTGCGTAGTCGTGGGGCGTTTTACTCGTTCTCCATCCGTCAAATGATTCATCTATTACCAGAAGTCCCAGTCTGTCGCAAGCGTTTAAAAAAGCTTCCGAGGGAGGATTATGAGATGTCCGGACAGCATTGAATCCTGCTGCTTTTAATAGTTCAACCTTTCTTACTTCGGCCCTGTCGTATGCCGCTGCTCCCAAGGCGCCGTTGTCATGATGAACACAGCCACCGTTGAGGATTGTTTTCTTACCGTTTAGCTGGAATCCTTTATCGGTGCTGAATGCCAGACTGCGAATTCCGAAGGAGTTTTCAGTTTTGTCAATAGTTGAACCATTTTCTACTAACGACACCTGTGCTTTGTACAGATTCGGGATTTCAGGAGCCCAAAGCAGGGGCTTGCTTATTCTTATGGTTTGTACCACTTCTTTCACTTCATCTACTGCCAGCTCTACTTGTACTTTATCCATGCCGACCTCGATGCTATTTTTATCATTTAATACCGTTGATAGAACGATTTTAGCTGGCAAATTTCCTTCATTTTTAATTCGACTCTTTATCTGAACTATTGCGCTTGTTTCGCTCACCTCCGGAGTCGTGATAGCTACACCCCAGTGCTCGATATGAATCGGATCCGTAATTGTAAGCCAGACATGTCTGTAAATGCCCGATCCGCTATACCACCTGCTATTTTTTTGTTCTGAATTATCAACACGTACTGCGATGATATTTTCTTTGTCATAATTTAGGTAGGGCGTAAGGTCATACTGAAACGATGAGTATCCATAAGGACGTACTCCAAGAGATTTTCCATTAATAAAAACCTCCGAATTCATATAAATACCTTCGAAGTAAATCGACACAGGTCTTCCTTTCAGAGCAGCAGGTACTGTAAAATGTTTACGATACCAGGCTATTCCTGCCGGGAAATACCCGCCGTCGTTCCCCATTGGGTTTTTGGGATCAATAATACCTTCGATGCTCCAATCGTGCGGTAAAGTAAGATTCCGCCAGTTTTTATCATTAAAGTTAATACCACTGGCATGAGCATTGTCCCCCAGCGAGAACTTCCAGTTGTAATCAAAAGCTTGGGTCCTTTTGTTAGACAATGTGTTTTGAGCAGTGCCTTTCAGAGAAAAAGCTAAGTATATTAGAACTGTTAAAAGTAATTTAAGATGGGTGGTCATTCAGGTCTGGTGATTAATTATATTTTAGTTTGATTCAAATCTAAAAGTATTCTGAGGAGCAGACAAATTTTTAATGTTATATGTTTCGTGATAAGGCTCTTCATTTAACCTCGTCGAATTTTAGCATAATTAGATGTTACCTTAGCACAGCAGCAAGGCTAAATATTGATTGAATAAAGCCAAATATGGTTTATCCTCAGACTCAACCCCCGAAATTGTTTGACAATAATCCCTCCGGTATATAACGTTATCACTTTATAAGCGGTGCCCATTTTTTATCGATCAGGTATTTCTAAAGAATTTTAACAAAATATGAAAATTTATATTATTAATTGTATGTTTGACAGTTAATAAACCGATTTTCTGTTAGTATAATTCGATTATTCATCAGCCTTCTTTATATAGTAATGGCAATAACATTATACACATGAAACCCGATTGTAACTATATTAAATAAACCGTATTAATTTTAAATGCAGTTAGTAGTCCGTCAAATTACACAGATGATCAGATATAAAACGTTTCTTCCCTTCGCATTCTTTGTTATTAACAGCTTTGCACTTAAGGCCCAAACCAAGAGTGACTTTCATAGCTGGGCCGCAACTCCTCCTATGGGTTGGAACAGCTGGGATTGTTTTGGCCCGACTGTAACGGAAGCTGAGGTAAAAGCAAATGCCGACTATATGGCTAAATATTTGAAGCCTTATGGATGGAATTATGTAGTAGTGGATATTCGCTGGTATGTCGGAAACGATAAAGCACACGGATATAATGAAAAAGATCCTGATTACGTCCTGGATGAATACGGAAGATTTTTGCCCGCAATAAACCGATTTCCCTCTGCTGCAGGCGGCAAAGGTTTTAAACCGCTGGCTGATTATCTTCATGCCAAGGGGTTAAAGTTTGGCATTCATATCATGCGTGGAATTCCGGTAATCGCGGTCAAACAGAATTTACCAATAAAAGGAACCAACGTAACTGCCAGAGATATTTATTCTGAAAAAGATCAATGCCGTTGGTTACGAGATATGTATACCATTGTTCCCGGAAAGGTTGGTGCACAGGAATACTATAATTCTCTGTTTGAACTTTATGCATCCTGGGGGCTTGATTTCGTTAAAGTCGATGATCTCTCTTCTCCCATCTATTTTGAGGGAGAGATTGATATGATTAGAAAGGCCATTGATCGCACTGGTCGCAAAATTTTGTTAAGCACGTCTCCGGGAGAAACACCTATAGCTCATGCGGATCATGTACAAAAAAATGCTAACATGTGGCGGACAGTTGGCGATTTTTGGGATAGCTGGCAACAACTGAAAGAACATTTTACAGTATTTGAACGCTGGAATAAGTGGCGTGCCTATGGTGCATATCCCGATGGCGATATGCTTCCGCTGGGCCGTATCGGCATCCGCGCAGAAAGAGGCAATCCTCGTATGACCGCCTTTACCCGGGATGAGCAATATACTTTAATGACTCTATGGAGTATTTTTAAATCTCCCTTAATGTTTGGAGGTAACCTTCCGGATAACGATCCTTTCACTCTCTCTTTGCTGACGAACAAAAATGTGCTGAAAGTTTTGAACGAAAGCACCAACAATAAGCCTCTTTTTACGGATGCAGATAAAGCAGCCTGGATTGCCGATGAACCAGCTACCGGTGCTAAATACCTGGCGGTCTTTAATACGATGGATCAGCAGGAAGCCATTGAAGAAAGAGCTGCCTGGAACAGCGGATTAATAACCAGGGAAACACCTGCACATAGTAAGCCAGTTGATATTGACATCAGCGGCGCAAAAAAACTGTATTTGGTGGTAAATGATGGAGGTGACAATACAGATTGGGATCATGCAGACTGGATCATGCCAACCCTGTATAATGAAACCGATTCTCTTAAGCTTAGCACTTTAAAGTGGAAAAAGGCAACATCGGGCTGGGGGAAGCCGCGAGTTGGCAAAAGTGTTTCGGAAAATGATTTAATGATAAATAAAGTTAGGTATGAAGACGGCATTGGTACTCATTCCAATTCGATGATAGAATTTGACATCCCGGAAGGTTATACTCGCTTTAAGGCCCTTGTGGGGTTAGACGAAGCGTGTGTAATTCAAAATGTGGGTGCTTCGGTAAAGTTTTTAGTTTTTACTCAAAATCCTTCGGGTCCTATTCCTCCTTCGAGCACAAAGATTCCGGTAAGCCTGAAAGAACTTGGATTTAAAGGTGACTGTTCGATTACCGATCTATGGTCAGGAAAAGTGCTCGGCAAATTTTCCGGAGAGTTTGCTCCTGAAATCAACAGGCATGGAGCTGGCCTGTACAGAATTACTAAAGTATCAAAGTAGATAATTTGAAAATTATATGTATTGCAATTTAAAAACATCCATTAAAAAAGTTAATGTAAGCAGATGGGTTTGCTTATGCTTTGTGCTGAGTGTTTTTGCGCCCGCGAGGGGGCAACAGATCTCAACAGAAGCATCTAATAAAACAGATAAAAAATTCTCGACCGAAAACTATAGCGCCTATCTTTTTACATACTTCACCGGCAATGGAAAAGATGCAGAAGCTATCCGCTTTGCGATCAGCAATGACGGGTATAATTTCAGGGCTCTGAACAACAATCAGCCTGTTATAAGTTCTGCTCAAATAAGCTCATCGGGAGGAGTACGGGATCCTCATATTTTGCGTGGCGCTGATGGAAAAACCTTTTATATGGTAGCTACGGACATGGTAGCCGCCAAGGGATGGGATTCAAACAGGGCCATGGTGCTGATGAAATCTACAGACCTGATAAACTGGACATCCAGCGTTGTCAATATTCAGAATAAATATCCGGGCAACGAAAACCTGAAACGTGTTTGGGCTCCGCAAACTATTTATGATGCCAAAGCAGGGAAATATATGGTGTATTTTTCCTTGCAGCATGGTAAAGATCCCGACAAAATTTATTACGCTTATGCCAATTCAGATTTCACCAACCTCGAAACTGAACCAAAGCAACTATATTTCCCCGAAGATAAGGGCGCTTGCATCGATGGCGACATTGTTTATAAGGACGGAAAATATTACTTGTTCCATAAAACTGAAGGAGGCAAGCCGGGGATAAAAATTGCGGTATCAAACACATTAACCGGGGACTATAAGCTGGAGTCGGATTATGTTCAGCAAACAAAAGATCCGGTTGAAGGTGCCGGCGTGTTTAAGCTGAACAACGGAGAAGGTTATATCCTCATGTATGATGTGTATATGCATGGCAAATATCAGTTTACTAAAAGCACAGATCTTAAAACTTTTAAGGTTATTGATAATGAGGTAAGCATGAATTTCCATCCCCGCCACGGAACGGTAATGCCGATTACGGCGAAGGAAGCAGCAGCGCTTGTAAGCAAATGGATGCCTGCAAATGATGTGATACTGTCTGTTAAGGCCAAAGGCCTGAAGTCAATAAACGTTTCATTAGATACTGCGGCACGCAAGTTTTATTTGCCTGTTAAGTCTGGCACAAATTTAAAACAGTTTAAGCCTGAGTTTTCGGTGTTTCCGGGGATAAAGATCACTCCACAATCTGCTGCGAATTTCGCATCAGGCCCTGTGAGGTATATTGTTGAAGTAGAAGGAAAGAAACCGGAAAGCTACGAATTGATCGCCAAAGAATACCGAAACCCGGTTTTGGAAGGTTATTATGCCGACCCGGATATCTTGTATTCTGAAAAGACAGGAAAGTTTTATATCTATCCTACAAGCGACGGATTTAATAATTGGGGGGGCACCTATTTCAAAGCCTTTTCATCACCGGATCTGGTGAACTGGAAGGATGAGGGGGTGATTCTGGACCTTTCAAAAGATGTAAGCTGGGCAAAGAGGAATGCCTGGGCGCCCTGCATTATAGAAAAGAAAATCGACGGTAAATACAAATACTTTTATTATTTCACTGCGGCACAGAAAATCGGAGTTGCCGTGGCGGATAACCCTGCGGGTCCGTTTGTTGATTCCGGAAAACCGCTGATTGATAAACATCCAGAAGGCATAAACCGCGGCCAGGAAATTGATCCCGATGTGTTTACCGATCCCAAAACAGGCAAAAGTTATCTGTATTGGGGCAATGGCTATATGGCGGGTGCAGAACTAAATGAGGATATGGTATCGTTAAAGCCTGGCACCACGACGGTTTTAAAGCCTGATGCCACTTTCCGCGAAGGAACTCATGTTATTTACAGAAAAGGTATTTATTATTTTATGTGGTCTGAAAACGATACCCGGAGCGAAAATTATCGTGTACGTTACGGCACTTCAGATTCACCGATGGGAAAAATAAGTATACCGGAAAATAACATGGTGATTGCAAAAGATAAAGAAGTCGGTATTTACGGAACTGGTCATCATTCCACCATTCAGATTCCTGGTAAAGATGAATGGTATATCGTTTATCATCGCTTCAATTATCCCAAAGGAATTACCATGGGAGAAGCAGCGGGATATAACCGCGAAGTATGCATTGATAAAATGGAGTTTAATAAAGACGGCAGCATTAAGCAATCGAAACCAACTCATCAGGGCATAAAGGCTGTAAGGTTAAAAAGATAAGAGTATTAAAATAAATCAAATCACAAATTGATGAAAAGAGTATATTATAAACCAGTCGCGGGCTTATTGCTTGCGCTTAGCTTCACATTTTCGGCAACAGCTCAAAAGGCTCAAAACCTGGTGGTACAAGTGAATAAGCCGGTTTCGGTAGTACAACCAACTATGTGGGGTGTTTTTTTTGAAGATATAAATTTTTCTGCCGACGGTGGTATATATGCAGAGCTGATTAAGAACAGGTCTTTTGAGTTTTTTTCTCCCCTGATGGGATGGAAGGAAGTAAAAAAAGGCGGCACCGGAAAAATTTTAATTAACAACCACGCAGTATCAAATTCGGCGAATCCACGTTTTGCACGATTTACTATAGATGCCGAAAAAGGAAGTTATGGAATAGAAAACGAAGGCTTCAGGGGCATAGGCGTTCAAAACGATAAGCAATATAATTTTTCAATTCTTGTGAGAAGTACGAGCGACATAAAGCTTCGTTTAGAACTACTGAATTTAAAAAATGAAAAGATAGGAGAGAGCCCAGCTATTGCTTTAACTGATAATAAAGAATGGAAAAAATATACCCTGTCTTTCAAAGCTAATTCAACAGAGCCAAAGGCAAAACTTGCTATTTTGTTCGAAGGAAAGGGTGTTGTTGACGCGGATATGATTTCACTTTTTCCGCAGGATACCTGGAAGAATCGTCCTGGCGGATTAAGAGCAGATTTAGTACAGATGCTTGCAGATCTAAAGCCTGGTTTTATCCGTTTCCCGGGAGGCTGTATTGTGGAAGGGAGAGATCTTGAAAACCGTTATCAATGGAAAACAACAGTTGGCCCCGTTGAAGATCGAAAATTGATAGTGAACCGTTGGAATACTGAATTTAAGGCCCCCCGAAACGCGCCCGATTATTTCCAGTCTTATGGTTTAGGCTTTTTTGAATATTTTCAATTGGCAGAAGATCTGAAAGCAGAACCTCTTCCAATTTTAAATTGTGGAATGGCTTGCCAGTATAATACAGGAGAAGTTGCAGAAGATGTTGACCCATATATTCAGGATGCTTTAGACTTGATTGAATTTGCTAACGGTCCGGTTACTTCCAAATGGGGTAAATTGCGTGCAGAGATGGGGCATCCGGCATCATTTAATTTGAAATATCTTGGTGTTGGAAATGAGCAATGGGATGTTCAGTATATCGAGCGCTATAAAGAATTTGATAAAGTTCTGCGTGTTAAACATCCTGAAATAAAACTGGTATCCGGTTCAGGTCCTTCAGCAGATGGGGCTCTTTTTGATTACGCCTGGAAAGAACTTAAAACGCTTAAAACGGATCTGGTGGATGAGCATTATTACAAAAGTCCCGAATGGTTTTTTGCTAATGCAAGCAGATATGATAATTATGACCGTAAAGGGCCTAAGGTTTTTGCAGGAGAGTATGCTGCCCATGGCAAAGATGCAACAAATCCAGAATCGAAAAACACCTGGTTAAGCGCCTTGGCTGAAGCTTCTTTTATGACGGGATTAGAGCGAAATGCAGATGTGGTTCATATGGCTTCTTATGCGCCATTATTAGCCCATGTGGAAGCATGGCAGTGGCGCCCTGATCTTATCTGGTTTGATAATTTAAAAGCTGTTGGCACACCGAATTATTATGTTCAAAAGTTATTTTCTTCAAATAAAGGCACACATGTAGTTCCGGTGTTAAGTAATGACCAGGTATTAACCGGTAAAGATAGTGTTTACTCAAGCGCAACGATCGACATGAAAAGCAATACACTTAAATTAAAAATAGTAAACACTTCCAGTTTTGTCAAAAACTTCGATATAAAGTTGGAAGGTGCATCTGCCGTTAAAGGCGGAAGTTTACAGACTTTAAGTTCTGCAGACCCAATGGCATACAATTCCCTTGATAAGCCTCAGTTCATTGTTCCTGTTACTTCTTCGATAAAGAAAACCGGCGAGAGGATACCTGTTGAGCTTAAACCTAAATCCGTGAATGTGATTAGCCTGCCTTATCGTAATAAATAGCGGACAGGTAAAATATAGCTTTTTGGTTAGAAAAAATGTTTGAGTCTATTATGAAAAAAATATTATTCGTAATGTGCCTGGTGGCGCTAATCACCGCAAAATCGGCTTTTTCGTACACTAAAAAGTTCGCTAACGAACCCGATTCTGTCTATTTGTTTTCGTACGGTACGAGCAAAAATAGTCATAAAAATGGCTTACACATTGCCTGGAGCCGGGATAAAGAAAAATGGTATACCATAGGTAACGAATTTAGTTATGTAAGAAGCGATTATGGAACCTGGGGCGCCGAAAAGCGGATGCTGACGCCTTACCTGATGCAGGGACCTAATGGTGTTTGGAACTGTATCTGGAGCTTAAATGAAAAGGATAATGTTTTCGCCCACGCATCGTCTATTGATTTGGTGGATTGGGGCAGGCAGAGCTATCCTGTAGTTAACAAGGGATCTAATCTGATTCGGCCAGTTTTGCGGTATGACAAGAATCAATCCGCCTACCATATTACCTACCTTGATGCGAATAATAAAGCCTACAAGGTCTCGACTGCCGATTTTAAATCATATACTCCAGCTGTTGAGATTCCTGCAGCACAATACAGTAACCCGAGTGTAACCATTAGCTTGCCGGGCGGCAATGTTACTGGCCAGATACATAAAGTGGCGTGGACGATGGTTGACAAGCTCATTAAAACCTATCAGCTCAAACAATATAAAAACGGCCTTCATAATGAGTCGGCTAAACAAGATGCTGAGCGCTTTAAAGACTTGAAACCAGTAAATGCAAGTATTACAGTTGAGCCTCAAAAGGCTAAGCCAATCAGTGATGTATTATTAGGGATATTTTTTGAAGATATCAATTATGCTGCCGATGGAGGTTTGTATGCAGAGTTGGTGCAGAACAGGGACTTTGAATATTCATTGAGAGATAAAAAAGGCCGCGACAAGAACTGGAATAGCACACACTCATGGTCACTAAAAGGAGAGAGTACAAGTTTTACCATTGATAGTATTTCACCGGTGCATATCAATAACGCACATTATGCGGTACTTGAGACCAAAGTGCCCGGAGCATCATTGCTAAACAGCGGTTTTGACGGAATAGTAGTGAAAAAAGGAGAGAAGTATAATTTTTCTCTGTTCGCTAAATCGTTGAATGGGAAAGGCGGAAAATTATTTGTTCGTCTGGTAGATAAGAAAGGCGCCGTGCTGGCTCAGTCAAACTTAAGTGTGCCTTCCGGAGGCTGGAAAAATGTGAAGGCAGTTCTTGATGCTGCTGGCGATGCTGATGATGCTTCATTGGAATTGCAGCCGCTCTCTGCGGGCCGCCTGGCATTGGATATGATTTCCTTATTCCCTCAAAGAACATATAAAGGCCGAAAAAATGGATTAAGGGCTGATTTGGCCCAGACAATCGCAGATATACATCCACGCTTTGTTAGGTTTCCGGGTGGTTGTGTAGCTCATGGTGATGGAATAGGAAATATCTATCGATGGAAAAATTCCATTGGTCCTTTAGAGAGTCGTAAACCTTTACGTAACTTGTGGGGATATCATCAAACCACAGGATTGGGTTATTTTGAGTATTTCCAGTTCTGCGAAGATATTGGAGCCGTACCATTACCTGTTGTAGCAGCGGGAGTACCTTGTCAGAATTCATCGGATGGTGGCGCAGGTCAGCAGGGAGGTATACCTATGGAAGAGATGGACGAGTATATACAAGAAATATTTGACCTGGTAGAATGGGCCAACGGAGATGTAAATACGAAATGGGGCAAAAAACGCGCGGAAGCAGGCCATCCAGAGCCATTTAACCTGAAATATTTAGGTGTCGGCAATGAGGATCTAATAACCGATATTTTTGAAGAACGCTTTACCATGATTTTCAACGCCATGAAAAAGAAGCATCCAGAAATCACCGTAATCGGGACGGTTGGCCCTAGTGCCGAAGGAACTGATTATGAAGAGGGATGGGAAATTGCCACAAAATTAAAGGTTCCGATGGTAGATGAGCATTACTATCAGAGTCCGGGTTGGTTTATTAACAATCAGGAATATTACGATAAATATGATCGCTCTAAACCAAAAGTTTATCTGGGGGAATATGCCGCAAGTGTCCCAAGAGGAGTAACGAATCATGAAACAGCTTTGTCTGAGGCTTTATATCTTACATCTCTGGAAAGGAATAGTGATGTTGTAAGCATGGCATCTTATGCACCTTTACTTGCCAAAGAAGGACACACTCAATGGAATCCCGACCTTATCTATTTCAACAATACGAGCATTAAACCAACCGTAAGTTACTATGTGCAGCAGCTATACGGAAGCAACGCAGGCACTGAATATTTGCCAGCATCCCTAAGCCTTTCAAATGATCAGGAAGCAGTAAAAAAGCGGATTGCTTATTCAGTTGTGCGCGACGCAAAAAATAAGAATGTGGTTGTGAAGCTGGTGAACCTTCTGCCTGTGGCTGTTAATTCATCAATAGATCTGAAAGATATCAATATTGCCAGCACAAAAGCAATAAAAACCGTATTACAAGGTAATCCGGACGACAGAGATGTAAAACCAAACTCAACAGATTTTACGGTGTCTGATAAGTTTAATACTGAGCTGGCGCCTTATTCTTTTACAGTAATTCGAATAAAAGTTAAATAAATCAGATAATTATAATCCTGATTTCCCTTGCCGTTCAGAAGGCAGACGGCAAGGGAAATAAGGTAAGTTTTTCGGCTAGTATAAGGCAACAACGCCAAACTTCTTTGGACCGAATTAATAAATCAATAAGAGCCTTTATTCCGGTCCAATCTTTATATTGATCCTAATCCCAAAACACCTCCTTTCCATATTTGATGGTCGGCTTCAAACCTTTAGAAGTTTACAATTTCCCATGCGAAAAATTTCATGCATGATCTAAGATATAAGTGAATGTTTTATATAAAACTGTAAAAGTCATGTCCTGATCTTTCCCTCTGTGTATCTAGTTTCATCAAGATTGAGAATGAAGCGATTGGTGTCAACCTTTACAAAATTGATGTTAAAAAAATCACTAACTGACATTAAAATAACAATTCTCCTACAATGAATTTTTGTTATTTTTATAAGTGACTGATTGTCTTATAATTATAC
>CAMPKC010000047.1 GCA_946887045.1 uncultured Sphingobacteriaceae bacterium | reverse complement strand
GGCCTTCCTCTGATTGTATATTCATTTTACCGCCTAATAAATCCAGGCGATTTTTAATACTGTGTAAACCGGATCCCGCAGCAGTCAGACCAATATTTTTATCAAAACCCTTACCATTATCTCTTACACCTATCTTCAGACTTTTGTTCTTCCTCACAACTTCGATAATTAATTTTGTTGCCCCGGCATGCTTAATAACATTATTTACCAGTTCTTGTACAATTCTGAAAATACTTAATTCGTGGTTTAGGTCGAAACGGCTTTCAACGCCCGAAAACTTGGTGCTGATTACTAGTTTAGTTGTATTGAGACGCTTGGCCATTTCTTCAACTGCCGTAAACAAACCAAAATCGGTTAAAATGGACGGCGCTAGTTCAAATGAAATATTCCGAGTTTCCTTTACAGCCTGCTCAATAAGCGTATTTAGTTCAGAAAATACTGTATCATCCTTATCTGAGTTTTTATAATCCAGGAGCTTAAGCTTAATGCCGTAAAGCAGCTGACTAACACTATCGTGCAAAGCTTCACTTATACGTCTTCGTTCATTTTCCTGAGTCCGGAAAACTGCAGTCAGGATATTTTTCTGATGTTCCGCTTTTAGCCTCAGAGCCTCTTCCTCCAGCTGCTTCCGAAGAGTGATATCCATTAATATTCCAACAAAAGACATAGGAAATTCAGAAGAATTTATAACATGTCCCCGGGCAGAAACATAAGCAATATCCCCATCGGGCCTGATGATTCTGTATTGAATATCAAGATCTTGTTTATAGTTAATTGCTTCGGTAAATTTCACTTTGGCAAATCTCCGGTCCTGGGGGTGGATCATCCTAACAAAGGACTCTATTGTTTTTACCGGATTACAGTTATCCAGACCATAAATATTACAACTAAATTCATCAAGCCAGATTTTATTATTACTGATATCAATCTGCCATGTTCCGGCAACAGAAGCATCCAAGGCCATTTCCAGGCGCTCTTTCGTATCTTTTAGATTCAGTTCGGCGTTTCGGCGTTTAGTAATATCAATAACAGCTATATAGCATTGTTCTTCATTCAGATGGTGGTTTCGAAATACAATACCTTCCATTTGGGTATAAACAATTTTGCCCTTTGCTGTTAATAAATTCAGCTGGCAACTTTGTTTAACCGAGGTATTCAAAATCCGGCGTAAAAATACGTAGAACGTATCGGCATCATCAGCATTGAGAAAACTTTGAAACCTACGGTTTAAAATGGAACGCTTGGTACTTTGAAGCTGACTGCTCCCTGTTGTATTTACTTCGAGTATAAGTCCATTATTATCAAGAATGAAATATCCAACCGGGGCCAGATCATATAATCCAACAAATTTATGTCTTTGACTTTCAACCTCCTCATTAGATAGTTTGAGCTCATCATTTTGCATTTCAAGCTCTATGTGCTGCACCTGTATTTCGTGCAAAAGTTCCTGAATTTCTCTTGTTGAGAGGTTAATATCCTGGTTTTTCATATCCCCGGATATCATCTTTTCTGCCTGTTCGCGAAACTTACGGACTATTTCATTCCTGGGATGTATGGTCTTTTTTATCTTAGCCACGACAAAAGCATCTATGTTTCTATAACAATTTAGTTTAGGCGACGTAAGCGTAAATGTCTCTGTATCTGCCGAAACACTTTTACTTGCCAAAATTTTCTGCAAAAACTTATCAAGTCTGCTGCTATTCCATCTTTCGGGTCTATCTTTTAGCACTAATCAATTATCCCGTTTCTCACGGCGAATCGAATTAGCGTTGCTGTATTTCTGGCACCTGTCTTTTCCAGGATATTTTGCCGGTGACCTTCCACAGTTCGGCGACTGGT
This sequence comes from uncultured Sphingobacteriaceae bacterium, assembly GCA_946887045.1. The sequence goes on along the minus strand of CAMPKC010000047.1, from coordinate 35,391 downwards.
GAATAACTTTTCGGCTATTTCATTATTGGTCAAGCCTTCAGCTATCAGTAAAAGTATTTCTATTTCGCGGCGAGATAAATCTATGGCAACTTTTATTTCGTTTTCATCCTCTTGCGGAATGCTTGAAACTTTTGCTATAAATTTTGACATTAGCTCAGAGCAAACATATAAGTTACCGGCGTTTACGTGCCTTATGGCAAAAATCATTTCCTCCTCGCCTACATTTTTCAATAAAAAGCCGGAAGCTCCTGCGTCAACTGCTTGCACCACATAGTTCTCATGATCAAGCATAGAAAGGATAAGGACTTTTACATCAGGCAGGCGCTGTCTGAGTTGTTCAATTAAAGCCAAACCATTTAAGTTGGGCATATTAATGTCTGTTAGAACTATATCGGGCTTTACGCCTTTATCTACAATGTGCAACACCTCAAGTCCATCTGTAGCTTCGCCCACCACATTGATATCGGCTTGTTTATCCAATAACGAACGAATGCCATTCCGTACAATGTTATGATCTTCAGCTAGTAGTACTTTTATCACTGTTTGATTTTTTAGTTTCTAGAAAGGTAGCAGATGGAGGCAAATATCTGGCTTAAAAAAATTTTATTCTGATCGGATTTATACGCAATTTGAATTGCGGCAACTACTTGGTTTTAGATAAACCTCCCGGTGCAAGCATTTGTTTAAAAAACTTAAAATACTAATAAAAAAACTATTATCCCCTAACTTTCGTTTATAATATATAAACCATACAATATGGACGACAACCAGTTTAGAAGCCTGGATATAGACAGGATCAACATAAATGAATATTACGAAGTAGAATATTGGTCAAAACAATTTGGCTTTCGCCCTGATGTTTTTAAATCTCTGGTAGAAGAAAGCGGTATAACTTCCGCAGAAGCATTAAAAGCGTATTTACACAAAGTATATGGAGAAAACGTTGCTTAAGTGAAGTACCTCAATACGACGAAATAATGCTCTGATTAATCTTATTGAGAATCTTGAAAACCTGGATATTACTTCAGGAGGTTAAATTCTTTTTTTATTCGCTCGACGACCGAATTAGAGTTAATTTTTAACATGAAGGTTCTGACCCACCCCTGTGGTCAGAAAACCTAGGATTTCCCTTAAATAATTCTGTCAAAAAACATCCATACCCCCCCAGGAACAATTAGTATAGCTCGGTGTTTGTAAGAAAACAACACACATGGGTACATTAACAGATATTCCAAATTTGACCAGGCCTAGAATAGTGATAATTGGCGGCGGATTTGGAGGTTTAAAACTGGCTAAATCTTTATCGGCAATCGAAGCTGAAGTGGTTCTGATCGATAAAAATAATTACCATACGTTTCAACCGCTGTTATACCAGGTAGCAACTTCCGGATTAAACGGCGCATCTATCGCTTACCCTTTCAGAAAGTTTTTCGAAAAACAGGAAAACTTCTTTTTCCGGTTGGCCGAGGTCCTCTCTGTTACTCCGGACCAACAATTAGTGGATACTTCCATAGGCTCTATCAGGTATAACTACCTGGTTATCGCTACCGGAGCGGAAACAAACTTTTTCGGCAATTTGCTTATGCAAAAAAATGCCATCGCTCTCAAAAGCATAAACGACGCTGTTATGCTTCGTAATACAATTCTTTGCAATCTGGAAACGGCTTTGCAGGCAAAAGACGAATCCCAAATAAATCTTCTGATGGATTTCGTGATTGTTGGAGGCGGTCCTACAGGAGTTGAACTTGCAGGAGCTATAAGCGAGCTTCGAAAACATGTTTTTCCTAAAGACTACAAGGAGCTGAATATTAAGCAGATGGACATCAATTTAATACAAAGCGGGGATCAATTACTAAAAGGAATGTCGGCAAAAGCGTCGAAAAAAGCACTTCAATATTTGGAGAACTATGGTGTAAAAGTATGGCTTAACCGCCGTGTAAAGGCATATGATGGAGAAACTGTTTTACTTGATTCAGGTGAAGAGTTAAAGACCCAAACATTAATATGGACAGCGGGAGTGATAGGTTCGCCAGTAAAAGGATTAAGGGAAGAGAGCATTGTAAGCGGCAACAGAATTCTTGTTGATCAATATAACCAGGTAAAAGGCTACGACAATATTTATGCGGTGGGTGATGTTGCCTGCATGATAACAGATGAGTATCCGGACGGACATCCGATGGTTGCACAGCCGGCTATCCAACAGGGTAAACTTCTTGCTAAAAACTTAATAAAGCGCCTTAATGGACGGGCTCAAACACCTTTCAGCTATCACGATCAGGGCTCGATGGCAACAATTGGTCGTAATCACGCTGTAGCGGATCTAAAGATGTTTAAAACGGAGTTCAGAACTCAGGGATTTTTAGCATGGTTGATCTGGATGTTTATTCACCTGATTTCAATTATCAGTTTTAAAAACAGGCTTATCGTTTTGTTAAACTGGACAACCAGCTATTTTAGTTACGACAAAGGGATACGGCTGATATTGGGCAGAAAGAAGGAATAACGTTCCCGTCCTGATGCTCAATTCCTAAAATTTTATAAATTTTTCCCATGATTATATAACAAATACGCTCACTATTAAGCGACATTTGAGTATTCAAAAAAGAGAACATGAGCACTCAGAATACTAGCATAAAAGAAAATTTCCCGGTTACCGGTTTAAGTTGTGCCTCCTGTGCTATAAGCGCAGAAACCATTTTGCAATCGCAAAATGGAGTTATTAATGCAGCTGTAAACTTTGCCAATAACACTGCGTCTGTAGAATATATCCCTTCTGAAATACAACCTGAAGATTTAAAATCCGCAGTGCAGACTGTCGGCTACGACTTGATAATCGAAGATCCGGAAGCCGCAAAAACAACCGTAGAAAACATAGAAAAACAAAAGTCAAAAGACCTGGAAAGAAAAACCTGGCTATCCATTTTGTCTTCTATCCCGATTGTTGGCATGGGCATGTTTTTCATGCATACACCCTACAGCAATTATATTCAGTGGGCACTTGCAACACCCGTAGTTTTAGTCTTCGGGCAGCAGTTTTTTGTCAATGCTTATAAGCAGGCGAAACATGGCTCGGCAAATATGGACACATTGGTAGCCTTAAGCACCGGAATCGCATATCTGTTTAGCATTTTTAACACACTATATCCGCAGTTTTGGACAAGCCGCGGTTTAGAGGCACACGTATATTTTGAAGCTGCCGCAGTTGTAATTTCTTTCATCCTTTTGGGCCGGCTCTTAGAAGAAAATGCTAAGTCAAATACATCCGAAGCAATAAAGAAATTAATGGGCCTTCAACCCAAAACCGTAATACGTATTTCGAATAATACCGAGGAGATTATACCGATTGAGGAAGTGCATGTAAATGATGTGCTGCTGGTTAAGCCGGGAGAGAAAATCCCGCTTGACGGAAAAGTACTATCAGGCTCGTCTTATGTCGACGAAAGCATGATTACGGGAGAACCCATCCCTGTGTTGAAAGAAAAAGATTCGGCGGTTTTTGCAGGCACGATCAATCAGAAAGGAAGCTTCAGATTCGTTACAGAGAAGGTTGGTAAAGACACATTACTCGCACAAATTATTAAACTCGTTCGGGATGCCCAGGGCAGCAAGGCTCCGGTGCAGAAACTGGTCGATAAAATCGCCGGCATATTTGTACCGGTGGTGATTGGTATCGCTGTTATCAGCTTTTTCACCTGGATGGTTTTAGGCGGAGACAATGGATTTACCCAGGGCTTATTGGCCTTGGTAACGGTGCTTGTTATCGCCTGTCCCTGTGCTCTGGGTCTTGCAACGCCAACCGCCATTATAGTTGGCGTAGGTAAAGGCGCTGAGAACGGAATCCTGATTAAAGACGCAGAAAGCCTTGAACAGGCAAAAAATATAAATGCAATTATTCTGGATAAAACAGGAACAATAACCGAAGGAAAACCAGAAGTGATAGCCATTGAATGGAAGGCAGGTGTCGATCAGAAGGAACTCTCTAATTTAATTTACAGCATAGAATCGCAATCAGAACATCCGCTCGCAGATGCAGTTGTTAAACATCTGCAAGCCGAGAACTTAACAAAGTTGTCATTAGATTCTTTTGAAAGCTTAACAGGAGAAGGTGTTTTTGCATCGCACAAGGGGAGTGCATATTTTGTTGGCAGTCCGAAGCTGATGGAACAGAATTCAATTGAAATTGACGATGCATTGAAGCAAAAATCAGAGGAATGGCTTTATCAGGCATTTACAGTTATCTGGATTTCGGATAAAGAAAATGCATTAGCGGCTATCGCGATAGCTGACAAAATAAAGAGCACCTCTGCGGCGGCCGTACAGGCTTTACAGGAAATGAACATCGACGTGTATATGCTTACCGGCGACAACGAAAAGACAGCTCAGGCGGTAGCCAAAAAAATCGGCATATTAAACTACCGGGCAGAAACACTGCCAGCTGACAAGGCGAATTTTATAAAAGAATTACAACAAAAGGGAAAGAAAGTGGCAATGGTTGGCGATGGCATAAACGACAGCCAGGCGCTTGCGCAGGCCGATGTGAGTATCGCTATGGGAAAAGGGACAGACATTGCCATGGATGTAGCTAAAATGACGCTGATTTCATCTAACTTATTACAGGTACCCAAGGCCATTCAACTCTCCAGGGAAACCGTTAAAATAATTAAACAGAATCTATTCTGGGCTTTCATTTATAACATAATCGGGATTCCGATTGCAGCAGGTATACTTTATCCTTTTACAGGATTTTTATTAAACCCGATGCTGGCCGGTGCAGCAATGGCTCTGAGCAGTGTAAGCGTAGTTACAAATAGCTTACGATTAAAGTACATTAAAATACAATCCAAAGTCGATAGCAAAGACATGGAATGAAATAGTTTTAGCAATAAATAAATAGTTATGAAAAGGTATCAATTCAAAACAACAATAAACTGTGGCGGATGTGTGGCTAAAGTTACACCTCATTTAAATTCAAATTCAGAGATCAAAAACTGGAATGTAGATATTAACAATCCGGAGAAAATTCTCACTGTAGAAACCGAAAGTTTACAACAGGAGGAAGTAAAAGGAATTATTGAAAAACTTGGCTTCAAAGCAGATGAAATCACTGTGCAGCTTTTTTAAACAAGCCGGCAGGTAATCTGTTATTTATTTGAACACCCAATTCTATAATCTAAGGATTTTCTTAAGAAAGACAAAGGTTGAGTGATGAGGGTTAAGCAAGCGGTTGGGTCTCCTTTGTGACCCGGCCGTTTTTATTTCCCCCCAAAATTGTTACCTCTATAAATGCGCATTCATTTGGACTTGTACACGTAAAACAAGATTTTTACGTATTACCCCTTTAAATGAAAGAGTTACAGGAAATTGTCAGGGCTTTTGAAAATGCAGACAGGCGGGGCATGAAAACGGCATTGGCCACCGTTGTGCAGGTTATCGGCTCGGCCTACAGGCATGAAGGGGCCCGAATGTTAGTTGCAGAGAACGGAGAGCTAACAGGAGCTATAAGTGGCGGCTGCCTTGAAGGCGATGCTTTACGAAAAGCCCGTCTGGCAATAGTCGAGAACCGAAAAATGCTGGTTACCTATGACACTACCGATGAGGACGATGCCACACTGGGGGTAGGATTAGGCTGTAACGGCATCATCCAGGTTTTGCTCGAACCCATCAATTCAGAAGATCCATTTAATCCGATCAGGCTATTCAAAACCTTTCTCTCGAAACGACAAAATGCAGTTCTGGGAACATTTTTCTCCTTAGAGAATAAACTGGCCTATCAACCCGGAACTTCCTTGCTTGTAACAGATGGGGGCCAAATCAATGGAGCATTTGAGCCCTCTGTTAAAGAAGCCTTTATCAGGGATGCGCAAAAGGTTTTAATAAGCGGTCAATCACTTATCCGACATTACCCGGAAAGCAACATCACAGGCTTCATAGAATATTTAAAACCACCCGTACATCTTTTAACTTTCGGTGCCGGAAATGATGCAATCCCATTGCTGAACTTCGCTGAAATTCTAGGGTGGGAAGTGTCCCTTATCGACGGACGTACCAATTATGCAACACCTGCGCGCTTCCCTTCTGCGAAGCAAATATTAGTTGCAAAACCCCAACAAGCTTTCGCTGATCTTGCTATCGATAGCCAAACTGTGGCGGTTTTAATGAGTCACAACTATAATTACGACATAGGCGCTTTACGACAGTTGATCAACATGAACCTGAAATATATCGGAGTACTGGGCCCCAAAAAGAAACTTAAACGAATGCTGGACGAGCTATCTGATGGAGGTTTTTGTATAAGCGACGAAAAATTATCCGGCATATTTGGACCAAGCGGTCTCGATATAGGTTCTGAAACTCCCGAGGAAATTGCATTGTCTATCGTTTCGGAAATTAAAGCCGTTCTTTCAAACAGAGAGGGTACATCCTTAAAGTTCCGGCCCACCGAATACAATTTAGAAGAACCCGTTTTTAAAAAGCATTCGAATGCGAAGTTCGCTTCATGCGCTATTAACCTATGACGGCACTCCTTATTCTTGCCGCGGGTTCCTCCAGTCGATTGGGACAACCAAAACAAAAACTCTTTTATAAAGGGAGAAGCCTTTTACAGCGTGCCGTAGATGAAGGTCTGGCTTCAGACTGCTCGGATGTATTAGTAGTTTTAGGTGCCAGTGAAGAGAGTGTTCGAATCGAAATCGACCAGAAAGATGTACGGATAGTAGTAAATAAGGATTGGAAAAAAGGGATGTCCTCCTCAATTAAATGCGGGATAAATGCGCTGATTAAAAACAAGCCAGAAATATCGCAAGCTATTATTATGCTGTGCGACCAGCCTTTTGTCGACGCTGAAATTTTAAACAGACTTATCACAGCAAAACAGCTCAGCGGAAAACCAATTGTTGCTTGTGCCTATAATAACACTTTGGGAACGCCGGTTTTATTCAGCCAGACATACTTTTCACAGCTCTTATCTCTTGAAGGGCAGCTAGGCGCAAAGAAGCTTGTATTTAACAATCAGGATCAAGTGGTATCAGTTCCATTTCCTTTCGGGAACATAGACATTGATACCATTGAAGATTATGAGAAATTAAGAGAGATCTAACATCTATGAAAAAGCTACCCGGAGATAGCTTTTCTTAAGATCTGCAATTTTAAGGTGCCACGTTTACAGTTATCGTAGCTGGTTCCAATCCTTCTGATTGGGCTTTAAAAATTATTTTCCCTTCTCGTTCTGAAGCTTTTATTATCGCAATCGCTTTGCCCTGGTAAGCCTGGCGCTCGGTAGCCTGGTAAGGCTCATGACTGATAATATTTCCGTTATCAACCGCAGCAATTACACCCGGACCGGAAATGCTGAATTTAATAAGATTGTCGGAATTTGGACATTGAGCACCATTCGCATCAACGATTGTCGCTGTAATAAAAGAAACATCATCCCAATTTTTGGTAAGTTTTGACTGGCTGCTTGTCAGAACGACCCTGGCCGGTGCTCCTGCAGACTTAAATTCTTCTGATGCTACTTCTTTACCTTTAATTCTACCAATTGCTTTAATAGTTCCTTTTTCGAACGTCACATCCCACTCCCTTGGCGAATCGTTTACAGGTTTCGGTAATGTACCTAAAGATTTTCCGTTAAGGAAAAGCTCCACTTCATCGCAATTACTATAAACCTGAACTTTTGCATTGTCGTAAGTATCAAAATCCGTGGGTGTCCAGTTCGCAACCCAAGGACCCACTCCATCATTCTCGGCCCTTCTTACAATATGGACCACCGGTTTATCAGACCACCAGCTTTGACGCTGCAACGACTGTTGTTTCCAATTGCCTGCACGATCGAATAAACCCTGATTGTTTGTAGTCTCGGGCCAGTCGGCTTCGCCTAAATAATCAATACCCGTCCATAAAAATTGGCCTGCCATGTAAGGCTTATCACGCAAAGCAAGCCATTGATTTAATACATGGGTATTTTCGGTTCCGATTACCTTCCAGTGAGGATTGTTTTCATGAGCGGCGATCAATTCATTTTCACGATAATTTTGCCCAACTACATCCATATGTTCTGCAAAACCATTTAAATAAACTTTAGAATTTGCCGGGCGAAATAAACCCATGGTCACCGGCCTCGTACCGTCGTATTTCTTCACCACATCTTCCTGATCTTTATATACTTTATATCCGGCAGGATAGCTAAGATCATCATGTATTTCGTTTCCGATGCTGTAAATTACAATGGAAGGATGATTTCTATCTCTCAATACCATATCGCGGGTATCTTTCTCCCACCAGTCTTTAAAATACAGATTGTAGCCTTTTTCTCCATTATGCTTTGCAGAGGTCCAAGTGTCGAAGGTTTCGTCCATTACCACAAAGCCCATTTTATCGCAGAGATCAAGAAATTCCGGTGCCACCGGGTTGTGGGATGTCCGTATACCGTTTACACCCACCTGTTTTAATAATTTAAAACGTTGCTCCCAAACTCCAAGCGGAACTGCCGCGCCAACAGCCCCACCATCATGATGCAAGCAAACACCTTTTATTTTGTAACTTTTGTCGTTCAGCCAAAAACCTGTGGCAGCATCAAATCTGCTGGTTTTTATTCCGAATGTAGTGGTCTGATCATCCAATACAGTCTGCCCTGAAAGCAGTTTAGTCACCGCTTTATATAAGTTTGGCTGTTCAATATCCCACAGCTTTGGATTGCTGATCTTGATATCTTGATTAAATTCAACAGCTTTTCCTTCCGGGATAGTTTGATTGCTTGTGGTAGTTTGAACAACTTTTCCTGTAGCATCCAGAATGGTAGTTTCTAAGATGTATTCTGAAGTTTTACTGCTCTTGTTTTCAACTTCAGCCTTAATATTTATAGTTGCTTTATCTTTAGAAACAACAGGTGTCGTAATAAAAGTCCCCCATTGAGTAAAGTGAACCGGATTAACAGAAACCAAGCGAACATGCCGATAAATGCCGGCTCCCTGGTAATATCTTGATGCCGGCTGAATAGTATTGTCTGCCCTAACTGCGATTACATTTGTTTTTCCCTTTCCAAAGTTTAAATGCTTTGTTAAATCATAGTTAAAACTGATATAACCATAAGGTCTTTTACCTAAATGAACTCCATTTATCCAAACATCACTATTCATCATCACTCCATCAAACTCTATAATATGAAGCTTTTGAGCATCGTCATCTGTTAATGTAAATATTTTACGGTACCAGCCAATACCAGCTGGCAAATACCCGCCACCGCGAGCTGTAGGGTTGGTTTTGTCATATGGTCCTTCTATGCTCCAATCATGAGGAACATCAAGTTTGCGCCACTGGGCATCATTGAAAGAATTCTTTTCTGCTCCGCTGGCATCACTTTTCAGAAACCGCCAGTTAGTATCGAACGAAGTAATTTTGCGAGACTGTGCTTTCACATTTATCTCTGATACAAACAAGATTATGAGTAAAAATATCTGCCATTTCCAGTTAACTGAATTGAATAGGTGCTTCATTTTTAAATTGGTTATGAGGTACAAATTATCGCTTAATATTATTTTATCGTGTAAAAACCACTTACAGTAAGTAGGCTGTACTTCGGACTCATGAAGGTTTAAGCCAAAATTTTATCGATTGCTGCAAGTTCGTCAGTACTAAAGCTGGTGTTCTTCAATGCCTGCAAAGAATCTGTAATCTGATCAGGCTTACTGGCGCCAATTAGTACCGTTGTAACTCGCTTGTCTTTTAAAATCCAGGACAAAGCCATATGGGCTAATTTTTGCCCCCGCTGCTCTGCGATCTGATTCAGCGCTTTTATTTTTTCAATCCTTTCGGGAGTAATGTGGTCTTCCTTTAAAAACACTCCGCTGGTTGCAACTCTCGAATCCGCGGGAATGCCGTGCAGGTATTTATCTGTTAACAAACCTTGTGCTAAGGGCGAAAACGGAATGCAGCCAACTCCTTCTTTTTCCAGCAGATCCAGTAAGCCACCTTCCACCCATCTTTCAAACATCGAGTATTTAGGCTGATGTATGAGGCAGGGTGTACCTAAATCTTTTAAAATCCTAAAGGCTTTTTCAGCTTCTGCCGGGCGATAATTCGATATCCCCACATACAAGGCTTTACCCTGCCTAACGATTAAATCCAGGGCAACCATAGTTTCTTCAAGGGGAGTATTTGGGTCAGGGCGATGATGATAGAATATATCAACATATTCCAGTTTCATTCTTTTTAAACTTTGATCAAGACTTGAAACCAGGTATTTCTTGGATCCCCAATCCCCGTAAGGGCCATCCCACATAGTGTAACCGGCCTTAGTCGAAATAATAAGTTCATCGCGATAATTACGCAGATCCTGAAATAATATTTTCCCAAAATTCTCTTCTGCTGAGCCTGGAGGCGGACCATAATTATTTGCAAGGTCGAAATGCGTAATTCCATGGTCAAAGGCGGTCTTAACCAGGTTCCTGCTGTTTTCGAAATTGTTTACATGTCCGAAATTATGCCACAAGCCAAGCGACATTGCAGAAAGCTTAATTCCGCTGTTTCCGCAGCGACGATATTCCATTGAATTGTAGCGTTCTAGTGAAGGGGTGTATGTCATTCTGTTAGCAATAAAATTGTATTACAATTATGAATATTTTGTTTTGAGAGCGTTCCTTACTGATGAGCCGCGAATAACAACAATAGGCTCCAAAATCACTTTAGGTGTACTGGTTATCAAGTTTACACCGGAAATTATATTGAATATTAAGTTGAAAGCTTCTTCACCCATTTTAATCGTTTGCTGATCGATGGTTGATAAAGACGGACTAATATGTTCGCCAAACATATCGTTGCAAAAACCAAATACCCCGACCTCTTCCGGAACCGGAATATTGCGTTTTTTTAATTCTTTGATAGCGCCTAGTGCAGTAATGTCCTCGACTGCGAAAACCGCATCCGGAGGGTTATCCAGGCTCATAAAAGATTCGATCCCTTGCTGTCCCGCTTCTATCGATACGTCGCCCTCATAAACCAGCGAGCTATCGAAACTAATATTATGAATATCGAGCGCTGCGGCATAACCTCGTAAACGCTCTTTAAATATCTTACTATGCAACGGACCCGAGATATGAGCAATACGCGTATAGCCTTGCTCTAAAAGGCTTTCGGTAGCTTTAAAGGCGCCCAAATAATCGTCAATAACAACAGATGGAATACCCAGGTCATCATTGTTTCTGTCAAAGAAGGCAATGGGAATATTTTCCTGCTGAGCTTTTTTGAAGTGAGAAAAATCACGTGTGTGTTTGGCTATTGACACCAAAATACCGTCAACCCTCGCGCTGATAAATGCATCAATGCCCTTTATCTCGAATTCCTCAGTTTCATTAGACTGATAGATTAAAACATCATAACCATTACGGTTAGCAAGATTAGCAATACCATGTATTACCGAACCGAAAAACGTGTGCTCGGCAGTAGGAATTAAAACACCGATAACATGACTTTTACCCGAGCGTAAAGAAGATGCAATATTATTCCGCTTGTAATCAAGAGCTTCGGCGGTTTCTTTAACCAACTTCTTGGTTTTAGCGCTTATCTCCGGATGATTACTCAATGCCCGCGAAACCGTCGCCGGGGTGAGCTTAAGCTTATTGGCAATATCGGTGAGTGTAATCCTTTTCAATTTTCCGTAATCGTTTACGAAATTAGAAATAAAACTCATCCCTCTTACTTCCGTCTACAAGAAATTACCTTTGAATCCTTTTTGTTACAATACTCCAGATGAGAAAACCCAAAAACAATACGCTTAGAAAACTAGCTGCTATCGCTATGTAGTCGCCATGTTTCGTGTAATAAGTTAGCTCGTCGTTCAAATTGATATCCTCTTTTAAAGCTGTGGCACGCCACCATTTGCTTCGTTTGGTAATATCTCCGCGTTGATTAATAAAGCCGGAAATCCCTGTATTTGCAGATCGTGCAACCCAGCGTCTCGTCTCAATAGCTCTTAATTTAGCGTAAAGCATGTGCTGATCTTTTCCAGATGTATTACCCCACCAGGCATCGTTGGTTACAATTGCGATAAACTGGGCACCTTTACTTACATAATCAGACACATATTCTCCCCAAATTGATTCATAACAAATAACCGGGGCCGCGCCAATACCGCTTTGAGAATAAAACACGGAAGGTTCGTCCTGACTGCCATAGCCACCTGTTGTACCGCCAAAAGCTGCAAACACAGGCTTCATAAACGACAGAGCCGACGAAAAAGGTGTTTGTTCTACACCCGGAACGAGCTTCGATTTATGGTAAAACTGCACCCGGGCAGAACTTTCTATTTGAATTGCAGCATTAAAGCTGTCGTAATATTTCATACTCTGCGCATGGTAACGAGCGGTTTCGGTTGATGCCGAGTCATACATTAAATAACTTGAAATTCCGGACAGCACATTACCATTAGGATACTTTTTCAGAAAGCTTTGCACTTGCAAAAAATCACTGTTTGTATGAATGTTAGCTTCATCGGTATCTTCAGGGATTGCAGTTTCGGGCCAGATAAAATATTCTGTATTCACCTGAGCCACAGAATCAGACAAACGAATTAGTCGCTGTACCTGAACAGAAGAAGGCAAGCCTCCAAATTTCATGTAGGGATCTACATTGGGCTGCACCACTACAATATTAGAAGGATTTTCGGCCTCCTTATAATTTGTGTAGAGAGTTATTGAATAAAGTATGGGAATAATAACAACGATCGCAAAACTCCATCCAAAATTCTTTCTATCTGCTGCCTTCTTCTTGAAAGCCAGGTAACATTCAAAACCCAGAATATTTGCTATCCAAACCCATAAGCTTCCTCCATAAACCCCTGTAAATTCATACCATTGCACTATTTGATGAAAATTCGAAAAGCCATTCCCGATGTTCATCCATGGAAATGCCAGATCCCAGGTTTGATGAAGATATTCGTATCCCAACCAAAAGCAAACCAATCCGATATAACTGGTCATTTTACCCGATACCAGGCGTAAGCGGTAGTACAACCAAAAACAGACGGTCATCAATAAGGCAGCCAATCCAAAAGGAATTAATGACACCAGAAACGCCAACCATACCGGCATCACCGCATTGAGCGAATTAAACACCCAGTAAATACATGAAGTATTCCAAACGGAAAAAGTGAAAAGAGACAGATAAAAAATCTTTTTACCTTTTTTTCTTAAATCGGACGATAAGACATTCTCTATAGCCAGCAGTATTGGTATAAAGGCTATTAACAGCAGAATCGAAGTGTAGGGCATTGGCGGCCAGGCCAACCAGGCAATAAAAGCAGTAGCTAATCCTAAAGTATAATTATTCCGCACGTTTATAGCTGAGATAAAATATCGGCTTTTTTAGCTTCGTATTCTTCCTGTGTGATAAGTTGCTTTTCGTATAATCCTCTTAACTTTTGGAGTTTTTGTGTGATCTCGTCCTCTAAAGATTTTACTATCTCCGGAACCGGCACACTTGGCGCAACAGGTACCACAGGAGCATCAAAGCTCTTTTGAATATTTTCTTCTATAACGGGCTTTGATTCGATTTGAGGAGAAGGCCTTAACGCCTTTTCTTTCTCCAAAGCCCGCTGTCTTTCCAATTCTCTGTCGCGTTCTAATTGCTGATTGCAGAATTGAAAAAGCTTCCTTGCCTGAACTTTTGGAATGTAATCTACTGTAAGGTTTTCGCCCGTTAAAGGCACCGCTGTAAATTTCGCCCCGAAAAACTCCTCTTTGAAAGATACTTCTTTGATGTCCTTCCAGCTATAAATCTCGAAATTTGTTGTTAAGCCCAGATTTCCGGGTTTGCAAAAGATAAGGCGCTTATCTGTTACCACGATAGAATCAGGAATAAGAGTTACAGCCGGCTTTTTCTGAACAGCAAGATAAACTACCTGTTCGCCGGGTGTGAGCATATCTTCAATTTTTGCTAAAACTTTCTCTGCTGTTTTAGGATCTTGTTCGTCGTTTATAAAGGGTTCGATGCGCATGTTTTAAATGGGAATTCAAAAGTCAAAATTAAAAATTCAAAATTCAGAAAGCGTAGAGACAAAAGTTAAAATTAAAAATTAAAAAGAGATTAACTTAAATAGGCTCGGAAATTCACTCATTTATTCTGTCCTTCATTTTATCCTTTTTCTTCTCACTCTTTTCTTTGCCCGCAACGCAAAGAACAAACTCTCCTTTTACGGTATGTGTGTCAAAATGAATTTTTATATCGGTTAAGGTTCCCCTTACCGTTTCCTCAAACATTTTGGTAAGCTCCCGCGAAACTGATGCCTGCCGATCTTCACCGAAAACGGAGGCAAGCTCTTCAAGTGTTTTTAGTATTCTGTGCGGCGATTCGTAGAAAATCATTGTACGTTCTTCTTCAGCCAACTCCTTTAATCTTGTTTGCCGGCCCTTCTTTACAGGAAGGAACCCTTCAAAGGTAAACCTATCGCTGGGCAAACCCGAGTTCACCAAAGCAGGAACAAAGGCCGTCGCTCCGGGAAGACATTCAATTTCGAGATCGTTCTTTAAAACTTCCCTTACCAGAAAAAAACCCGGATCAGAAATCGCCGGCGTCCCGGCATCAGATATCAAAGCCACATTTTTACCTTCTTTTAAAAAACGTACAATTTCACTGCTTGCTTTATGTTCGTTATGCTGGTGATGAGCGAAGATCTTTTTATCAATTTCGAAATGCTTAAGCAAAGGTCCGCTGGTGCGGGTGTCTTCTGCCAGGATAATATCGGCTTCTTTTAAAATTCGAATGGCCCTTAGAGTGATGTCTTCGAGGTTGCCTATAGGTGTTGGTACAAGATAGAGTTTGCCGGTCATGTAAGTAAAGTTGACTTATCCATTGTGATTTCTTATGAGAGACTCCTTATGTGGTGATCTGCGTGGCTGCAAGTTATAGGTTATATGCATCAGGACAAAGTATTCTACTCTCTTTCTGTTACAAGCGTTTTTCCAAACAAAAAAAGGGCAAGTCGCGACCTGCGAAATAAATTTCTCCTCTTTTAATGTAACCTCTTGTTTCATAAAAATTGATGACTCTAAGATTTCCGCTATACGCATCCAGGCGAATAGAAGTGAAGCCATTTTTTAAACCATAACTTTCTGCAAAATCCATTAAGCTTCTCGCAAATCCATTTTTTTGATATGACGGAGCAATCGTGAGGCGATGAATAATGAGTACCAAGCCAGTGTCTTCCCATTTTACAGATTTATATGCCGGCTCCTGATCAGTGTTTATTGAAATTACACCCACGCATGTATTTTCATCATATAATCCATAGCTATGTCCCTTTAAAATATCGTTAGAGATCACTTCTATATTAGGATAACCTTGATTCCATTGGAAAATGCCTTCTTTTTCCATGGCGAGTTTACAATCTTGAAAAATCTCAAAGATTTGTGGGAGATGGTTAATTTGAGAAAGCTGAATTATCATGAATTAACGTTTTTGCTTTCCATTGTTTTCATTCCTCTTAGCAACCACCAATGGTTCATTAGGATTCTCATAGATATCTACTCTTTGGAGAATAGTTAGGGCTGCGGCTGTTATGACGTGTTGTCTCTATAAAAAATCTCACATCCCATAACCCACAACTCATAACTCATCTTATCTTTGTCGAAAATTTTTCAAAATGCTGCAAGTTAATTATATCCGTGAAAACAGGGAAAAGGTTTTAGAGCGACTAGCTTTAAAGAATTTTAAACAGCCTGAACTGGTAGATGAAATTATCGGATTAGATGAGGAACGCCGTAAAACACAAGTTCAACTGGATGACGTTTCTGCCCAGTCTAACTCCATTGCCAAGCAAATTGGAGATTTAATGCGCCAGGGCGAGAAGCAAAAAGCTGAAAGCTTGAAAGCTGAAAGTCCGCTATTAAAAGAGAAAGCAAAAACGCTGGGTGACAGGCTTGCAGCTATTGAAGAAGAGTTGCAAAATAAGATTGTAATTCTCCCGAATCTTCCTCATTCTTCCGTGCCAACAGGAAGTACTCCGGAAGAAAATGAGACAATTTTTGCGCATGGTGACAAACCAACACTTTCAGAAAATGCTTTACCACATTGGGAACTTGCAGCCAAATACGACATCATAGATTTTGAACTCGGCAATAAGATTGCCGGAGCCGGGTTTCCGGTTTATAAAGGAAAAGGAGCTAAACTTCAAAGAGCCCTGATTAACTTTTTTCTTGATAATGCCGAGGCCGAAGGCTATCGCGAAATGCAGCCTCCTATAGTTGTTAATGAAGCCTCTGGCTTTGGAACAGGTCAGCTTCCTGACAAAGAGGGACAAATGTATCATGTCGGCGTTGATAATCTTTATCTTATTCCTACGGCGGAAGTTCCGGTAACAAATTTATACCGGGACGTGATTGTAAAGGAAGAAGAACTCCCGATCAAAAACTGTGCTTATACCCCCTGCTTCCGTCGGGAGGCGGGATCATATGGTGCTCATGTACGCGGCTTAAACCGCCTGCATCAGTTTGACAAAGTCGAAATTGTTCAGATCGCACACCCTGACAGATCATATGACATTTTAGAAGAGATGAGCAAATATGTGCAGTCTTTGTTACAAAAGCTTGAGCTCCCTTACCGCGTTCTTCGCCTCTGCGGCGGCGATATGAGCTTTGCGTCTGCCTTAACATACGACATGGAAACATGGTGCGCGGCACAAGGACGCTGGCTGGAAGTGTCATCTGTATCTAACTTCGAAACATTCCAGAGCAACCGCCTGAAACTTCGTTTTAAAGGAAAAGAGGGAAAAGCGCAACTTGCACATACTTTAAACGGAAGTGCCCTGGCTTTACCACGAATTGTAGCAACCTTATTAGAAAACAATCAAACCGACAAAGGAATAAAAATTCCGGCAGCCCTGGTTCCCTATACAAAATTTGAGTGGATAGATTAGTGAATCGTTTAACTATTAAAACAATTCTGTAAACATATCGGTTATAGAAAGTGAGTAGTAAATTATCTATATGAGACGGTATGTGCATCTGGCTGCATTTAGAAAAATAATTACTTTCTAAAAATTCAATAACTCGGAATAAGTGGTTTTAGCTTCATTTACTATATAATTTATCGAACAGGTTTTAATATATGTCTAAACGCATACTTATCTTTGATGACGACTTGGATATCCTCTCTATTTGTACTTACATACTCGAAGAGCAGGGATGGGAAGTACACACTTCACCGCACTGCAACAATATAGACACAACCGTTAGAGGCGTTAAACCTGATGTGATTTTAATGGACAACTGGATTCCGGACACCGGAGGAGTAATTGCCACGCAAATTTTAAAAAGTCAGGACGATCTGAAAGAAATTCCCGTTATTTATTTCTCCGCAAATAACGATATACAATCTTTGGCTAAACAAGCTGGTGCTGATACCTATTTGGAAAAACCATTCGATTTGAATGAACTCGAACTTGTAATCAATAGAATGGCCGAAAACCGACCAAACCTTAATTAGCTTAAAACTTCTTCAAGAATAAGATGTGACTTTACATCACCAAAACTTTCAATATGAAGCGCGTAATAATCCAGCAGTTTGCATAATAAAACTTTCCGATTCTGAGATTTTATACTTAAAAAGCAAAGATTTTCGAAAGTACAACTGATAAGACTGCAGAAATCTTCAATCAAACTTTCTTCAATTATAAATTGATGAAGAGGCTGATCCCGAGCATATTTCCCTTCCTTTAAATCAAAAAATTTCGCTCCATTCTCTAAGGTCCTGTCGGGATAAAAGCCGAGATATTTAGTAAGCCTTAATAAAAAGAAGAGATGAAAATTGGCCAGACCCTCTTCTGTTTTATCCAAAAGCTCCACAGCATTGTAGATATAATTAAACAAAGGCTCATCTTCGTAATGGTGCTTTAACGACTTATACAACACTTCGTTTATAAACAAAGCCAAAGAGCTTTTGATCATATCGTAAGGAATACTTTGCAGGACAGGCTGATTTCTTAGCTCAGAAATTCGTTGGAGATTGCCATTGGGTTTATGATATACCACCATTTCTAAAAGATGCAGTGGCTGCAACATATTCGACTTTATTTTCGATTTGGTCTTTTTTACTCCGTTAACCAGATAAGATTGCAACCCGAATTTATCTGTAAAAATCTGCGCCACTACGCTGCTTTCAGAATAATCCGTGGTTTTGATAACAATACCCCGTACTTTATGCAGCATACAAGAGTATTTTAGGAAGGAAAATACAGATACCAATTATAGCCGACAGCAAAGCAGTAAGCAAAACTGCGGCCGAAGATAAGTCTTTCACAATACCTGCCTTAGCATTATACCCTGGCGATACAAGGTCGACCAGTACTTCCAGAGCGGTATTAAAAAGCTCGGCTACTATCACCAATATTATTGCAGCAGAAATCCATAACCACTCCATTAAGCTCAGTTCAAAGAAGATCCCTAAAGCGAGGATCATTACCGCGAAAAAACTGTGAAATTTAAAATTTATCTGCGTGGCAAATGCATAACTCACTCCCTTAAACGCATAAATAAATCCCTTGAAAAACTTCTTCATAACATGTTTCGCTTAGAGATAATCTACCTTTTCAGGATTTATGTAATCTCAACAACTCTTGATTTACGCTCAGCAAATTAAGTAATTTTTGTAGTTTTGCCCCAAATTTCAGTCGTTGATTAAAATAATATATGTGGGAGAAGCTATCTAGATTTATACTGTCCAATCGTCTCTCCATAATTTTATTCTTTTTTCTCATAACCATTTTTATGGGATATAAAACCGGCCAGGTTCGCCTGTCTTTTGCCGGTACAAAAGCCCTCCCCACCACCGATACTGCTTTCACTCGTTACAATAAGTTCAAGAAAAACTTTGGCGAAGACGGCAGTGTAATGGTTTTGGGGGTTCAGTCGCCTAAAATATGGAAGCTGAACACGTTTAATGCCTGGAGCACCTTAACTTCCGATATTCAAAAACTTCACGGCGTTAAACAAGTGCTTTCAAGTTCGAACTTATTTGAGCTTGCCAAAGACACACTGAACAAAAAGTTCATTTTGCGCCCACTCATAAAGAACGCTGTTTCGACACCGGCAGAGATGGATAGTATCAGGAAAAGTATTTATAACCTGAGCTTCTACGATGGCTTGATTTTTAATTCAAAAACTAATACATCGCTGATGGCGATTACATTTGAGGGAAATGTTTTAAATTCAAGAGAGCGCATACCGGTTATCAATTCAATTCTGAATAAAACGAAGGCTTTTGAGAAAAAAGAAAATATTGACATCCACTACTCGGGTCTGCCTTATATCAGAACGGTAATAAGTAAAAAGGTATCCGAAGAGTTTGCGCTGTTTCTCGGACTGTCATTGCTGGTTGCCGCGATAATTCTATTGATTTTTTTCCACTCCTTCTATGCGGTGATATTTCCTGTTCTGGTTGTTATCGCAGGGGTACTTTGGAGTCTTGGAATTTTAGTTTTATTCGGCTATGAGCTAACCTTGCTAACCGGACTTATTCCGCCTCTTATTGTGGTAATTGGCATCCCTAACAGCATTCTGCTGCTCAACAAATTTCACAGTGAGTTTAGTAATCACGGCGATAAGAAAATCGCCTTACAAACTGTGATTCAGAAAATATCCATCACCACTTTTATTGCGAACCTTACTACCGCAGTAGGCTTTGGAGTTTTATATTTTACCGAAAGTGAATTATTAATGCAGTTTGGAATTGTAGCGGCAATTGGAGTTATGGTTACATGGCTGATGAGCTTATCGTTAATACCGATAATATTCAGCTATCTGCCTGATCCACATACAAAACAAACCAAACACTTAAACCGGCCATTTGTAAACGGATTACTTAATTTTTTAAATAATCTGGCTCAGTCAAAGCGTCCGGCCATTTATTTAAGCACCCTCCTTCTGGTAGTAATATCGGGCGTTGGAATCAGCCGCATAAACATAAATGGTTACGTTGTTGATGATCTTCCAAAAAATGACCCTGTGTATGAAGACATGGGCTTTTTCGAAAAAAACTTCGATGGAGTTCTGCCGCTGGAAGTGAGTATTGATACCAAACGAAAAAATGGTATTATGAAGCTTCCCGTGATAAAAAAGATAGAAAAGCTCCAGGAAATGATATCAGAATATCCTGAAATTTCCAGACCTGTGTCATTAGTGGAAGTATTAAAATTTTCATCGCAGGGATTCTATGATGGTAATCCTGAATTTTACAGAGTTCCGAATGAGATGGAAATGAATTTCATTCTGAGTTACGCCGGCAATTCTGGTGGCAATGGCAACATGTTGAAAAGCTTTGTAGACAGCAACCGGCAAATTGCGCGGGTAAGCTTCCAAATGGCCGATGTAGGCTCTTACAGGGTAAATCAGCTTCTGGATAAAATTAAGCCCAGAGTAGATTCAATCTTTAACCCCGAACGCTACCAGGTAGACCTCACAGGCTCAAGTGTGATTTTTGTAAAGGGAACAAACTATTTACTTGACAATCTTCGCGACAGCTTATTGCTAGCAATAGCGTTAATCGCATTGATTATGTGGGTTTTATTCAGAGGGTTTAAGATGATTCTAATTTCACTTGTACCCAATATAATTCCCCTTATTATTACGGCAGGTATAATGGGCTTTTTCGGAATTCCGCTAAAACCATCAACCATATTAATTTTCAGTATCGCTTTAGGTATAGCCTCAGACCAGACAATTTATTTTCTAACTCGTTACAGGCAAGAACTAAAGTTGACTAATCTCTCTATTTCACAAATAGTAGAAGACACATTGAAAGAGACAGGTTTAAGTATGATTTATGTAGCCTTAATCCTATTCTTTGGATTTGGGATTTTTGTAGCTTCAACTTTTGGGGGAACAGTTTCGCTGGGAATTCTGCTTTCAATTACTTTATTACTGGCGCTCATTTCCAATCTTACTTTATTGCCCGCATTGTTACTTTCGCTGGAAAGCAGAATAACTAAAAGGAACAATAAGGCAAATTCGAAATCACTTATTTGACCTCGAGGTTGTGGTTACCGAATTTCCGGGCGTCTTCCGCTCTTTCTTCTTTAATTCCATCGTATTCCACCCTTCGTACAAGCGTGTAAAATATTAACAGAAAGCCAACTCCGAATAAAACGGTGCCAATTATCATAGCCCAACTATACAAATCGTTACCATTAGCTTTCAACATATAACCTAGTATATTTAAAACTATTCCTGCAACAAATGCAATAACTCCTCTTCTTACAAATCTATTTTTCATTTTCGTTATTCTTTTTGGAGATTTGAAGGACAGGATTTTATTTCCAAATCATGATTGATAAACGATCAATATCTCCAGATAAACTTAATCCAAAACCAAGCCAATCAACATTCCTCCTCTAAACGCTCTCACACTTCTGTTAAAGATCTTATTATGTAGTATTTTATATACAATAAGTCTTGAAAACAGTGTACAGAGTTCTAATTTATAGGCTCTTAATAAATGCTGCATAGTTAATTTTTTAAGCGTATTTTCTTACCTTTGCAACCTTATTTTGGAGCGAAGCCAGCAGATGTATAAAGAATATAAACAACTCAATTTATCTGAAACAGGGAAAGATATTTTAGAATATTGGAAAACGAATAACATATTCGAAAAGTCCATATCTAATCGCCCTGCTTCTAAACCCTATACTTTTTACGAAGGGCCTCCTTCGGCTAACGGGATGCCTGGCATTCATCACGTAATGGCAAGAAGTATTAAAGATATTTTTTGTCGTTATAAAACATTAAAAGGCTACCGGGTTGAACGTAAAGGTGGGTGGGATACTCACGGCCTACCGATAGAACTTGCCGTTGAGAAAACTTTAGGCATCACTAAAGAAGATATTGGTAAAAAGATATCTGTAGATGAATACAATGCTGCTTGCCGAAAGGAGGTTATGAAATATACTGATGTGTGGAACGCTCTCACCGAAAAAATGGGCTATTGGGTAGATCTTGACCATCCGTATATCACGTACGAAAACAATTATATTGAAACACTCTGGTGGATTTTAAAAGAGCTTTATAATAAAGGATTTCTATATAAAGGATACACTATTCAGCCATTTTCGCCCGCTGCCGGTACAGGATTAAGTTCGCACGAACTAAACCAGCCCGGAACGTACAGGAATATTAAAGATACCTCGGTAGTTGCCCAATTTCGTATAAAAAAAGATCAGGTACATCCTTTGATTCCTGTGTTATTCGACGATATAGCTGAGGATACTGCAATTTTAGCGTGGACAACAACTCCATGGACTTTGCCTTCAAACAGTGCTTTAGCAGTTGGAAACGCTATCACTTACGTAAAAATCAAAACATTTAACCAATATACCTTTGCTCCGGTTAGTGTGGTTTTGGCGAAAGACCTGGTCGCTAAACACTTTAAGTCCGAAGCCCAAAACGCATCGTTTCAAGATTACAAGGACGGAGATAAGCTGATCCCATGGGAAATTGCTGCAGAGTTTCAGGGCGCCGATTTAGTTGGCCTGCGTTACGAACAGCTAATGCCTTATGTTAGCAACGAAGATTTAGAAAAAAATGGCTTCAGAGTAATTTCCGGCGATTTTATAACCACTGAAGACGGTACCGGAATCGTTCACATCGCGCCGACCTTTGGTGCGGATGACTTTAGAGCAGCCCGGGACAGTGGCATTCCCGCTGTGATGATAACCGACGAAAATGGCAAGCAACAGCCACTGGTAAACCGCCAGGCTAAGTTTGTTGATGAAGTCAGCGACTTTGCAGGCTGTTACGTTAAGGAGGAATTTTATACCGATGAAGAACGCAAAGCTTCTGATTTTAAGCCAACTGATGTTCTTATCGCAATAAAACTTAAAGAAGATAACAAAGCCTTCGACGTAAAAAAATACGAACACAGTTACCCGCATTGCTGGAGAACTGATAAGCCGGTTTTATATTATCCTTTGGATAGTTGGTTCATTAAAACCACTGCTGTAAAAGACCGCCTGGTTGAGCTTAATAAGACCATTAACTGGAAGCCTGAAGCTACCGGAACAGGTCGCTTTGGTAACTGGCTTGAAAACCTGGTAGATTGGAACCTTTCGCGTTCTCGCTATTGGGGAACTCCATTGCCTATCTGGAGAACAGAAGACGGAACTCAGGAAGCTTGTATCGGGTCAGTGGAAGAGCTGAAAGAAAAAATCGCAGAGGCTATCAACTCTCCGGCTCTTTCAGAAAATGAGAAATCAAAACTCTCATCGATCACTGAATCTTTAGATAAGTCATCATTCGACCTTCACCGTCCGTATGTTGATGATATAATTTTAGTTTCCAAAGACGGAAAGAAAATGTTCCGTGAACCGGATCTGATTGACGTATGGTTCGACTCGGGGGCGATGCCTTACGCACAATGGCATTATCCTTTTGAAAATAAAGACAAGTTCGAAGCCGCCTATCCAGCAGATTTCATTGCAGAGGGGGTTGATCAAACAAGGGGATGGTTCTTTACACTGCATGCCATCGCAGTAATGCTGAACGACTCCATTGCCTTCAAAAATGTAGTTTCTAACGGCTTAGTGCTGGATAAGAACGGCAATAAAATGTCTAAACGTTTAGGCAACGCCGTTGATCCGTTTGAAACGATTGAAAAATACAGCGCGGACGCCACACGCTGGTATATGATCAGCAATGCGTCTCCATGGGATAATTTAAAGTTTAACATAGAGGGTCTGGATGAAGTGCGCCGCAAGTTCTTCGGAACGCTTTATAACACTTATGCCTTCTTCGCATTGTATGCCAACATCGATAACTTCAAATATTCTGAAGCCGAAATTACGATCGAAAACCGTCCTGAGATCGATCGCTGGGTTATTTCTCTTTTAAATACCTTAAGCAAAGAAGTTGACGGTTATTATGCAGATTTTGAGCCAACCCGTGCCGCACGAGCTATTCAGGAATTTGTTGACGAGCATTTAAGCAACTGGTACGTTCGCTTATGCCGCAGACGTTTCTGGAAGGGAGACTACACAGAAGATAAGATTTCGGCCTATCAAACGTTATATACCTGTTTAATTACGGTATCCAAATTAATGTCGCCTATAGCTCCTTTCTTTAGCGAGCGTTTATTCTTAGATTTAAACAGTATAACTGCTAAAGAACAAGCTGAGTCAATTCACCTTTCAGACTTTCCTGTTTATCGGGCTGATTTAGTTGATACTGATTTGGAAGCAAGAATGTTTATCGCGCAAAATATCTCTTCTATGATTTTATCATTAAGAAAAAAAGTTGGGATAAACGTACGCCAGCCGCTAAACAAAATTTTGTTGCCGGTGTTAGATAGCAGTTTCCAGGAAAAAGTTGAGCGGGTTAAAGAGCTCATTCTTTCGGAAACAAATATTAAGAATATAGAATTTATCAACGATACATCGGGCATTATTAAGAAGAAAGTTAAACCGAACTTTAAAGCACTGGGCTCGAAAGCAGGCAAACACATGAAAGATGTAGCTGCTTTCATAACTTCGTTATCTTCAGATCAATTGAGTGATTTTGAAAGCAAAGAAACTGTTCGTTTTGTAAAAGATGACTTTAGTCTGGATGTTTCTATTGATGATGTTGAAATTATTGCTGAAGATGTACCCGGATGGCAGGTAACTAACATGGGCAAACTAACCGTAGCTTTAGATGTTACGCTAACTAATGAATTAAAACAAGAAGGTATTACAAGGGAACTGGTAAACAGGATTCAGAATTTAAGAAAAGATCTTGAGTTCGAAGTAACAGATAAAATACATGTACTCACCAGTAGTCACCCGTATATCACCGAAGCTGTAAAAAATAATTTATCATATATTTGCGCGGAAGTTCTGGCCGACTCGTTTGAACTTGTTAATGAATTAAACAAGGGCGAGAAAGTAGAAATTGATGAGCAAGAATTACTAATTTCAATCACAAAAGCTTAAAGATGGAAAACCACGAAAAAACAAGATATTCTGACGTAGAATTACAAGAATTCAAAGACCTAATTCTGGAAAAATTACGGGTTGCAAAAGAAGAACTTGGTTCTTTAACACAATCACTAAGTAATCCAAACCTGAACGGTACTGATGATACTGCAGGCACTTACAAAACCCTGGAAGACGGATCGGCGACTTTAGAAAAAGAGCAGATAAACCAACTTGCTGCACGTCAGAAAAAATTCATTGAAAATCTTGAGGCTGCCCTGGTACGCATTGAAAACAAAACCTACGGTATTTGCCGCGAAACAGGTAAATTAATACAGAAAGAACGTCTACGCTCAGTTCCACACACAACTTTGAGCATGGAAGCAAAATTGAAACAGAGTTAAATGAAAGCTTATTACAAGCCTTTTCTTGCGATAGTTTTTATCCTGCTTGCAGATCAGATTCTCAAGTTCTGGATTAAACTAAATATGACCCTCGGTCAGGAGTTCCGCCTTTTAGGAGATTGGGCCATCATTCATTTCACAGAAAATAATGGGATGGCATTTGGGATGGAGTTTGGTGGAGAAGCCGGAAAGCTTGCTTTAACTTTATTCAGAATAGCAGCCGTATCCATGATTGGTTATGGTGTGGTATATCTGATAAAGAACAAATATCACCGCGGCTTAATTCTGAATGTAGCACTAATTTTCGCGGGTGCGTTGGGGAATATCATTGACTCTTCTTTCTACGGCCTGTTATTTTCAGAAAGTACTTATTTTGAGGCTGCCAAACTTTTACCGGACGGCGGCGGATATGCAGGGCTATTCCATGGAAAAGTAGTGGATATGTTTTATTTCCCTATAATTCAGGGTATAATCCCAACATGGTTCCCGATATGGGGAGGCGAAGATTTTGTATTCTTCAGACCCGTATTTAATATTGCTGATGCTGCGATTTCCATTGGAGTTATTTCAATACTAATTTTCCAAAAAAGATACTTTAAAGAAGAGCGGGTGGAAGAAAGTTTTCCTCACAGCGAAATAGTTGAAGAATAGAAAAGAGCCCCAACGGGGCTTTTTTTATGTCATGTCCCCTGACCACGCCCCTTAAGAGCGAAAATTCCCAAGGTTAAAGAAAGCAGTAAGAAGATAGCGACCAACTGGTGCAGTTGTGCGTTCCATTCAAAAACACCCCAGCCTTGTGGCATTGCCTTATAGCTCGTCAGTGTAGCATATATCCCTAAAACTATTTGCACAAGCACTAAAATCAAGGGCAACCACTTAACCTGATTAAAGAAATCGTTATCTCTGTCTTTCCAAGCCTTTAGCGTCCATATCACCAACAGAATGGCAATTAAATACGCCAGGTTCCTGTGAATGAAATGTATTGTAATGGGATCATAAATAAAAGCATCCCATAAAGTCATTTCAGGTGGACTGTCAATTATATACATCCCATTTATATCGGGCCATGTAGGGGCAAAAACACCAGCCTTTAAGCCAGCCATAAAGGCGCCGTAGATTAACTGGACAAACACCAAAGCAACAATTATAAGTGTGAGATTTTTTAGATATGAATCAGATGCCTGCGTTCTCCCGGCAAATAGAACTTCTAATGCAAACCAAAAAGTATATACCAGTAAAACCATCGCGGCGACAAAATGGATGGCCAGTCTGATATGACTCACATATAAATCCTTATCGTTCAAACCACTTTTAACCATTATCCAGCCTATAAATCCCTGCAAGGCTCCAAGAATAAACAATATCAGCAGGGGCTTAATCATGTTCTTTGTGAACATTCCCTTAGCGAGGAATATTAAAAAAGGAACAAGAAACACTACACCCAGTAAGCGTCCCCATAAGCGATGGAACCATTCCCAAAAGAAAATAAATTTGAAATCACCGACTGAGAAATGAGCGTTCAGCTGTTTAAACTGGGCGATTTGCTGGTATTTATCGAACGCCTGCTGCCACTCCAATTCACTTAAGGGCGGCACTACACCCACCAGAGGCTTCCATTCGGTAATAGACAGTCCGGAGCCCGTTAGCCGAGTTATTCCTCCGAGAATAACCTGAACGATAATCATACCCACTCCGATAAGGAGCCATATCCCAATTGCTTGTGTTTTGTGATGCATACTGTGAATGCCAAATTTGGGAATTTAGGCATCCACAGAAAATGACCTATATCATTTCACCTGATCTTCTGGATAAATCATTAGAGCCACGGGGAGAAATCACGAAATAAAGCTACTTTAAACGTTAAAGGACAAACGCTCTTATAAAAGGCTGAGAATTAACGCCCCAGTCCTTCATAACAGATTTTAATGTGGTTTGAAAGCTTTTATTATCAACAACTTTTCCTTTAACAGGAGGAACCAATGGCTTATCAAGAGGCTTATCAGTAACAGATGTTGCAAACCATGTAATATTTTCATGAGGCAATGCCACCCCTAAAATCATACCTGGCAATCCTGAGAAAGTTTCGGGACCACTTGAAACCGGAATCTGATCGGTATAAAACGCTACAACATATACAGAGTCCATAATAATTGCGTTTGCACGACGGCAAGAATAACCGGCAATTTCACGTGTTTCATTTGTAATCTTCCACTTAATACTTCGTGTTGTGTCTTTAACTAAAAATATCTCATCAAATACATTCTTTTGTACACTGCTTGTATTCATTGATAAATCATTAAAAACTGTATTAATGTGCCGGGATATGGGGATCCAGCTAAATACAGCTGAAGTATTTTCAGTTTCAGCGATAGGTGAGTAATATGTTTTGTCTTTAGAAAAGGATAAAGTACTTTTCAAGATTTTAAACTGTGGCTGAGTTTTCTTGTACTGCTCCAACATCGGACCGTAATAGGTTTCATTATCCTCGTTGATAACCTTTTTAATGGCGGCATACATATTCACCTTTTTTTCAAACTCTATAACTCCGCTAACAGGAAACCGGGCGAATTGAGCTGATAAATTATTACATATTGATAGAAGAAAGCAACTTAATGCGAGTGTGATAAGTTTCATAGAAATTAGTTTTTAGGTTTAATGCCGCCACCCATTTTATTAAAATCCCAAAGAAGGGAGAGCATATAATATCTTCTTATGGTGTTATAACTGTTTTGAGAGAATGTATTACCATAGGCATTTCGTTGGAAGCCGAGCTTCTGATTTAATAAGTCATTCCCTGAAAGAGATAATTTAAGACTTTCATTTTTCAGGAACTTCTTACTAAAAGAAGAGTTCACGATTAAATAATCTACATCTTCATTAAATGTTTCTGTTTTTTTAGTGAGATTATAATTGAAGTTTGAGCTAATTTCAAGCTTCCCGGGAAGAAAAATGGTAAATGACCCATCTGATCTGAAACCACCACCACTATTATTTATTCTGGTTTGCAACGAAGATTTGTTACTATTATAACTTGGCCCAAATGAACCCCAGAAATTGTACTTCTTTGCAACATATTTATTTAATGATATTCCTCCGTAATAAGAGTTTGACTGCAAAGTATTTAAAACATCATTGATATAATTGAAACTTCTGTTACCAGAAACGTTTAAATCTAACCCAACATTAAATCCAAGTTTTTTGATTTTTTTACTGTAATAGGTATAAATAGAGAAATTTGACGATGCTTTATCTGCAAGATTCAAGGATTGGCGTGTACTCGCCCCGGTTGTAAAATTTGTATTTGTATTATCTACAATCTGATTCAAAACAAATGAATAATTACCGCCGATATATAGATTTCTCTCGCTTAATACTTTATAAGAATTATAATTGATATTGAAAGAGTTGCGGAATGACGCTTCTAAATCAGGATTACCTAAATAAATATTTAAAGGATCATTGTTAACTCGCACAGGTTGTATTTGATTGATGCTGGGCTGATTGGTAGACCCGTTATAATTAATCCTAAAACTTTTAAACTGCGAGAAACGGTATTGATAAGATGCCTGTGGATTTATATTTATAAAATCTCTGTCGAATTTTCTATCATGGTATAAATCAATTTGCTCCAAATTAACTCCATCTATTTTAGTTCCAAAGTTTACAGTCGTCTTATCTTTTTTATAACTAAATATGGCCCCTCCCTGGTTAGATAGCTGGTTGTACTCGAAGTTATTGCTAAATTCTGTATCAAGGGTTTCATATTTACCTGAAGGGTTTTTATTTAATGACTGCCTCTCAGACGAACTTGAGCTGCTGTTTAATCCATAATTAAATACTACAGAAAGATTTTTAGTGAGAGGTTCAGTGTATGTGACATTACTGTTTATCCGAAAGCTTTTGGAGTTATTAATTTTAAGTTGGTCTATGGTTGTATCACGATCAAAAGTACCCAGATTATCATAATACGTATTCTTTGAAAATAAAAAGCCTTCATCTTCACTATTACTAACCGTTTGGCTAAGGCTTACAGAAAAGGTTCGGCCTTTCTTTTTTAATTTCTTATTATAAAAAACACTTGCAAAGAAAGATTGCTGTGTACCATCATTATTATAATTCCTCGAGCTATTATTCTGTTGGATATTATTTTCCCGGGTATTCGAACCTTCGTTGTTATCAAGCGAATTTGTACTTTTTAGTGTACCATCTACAACCACTTTTAAATTCGAAGTTGAGTCTATTTTTAACTGATATGTGGCATCAAATTTTTGTCTGAACGTATAATTGCTATAACGTTGAGCCCCAATGCTGTTGAAAATTGCGGCTGAGTCGCTGCCATCCGAGGCTTTTTGAGGTAAATTTGTTTGCGACAGGTTATTTCTTACACCATCAATTGTTAAGGCCCCAATCTTATAGTTAGTATTTATCGACTCTTTATCATTGTTCCATTTACCATCATAGTGCGCACCACCAGATCTGGCTGTAGGTATCCCTTGTCCGTTATATTGTAGATCATCCCTTCCTCCAGAGTACATCATATATCCTTCATCGCTGAATTCCTGAGTTCTTTCCCCGTATTTATTACTATCCTCCCAACCTAAGCCTACTTTTGCAGTATTCGACACAGTAGCATAAGCAGAGACTTTACGTTTTGCCTTAAAAGCATTAAACATTCCCTGCCCCTGATAAAATTCATCGTTTGCGCCTCCTACATCAGCTTTCCCGAAATACCCATTCTTTTTGTCTTCCTTTAATTTAAGATTGATGGTTTTATCCTTTACGCCATCATCAATCCCTGTAAAAGTCGCCTGGTCGCTTTTCTTATCGTAAAGCTGAACTTTATCAATCATATCACCACGCAAATTTTTAGTAACCAGCGTAGGATCATCACCAAAGAATTCTTCGCCGTCAACAAGCACTTTATTAACAGTCTGGCCCTGGGCTGTGATCTTTCCGTCTTTGTCGACCTGTATTCCAGGCAATTGTCTCAATAAGTCTTCAACTTTTGAATGAGGTTCTATTTTAAAGCTTCCGGCATTATATTCGGTAGTATCACCCTTTATTTTAATCGCAGCAACTTTCCCCTGAATAATTACATCAGCCAGTAACTTGGATTTCAGAAACAGATTGATATTTCCGAAATCTGCTTCCTTCTTTGCCGAGTCTAAGCTGAAATTTTCTACATAATCCGCATACTTAGGATATGTTACCAGTAAGATAAATTTTCCTGGCTTCGAAGTTTTTAATGAGAATGATCCATCAGCGCCAGCCCGGGTAAAATCTACAAGCGTAGAATCTTTCGCATTTAATACGCTTATTGAAGTATTTACCAGTTTTGCATTCGCGGAAGTATCACTTACTATCCCTTTGATGGAATAAGAATCTTGCGCCAGAAGCGATGACAAGGACAAGCAGGCCAAAAGGACTGTCGAGAGTAGATGTTTCATAACGAGGTTTAAGTGTCACGAAAGTATAACTAATTCTTTAGTAATCAAACCGGGATGATTCTTTTAAAGATTAATTAACATTAATTAACAATTAATCCCTTTAACATAGACTTGTCCGGATGTGCCGATTTAAATTATAAATTCATAGCGAAAAGCCCCGCAATCGTTTAGCTTTGCATAAAATTAAAATTGATGGCTACTACAAAACTTACGATTAATAATAACGGTTCGGTTAGAATTGAAGGCGACTTCGAAATTGTTGACAAGAATGGCAACGCATACGGTTTACAGGGGCGCACTGTGGTGTCCATCTGCCGCTGTGGACTGTCAAAAAATAAACCTTTTTGTGATGGTTCTCATAACGCCCACTTTGAACATGAAGCTATCGCTTTCGACCTGCCGCCGAAAAAAGTTTAAAATAATCTGTTAATTGGTGCGGGTTAAAAGCTCGTACCTCTATTCAAAATCACAGAGGAGTTCTACTGTAAGGAAATAGAATTGCCCCTTTCTATTTTTGCCTTTAGTTTATTTTATAAGACGTTAATTCAGGGACACTAATCCCGCAAGTCTTTTTTCACATCTCCCTTTTTCCTGTATTAGCACCTTGAATTTCCTGCCCATATCCATAAGTAGAGTATGACTTATAACGGATGCTTTTTTTGCAGCGATAGCGATGTCTTTTTCATAAGACATTGCCTGATTGAGATATTCTTTAAATCCAAGCGCCAAAAGAAAATGGCCTTGATCCGTAAAACCACAATCACTCAAGCCGCTTTTTGAACCCCAATGGCTTAAGGCGGAAAAATTTACATGTGATGTAATATCCTGACTTCCGATATTCTCATACACAGAATTATTAACAGTATGCTTGTGATAACACATCAGAGTGCCTTCACTTCTGGATTTTTTATACAGCTCTGAAGCTGGATAACCATAATCTATGGTCATAACGTATCCTCTGTTTAAGGCGCTGGCTACCTCTCCGATCCAGTTTATCGCCTGCAAGTTTATTTCTGTACGAAACCCTTCCGGAAGTTCAACTCCCTGTTCTGCTATATAATCCTTTAGATCTTGTGTAGCAGGTCGAAGAACTTCTACAAAACCATCGTCATAATCAACGAATACCTCCTTAAGCTCCTTTTCCATAAGCACTTCATGAACTGAAAAGTTATCAATCAGCTCATTTGATAAAACGCATCCATTAAAACCCGACAATTCCTCTATCGAGTTATGCCAGTTTACGTTTTGGTGCAAACGGTTTCTTTCTATTGCTTGCATAGCAGGGCTTTTTTCAATGATACAGTAACGGACCTGATCGTACATCTTTTTATTGCTTTGCAGCGAGCTGAGTATATCCTGGCAAAGAATGCCTGTGCCCGCTCCATACTCAACTATAGTAAATGGCGCTTCCTCGCCCAGCAAATACCACATCTCTTCTAACTGCCGGCCGATCATCGCTCCAAAAACCGGGGTGAGGCAAGCACTGGTGTAAAAATCACCCTCTTTCCCTATCTGGTTTCGGTTTGATGTGTAGTATCCTAGATCAGGATAGTACAGGCACATCTCCATAAACTGCTGAAAGGATATGGGGCCTTGATTCCTAATTTTTTCTATGATTATCTCCGAAAGGTCCATGCTTACAGCTATTAGGGCATGAGGTGATTATTTGACCGGATCCGACATTAATTATGCACAAAAAAAGTGCCTGTTAGAAAATATGGGGGGAGAAGTTGGATGAATTTTTTAATTATTATATCAGCATATCTTATGTTTAGAATAAGGAATTTACATTTGCACATTTCTTATAACATCACTGTTTTTTTTCATTCAAAGCTTAACCGGATGTTCCTCTATCTTCGCTAAAACATTAAAACAACCTATCTCGAAAGTTTATCACTTTAACTCTGTCGATGATCAATTAATCTAAAAAACGTTTTTTTTCTCGCTAGTTGTTTTGTTGAAAAACTAAAAAAAATTGTAACGCCTGACCTAAAATCTTAGTATAAAATTTTATTTTTCGACATCAAAAGTATTTCGCTTTTGACATGATGAGTTTTTAGCAGTCGTTTGAGAGCAGCTTGCTGCAATTAGAACAGTCTGTCTTTGTTTTTTTCTTGCTGAAATAGGTGCGATAATTTTCTATTCAAATCTTCTTTCCTATCTGAAGTAGTAATGTTTAAAATGTAATGATTATTTTTTTCAAAGAACACAACCCCCATTCACATCTCCCGATTTTGAGTCCCGCGCCATTTCGATCTTAATATGAAGGAGTGTTATCGCCGTTCTAAATCTTGTCATGGTACAGTGATAACACCGTCCAGAGGTAAAATTTTAACTACTTATTCCAATTCTTGCATGAGTAAATTTCTACATCAATTTCTAGCTGCAATTTTAATTTTAACAGCATCTACTGAACTATTCGGGCAAACTACCCTGAATTTTACTTTTAATGACGCCAGCCCTTGGTCCGATGGCATAGCAGAAGATGGAGAGGGAGGGGCCAGTGATTTTTCCGGCCAGGTAATACAAATCCTTAATATCAGCAACACGAGTGGGTCTGCTTTAGGCGGATCCATTGAGTGGCATAGCGCTGCCGAGCTGGCCAATTCGCAATCTTTTAGTGGCCTAAGCACTTTTAATTATCTTGATGGATTTACCCCCTGGAAGGGAATGGCAATCAAAAGTTCGGATGGTACCGAGTTTAAAATTTCTCAGTTCAAATGGTATGATTGGAATTATACGGGGGGCTTGGTAGATGTAATCGGCTATAGAAACACAATTCAGGTAGCTTCCACCTCATTTACAGCAAATAGTTCAGATCAAATCTCGACAGTGAGTTTAGGGTCTGACTTTGACAATGTCGATGAAGTGCGTATAACCTATAATTCTGGTTCTGGTTATCCGTCAATTAATAACATAATCATAAACAAAACAAACCGATTGCCGGTAGCCGGCTTAGGCACAGCCTTAAATTTTGAAAGAAGCCGGAGTGAAGGTGTACAAGCCCCAAATCATTCAAGCCTTAATTTCGGAACCGGAGATTTCACTATCGAAGCCTGGGTTAAAAGAGGAGCCGACGCAGGTCATGCTACAATTGTTGGAAAGCAGAATGGATCGTCGGTTGGCTATTATCTAAGGATCACCAGCAATAAACTATCCTTTGAAGCGGGATCAGGCTTTCCAAATAGTTTGTGGGTTAATGGCGTAAGCGACATTTCTGACAATAACTGGCATCATGTTGCAGCGGTTTTAAATACATCTGCTAAAACATTGTCACTTTATATTGACGGGATTTTAGATAACTCATCTTCCTATACAAGCAATTTTACAACAACGAATACCGCAGCATTTGGAATTGGATATAAGCCTGGCTGGGGAGAGTATTTCGATGGTAGTTTAGATGATGTCCGCATTTGGTCGACAGCCCGGTCAGCCGCACAGATTAAAGAATACATGTATGTGCCCTTAGCGGGAACAGAAACAGGCCTGGCAGGCTATTGGAATTTTGAAGAAGGCAGCGGTACATCTTTAGACGACAGAAGCGCGAACAGCAACACCGGAACGCTCCAGAATTCTGATGGAGATGAGTATGTTGCAGGTAATACAACGTATTCAGCCAGCGTAGACGAAAATTCACGTATTTCCCTACGCTTAGGCGGAAGTGATGTAGACGATCAGTCATTGGCGGCAGCGATAATAACTGCTCTTCCCTCGAACGGAAAAATCTACCAAACCAATAACGGCACCACAAAAGGCGCTGAGATAACTGCAATTTCTACCAGCCTTTCAGATAACGGAGGTAATCCAAGACGAGTAATTTATGAACCGAACAGTGCTTACTCGGGCTCAGATAGCTTTTCCTATAAAGTAAACGATGGAACTTCAAATTCTTCAAACACACAAACGGTAAGCATCACGGTAGTTGCAGATATAACCGCACCAACTATTAGTTCTGTTACCTCATCAACAGTCAACGGCATTTACAAAGCAGGCGATGCCATCAGTATTCAGGTTAATTACAGCGAAGCGGTAACCGTTACCGGAACTCCGCAACTAACTCTGGAAACGGGAACAACAGACCAGGCAGCTAATTATATAAGTGGTAGCGGCACCACTACGTTGACTTTTACTTATACGGTTCAGTCGGGTGATGCCAGCAGTGACCTGGATTATGCCGCGACTACAGCCCTGGCTTTAAACAGCGGAACCATAAAAGATGCCGCCGGCAATAGTGCAACCTTAACTCTTGCAACACCAGGGACAGCAAACTCCCTTGGGGCAAATAAGAACATCATTATTGATACTCAGGCACCTGCTGTTGCGGGCGTAACATCATCAACGGCTAACGGAACTTACATAGCGGGCAATGCAATCAGTATCCAGGTGAATTTTAGCGAAGCGGTGACGGTCACAGGCACCCCTCAGCTAACACTGGAAACGGGGACAACAGACCGGGCAGTTAATTATGCAAGCGGCAGCGGAACCAGCACACTAACGTTTACCTATACCGTCCAAACCGGGGATGTTAGCAGCGATCTGGATTATACGTCTACAAGCGCTTTAGCTTTAAACAGCGGAACCATAAAAGATGCCGCCGGCAATAGTGCAACCTTAACTC